>CAJYNG010000016.1 GCA_913775725.1 uncultured Stenotrophomonas sp. | reverse complement strand
GAACTCTGTGCCCAGGCGGTGGTGGTCATCGCCGCGAGGGCGAGGGTGCTCAACAGAATGGTCGTCTTCATCATCAGTGCCCCAGAACGCGGATCTTGAAGAATTCGAGGTTGCCACGCGATGCAGCATTCGCGGCTTGCCCCACGTCGGTTACTTCCAGCGTCCAGGTGCCTGTGGCGTTCTCATCCAGGAAGGCATTGCTGGACAACAGGTCCCAGTTGGTGAAATTGCGCTGGACACCATTTGGGCCAGAGCCGATCGCGGTGAATGCCGGCTGCACCACGCTGCGCGTGCCACTGGGCGAGACCAGCACGAACTGCAGCTGGCGGGTGTTGCTGTGGTTGACCCGGAAGCCCAGCTGCACGCTCTCGATGTTGCGTGCACCGTTGGCAACCTGGAAGGTCAGGCGTGCAGCGGCCGAGGAGGTATTGCCAATGGCGACCGTTCGCGTAGTGCTGCGCCAACCGGTATCCACCAGTGCGCCGAGTGACTGGAATTTCTCGGCGACCTGTACTGCCCGCGCGGCGTTGACCACGCCGAAACCGTACCAGTTGCTGTATGCACGGCCGGCGGCATTCACTGTCCAGCCGGGAACGAGAGTGCGGCCGTCAGCTAGCTTCACCGCCGCCCGGTTCGGGTCGTTGCGGGTGGCGGTGGTGGCCAGGATGTACTTCACATCGCGGAATGACAGTTTCGGGTTGGTCTCCAGCACCAGAGCCGCCACGCCGGACACCATGGGCGTCGCAGCTGATGTGCCATTCATCTTTGCAGTGTAGTTACAGGTGCTGTCGATGGCCGATTTGTTGCTGTCGAGCGAATTCTCGCGCTTGGTATTCTTGTTGCTCCCAACGTAGCAGCTGGTGACGTCGGTGGTGGCAATGGCGGGATCGTAATAGATTGCCGGCCAATCTGGCTTGTACTGCCGCTGCCAGCCGTATTCGCCGCCGAAGGCCGAGACCCACAGCGCGGAACCCGTTGACGAGTACGACGAACGCACACCGTCGGCACGCACCGCAGCCACGGTGATCACGTTGAACAGATTGTTGCGGGGGTCATAGCCGGCCGGTATGCAGCCGGTTCCACGTTTCTTGGTGTCGGTAGTGCAGAGATCCGCAAGTTGCGTCGACACGTTGTTGAAGTTGTTGCCCGCTGCCTTCACATAGATCGCGCCCAGGCCAGAGCGAGTGCCGGACATTGCTTTGCCATAGGCAGCGATTGTGTCCTGGCTGTAAGCAAGCGGCAGGCTCGGAATGCCGGGCCTGACCCCCCAGCTGTTGTTGGAGACCTGTATGTCTTCCGATTCGGCGCCGTCCCACCAAGAGTATTCGATGTTGCTAAGTGTATCGCCTTGGGCCTCATTCGAAATCGGGTTGAATCCTTTCAATGTGGCGGCCGGCGCCACGCCGCGCACGCCCAGATTGTTCGCGCCCACCGCGCCCGCGATGCCGCCCACCATGGTGCCGTGATTGTTCCCGTTGAGATCGAACGGTGTTGGATCGTTGGAACCGTTGGCGAAGTTCTTGCCGGCCACCGTTGCCACGTTGGCGGCCAAGTCTGGGTGAGCGATCTGCAGGCCGCTATCGACGATGCCGATGATGACGCCCTGGCCGCGGATGCCGTGCCTGTAAAGGCCATCCACGTTCAGATCGTTGCCAGCCACAGGCAGCGTGTCTGCAGGAACGTCCTGCCCTGTGTTGAGTAAATGCCACTGTATCCCTGCCAAGGGGTCGGATTGTTCCGCGTGGGCAGCGTTTATTGCGGCTATCGTCACGAGCGTGGCGAGAAGCGCTCTCCTCGGTTGCTCGAACGGCGGGCGAGAGTTTGCATTCATGCAGGAGTCCCTTTCGTTGTGTTTGAGGACGCGCATGGACCAGAAGCTGTCCATCGCATTGCACACAACGAGGAAAGCGGTGAGGCACCCCCATGGATAAATCAGTAATTTTTTGAATCGTGATGCTGTTCGCAAATAAAGTGGACAATATTGTAGTTATTGATCATTCGCGTGAATTCTTATGGGGCTGCCAGGATTGATCGGTGAACCAATGGGGGGCTCAAGGGTGCGGGTGGTGTGATTCCTATCGCTAGCAGAGGATTCGATAGCTCTATGGCGTGGGTTTAAGCGCTGGCGGTCATGTCGTTGCATGGCTCTCAGTCAGAGAATTTGACGCGACACTCTGATTTCATCAGTGTGGCAGAGGCCGATCCCTTTTGTATTGGCTTGTATTGGCGGTGACCTGCGCCGACGTTGCTCTTTTTCTGCGCGCTTCGGTCAATCGAGTTGCACTTCTCTGTTGTTGCTTCGAAATAAAAGGAAATCTACTTATTCTTAAATATTTTTTGGTTCATGTATTGGTGCGTGCGCAAAATTTATTGGGTCAGCATGTTGCGTGCGAATGTGTTTGACTGCGCGCAGTACACGCTGGTCATAGCCCTACAGTCTGATTCCCCCCAACAAAGTCGCAGGACGCACAAGGTCATCAGGTGAATCGCGCAGATGGTCGCCTACGCTCCGCCATGGCGGGATCCGCGCTGCCCCTTGCAACCACGTCACCCTAGATTGCCCAAACGGGCAGCACGCCCGACCACCTCCGGAGTTCCCATGCAGCCTCGCGTTTTCGCGTCGCGCCGACCTCGTCTAACCATTGCCGTTTCAAGCAGCCTGCTGGCCGGGCTTTTCCCGGCGACCACCGTCAACGCTCAGTCGACCTCCGCTATTACTCAACTCGACCAGGTCAGTGTGCTCGGCAATCGAACCCAAGCTCGTACCGTGTTGGAGTCACCGGTGCCCATCGACGTGCTCGGCGCCGAGGAGATCCGCAGCAGCGGCTATGCCGATATCAGCCAGATCCTGCAGGCGCTACTGCCCTCGTTCAATTTCCCGCACCCCACCACACCGGACGGCAACACGCACATCCGCTCGGCCACGCTGCGCGGGCTGTCGCCGGACCAGACGCTGGTGCTTGTCAACGGCAAGCGTCGCCATGCCAGTACCTGGGTCAACACCGGCGGAACCGTTGGTAAGGGCGCGGTCTCCACCGATCTCAACGCCATTCCGGTCAGCGCGATCCAGCGCGTGGAGGTGCTGCGTGATGGTGCGTCGGCGCAGTACGGGTCCGATGCCATTGCCGGTGTGATCAACATCGTTCTCCGCGAGGACGATGGCTTCGAGGGGCGCTTCAGCCATGGCCGCACCCGTGATGGTGGTGGCGATACCACCAGTGTGACGCTGGATACCGGCGTGGTGTTTGCCGGGGGCGGTGGTCTGCACCTGACGTGGGATTATCGCGACCGCAAGGCCGCCGACCGCGCGTTGCCGGACACGCGCCAGCAGTACTTGGGCATCGGCCGCAACGGTGCGCCGGTTGCGCCCTCGGGCACCTACGGCTCCGGTACCGGGTTGGCACCGATCGGAGGGGCGGCCAGTGGTGCGGTGGCCGACCCGCGCGAGGCCACCATCGACCGGGATGCGCTGTGGCGCTTCGCCGACTCGGCCGACACCGTGGAAAAGACCGTGTTCGGCAACCTGCGCAAGCCGTTGCCCTGGGCCGAGGGACTCGAGGCTTACGCATTCGGTGGCTACGGGGTCAGTGAGGGCAGTTCCAACGCCTCGCTGCGCCGTGCCGGGCAGCCGGAAAACGTGCGTGCTATCTACCCCGATGGCTTCCTGCCGTGGGTGGACACGCGCAGCACCAACGGTTCGTTCGGCGCGGGCATCAAGGGCCTGGCCGGCAATTGGCACTGGGACCTGAGCAGCGTCTATGGCCGCAACAAGCTGGTCTACCGCACCCGCAACACGCTCAACGCCACGCTGGGGGCGGACAGCCCCACCGCGTTCTACAACGGCGCGCTGCTGGCCTCGCAGTGGACCACCAACCTGGATGCGAACAACAGTTTCGACATCGGTTGGCATGCCCCGCTGCGGCTGGCAGTGGGCGCCGAGTTCCGCCGCGATACCTACGGCATCCGCGCGGGTGAACTGGCCTCGTATGTGTGGGGTCCGTACCGGGTGCTTGATGGTCCGTCTGCCGGCAGCGTGCCGACCATCGGCTCGCAGGGGTTTGCCGGCATCCAGCCGGTGGACGCGGGCAACTACCAGCGGCACAACGTTTCGGCGTACGCGGAGGCCGAAACCGAGTTGACCGACCGCCTGCTGGTGTCGCTGGCCGGGCGCTGGGAGGACTACAGCGATTTCGGCAGCACCACCAACGGCAAGCTGGCGCTGCGTTACCAGCTTGAGGGCGGGCTGGCCCTGCGGGCCTCGGCCAGTACCGGTTTCCATGCGCCGGCGCTGGCCCAGCAGTACTTCAGCTCCACCAGCAGCCGCACGTTGAACAATGCGATCACCGGCGTGCCGGAGTACGTGCTGGTGCGCACCGCGCCGGTAGGATCGGTGGAGGCCCGTGCGCTGGGCGCGCGTCCGCTGGACCCTGAGAAGGCCACCAACCTCACCGCCGGCCTGACCTGGGGCGTGGGCGGGTTGAGCGCCTCGCTGGATGTGTACCGCATCGATATCGATGACCGTATCTTCCTGTCCAGCAACTTCGTCGATGCGGCCGGCTCGCATGCCATCCGCAACTACCTGGCGTCGCTGGGCTCGCCGGGGGTCACCAGCGTGCGCTATTTCAGCAACGCGGCCGACACCCGCACCACCGGCATCGACGTGTCGGCCCGCTACCGCTGGGAGCTGGCCGAGCACGGCCGCCTGACCGCCACGCTGGGCTACAACCGCAACAAGACCGAGCTGACCCGCGTAGCCGCCACGCCGTCGCAGCTGACCGCGCTGGGCGTGCGCACGCCGTTGTTCGATGTCACCGAGCGCACGCGCGTGGAGAAAGGCCAGCCCCGCGACAACCTGACCCTGGCGCTGGCCTGGGATGTTGGCCGTTGGGGCGTGCATCTGGGCACGCACCGGTATGGCGAGATCGAAGGGGTGGCTGCCACCAACCAGAGCCCGGCCAACGTCGCGCTGTTCGCGCAGGGCAGCACGCGCTTCCGCACGCTGCCGACCGAGGCGGGCACGGCGGGCAATCTGGATGTGATCCAGAAACTGGACGCCAGCTGGGTGACCGACCTGGACATCGCGTTCCGCGCCAGCGAGGCGATCACCGTGGTGATTGGTGCCAACAACCTGTTCAACACCTATCCCGCCCGCAACATCGCCACCACGCCACAAGTGTCCGGTGCGGATACTTTCGGGGTGTTCCCGTACAGCGAACTGTCGCCCTATGGCTGGAGCGGTACCTACTACTACGCACGGGTGGAGACCCGCTTCTGATGGAGACCCTGCCGATGAGCACCGCACACCGCAGTGATATCGCACCGCTGGACCCCAGCCGCCGCCGCTGGCTGCGCACCGGTGTGGCTGGCGCGGCCGCCGTGGCGCTGGCCGCCGTGGCCGGGCGCACGTCCGCCGCCACGCCAGCTGCCGCCCCTTCGCCGACCGGCCTGCTGCGGTTGGATCTGAATGAAAGCAGCTATGGCCCCTCGCCACGCGTGGCCCCGGCCGTGCAGCGAGCGCTGGCCGAGGCGCCGCGCTACGTGGGCAATGACCAACTGCTGGCGCTGCAACGGCAGATTGCCGTGTTGGAAGGCGTGGCGCCCGAGCAGGTGATCGTGGGGGAGGTGCTTGAAGCGCTGGGCCAGCACCTTGCGCTGAGCCAGGGTGTCGGCGGCTTCATCTATTCGGTGCCCGGCTATGGTGCGCTGGTGGAGGCGGCGGCACCTTTCGGCGGGCGGGCCGTGGAAGTGCCGCTGAACGCCGCCCTGGAGAACGATCTGCCGGCATTGCTGGCCGCCGTCGGTACAGACACGCGCGCGCTGTTCGTGGTCAATCCGCACAATCCTTCCGGCACGCTCAGCTCCGGCGCCGCGTTCGATGCGTTCGTCACCGCCGCGCAGGCGAAGACGCTGGTGATCGTGGACGAGGCCTATCTGGATTACCGCGATGATGCCGCCGGGCTTACGGCGGTGCGCCTGCTGCGCCAGGGCCAGAACGTGGTGGTGTTCCGCACGCTGGGCAAGATCCACGCACTGGCCGGGCTGCAGGTGGGCTATGCACTGGCGCCGCGCGGGCTGGCGGATGCACTGCGCGCGCGCGGCGTGGGCGGTGCGCATGCGCAGAACCAGCTGTCGCTGGCGGCGGCCAGTGCCGCATTGGTCGACACCGCCCATGTGGCCCGCGTGCGTGCGCAGGTAGCCGTCGAACGTGAGCGGTGGCAGGCGGTGCTGGCGTCGCTGCACCTGCGCTCGACGCGGGCAGCGGCGAATTTCGTGTTCTTCGACAGCGGCCATGCGCATACCGAGGTGGCCGCCGCGCTGCAGCAGCAAGGCGTGCGCGTGGCGCGTGTGTTCGCGCCGTACGGGAGGTGGGTGCGGATTAGCATTGGCATGCCGGCTGAGAATCTTCGTGCGCAGCAAGCGTTGCGCTCAGTGCTGGCTGCAATGTCAAAGGTCAGGACCGTGAGCTGAGGTACAAGGTGTCGCAAGACGTTTTCGGTGTCGAACTGGAAGCCTAAGAAGTAGTCCGGAGGACTGAATCGACTAAGTTGAAAGTGTTGCGATGATGTTGCGACGAGACGGGAGATCTTTTCCTGGCGAAAAACACCCTTGCTGCACAATGATCTCGGTGCATATGATCAATTTTCAGCCGTTTTGCTTCATAAGGTGGGGCACCTGACGCTGAAGTCGACGTGGGGGCCAAGGGTAGTCTAATGAGCATCGGGAGCGTGATGCAGATGGAAGGCATGTGCAGAGTTTGGGAACAGGAGCTGCCGGTCATCGGCTGAAGGCGGCACATGCCACTAGAAACACAAGGAGACACCAGTTAAATTGGACACTCCCTTGGACACACTCTGCGGGTGTCAAGGTCGAAAAAACCTAACAACTTCAGTGATTTGGGTTGGGTCGCATAGTGTCCCTCTCACTCCGCCAGATGCAAGGAAACGCCTGCAGATCTTCGATCTGCAGGCGTTTTTCTTTGTTCAACGCGGTAACGCACGGCCGCGCCGCGCGGGCGTTGCGCAGGTCTAGTGGGTGGTGCCAGCCGCGTCCTGCCCGACTTCGGGCGAGGAATAGAGCCTGGGCTCCGGCACCGCATGACCCGGATGAGCGGGCGGCGCAATGCCGCTTGGCGTTTCGCGCCAGAGAATTGCCAGTGTGCAGTCATTGGCACGTTGCCTGCAGATTCTTTCCGCTTTGCGTTGTGCGGCGTCCGCCGTCTTTTCCCCAAGTGCAAAGCCCATGGCGACGGTGCCGGTAGCGATTGCCGAATATCCCACCGCGGTGGTCGTGGCAGTCTGCGCGCAGTTGCGGGACCGAATGGCGCAGTGCTGCAGTGCGCGTTGCATCGCTGCAGACAGCGTGCCCTGGTTCAAGGAGTATCCATAGCGGCCATCCTCGTCGTAGACGATCGCGGAGGCCGAATTGGCGCTGGACGACAGGCACAGCAACAGGCCAAGTGACAGGGGGTGCATCCAGTTCATTGCCATCTCCATTTTCTGCTGATGGTGGATCAGAACGCCTTTGAAGCGCAACGTCGCCGCCACTACGCCCAGCCCGCAGTTCATCGAACCGCGGGTGGCGCCATCGGTTGGCCGTCAGAGCCTTACCGTCACACCTACCTGGAAACCACGCCCCGGCAACGGCGCGATGTATTTCAGCGGCGAGTTGTGTGGCCGTGCTTCTTCATTGAGCAGATTGCTGCCGTTGACGAACACCTCCATGCCGGCGATGTAGCTGTTGCGTACCGGCAGCTCACGGCTGACCTGCAGGTCGACCAGGTTGAACGCATCCAGTGGCACTTCCTCGCTGACATTGCGGCCGAGGTATTTCTGCGTGTCGTAGTAGGTGCTTGAAAGCTGCGCCTTCCAGCCTTCGCGCTGCCATTGCAGGTTGGCACCGTAGCGGTTGGTGGGCATGTTCGGCAGGTACTCGCCGTCATTGTGGGCACGCAGCGAATCGGGGTGGTCGGCCTTGTTCTTCACCAGGTCGGCGAAAGCGGAGATGTTCAATGTGCCATAGCGGCCCAGCTCCAGTGCCTGCGAGGCATCGATCTCGAAGCCCTTCACCGTGGTGTCGGTCTGCTTCCAGTACTTCAGCGGCAGGCGGTTGGCGGTCTGCACGCCCGAGTAACCCAGGTACAGATAGTTCTCGTACTTCATCCGGTACGCGGTGGCCGACAGTTCGAAACCACCGAGGTGGAACAGGCCGGTGAGTTCCAGGTTCTTCGCGCGTTCCGGCTTGAGGTTCTGGTTGCCTTCTTCCTGGGTCATCACCGAATAGTGAGCATTGCTCGCATACAGCTCGTTGATGTCCGGTGCGCGCTGCGAGGACGCGTAGCGCACCTTGGCGGCGAACAACGGACCGAGCTCGACATACGATCCCAGGCTGTAGCTGTTGAGCCGGTAGTCGCGGTCCAGCAGTTTCGTGTTGGCGGCATTGCGCGCGGTCTTGAAGCGGCTTGGTTGCAGGTCATGGTCAACGCGCTCGTGGCGCACGCCAGCGTCGAAACTGGCCCAGCCGACGTCCAGCGTCTCTTTCAGGAACACCGCGTTGCTGCGGGTGTCGACGTCAGGCAGGTAGCGTAGCGAGCCGCTGCCGGTGACATCACGCGACTGGTGGCTGAAACCGAGCAGGCCGCTGAGCGGACCGACGCGCTGATGGCTGAGCAGCAGCTCGGCCTGGGTGCTCTCGAAATCATAGTCGTTGGCCCGGGTGGCACCCAGCCGTTCGCCCGAGGTGTTGTCCAGCTTCGAAACCCGCAGTTCGGCGCGCTCGAACCACGGCAGCGGATCGCGCAACAGGGCTTCCAGTGCGTAGCGTTCCTGCTTGATCACCACGCCCACCGGCAAGGCGTTGGCGTAGTTGGAACCGAACGACAGATTCTGCATCGAGAACCCCGGCACACCGTATTCGCTGTCCTTGGCATCGATGCTGACACCCACGTAACCACGGTCGAAGAACAGGGTCGACCCGAACGCTACCTGCGAATTGCGCGCGTAGCTGTTGCCCAACCGGTGGTGATAGTCGGGGGTCACATCATTGTTGATCTGCTTCTGTACGTATGACGGCGTGCCGGCGACATAGGCCGGATTGACCGGATTGATATAGGTACGGCGCTGCCAGACCGAGGTCGGGTTGTTGGTGTAGAACGAGAAATCACCATCGGCCCAGTCCGGGTTTTCGGTCATGAACTGGTCGATGTAGGGCTGCGAGGCCTTGTTGTAGATATGCTGGACGCGCGCCTCCTTCTGGCAGCTGTCGGCCAGCGCCGAGTTGACGCCGCCGGTGGGCGGGAACAGCCCGGTGTTGCAGACACTGGCCTTGCTGTTGCCGGGGATGTCGTAGTGCGAGATACGCTGGCGCGAGACCTGCAGGTTGGTCGAGAGGTTGCGCTGGTTGTTGAAGTTCATGCGGAAGCCCTGCGCGTCGGCGGCATTGAAGCCCTTGCGCAGGACCAGTTCCATCGACTGGTCCTTGTCTTCCATGCTGCGCGAGATCAGGCCCGGATCGATCTCCACGCTGCCGCCGATCGCATTGCCGCCGTAGCGCACGGTGTCGGAGGACTTGTTGACGGTCACACTGCGTACGAACAGCGGATCGAACGGAATGTTGATGTCGCCGCTGATCGCGTTCATGCCGAGGATGGACTGGCCGTCCTGCAGGATCTGCACGCGGTTGCCGCTGAGGCTGCGGATGACCGGAGCGCCCGCGTTTGGCCCGAAGGCGCTGCTCTGCACGCCGGAGACGTGTTCGAGCAAGCCGCCGAGGGTGCGGTTCTGCGCCTGTGGGTTGTCGACAGTGACCCGGCTGTCGATGCGCGAGGGCTGGGAGGCCTGGACCTGGAGGGTGGGGAGGGTGGGTTCGTCCGCAGCCTGTGCGGTGTGGACGGCGAACAGAATGGCAGCAGCAAGCAGGTGGCGACGCATGGCACGATCCGTGAAAACAATGTGAAATGTTATAACGTAACTATTTGTATCGACAAGGGTGGAATGGGCCTTGCGGCAGAGGCTGGATATGAGAATGGTTCGCATATGAAAATGCAGGACGATCCAGCCTGGTCCCATCATGCTCAACCTCACCCTTGCCGACCTCGATCGCCTGGGCCGCAGCAGCGGCTTCCGCTATCGCCTGCCTGCGCTGGCCGCCGATCTGTCGGGTGAACAGTGCGTCGTGCAGGGTAGGGTGGAGCAGCGTCGCCTGCGCCCGGGCATGACCTTGGCGCTGTCGGACGTGATCGCCCATCAGCCGTTCGAGGCAACCTCGGAATCGCCGCCGGCCTTCTCGGCGATCGTGATGCTGGAGGGACGCGCAGGGGCCCGGTTGGCGGGGCAGGCGGTGATCGGCATGAGCCCGGGTGCCGGCGCGATGGTGCTGGCCGAGGCGGCGCCGATGACCGCGATTCATCCCGCAGGGCAGCGGATGCGCAGCCTGAATGTCTCGTTGGAGGCACCCGACGGGATTGACGACCCGATGATCAGCGAGCTGCTGTCCACCGCGCACCGCACCGGTCACCCGCGGTTGCGTGGTTGGCAGGTGCCTGGGCACCTCGAGCACGCCGCCGACCAGCTGCTGTCGGGCAGTTGGCACGGCGCGATGCATGCACTGCTGTGCGAGGGTATCGGCCTGCAGATGCTGGCCCTGGCGCTGGGGTCGCCTGCGCGGGAGGCATCGCCGGACCTGCGTGTTTCAGCACGTGACCGCCGCATGCTGCAGCGGGTGATGGATTGCCTGCAGGCGGCTCCAGCCGCCGACCATTGCCTGGAGGATCTGGCGCGCCTGGCCTGCATGAGCCCAAGCAGCCTGCGCCTGAAGTTCCAGCAGGTGTATCAGTGCTCGGTGTTCGGCTGGCTGCGCGAGCATCGCCTGCAACTGGCCTGTGAGCAGCTGCGGCAGGGCTGCAGTGTGCAGCAGGCCGCGCATTTCGTCGGCTACCGGCACGCCACGAATTTCGCCACCGCGTTCCGTGCGCGCTACGGCATCGCGCCCAGCCAGCTGCGCTGACTCCCGATCAGCGTCGGCAGCGCGCATACATCTGCTGCGTCCGCGCATACGTGTGCTCACGCTCAAATGACAATAATTCTCATCCAGCCTTTCCCTCCTGCTGGATCTCCCATGCCCGCCTGTATCCGCCCGCGCGCCCTGGCAACCGCCATCGGCACGACCCTGGCGCTGTTCAATACTGCCCACGGCGCCGAGCGCGCCCCCGCCGCGAACACCTCGCAGTTGCCCACCGTGCAGGTCACGGCCGACCTCGATGGCAGCACCGAATCCTCGCGTTCCTACACCACTGACTCCATGGGCACGGCGACGGGGCTGTCGCTGACCTCGCGGCAGACGCCGCAGTCGGTCAGCGTCATCACCCGCCAGCAGATCGAGGACCGGGGCCTGCTCAGCACCGCCGATGCGCTGGCCACTGCTCCGGGCATCTCGGTCACGCGCAGTGATGCCAACCGCTACTCGTTCTCGGCACGCGGCTTCGACATCGACAACTACCAGTTCGATGGCGTGGTGATGCCGGTGCTGTCGCCATGGAACTTCGGCGAGAACAACCTGGACATGGTGGTGTACGACCGCATCGAGATCGTGCGCGGTGCCAATGGCCTGATGACCGGTGCCGGCAATCCGTCGGCTGCGGTGAACTACGTTCGCAAGCGCCCGCTGCGTGACTTTGCTGCCAGTGGCGGCATCAGCCTCGGCAGCTGGGACGCACGCCGCGCCTGGGTGGATGTGTCCAGCCCGCTGAGCCGGGAAGGGCGTGTGCGTGGTCGTGTGGTCGCTGCGCAGGCAGAGGGCGACAGCTACACCGCTGGCCTGGACAGCACCGCGAAGACGTTCTACGGCGTGGTCAGCGTGGACCTGGGCGAGGACACCGGATTGATCGCCGGTATCTCTTACCAGGCCAACGACAATCGTGGCTTCGGCAGCGGCTTCGCGCTGTTCAACGCCGACGGCACGCGTACCGGCTTCGACCGCTCGGTATCGGCCACCGCGCCGTGGGCACGGATGACCACCGACACCCGCAACGGCTTCTTCGATTTCAACCACCGCTTCGGCAACGACTGGCAGGCGCGCGTGTCCTACAGCCGCTCGCATACCGACATGGAGATGAAGCATCTCTACCGGGGCGGCTATCCCGATCCGGTTACCGGCGCCATGCCTGCAGGCAACAGCTTCACCCGCTACGACGGTCCGGTGCGCCGCGAGGCGGTCAGTGTCAGTCTGACCGGTCCCTTCCAGCTGTTCGGCCGCCAGCACACTGCGTCCGTCGGCTGGTCGCGCTCACGCGACGAGATCGCACTGGGGCAGTACCGCGCACTGGCGCCGCTGCCGCCGTTGGCCAGCTACCTGGACTGGCACGGGCCCGGTACGCCGGAACCGGTGTGGGCCAGCAGCAAGACCCAGGCCGATGATCTGGACAATCATCAGAGCGGTGCCTATGCGGTGGTGCGGCTGTCGCTGGCTGATCCGCTGCATGTGATCGTCGGTGGCCGCCTGAGCAACTGGGAGACCGACCAGGTCTACTTCGGCAGCAAGCGCAAGTACCGCTACCGCAACGAGTTCGTGCCGTATGCCGGTGTGGTCTGGGACCTCAACGGCTACAGCAGCGTCTACGCCAGCTACACCGGTATCTTCAAGCCGCAGAACAACCGCAATGAATCCGGGCAGATCCTCGACCCGGTCAGCGGCCGCAGCTATGAGCTGGGCCTCAAGGGCAGCTGGCTGCAGGAGCGCTTGAATGCGTCGGCGGCGCTGTTCCGCACCCAGCAGGACAATCTCGCCGAGGCCACGGGTGGTCTGGTCGAGGGCAGTACGCAGGCGGCGTATCGTGCGGTGAAGGGCGCAACGGTGGACGGCCTGGAACTGGAACTGGCCGGCGAACCACTGCCGGGCTGGAGCCTGGGCACCAGCTTCACCACCTTCATCGCGCAGGACGCGCAGGGCAGGGCGATCAACACCGCCAAGCCGCGCAGCTTGTTCAAGCTGTTCACCACCTGGCGGCTGCCGGGTACCTGGGACCGGCTGACGATCGGCGGTGGCGTGGACTGGCAGAACCGCATGTACCAGACCGCCACCGCGCCCGGAAATCGCCGGGTGCCGGTGGAGCAGCCCAGCTACGCACTGGTGAACCTGATGGCGCGCTACCAGTTCAGTTCCAATGTGTCGGCGGCGGTCAACATCAACAACCTGTTTGATCGCCATTACTACTCGCAGATCGGCTTCTACAACCAGGGCTGGTACGGGGCACCGCGAAACGTGATGTTCACGGTGAAGGTCGGCTACTGACGATGCCGTCGCGCGAGTCAGGGATCCAGCGGATCCATCGGATCGATGCGCAGCGATTCGGGAGCCGGCACAAACGGGATTGCGTAGGGCGAAACGCGTGAACCGACCTTGCCCGGAACGTAACCCAGTTCATGGCGGTTGCGCTCGCTGAAGGCGCTGCTGGCGACCGAATCGATATGCGACGGACTGCTGACCACCAGTGCCGGTTGCCGCGGCGGTGCCTGCAGGGCCGCCAGCAACCGGGCTGCATTGCGCAGGTTTGTGGTGGTGTGGCGGGCATACGGCTCGATGATGATCGCATCTGCGGGAATGCCGAAGCGTGCCATCAGCGCTTCGCGCATCTGCACCGCTTCGACGCTGCGGGTGCCGCGCGGATGTACCGCACCACCCGAGACGATGAGGAAGGGCGCATCACCTGCCGCGTAGCGCTGCGCGGCCGCCTTCAGGCGCAGCTTGCTGCCGGCGCTGAGCGGGGTGGTCAGTTCATCCGGTCCCTGGCCCAGCACGATGATCGCGGTGTACGGATGCGCATTCCAATCGAGCTGCCGCGCACGCGCAAACGGCGCGGCGTTCATCCCCGCGCTGATGGGCTCGAAACGGATCGCATCGAGGCGGTCATTGGCATCGAGCAGGCCCACCGCCACCGCGATGCTGCGATCGAAGGCGGTGTAGGCCGCGCTGGCGTCCACCTCGCTCATCTGCATGGCAATGGCGACGTCGCCGGCCAGTCGCGTGCTGCCCGCCGCGCCGACCGGGCCGTCGATGGCGTCGTAGCGGGGCGGCAGGCCCTGGCCATAGACGGAGAGAATGTTGTTGAGGCCTGCCAGTTCCCGTTCGATGGCTTGGGCGTGCGCGGGAGCCGCGGCGGTCAACAGGCCGGCCTGCGTGGGCGTCCAGCGTGCGGACGCGAGCGTGCAGGTGGCGGTCCGGCAGCCGGCCAGCTGCTGCATGCGGTCGGCCAGGAGGGCACGCGCATCGCCGGGCAGCGTATCGGGCTTCAACTGCATGAGGGTCGGGAACAGGCGTGCGGCCAGCGCGGCGCTGTCGCGGTCGTCGGCCGCCGCCGCAAGCGGCAGCACTGCCGTGGCGAGCAGGGCAAGGGACAAGGCAAGTCGTCGATGCATCACCAGCTCCTGCTGACCATCAGGCGGACGTTGCGGCCGAACAGCGGCCGTCCATAGATTGCCTCGGCCGAACCCTGTCCGGCCAGGGCGTCGGTGCGGGTGTTGCCCTCGGTGAGTCCCTTTTCATTGGTCAGGTTGTCGCCCACCAGCTGTGCGCCCCAGTTGCCGCGCTTCCATGAAACGCCCAGGCCGAGGGTCTGGTAGGCGGGCAGCGCTGTCTGGTTGAACAGATCAACATAGGATTTGCCGACCACGTCATAACGCAGCCAGGTCTCGAACTGGTCCTGGCCGTGCTGGAAGCTGAAGGTCGGGCGGAGGTTGCCGTAGAGCTTGGGTTCGCGAACAATCTGCTTGCCGTTGACGGCAGCCGGATCGGCACCGGAATCGTTCTGCAGGCTGTCGTACTGCGGATCGCTGATCGTGATCGAGCCGGCAATGCTGAACCAGTCCAGCGGCCGGAACAGCCCATCCAGTTCGATGCCCTTGGAGACGGCGGTACCGATGAACGGCACCGACTGGTCATTGCGGCCGGTGGTCGGGTTGAACGCCACGAACGAGGCGTTGAGCGGGTCGAACTTCGTGTAGAACGCGGTCAGGTACAGGTAGGACCGGCCGAATCCGGCCTTCAGGCCCAGCTCGTACTGGTCCAGCTGGGTCTGCACGATGGTGGGATCGATCGAGCGTGCCACTGACGAGTTGGGAACGATCTCCATGTGCGAGACGCGGGCGTAGGCGCCCACCCAAGGGGTGAAATCGAAATTCGCACCCACGGTCCAGTTGGTCGCGGACGGATCCAGGCGATGGTTCTGGACGACGCCGGTGAACCGGCGCGTGGTGTTGTCGGCCAGTGTGCTGCGGTCGCCGAGGTCGACCTGGGCGGTCTGCTCTGCGTAGCCTTCATAGCGATAGCGTTCATGGCGGATGCCAGCGTCGAGCTTGAAGCGGTCCGTCAGTGCCCATGTGTCATTGGCATACACCGCGAACATGCGGGCATCGACCTTGCCACGATTCAAGGTGGTGGTGTAACGCAGCGTGCCCTTGTCGGTCACATAACCCAGCGCGGTGCCATCGTTGCCGTAGGCCACCAGATCCAGCAGGCGTGGCTTGCCGCGCATCTCCATCAGCATGTCCTGGTACAGGCTGAAGGCCGTGGTGCCGAAGAAGGCCGTGTATGCGCCGATGTTCAGATCGTGGCTGCCCCAGGCCGTTTCAAACAACCGCGTCGCACTGAAGTCGGCCTGGCCGGAGTAGAAATCCGAATCTGCGGCCCGGTACTGCGCCGAGATCACCAGGCCGGAGTCGGCATAGGGATCGTAGGCGCTCGCCCCGTTGCTGCCGGCCAGGGCGTAGCCCATCCGTGCGACGCCGCCACCGAAGGCGGTACGGGCTGCACCCAGATAGCCGTTGGCGAAGGTGCGTGCGTCGACCGGGTTGGTGGTCGAGTACAGTGCATCGAAGGTGTTGCGGCCCTTGGTGTAGCCGGTTTTCAGCGAGATCGTCCAATCGCTGGCGGTATTCTCGTACTGGAAGCCGATGTTGCCGAAGCGCATGTTCCGGCCATCAGCCAGGTCGCGGTTCATGCCCTGCAGGACGCCGCCGCCATCGAGGTACTTCAGGTTGACACTGCGCAGCGACGGCGAGTTCAGCGTACCGTCGAAGTAGTCGATGTACGGGTCCAGCGGAACGCTGGGATTGCGCGGATCGGCGACCGGGATCGGCAGGTAGAACGTATTGTGGTCATCGACGAAGGTACCGCTGACCTTGAACCAGCTGGTGTCGTCAAAGTAGTGCTTGATGTTGCCGCGTATCTGCCCGCCCTTGTCGTTCGGGAAGCCGTTGTCGCGGTAGCCATCGTGCTGGCGCAGGAATCCACCGACCGCGTAGAAGGTGTCCTTGCCGAGGGCGCCGGACTGGTACATCTCGCCGCGGTACAGCCCGGTGTCACCGACGGTCAGCTGGGCCTTGCCGTGGGTCTCTTCGGAGCCCTCGGCCAGAATGTTGTTGACGATGGCGCCGCCACTGCTTGCATAGATCGGCGCCGGGCCACCACGTACGATCTCCACCCGCTGGTTCATCACGTCGAACCGGTTCATGCCGTCGCCGGAGTTGAAGAAGTGGCCATCCAGCTCCTGGTAGAGGGGCAGGCCGTCCTGCTGGAAGGCGATGAAGCCACGATCGGTGGGAATGCCGCGCAGCCGGGTGATGTTCTGCACCTCGCCTCCGGTGGCCTCAACATGGATGCCGGGCACGGACCCGAGCAGGTCGGCGTAGCTTTTTGGTGCGAGTTTCTGCACGTCTTCGCGGCTCAGTGAATTGACCGCGAAGGACGCATCGAAACGACGCTGGGTACGTGCTGCACCGGTGACCACCACCGCATCCAACGTCGCGGCGTCGGTGCTGCCCTGGTTCTGGGCGGAGGCGTCCTGCGCAGAAGCGGTGCCGTGCAGGGATATCAAGGCCAGGGAGATTCCCAGGACCAGGGGGTTGATGTTCATCGGAGGGCGGCCATGCAGGGAAGGGGGACCGCTGCACGCTAGGTTCGGGCGATGACGGAATTGTTTACTTCGGCGGAAATAAACAATTAAACGATGGCATCGGCGCCCAGCTGGTGGATCGGCAGCAGCGCTGCGCCCACCGATACCGCGGATCCTCCCAGCCGTGACACATGCACCTGCGGCAGGCGCAGGCTGTCCAGCGCGCTGCTCCAGCGTGCCGGCTGCTGCAGGTGTTGCCCCAACGCTTCCAGTACCTGACGGGGCAGCGAACCGGACAGGATCACGGCGCCCGGATCGAGCCACGCCACGCCGGTATTGGCCGCTGTGCCCAGCTGGTTTCCGGCGCGTTCGGCCCAGGCCCTGATGATGCCGGCATGACTTTCCAGGCAGGCCTCCAGCTCGAACAAGGAAGGAATCCCGGCGCCGGCGTCGCGCAACGTGGCCAGCAGGTCGATGCCCGAGGGGCGCGGTGCGTCCATGCGGAACAGGCGGCCGATGTCGCCTGCATTGCCGAACTCACCGCGCATCACATCACGCCGGTGGATCACGCCGCCACCCACGCCGTGGCCGACATACAGCAGCAGCGCCGAAGCGCAGTCGCGGATCAGCCCGCTATCGTAGTACTCCGCCAACGCCGCCAGGGTTGCATCGTTGTCCACCCACACCGGGAAGCCGAAGTAGTCTTCGAAGAACTGGTCGTTGTCGATATCGCGCCAGCCATGCAGCCAGTCCACCGCGTGCCGGCGTGCCGGACCGGTTTCGACCACGGGCCCCGGAACGGCCACGCCGAGGCCCAGGAAGCGCGCGCGCATCAGTCCGGTGCTGCTGGTGAGGCTGCGCAGGCGCTGGTCCACGCAATGGACGAAATCGAGGGGATCTGCGCTGTCGAATGCGGTGGCATCGCGGGCGATGACCTGGCCGGCGAAATCCACCAGTGCGATCTCCAGCCAACCGGGATGCACCGTGGCACCGGCGGCATAGCCGCCCCGACCGGACAGCGCCAGTGGCACCGAGGGACGGCCGCGCTGGCCATCGGACAGTTGTCCCTGTTCCTCGACCACTTCCAGCATCAGCAGTTCACGCGCGAGGCGGGTCAACGCGCCGTTGTGCATGCCCAGCTGGTGGGCGATGGTGATGCGGGGAACGGCGCCCATCGTGCGCAACAGCCAGATGATGCGCTTGTGGTCCGCATCCAGCGCGATCAGAGGCTTGCGGCGCAGCCGCGATGTCGGGGCCAGGCTCACGGTTGCAGGCCCTCGGTGCGTGCTGGCGGGATGGGCCAGGCCAATGCGGCCAGCGAAAGCAGGCTGCCGGCGGCGACCAGCGAGACCAGGGCGGCCGCGGTGCCCGGATCGCCCGCCTGTATACCGGGCAGCACTTCGCCCAGCAGCAACGAAGAGGCCGCGATGGATAGCTTCATGGTTCCGGTGAGCAGTGCAAAACAGCTGAGGTCATCGTCGCGTCCGCAATGGATGGCATGGCGACGGGCGATCAGCGCGGTGCGTCGCCACAGCACCAGGCCGACGCTGGCCACCGCCGTCCCGTGGATGGCGGCACATGCAATCGCTATGGGGGTGGAGGGGATGGCCAGGTACACGCCAACCGCGGCGACGGCCAGCACCGACATGAGCGCAAGCATCCCGGTCTCGCTGTGCAGCGTTGTACGCAGGCGCAGGCAGAGCCAGGGGGCAAGTACCATGCCCGCCACCATCGCGAAGGTCAGTGCTGCCCCGTGTTCGGCGAAGGGGAACAGACGCCCGGCCAGGCCTACCAGCGCCGTCTCTGCCGCTGCGGCCAGCAGAACCGGCAGCAGCACCGGCAGGGGCAGGGCAACAGCAGCGGACGTCCTGGTTGCGGAAGGCCGTGGCGGTGTTGCGACGCAGGCCAGGGGAAGCGCGGCGGCCGCGATCAGCACGCCCATGATCATGCAGATCAGCAACGCGTCGCCACTACCCTGGGACGCAGGCGCACCGACCACGCCGAACAGCGCCGCGGCAATGCACAGCTTGGAAATGGGTACCACCACGGCGCGCGTGGAGACATAGCGCATGGCCTCGTCCTCGTCACGGGGCAGCAACGAAGTCAACGCGTTCTGCGCCACGTCGTAGACCGCATAGCAGCTACGGAACAGCAACGATGCGACCAGCAATGGCAGGAAGGCAGGTTCGGCCGCGTTGCCCGGGCTGAACAACAGGCAGGCGCTGGCCGCCGTGCCGAGCCCGCCGATGAGCTGCAGGCGCAGGGCGAGGCGCTGCTGGTTGCGCAGGCGGCTGAATACGGCGGCCAGCAGCAGATCGAGCAGGCTGCTGTAGGCCAGTGAAATGGCCAGCAGCTGGCCGGTGTGGGCCGCCGACAGCCCCAGCCGGGCGTGCAGGTAGTAGCCCAGCACCAGATCCACGAACGACCAGACCAGGGTGCGGGCAAAGTGGCCGGCGGCATAGAGGTGCCGTGGCGAGGGCTGCGCGTTCAACGCCGTGTACTGGGGGAAGAGCCGGAGATGCTGGATCGTTCTACTACCCCTGTGTGACATCGTCCTGACATGACGGGTGGTCAGGCATTCAGCGAGTGGCTTGCACCCCCTGCCGCAGGCGTGCAGCATTCGCCCTGCTGCCCCCCACCACGCGTTACGCAGCGCTTTCTTCACTGGAACGGAGCAACGTATGAAACTGTTGTCCGCTGTGTTGTTGTCTGCGCTTTCGCTCTCCGCCGTTCCGGCGCTGGCAGTGGAAGCTTCGCCCTCACCGCTGCTGGGGCGCTGGTCGCTGGATATCGCCACGTCTGCGCTTCCCGAAGCGCAGCGCCCGAAGCACGTGGTGCTCGAGTTCAAGGACGCCGGTGCGGGGCGTTGGAGTTCACACGTGGACATCGTCCTGCACGACGGCAAGACCATGAAGTCCGACGGCACGCTGGCGCTGGACGGCACGCCGGGGCCCTTGTCCGGTACTTACGGCGCGGACAAGGCCAACCTGAAACTGCCAGCGCCGAACACCCTGGTGATGCAGCTGGTGGACCACGGTACGCCGGCCTCAACCCGTATTTATACCGTGGCGGCCGATCGCACGACGATGACCGAGACCAAGGCGTTCTACGGTCACGACGGTACGCCGATCCTGCAGACCAACCTGTTCAAGCGGATACCGTAGCGGCGCCGCCTGCGCCATGCCCACGGGAAGGGAGTCCGCGGGCATGGCACCGGCAGCCTTACACCGCGGCCGGGTCGCGCTTGCCGGTGTCGATGCCGTACTTGTCGATGGCCTCCTGCATCCGCGAGCGCTCGATGCGGCCTTCGTCGGCCAGCGACTTCAGCGCTGCCAGCACGATGAAGTGGCGATCCACTTCGAAGAACGTGCGCAGCGACTCACGCGTGTCGGAACGGCCGAAGCCATCGGTGCCGAGTGCGGTGAAGCGACGGTCGTTGATGAAGGGACGGATCTGGTCGCCGACGATCTTCATGTAGTCGGTGGCCACCACCACCGGTCCTTCATGGCCCTGCAGGCACTGCTGCACGTAGGGTACGCGCGGTTCCTCGGCTGGATGCAGCAGGTTCCAGCGTTCGGCGGCCAGGCCGTCGCGGCGCAGTTCGGTCAGGCTGGTCGCGCTCCACACATCGCTGGCGATGCCGAAGTCCTGCTGCAGCAGTTCTGCCGCGGCCTCCACTTCGCGCAGGATCGAGCCGCTGCCCATCAGCTGCACGCGTGGCTGCGAGGCGGCATCGGCGGCTGCCGGATGCAGCAGGTACAGGCCCTTCAGGATGCCCGCTTCCACGCCCTCCGGCAGTGCCGGCTGCGGATAGTTTTCGTTGAGCACGGTGATGTAGTAGTAGATGTCTTCCTGGTCGACATACATGCGGCGCAGGCCGTCATGGATGATCACCGCCAGCTCGTAGTTGTAGGTCGGGTCGTAGGACACGCAGCTCGGAATCACCGACGACAGCACGTGGCTGTGGCCGTCATTGTGCTGCAGGCCTTCGCCCATCAGCGTGGTGCGACCCGACGTGGCACCGAGCAGGAAGCCGCGGGTACGCGCATCGGCAGCGGCCCAGGCCAGGTCACCGACACGCTGCAGGCCGAACATCGAATAGAAGATGTAGAACGGAATCGTGGCCAGGCCGTGGTTGCTGTAGGCGGTGCCGGCGGCGATCCATGAACAGATCGCACCGGATTCGTTGATGCCTTCCTGCAGGATCTGACCGTCCTTGGCTTCCTTGTAATAGCTCAGCTGGCCGGCATCCTGCGGGGTGTACAGCTGGCCCAGGTAGGAGTGGATGCCGATCTGGCGGAACAGGCCTTCCATGCCGAAGGTGCGCGATTCATCGGGCACGATCGGAATCACCAGCTTGCCCAGTTCCGGGTCTTTCAGCAGGCTGGTGAGGATGCGCACGAAGCCCATGGTGGTGGATTGGCCGCGATCGCCACTGCCCTGCAGCTGGGTGTTGAAGATGGACAGCGGCGGCAGCGGCAGCGGATCGATCTTGGCCAGGCGCGCCGGCAGCTGCCCACCCTGGATGCGGCGGCGTTCGGCGAAGTAGGCGGCCTCCGCGCTGCCGGGTTCCGGGCGCAGATACGGCATTTCCTCCAGCTGGTCGTCGCTGACCGGCAGGTTGAAACGGTCGCGGAAGGCGCGCACCGCATCGGCGCTCATCTTCTTCAGCTGGTGGTTGATGTTCTGGCCTTCGCCGGCTTCGCCCATGCCGAAACCCTTGACCGTCTTGGCCAGGATCACTGTCGGCCGGCCGCTGGTGTTCACCGCCTGCTGGTAGGCGGCGTACACCTTCTGCGGATCGTGGCCACCACGTGCCAGCGCCCAGATGTCGTCGTCGCTCATGTGCGCGACCCGCTCCAGCAGCTCGGGGTAGCGGCCGAAGAAATGCTCGCGCACGTAGGCGCCGCTCTGCGATTTGAAGGTCTGGTAGTCGCCGTCCACGCATTCCATCATGCGCTGGCGCAGCAGGCCGCTGTGGTCGCGGGCCAGCAGGTCGTCCCAGCCGCTGCCCCAGATCAGCTTGATCACGTTCCAGCCGGCCGCACGGAAGGTGCCTTCCAGTTCCTGGATGACCTTGGCGTTGCCGCGTACCGGACCGTCCAGGCGCTGCAGGTTGCAGTTGACCACGAACACGATGTTGTCCAGCCGCTCGCGGCCGGCCAGGGAAATTGCCGCCAGCGATTCGGGCTGGTCCATTTCGCCATCGCCGAGGAAGGCCCAGACCTTGCGGCCCTGGTGTTCTTTCAGACCGCGGTATTCCAGGTAACGCATGTAGCGCGCCTGGTACGCGGCGGTCAGCGGGCCCAGCCCCATCGACACGGTGGGGAACTGCCAGAACTCCGGCATCAGTCGCGGGTGTGGGTACGAGGACAGGCCTTCGCGGCCGGCTTCGCGGCGGAAGTTGTCCATCCGTGCCGGATCGATGCGGCCTTCCACGTATGCACGGCCGTAGATGCCCGGCGCCGAATGGCCCTGGATGTAGATCATGTCGCCGTCGAAGGTGTCGGTGCGGCCACGGAAGAAGTGATCGAAGCCGACGTCGTACATCACCGCTGCCGACTGGTAGGTGGCAATGTGGCCGCCGACGTTGGAATGCTTGCCGGCACGCAGCACCATCACCATCGCGTTCCAGCGGATCATCGCATTCAGGCGGCGCTCGATGGCCAGGTCACCCGGGTAGGCCGGCTGGCGTTCGGGCGGGATGGTGTTGACGTAGGCGGTCCAGGCACGGGTATGCAGGTCGCCGTGCTGCTGCGCGTCCAGATCGCTCAGCTGGTCGATCAGGTAGTGCGCGCGCGGCCGGCCGCCGGCCTGCATCACCGCCTCCAGCGATTCACGCCACTCCTGGGTTTCCAGTGGGTCGGTATCGAACGGAATGAGGGCTTGGTTCATGGCTGTCTCCAGAGGGCGCCGGTCGGACTTCTGCCTGGGCGACAACACCGGCAGGGCGCACAGCACTGGAGCGGGGTCGCAACGGCGGGGGCCGTGACGCGAAGGGCGACCGTGGCGGCCACCGAGAAGACAAGCGTAGGCCTGCCCCCCGGGCTTCGGTAGGCGGGCGGGGCTTGGGTCTCTGGCAAGCAAGGGTTGGTGCCGTGCGCCGTATCATGGTCGGACGCGTTGGGCACGGCCGCTGATCAGGCCGGGAACAGCCCAGGCAGGAACATCGGGATGATCGCCACGCCGACGCCCAGCAGGCACCAGGCGACGATGGGCAGCCAGCGCGCCAGACGTTGGGCGGGTTCCGGTGTACGACGGCCACCGATCCACAGCAGCAGCGTGAGCACACCTAGCGCATAGGCGAGGACGACGATTACCGGATGCACATGGATGACCCGGCTGGGCGGCCACATCTGCTGCTGGTAGGCGGTGGTGTGGGCGACCAGCAGCAGGAACAGCAGGCTGCTGAGGGTGTTGATGGCGGTGCGTGCGTTGATGGGAGCACTCCTTGTGCGGGCTGCCGGGACATTGAAGGGGCGGCATTCTAGCGGCTGCCTGCCGGAGGTTGAAACGCCACTGTCATCGATGGCGGTCACCCTGCGGGGCTTTCCAGCCTTGGGGTGGTTGGCCGGCCGTGAACAGCGTGAGGATCTGGGAGAAGAGCTACGCGTTGCGGCGTCGGCTGCTGCGTGGCTTCTTCCTGCGCCGCGGTTCGGCCAGCGAGGATGCCGAAGACCTGGCGCAGGAGGTTTACCTGCGGCTGCTGCGCAGCACCGGCGAGGATGCCGATGCGGTCGAGAACCCGGAAGCCTACCTGTTCACCGTGGCGGCCAACCTGGCGCGCGAGCATGCGCGCGCGCGGTCGTCGCTGCCGCCGCTGGAAGATGTCGATCTGCTGGCCGAAGTGCTGAAAAGCGAAGAAGACATCGAAGGCGAATTCGAGCGTGCGCAGCGCTGGAACGATATCCGCACCACCATCGCTCGGCTGCCGGCCACCACGCGGCGGGTGATGGAGCTGCATTACCGCGATGGGCTGGATTGCCCGGCAATCAGCCAGCAGTTGCAGGTGTCGGTGCACATGGTGCGCAAGCACATCGGCAAGGGGCTGGAGGCCTGCAGGAAGGCGCTGGGCGCCAGGGAGCACACATGAACCGGAACGCATCTACCGTGGTCGACGACACGATCGCCTGCGAGGCCATGGACTGGTTCCTGCGCAATCGCGACGGAACACTGGGCGAGGCCGAGCGGGTTGCGTTCCTGGACTGGATGAAGCGCTCGCCGGAGCACGTGCGCGCCTATATGCATGCCCTTGCGGTGCACCGGCAGGTCGGTGAGGCGCTGCAATCGCCGTTGCCTGAAGAGGCGCCGGTGCCGCCACGGCAGGCAGCCGCCAAGGTGGTGCCGCTGTTCGGTAGCGCGCACGTGCCGCCGCGCGTTGCGCCGCATCGCGGTCGTGTGCGCTGGTGGGTGATGGCCGCCGCAGCCTGTATCGCCCTGCTCGGTGTGGGCCTGGTTCCGCAGCTGATGCCCACCGAGCAGCTGTACAGTGCCGACCATGGTGAACTGCGTGAGCTGGTGCTGCCCGACCAGACCCAGGTGCGGCTCAACGCGGACAGCCGCCTGCGGGCGCGCATGGGCTGGTTCAGCCGCCGAGTGGAGCTGCTGCAGGGCGAGGCCACGTTCGACATCGCTCCTGACCGGCGGCCCTTCGAGGTACAGGTGAACGGGTTGCAGATCCGCGATATCGGCACGGTGTTCGATGTGTCCCGACGGTTGCAGGGCACGCGTATCGGCGTGGTTTCCGGCGAGGTGGAGGTATGGAGCCAGGGGGCGGACACCCGGCGTCTTGCGCAACTGGGCGAAGGCCGGGTGGTGCAGGTCGACGCGCGCAGTCATGCGGTGGAGTCGCTGGATGTACCGTTGTCGATGCTGCTGGACTGGCAGCAACGCAAGGTGTCCTTCCTGGATGAGCGGCTGGATGAGGTAGCCGCTGCCTTCAACCGGCACAACCAGGTGCAGGTCCGCGTGCTGGACGAAGGCGCGGCATCGGCACGGTTGTCGGGCAGTCTCGATGCGCATCGCATCGGTGCGCTGCAGGCCTTCCTCGAACGCGACCCGCGTTTCGTGGTGAAGCGCGAAGGCGACACCGTGCGGGTTGGCAGTCGCTGAGGCCGACGTGGCCGTGGACTGTCAGAAAAAATTCATCGAATCCGCGTTCTCCACTTCGGTGGATGCGGGCTCTTACTTGGGAGAAGCCGCTGCCGAGCCACGCAGCGGCGCCTGCTGCCTTCTCTCTTCCAAGGACCCGTGATGCGCAACACGCTCTACCTGTCGATCATCCTCGCCCTGTCTCCCTGCAGCGTGCCGCTGGCGGCTGCGGCCACTGCCGATGGCCTCGAGGCCCGCGTTTCGGCACCGATCGCAGCGCAGCCGTTGGCACGTGCACTGGAGCAGTTGTCGCGCAGTTCCGGCGTGCAGTTCCTGTATTCGGGCAGTGGAGAAGTGCACATGGCCGGCGCGGTGCCGCGCGGTGCCACCGTCAAGCAGGCGCTGGACGCGCTGCTGGCAGGGACCGGCCTGGGCTACACCGTGGTGGATGGCAACGTCATCGCCATCGATCCAGCGCCAGCGCGCAACGAGCCGAAGTCGGCCGCGCCGAGGCCGCGCGAGGCCGAGGCAGTGGTCGCGCCGACCCTGGGCACGGTGAAGGTGATTGCCGCGCACGAGGTGATCGACCAGAAGAAGACCTCGCCGGTGATCAAGGATTCGGTGGTCTACGACGAGATGGACAGCTACGGCGACGAGACTCTGGCCGAGAGCCTGATGGCCGCTCCAGGCCTGAGCGCGGTGGAGGATGCCGGTGAGCCACGTTACGTGACCGTGCGCGGTGTACAGGCCAACCTCAACTACACCACCATCGATGGCATCGCGATTGCCAGCGTGGGAGGCAGTGGCTCCGGCGAGCGCATGAACAACCTGCAGCTGATTCCCAGCGACATCGGCACCCGTACCGACATCTACAAGAGCTTCAGTGCGGAGCAGGCACCGGATGCGATCGGTGGCGTGATCGACATCATCAGCCGCAGTGCTTTCGACCGGTCCGGCAAGTACGTGTTTGCCGATGTGGCAGGCATCTATTCCACCGCCGAGACCAGCGTCGAGCGCAGCGCTGGCGGCAACCACGAGACCCTGGGTCACTTCGGCAAGAGCGCCAAGATGGTGTTCTCCAACCAGTTCGGCGCCGACCAGGAATTCGGCATCGTTGCGGTGGCGCGCTATGAACAGCGCTCGCGCAACAGCGTCAAGCGCTGGGTGGAGTCGAACTACTACTACAACGATGCTGGCAAATACCTCACCGACGGTACCACGGGTCCGGACGAGGCCAAGGGCTGGAACGGGCTGCGTGCGCCTGGCAACTTCAGCACCGGCACCTATACCAACTTCATCACCAACTTCGGCGGCTCTGCCAAGCTCGAGTGGAAGCCCTCGGATGATCCGTTCTACGCATCGCTGCTGCTGTACTCGTACCGGTTCTACGAGAACTCGACGATGAACAAGACCGATCTGTACGGCAATGCCAAGTTTCCGATCCGTAACCAGACCGGGGACAGCGGCACCACCCAGATCAACAGCATCTACATCAAGAACCGGCACGACCGCTGGGACCGCAACAACCGCGGTGCCATCGCCAGCTTCAACTGGGATATCGGTGATCGCTCGCGGCTGACCCTGCGCGGTGGCCACACCGAAGAGACCTTCCACAACAACCAGGTTTACTGGGGGGTGCGCGCCTACCCAAGCAATCTGTTCGTCGATTACGAGAATGACAGCCACGGTTTCCCCAACGCGGTGGCCGTTTCCGATTCCAGCCTGCTGACCAGCTCGGCGTTCAAGCTCAACTCGGCACAGGCCTATGTCTCGCCGCGCGACGCCAAGGAGAGCATCGACAACCTGCGCGCCGACTTCAGCTACAACATCGATGCCGATGCGCGCGGCTTCGGCCTGGCCGCCGGTGCCGAGTACCGCCACCTGAAGATCTGGCAGGACATCGACTTCGATTACTACAAGAGCAGCGCGACACTGAACGATTACCTGTACCCGGGTTCGACGCTGCTGGGCAGCGTGCCGGGCTTCCCGCTGATCGACAACCGCAAGTGGAACGAGGAGCTGGCGCCGACGCTGGGCAGCAACAACAAGGCTTATCCGAATGCCAACTTCACCGGCGACTACAAGTACGTGGAGGACATCACCAATGCCTATGTATCCGCGCACTGCGCCTGGGACCGGTTGCTGCTGATCGGCGGCCTGCGCTACGACCACACCCGCTTTGATGCCTACAGTCCATTCAGCGACGATGGTGGCACCACCTATACCTCTGCCTTCCGAACGACCAGCGGTGGCTACAACAATCTGCTGCCCTCGTTGAACGCAACCTTCAAGCTCACCGAGGACCAGCGCCTGCGCTTCTCCGCCAGCCGCACGCTGGGCCGGCCGACGCCGAGCAACATCGCCCAGGCCACCAGCACCAGTTGTGGCGATGACGAGGAGGGCAGGGGCTTCTGCACCATCAAGCAGGGCAATGCCGATCTGCAGCCGCGACGTTCCACCAACATCGACCTGGCGTGGGACCTGTACTTCAACGGCAACAACGGTCTGGTCTCGGTGGCGCTGTTCGACAAGGTGATCAAGGACGACATCTACACCCTGACCACCTTCGAGAACGTGGGTGACACGCGCTACCGGGTGACCCAGCCGATGAACACCGATGAGTCCACGCTGCGCGGCGTCGAGTTCGCGGTGGCCAACCGCAACCTGCAGTGGGGCCGCCAGCGCTTCGACATGTACTTCAACGCCACGCGGCTGGAAGGCCAGACCAACTACCGCATCAGTGATGGCACCGAGCGCCGCCTGGACCGCCTGCTGTACCAGCCGGACTGGTCGCTCAATGGCTCGGTGATCTGGCGCATGCCGTGGAAGAGCGCGCAGCTGCGTTTGTCCGGCACCTACCGCAGCCGGATGCTGGTCGACTTCGGCGACACCCAGTGGCTGGATTCCTACTACGATCCGTGCATGACCTTCAACATGGCCTTCAGCCACAAGGTCAGCAAGCACGTGACGCTGAAGTACGAGGCCAAGAATCTGTTCAACACCCAGCCGACCTACAGCACCGGTCCGAACGGGCGCTTCCGTACTGAGATCGACGACTACGGCCGCTTCTTCTACTTCCACATCATCTACAACTGAGGGCGCAGCCGTGGAGACAATCAATCGCAGGCGATTCCTGGCCCTGGCCGGCCTCTCTGCCGCCGCTGCCTGGATGGGCATGGCGGACGCGCTGGCCGCGCAGACCGATGCCACCGCGCTGAACCCGCGCAATCTGCTGGCCTCGCCGCGGTTCGCCAGCACGCCGTTCACCCTGGGCGTGGCCTCGGGTGATCCTTCGCCCGATGGCATGGTGCTGTGGACACGGCTGGCAACTGAGCCACTGGTGTTCGGTGGCGGCATGCCAACCCGGCCGATGGTGGTCGAGTGGCAACTGGCAGCAGACGATGGCATGCGCAAGGTGGTGCGCCAGGGTTCGGCAATGGCGCATCCCGAACTCGGCCACGCCGTGCACGTGGAGCTGGACGGATTGGCGCCCGGACGGCCCTACTGGTACCGCTTCACCGTAGGCGGGCACGCCAGTGCGGTCGGTTGCACCCGCACGCTGCCCGCAGCTACGGCCGTGGTGGATCGCGTGCGCTTTGCGGTGGCCGGTTGCCAGCACTTCGAAGAAGGCCACTACACCGCGTGGCGGCGCATTGCCGAGGAGCCGCTGGATTTCGTCTTCCACTACGGTGATTACATCTACGAAGGCGAAAGCCAGCCGGGCCTGCGTAAGATGAACGGCCAGCCGTTCACCAACCTGCGTAATCATGTCGGGCCGCAGACCTACACGCTGGACGATTACCGCCGCCGCTACGCCCAGTACAAGAGCGATGCCGACCTGCAGGCCGCGCATGCGTCGGCACCGTGGTTCGTCACCTTCGATGATCATGAGGTGGACAACAACTGGGCCGGTGCCGAAGACCAGGACGATACGCCCAGCGAAGTGTTCCTGCTGCGTCGCGCACAGGCGTTCCAGGCCTACTACGAGAACATGCCACTGCGCCGTTCGGCATTCCCGCGCGATGGCCACATGCAGATGTACCGACGCGCACGCTACGGCACGCTGATGGACCTGCACCTGCTGGACACCCGCCAGTACCGCAGCAAGCAGGTGAACATGGCGCTGCGTGAGGAGGTGGAATCGCCGGAGCGCAGCATTGTGGGGGCGAAGCAGGAGCGCTGGCTGTTCGACGGCCTGGCCGATGCTGCGCCACGCTGGCACACGATCGCCCACCAGGTGGCGCTGGGCAACTACATGCGCGAGAAAGACGGGGTGGTGCAGTCGTCAGACGACCAGTGGTCAGGCTATCTGGACAGCCGCCGGCGCCTGCTTGACCACATCCAGAAGGTGGGCTTCGGCAACGTGGTGACCGCCTGCGGCGACGCGCATCGCCACTATGCCAGCGATCTGGTGCAGGACCACCGTGACTCGGGCGTGATCTCCAGCGAGTTCCTCGCCACGTCGATCACTTCCGGCGCCGATGGCCAGGGTGTGGACGCGTATGCCAGGAACCAGCTTGCGCATAGCCCCTATCTGAAGGCGACCACCGACAAGCGGGGCTACGTGCTGTGCGATGTCACCCGCGATGCGTGGATCGGCGACATGAAGACGCTGGATACAGTGATGCAGCCGAATGGCGCGCTGCAGAGCTGGAAGCGCTATGCGGTGGAGCACGGCCGGCCAGGGCTGCAGGAGGCCTGAAACTACCGGTCTACCCTGTAGAGCCGAGCCCATGCTCGGCTGCTCTTTGATAACTGACCGGAAAAGCAGCCGAGCATGGGCTCGGCTCTACAGAGATCCTTCAATCGTGCTCGAAGCGCAGTGGTTCGCTGCCCATCGCCGGGTCACTGGTGCCAGGACGCCCATCCTCGGCGCGGCCGGCCAGGCGCAGGGCACTGTCGCCCGCACCGACGAGCAGGTCGTACCAGCCTGCGGTAGGCGTTGCATCCCACGCCAACGAAGTCTCTGCATGCGCCGGCAGTGCCACCGTCTGCTCCGGCATGTGTCCGGCATAGGCGCCCGCCTGTACACGCACCTGCTGCGCGCTGCCACCCAGGTTGCGCAGGCGCAGCCGCAGTTGGCCATCCGTGCGATCAATTGAAGCCTGCACAGCAGGACCCGTGGCCGCCCCCTGGAAGTGGCGGTGGAAGCCGTTCGGGCCCAGCAGCCACAGGTCATAGCGGCCCTGGGCATCGAGCGGCCAGCGCTCGCGCAGCGGCATGCCCGGCAGCAGCGTGTAGCGGCGTGGCACCGCATCCAGCCGCAGCCGGTCGTAGACATGCAGCACTGCTGCTGCGCCTTCGCAGGACAGCGCCAGATCCACACCCGAGGCGTCGACAGCGGCAATCGATGCCTGCGGCCGGTAGGGCAGGGCACGCGCCGGGCGTACACCGCTTTCCTGTTTCGCCGGCTTCAGTCCCTCGGGCAACGCGGGCACGGTGCGTCCCGGCAGGGCGGCGGCACGCGCGGCCACCGCGCTCACGTCCGGCAGGCCGCGTACGAACGGGCGGGTATCGCGCTGGGCGAAGTCGAAAGCGTTGCTCAGGTCACCGCAGACCGCGCGGCGCCACGGCGAGATGTTCGGTGCGGCCACACCGAAGCGACGTTCGATCAACCGTATGACCGAGGTGTGGTCGTACACCTGCGAATCGACCCAGCCACCGCGGCTCCACGGCGAGATCACATACAGCGGCACGCGCGGACCCAGCCCGTATGGGCGGCCACGCAGTTCGGCGAGGTCGTACTTCTCGTCGCCCGGTGCCGGATGGCGGTGGTACTCGCCCTCGGTACTGACCGAAGACGCACCTGCCCAGCCGGTGCCCAGCGGTGAAGGCGGTGCCGGTGGCGGCATGTGGTCGAAGAAGCCGTCGTTCTCGTCGAACATCAACAACAGCGCGGTGCGGCTCCACACCTCTGGATCGGCGGTCAGCGCGTCCAGCACGCGCGCGGTATAGGCCGCGCCCTGGGCGGGGCTGGAGGGGCCGGGATGCTCGCTGCCGGCCGCGTCGGCGATGATGAAGCAGACCTGCGGCAGGCGCCCACCGATCACGTCCTGGCGCAGCTGCGCCAGGCCACGGGTGCTGACACCGCGTGCGCGCAACTGCGGGTCATGCCCCGGCGCGGCGCGATGGGCCTGGCGGAATACCTCGAAACCGGCCAGCGGGTTGTCGGTGAAGTTGTCGGCCATGTCCTGGTAGATCTGCCAGGACACGCCGGCGTTCTGCAGGCGCTCGACATAGCTGGTCCAGCGGTAAGACGCCGGGTGCCCGCCCTGTTCGGGGAAATTGTCGTGCGAGTTGGCGATCACCGGGCCACCAGCACGCGCGTGTGCATCATTGTGGCCGGTCCACAGGAACACCCGGTTCGGGTTGGTGCCGGCCTGCATCGCGCAGTGGTAGGCGTCGCAGATCGTGAAGGCATCGGCCAGGGCGAACTGGAACGGCAGGTCGCTGCGCTGGAAGTAGCCCATCGAGTGGTTCTGCTTGGCCTTCGGCCATTGCCCCATGCGCCCGTGGTCCCAGGCCCGCTGTGCGTCCGGCCAGGTGTGCGGTGTGCCATCCACCCGCATGTAGCCGAAGTGCGCGGCGGTATCCAGCGGGAACGGTGCGATCGCGCGCTGGCCGCTGGCATCGGGTTGCAGCCACAGGCTGCGGGTGCGGCCGCCGGCCTGCAATGCCGGCGCAGGGGCCACGAAGCGGTCGCCGAAACCACGTACCCCCGGCAGCGTGCCGAAGTAGTGGTCGAACGAGCGGTTCTCCTGCATGAACACCACGATGTGCTGCAGGTCTTCCAGGCTGCGCGTCTGCGCGGCGGGGGCGATCGCTGCGGCCCGGGCAATGCTGGGCAGCAGCGGGGAAAGGCCGGCGGCAACGCCGGCCTGCAACAACCGGCGTCGGCCGATATCAGTCACGGGCTCACTCACAGGTCCACGCGGAAGGAGATGCCGACGGTGCGCGGGGCGCCGATGAAGGCGTTGTCGCGGCCGTCCACCCCTGCAAGATACCGCTTGTCGGTGAGGTTGCTCACCACCAGGTTGGCGCCCATGCCCTTCAGGCGCGGCGACAGCCCCTGCAGGTCGAAGCCGATGTTGGCGTTGAACACGGTGGCCGAGGGCAGCTTGTTGACGTTGGCGGCGTCGAGGTAGCGCGTGCCCAGGTAACGGCCGGACAGGCCGAAGTTCCAGTTCGCGCCCTGCCAGTCGGCCGACAGCACCAGGGTGTTTTCCGGCTGGCCGATCACCTTGGCGCCATCGACGATGCCCAGCTGGGTATCGCGTGCTGCATCGCCACTGCCCAGGTACTTGGAGCGGTTGTAGGTGTATGCGGCGTTGAGCCGCCAGCCGTTGTCCCAACCATAGCCGAACGCGGCTTCCAGGCCGTTGCTTTCCACGCCGCCGAAGTTCTCGTAGACACCGTCGGTCTCGCCCAGGTAGTCGATGCCACTGACGAAACCTGCCGGCAGGTAGACGATGCGGTTGTCGAACTTGATGTTGTACAGCGTGACCGAGGCGGTCAGCGGCCAGCGGCTGATGCGCATGCCCACTTCGATGTTGTCGGCGGTTTCCGGTTCGACGTTGCGGAAGCGCTGCGGGTCGGTCTCGCCGAGCACGCCGGAGGGGATGGCGGCGAAATTCTGCGAGAAGCCAGCAAACAACTCCATGCCTTCCACGCCCGGTGCCCAGGTGAAGCCGGTGGACAGCAGCGGATCGGACTTGGAATCGGACGTCACGTGTTCGCTGGCGCCGATCACGCGGCGGCGCGACTGGTCCACGAAGAACTGCTTCACGCCGAGGCGGGCGCTGAACGGTCCGAAGCGGGCCACGTCCTCGACGTAGTACATCTGCTCGTCGACCTTGTACTTGTCCTCGAACTGCACCCAGTACGGCTGATGATCGAAGGCGATGTCCTGGCCGACGTTGAGCAGGCGGTGCCAGTCGCGGCGCGCCGAACGGTCCAGCTTCTCCACCCACAGGCCGCCGCGGATGGTGTTGTCGACTGCGCCGAAGGTCTGGCGCCATTCGACGTCGGCGGTCACGCCCATGCGGTCGTTGTCGTAGTGGGTGTGGCGGTAGGACTGCGCGCCCAGCACGTTGCCCGCGTAGCAGTTCGGATCGTACTCGGCGGTGAAGCCCAGGCGCGGGGTGCAGCTGGCCAGGCGCTGCGCAGCGCTGCCATCGAGATTGACGAAGAAAATCTGGCCACGGTTGTTGCCGCCGTACACGGTTTTTCCACCGATGTACTCCGACTCGGGGCGGCCCGCACCCTCATCGCTGACCTGCGCCAGGTACGGCGGCAGCCAGTCGCCGCGGCCCTGCATGCGGTGGCCATAGGCGGCCACCGAGGCTTTGAAGCCATTGCCGCCGTCAAAGGCCGCACGCAGGTAGCCGAAGGTGTTCTCACGCAGCGCACGCGAGCCGGAGCGGTAGTTCTGGTCCAGGTAGGGAATGCCGGTGAGGGTGCCGACCAGGTTGTCGCGCTCCGGGTTGGTGGCGAAGCTCTTCGGCGAAACACTGGTGTATTCGGGCTCGTCGGCATCGTTGTAGGACAGGTAGCCGGTCAGCGTCCAGCGATCCAGTTCGGTGATGAACTTGCCGGCGATGTGGTCGTTGCTGGCGTGGCCGGTGCCATCGATCCAGTCGTGCACCTTCGACGAGGAGGCACTGACCCAGGCGCGGGTGTGGCCGCCGAGCAGGCCGGTGTCGTAGCGCACGTAGTACTTGCGTGCCTCGTTGTCACCGGCGCCCACCACGAAGCGCAGACGGCTGTCCTGCAGCGGGTCGCTGGTGAGGAAGTTCAGGGTGCCGCCCAGGGCCTCGTTCGAGCGGGAGGAGATATCAGCGGTGCCCTGGCTGACTTCCACGGTTTCCAGGTCCAGGGTATCGATGTAGCGGTTGGCCAGCGAACCGCCGCCGTAACCCGAGCCGCCATTGGGCAGACCGTCGATGGTGGTGCCGATCTGCTGGGTATCACGGTTGGTGACGAACCCGCGCATGCTGATCTGCGTGCCCCACACCGAGGAGCCGGTGGCATCGGCCTCGCTGACCACCACGCCCGGCACTTCGTTGAGCGCGTCGTTGACGCTGCTCATCACCGTCTGCCGATTCAGCGTTTCCGCGCGCACCGAAGTCTTCGCGTAGCTGGTGGCCTGGCCAATCACCTGTACCTGGTCGAGGGTACGTGCATCGCTGCTGCGCGCTTGGCCCGTCTCGCCCTGCGGTGCTTCTGCGAGGGCGTCCAGGGCGGGGGCGATCAGCAGAGCCAGCAGCGAGACACGGGGAAAACGCGCAATCGTTCGCATCGAAACCGGACCTTCAGAGGGAGGAAACCCCGGAGTGTCGGCAGCGGCAATGACATCGGCATGACGTGCCGGCGCAGGAACGATGGCACTGTGGGGGCGGTCACGGCCTTCGGGTATGCTCGGCGCTTCAATGGACCTGAGGTGGTGGCGATGCAGAAGCGATCGAAGATCTGGTTGGGTGGCGCAGCCCTGGTGCTGCTGGCAGGATGCAACCGGACGCCCTCGGATGGAGGAGTGGCACCGCCTGCGCCAGCCACGGCAGACGAGGCCGCAGCAGCGGCCGCCGCCCCAGCCGGTTCAACAGCCGCCGCCGATGGCGCCGCACTCGCCGACCGTGAGGGCAAGGCTGTGCCGCTGGTGCCCTTCGACCCAGCCAGCGTGCCGCTGAGCGACGCCCCGCTGGGCGAATTGCCGTTCTTCAGCCTGCCGCAGGGCTATGCGCCGCAGAACGCTCCGCATCCGCGCGCCTGGGCGCGCTTCCCGTTCCGCATGGGTGACGGTGTGCATTGGGTGGAGGGCCCGAGCTGGTCGGCACGCATCGTGACCGACAGCGAAGCGGCACCCGACAAGGCGTTCTCCGCGCTGGAAGTGCAGCGCAACTTCGACGGTGTGATCACCGCCGCCGGTGGCCGCAAGGTCTTTGAAGGCACGTTGCTGCGCGACATCTACTACGGCCCGCAACTGGAAGGCGAGATCGGTGGTGGCTTCATCGATGCGGTGAACGGTGAACAGGACGCGCCCACCAAGGTCTACGTGCTGCGCCAGGCCAACCGCACCGTGTGGGTGCAGCTGGCAGTGGACAGCAATGGCGCTGGAGTGGTGGTCGTGGATGAAGTGCCGTTCAAAGCCACCGCGCAGTGGTCGGACAGCTTCCCGCACCTGTCCCTGCCGGCCGGTTATCGTGACCGGAACAAGCCCGAGCAGCGTGATTTCGATGCCTTCCCGTTCTGGACCGGCGATCAGTTCGAACAGGTTGAGGGCCGCACCTTCGCTGCCGATTTCGACAAGGGCGAGCGCGAGTACTCGATGCAGGAAGTCCGTCGCAATCTTGAGGCGATGATGGCCCAGGTCAACGGCACCAAGGTGTTCGAGGGGCGCATCCCGCACGAAGCGGCGGAGGGCGTGCCGAAGCAGGTGCAGTCGTCCTACGGCAATGCGGCCAGCTACAGCTGGGACAACTACGACACCGTGGTCTACCGCGTCGATCTGGCTGATGGTCGCCAGGTGTGGGTGCACGCGCGCCTGGAATACCTCAGCGCCGGCTGGGTCGTGGCCGAGCGCAAGGGCTTCACCCAGACCGCGGCGCTGCTGCCGGCCGATGCGTTGAAGAAGAAGCTGGACAGCGATGGCCGCGTGGCGATCCAGGTCAACTTCGCCACCGACAAGGCGCAGATCCTGCCGACGTCCGAACCACAGCTGGCGCAGGTGCTGGACCTGCTGCGTGCCGACCCGTCGCTGAAACTGTCGATCGAAGGCCACACCGACAACAGCGGTGCGGCCGCGCACAACCGCAGCTTGTCCGAGGATCGGGCCCGGTCGGTGGTGGCGGCGTTGACCGCCAAGGGGGTCAACGCCGACCGCCTGCAGGCGGCCGGCTTCGGCGCCGACAAGCCGGTGGTCGACAATGGCAGCGAGGAAGGCAAGTCGCGCAATCGCCGGGTCGAGCTGGTCAAGCGCTGAACCACGCCCTCCTCAGTACCGCGCGTCCTTGGGTTTCGGGTCGCGCGGCCAGTCCTTGGCCTTGTTGGCGAAGTCAGGTCGGGGCTGGTTGATGAAGTAGCTGGCGATGTCCACCGCATCCTGGTCGGGCATCACCTGCTGCCCCAGTGGCGGCTCGCGGGTCACCGCCGGCGGCATGTTGTGCTTGACGAAGCCGGCGGCCTTGTACAAGCGTGCCATGCCGGCGCCGATGTTGAAGCTGTGGTCGCCCCATAGCGGCGGGAAGGCGATGTCACCGCTGGTGTCGCGCCGTCCTTCGCCGTTGTCGCCATGGCACGCGGCACACTGTACGGCGTACAGCGCCTGGCCGCGGATCGGGTCCGGGGTCAGCGTGCTGTCGATGGGCCCCTCACTGGGGGCGGCCACCTTTGCACCCTCTGGCACAGGACTGCTCAACCACGCCATGTAGTCGAGCATCGCGCGCATCTGCGGCGAGTCCTTCGGCAGCGGCTTGCCGTTCATCGAACGCTGCAGGCAGCCGTTGATGCGCTCGGTCAGCCCGATCACCTTGCCCGGACGCGGCATGTAGCGCGGATAGGCGCCGCCGCCGGTATTGAAGTAGTGATTGCCGAACGGCCGCTTGCCTTCGGCCATGTGGCACGAGTTGCAGTTCAGATCGTTGCCGACATTGTCCGGCAGCAGCCGTGCGGTCTCGTTGAGGATGCGGCGGCCGAGCATCACCGATTCGGCATTGCCGAGCCCGGCGATCTCTTCGGCGCTGGGCGCGTGGTAGTGGCCGACCACCTTGCCCTGCGCATCGAGGATATCGATCGTGCTGGCCACGGCGGCATCCAGGTCCCGGTACAGGTGGTGATAGGCGAGGGTACCGGCGCCGGCCAGCATCACGAGGCTGATCGCACTGCCGATCAGCAGGCGGGAACGCATGCGCGAATGCTTCATTGTGCGGCCTCCTGCGGAACGTAGTGCACCGGCTTGTCGCGCACCACCCGGCGCATGCGCGCCACGTCGACCTCGCTCACCGCGCTGGCCTGGTTGCCCCAGCTGCTGCGGATGAAGGTCAGGATCTGTGCCAGCTGCGCATTCGGCAGCTGTTCGAAGCCGGGCATGGTGAAGGCCATCCGGTCATGCGGGGTATGCGGCGTGCGGCCACCGATCAGGGTGACCTGCACCAGCGAGCTGGGGTCATCGGCGAACACGATCGAGTTGCCGGCCAGCGCCGGATAGACCCGGGCCATGCCGCGTCCGTCGGCGCGGTGGCAGGCCTGGCAGTGCTCGGCATAGGCCAGCGAACCGGCAACACGGTAGTCGCCGCTGCGCAGTGCGGCGGTGGTGGTGTCGGTACCGGGGGACCACTGCGCACTGCGGCCCTCACGCGCCGGCAGCTGTTTCAGGTAGCGGGCCATGGCCAGCAGGTCGGCGTCGGACAGGTACTGCGTGCTGTGCTCGACCACATCGGCCATGCCACCGAAGGCCGCCGATCGATCGGTGCGTCCGGTGCGCAGGAAGTCGACGATCTCGCCCTCGCTCCAGCTGGCCAGTCCGGTCGATTCATTGCGCAGGTTCTTCGCGTACCAGCCTTCCAGCACAGAGCCGGACAGGAACTGGCGGCTGCCATCATCGGCCATCGCCTTTTCCTGGAACGCCAGCCCGCGTGGCGTGTGGCAGGCGCCGCAGTGGGCCAGGCCTTCCACCAGTTCGGCGCCGCGCTGCTGGCCGGCATCCAGCGACGGATCCGGGTTGAACGTGCGCGGGCGTGCAAACAGCAGCTGCCACCAGGCCAGGGGCCAGCGCATGTTGGCTGGCCAGGGAATCGTGCTGTCGGCGTTGTCCTGCTTCACCGGCTGCACCGAGCCCATGAAGTAGGCGTACAGCGCCTTGATTTCGGCATCGCTGGCGATCACGTACGAGGCGTACGGCATTGCCGGATACAACGGCTGCCCATCGTGACGGATGCCGCGACGGACCGCACGCTCGAAGTCGGCGTAGTCGTAGGCGCCAATGCCGGTATCCGGATCGGGCGTGATGTTGGTCGAGTAGATCGTGCCCATCGGCGTCTGCATGCCGAGGCCACCGGCGAACGGCTTGCCGCCCGGCGCGGTGTGGCAGGCCGCGCAGTCGGCCGCGCGCGACAGGTACTGTCCCTGCGCGATCAGCGCCGGATCGTGGATGTCGACCTGCGCCGTCTGTCGCGGTGCGAACCAGTAGGGCGTGGTGCGGGCGATGCCGTAGGCGGCGGCCAGCGTGGCGGCCAGGGCAATGGCGAGCTTGAACGAGGTGCGCATGGCGGCACTGTGGGCAATCCCGCGCGCGCGTTCATTGATCCGGATCAATGACTGAACGCATACAGCTTGTACACCAAGCTGAATCGTTCCTGCGTTGTCATCAAGCCGTCATCCGCGCGCGATAGATGGCCCACGCCCGCGTCGCTAACCTGCCACGCTGTCGCACCTTTTCCCCGATTGCCCATGAAGCGCCTGCTACTGCTGTTGCTGGCGTGCGCCGGCCTGTGGCTGGCTGCATGCTCATCCTCGATCAACGCCTCGTCCACCTCGCTCGCCGACCGGCTGATCGCGCCGGGTGGCGTATCGACCCTGCTCGATCGCCCGCGCATTGCTGCGGCCATCGCCGAACTACCCAACCGCCACGGCTTCGCGCCGGGCCGCGATGGCGTGCCGATCTTCTGGCGTGTGTTCGATCCCGGTGATTACGGCGCGCGTTACCACTACCTGCCGCAGCGCCACGAGAACGGCCTGCCGCTGGATACCGGCCTGAGCCTGGCAGTACCGCAACCGTTCCGTGCGCAGGCACCGCGCGGTACCGTGGTGGTGCTGCACGGCTGGATGATGAACGGAGATTCGATGCTGCCGTGGTCGCTGCAGCTGGCCGAATCCGGCTACCGCGTGGTCACGCTCGACCTGCGCAACCATGGCCAGTCTGGTGCCGGTCCGTCCGGCTATGGCACCTATGAATCGGATGACGTGGTCGATGTGATCGGCGAGCTGCGCGCGCGCGGCGAAGTGACCGGGCCGTTGTACCTGTTTGGTGTGTCCTATGGTGCGGCGACGGCTGTGTTCACCGCCGACAAGCTCGGCGACCAGGTCGCCGGTGTGGTGGCGATGGAATCGTTCGCCAATGCCGGTGTGGCGATCCGCACGATGATCCCGCACCTGATGGGGCTGCAGCCGGAAGGCCTGAAGGCACAGGCGGTGGCCTCGTACGCGCGCTGGCGCTACGGTGGCCAGGACATCAACCAGGTGATCGCTGCCGCCAGCCGCCGTATCGACGTCGATCTGGACCGCGTCGACGTCGCGCGTGCGCTGGCCGATACCCGCGCCTGCGTGCTGTTGCTGCACGGACAGGGCGACCAGCACATTCCGGTCAGCCAGGGCCGTGAACTCGCGCAGGCCAACCCGCGTGCGCACTACATCGAAATGCGGGGTGAAGACCACATCACCCTGCCGCTGCGGCTGGACCTCCTGGCCGGAGTGGTCGACGACTGGATGGCACGCGACGAGCACCATCCGCAAAGCGCCTGCCCGGCACCGCAACTGCCGGCCCAGGCCGAGTGGCTGACGCGCAGCTGAGAAAAGGGGACGGAGGGGATTAAGTCGTTTCTAGCCCAGATGTGCGGGAAACGACTTAATCCCCTCCGTCCCTTTTTCTCTGTCAGGCCACTCGTTGCGCCAGTGATCGCGCGGATGCGGCTACGCCCAGCAGCAATGCGGCCACGCACAGGAAGGCGAAGCCGAGGCTGGTGCCGTGTGCCAGCGCACCGATCGCTGCCGGGCCGGCGAGGATGCCGGCGTACCCCAGTGTGGTCACCGCGGTGATGGCGATGCTCTCCGGCATCACCCGCTGCTGGCCGGCCATCGAGAACAGTGCCGGCACGATATTGGCGCAGCCCAGCCCGACCAGCACATAGCCCGCTAGCGCCACCGGGAACGAGGGCACCAACGTGGCCAGGGTGAAGCCTGCTGCGGCGGTGATGCCGCCGAAGACCAGGGTGCGGGTGCGGCCGAGGCGCTCGACGATGCCGTCGCCGAACAGGCGCATCGCGGTCATCGCCAGCGTGAACAACGCGAAGCCGGCCCCGGCCTGGTCGCGCGGCACCTGCCGCACTTCGGCCAGGAACACTGCACTCCAGTCCAGCATCGAGCCCTCGGCGAGGAACACCACGAAGGCCAGCACGCCGATGAACAGCACCACGCCGTGCGGCAGTGCCAGCAATGGTCCTTCGTGCAGGATCCGTTGCGGGCGCCAGTGCGGCGCCGACAGTACCGCGACCAGCAGCAGTGCCGCCACCGAAACCAGCGCGGCCAGCCACAGCGGCGTGCCGAGGATCAGCAGGCCGGTCATGCAGCCGGCGCCGACGAAGCCACCGATGCTGTAGAAGGCATGGAAGCCGGACATCATCGCGCGCCCGGCGTCGCGCTCGACCGCCACCGCCTGCATGTTCATCGCACAATCCAGCGCACCGACGCCGGCGCCGAACACGAACAGGGCCGCGCCCAGTGCCACCGGCGAGGGCGCCAGCACCAGCAAGGGCAGGGCGCACAGCATCATCGCGCAGGTGATCACCATCACCCGGCGGCAACCCAGCCGCCCGGTCAGCGCGCCCGCCAACGGCATCGCCAGCAGCGAGCCGAGCCCGAGGCACAGCAGCACGGCGCCAAGGCTGGCGTCGGACAGCGCGGCTTTGGCCTTGGCGTAGGGCACCATCGGCGCCCACGCGGCGGTGGCGAATCCGGGAATGAAGAAGGCGGCGCGGGTGGCGTGCTGCTGGGCACGTGGGGATGAAGGCGTCATGCGCGATGCGAAGCTCCAGGGGATATCTATGAAAACGTTTTCAGGTCGGCTCGGCAAGTGCCATGCGTGACATCGGGCGACGCATACGATTGCAGTGACCCGATCGCGTCACTGGCGATTAACGTCGCCCACGGACAGTGGCTGCACGGTCGGCATCCCGCCGGCCGCTGCCGGAGATCCGTACATGAGCACGACACCGACCATCCTCCTCGTCCATGGATTCTGGGGCGGGGCCGCACACTGGGCCAAGGTGATCCTGGAACTGCATCGCAACGGCCACGACCGTGTGCAGGCGGTGGAACTGCCGCTGACCTCGCTGGCCGACGACGCAGGACGCACCCAGAAAATGATCCGGCAGATCGACGGGCCGGTGCTGCTGGTCGGCCACTCCTATGGAGGCGCGGTAATCAGCCAGGCAGGCAACGAGCCCAACGTGAAGGGCCTGGTCTACATCGCCGCTTTCGCGCCTGATGCCGGCGAGAGCCCAGGTGGCATCACCCAGCAGCACCTGCCGGAGGCGGCGCCGAACCTCGCGCCGGACAGCGACGGTTACCTGTGGCTGCGTGCGGACAAGTTCCATGAGAGCTTCTGCCAGGATTTGAGCGAAGACGAAGGCCGGGTGATGGCCGTTACCCAGAAGGCACCGCTGGCCAGCACCTTCGGTGATGCGGTCAGCGACCCGGCGTGGAAGCACAGGCCGAGCTGGTACCAGCTGTCCCGCCACGACCGCATGATCGCGCCGGAAAACCAGAAGGCCATGGCCGCAAGGATGCAGCCCAAGCGCCTGCTGGAGCTGGATGCCAGCCATGCCTCACTGGCCTCGCAGCCGAAGGAAGTGACCGCGCTGATCCTGGAGGCCTGCGCCGCCATCGGCGGCTGATCCCGCGCCAGCACACCGCACGACAGCACGCCGCACGACAGCCGGGGCGCAGGGGAGTACACTCCTGCGCCTGCGGCCATCCGGCCGCGTTCTTCTCTTCCCTCCAGCCGCCGCCAGAGGATCCCACCCTATTGTGGAGGTCCCGCCGTGCTGTTTGTGCCTGTTGCCCATACTCCGTTCCCCTTGCCGCGTCGCCGAGCGTTGCCGCGGGCGCTGGCCCGGGGCCTGCTGATCGCCGCACTGGGCAGCAGCAGTATTGCTGCTGCGCAATCCAGTACGGATCCAGGCAAGGATTCCCAGGCGCCTGCCTCCCAGACCCTGCAGACCGTGCAGGTCACCGCCAACCTGCTCGGCACCATCACCGAGGGCAGCGGCGCCTACACGCCGGGCACCATCGCCACCGCCACCCGCCTGGTGCTGACGCCACGGCAGACACCGCAGACCATCAGTGTCATTACCCGCGCACAGATGGATGATTTCGGCCTGCATGGCATCGACGACGTCATGCGGGTGACCCCGGGTATCAGCATCGTCACCTACGACAGCGAACGCACCGAGTACTACGCGCGTGGCTTCGCCGTGCAGAACTTCCAGTACGACGGTATCCCGATGTCGCGTGACTCGGCCTACTCGGCGGGCAACACGCTCAGTGATACCGCGATCTATGACCGCATCGAAGTGCTCAAGGGCGCGACCGGCCTGTTGACCGGCATGGGTGATCCGGGCGCGACCATCAACCTGGTGCGCAAGAAGCCGGGCAAGGACTTCGCCGGCAGTGCTTCACTGGGTGTCGGCCGCTGGGATGACTACCGCGCCGAGCTCGATGTCGGTGGGCCGCTGACTGCCGATGGCCGCGTGCGTGGCCGAGCCGTGGGCGCCTGGGAAGACAAGCATTCCAACCTGGACAACTACCAGCGCACCAGCAAGGTCGGCTATGCCGTGCTGGAAGCCGATCTGGGCGAACGCACGCTGCTGTCTGTCGGTGGCGACGTGATGGACAGCGACCCGAAGGGCTCCACGTGGGGCGGCATTCCGCTGCTGGACAGCGCCGGCAACTTCAACCGCATGCCGCGCTCGTTCAACAATGGTGCGCAATGGGCCGGCTGGCGCCAGTACGTGCGTACCGGTTTCGCCACGTTGGAGCACACGTTCGCCAACGATTGGATTGCCAAGCTGCAGCTCAACCACCAGGTCAACGGCTATGACGCCGCACTGGCCGGTGCCGCCGCTGGCAATCCCGATCCGTTGACCGGCGAGGGCGTCAGCCTGTGGCTTGGCAAGTACGTTGGCAAGACCGTCAGCAATGCCGCCGACTTCTATGTGAGCGGGCATTTCGGCCTGTTCGGCCGCGAACATGAGCTGGTGGTCGGTGGCAGTGCCTCGCGCAAGCGCTGGACCAATACCGGCTACGGCCCGCAGGCGGGGTTCCCGGATACCGTGCCGGACTACAGAACCTGGAATGGCGACATTGCCGAGCCGCAGTGGCAGCGCACCTATGACAACAATGAAGTGACCCGCGAGAATGGGCTGTACGTGGTTGGCCGCTTCGACGTGGCCGATCCGTTGAAGCTGATCGTCGGCAGCCGCCTGGCCAGTTACCGCTCGCCGGACACGCGCGAGACCGGCGTCTATGTGCCGTATGCCGGCGTGGTCTACGACCTCGGCGAGCATTACTCGGTGTATGCCAGCTACAGCACCATCTTCAAACCGCATAGCGAACGCGACGAGCAGGGCAAGGCGCTGGATCCACTGGAGGGCCGCAGCTACGAGGTTGGCCTGAAGGCTGAGTTCTTCGATGGGCGCCTCAATGCCAGTGCGGCGCTGTTCCAGCTTGATCAGGACAACTTCGCCCAGCCCACGGGCGGCAAGACACCGGATGGCCAGGATGCCTACCGCGCCTTGATGGGCGTGCGCACCAAGGGTTACGAGCTTGAAATGTCGGGTCAACTGGCCGAGGGCTGGCAGGTGCAGGGTGGGTTCTCCCACAAGATCGCCCGCCAGGCGGGGACCAAGGTGACCACGCTGGAACCGGAGAACCAGTTCAGCCTGCACACCAGCTATCGCCTGCGCGGTGCCTGGCAGGGGCTCACGCTGGGTGGTGGCGCACGCTGGCAGGATTCGACCTTCGGCGAGATCACCAATCCGGCCACGCAGGCCAAGGTGGTGCATCGCACGCAGCCTTACTGGTTGCTCGATGCGATGGCGCGCTACCAGTTCAACGATCGGCTGTCGGCCACGGTCAACGTCAACAACCTGCTCGACAAGCGGTACTACACGATTTTCAACTGGTACAGCACCTACACTTGGGGCGAGCCGCGCAATGTGCGGCTGACCTTGAACTACAGGTTCTGACACAGGTTTTGTAGAGCCGAGCCCACGCTCGGCTGCGGTTTGACAACCAGCCGAGCGTGGGCTCGGCTCTACAAGTACGCTCGCGATGCTGGATGGCATCGCGGGCGTTGTGGTTACAGCGGCAGGTCGAACACCAGCACTTCGGCATCGTTGCCGTTTTCCAGCGTCAACTGGGCTTCGTCGCTGACCTGCAGCGCATCACCGGCTTCCAGGGTGATGCCATTGACCTGCAGCTGCCCACGGGCCACCTGCACATAGGCGCCACGACCGTTGCCGAGCGCATGGTGCAGCTTCTGGCCGCCGTCGAGGATGGTGGCGAAGATGCGGGCATCCTGGTGGATGCGCAGCGAACCGTCGGCACCGTCCGGCGAAGCGATCAGGCGCAGCTGGCCGCGCTTGGTCTCCGGTGCGAAGTGGGTCTCCTCGTACGACGGCGTGATGTTCTCGCTGTCCGGGAAGATCCAGATCTGCAGGAAGTGCACGGTCTCGTCGGCCGAGTGGTTGAACTCGCTGTGGCTGACGCCGCTGCCGGCGCTCATGCGCTGCACGTCGCCGTAGCGCAGCACCGAACCGGTGCCCATCGAGTCCTTGTGCTCCAGCGCGCCACCCAGCACGTAGGAAATGATTTCCATGTTGCTGTGGCTGTGGGTGCCGAAGCCCTGGCCGCCGATCACCTTGTCTTCGTTGATCACCCGCAGCGGGCCGAAGCTGACGTAGCGAGGGTCGTAGTAGTTGGCGAAGGAGAAGGTATGGCGCGAGGACAGCCAGCCATGCTCGGCCAGGCCACGGGTAGCGCTCTTGCGGATCTGCAGCATGATGGAATCTCCTTGTTCGATGGTTTCGATAGGGCGGGGTGGGCCGGTAGCCGCTGTGTTTCCCCGTTTGGAAAGAAGTATCCGCTTGCGCCCGGGGTTTGAAAAACGGATAGTTTTGACAGCCATCATCGAAAAATTCGAATGCTCAAGCTCAGCCTCGATGCCCTGCAGATCCTGGACGCCATCGACCGCCGCGGCTCGTTTGCGGGCGCGGGCAAGGCCCTGCACAAGGTGCCCTCGACCATCTCCTACACCGTGGCCAAGCTGGAGGAGGACCTGGGCGTTCAGCTGTTCGACCGGGTTGGCCCGCGCGCTGAGCCGACCGAGGCCGGCCGCGCGCTGCTGGACGAGGGGCGGCACCTGCTGCGCGCCGCCCGCGAGCTGGAGCTGCGGGTGCGCCGGGTGGCGTCGGGCTGGGAGACCGAACTGACCCTGGCGGTGGACTCGGTGTTCCCGACCTGGTTGCTCGGCCCGGACATCGCCGCGTTTCGTGAGGCCGAGGCGCCGACCCGGCTGCGGCTGATCGGAGAGGCCTTGTCCGGCACCTGGGAAGCGTTGCTGGACCGGCGTGCCGATCTGCTGGTCGGCGCGCCGGGTGAGGGCCCCAGTGGCGGTGGTTATGTGGTCGAACCGCTGGGCACGGTGGAGTTCGTGTTCGCGGTCGCACCCGATCATCCATTGGCCGCAGTACCGGGTGTGCTCGGTCGCGAGCAGCTGGTCGAGCACTGCGCGATCGCGGTCTCTGATTCCGCGCGCAGATTGCTGCCGCGCACGGTCGGCTTGTTGATGGGGCAGGAGATGCTGACGGTGCCGGACATGGCCAGCAAATTGAAGCTGCAGTGCGAAGGCGTGGGCTTCGGCTTCCTGCCCGAACCGTGCGCGCGCGCTGCGGTGGGGCGCGGCCAGCTGGTGATCCGTGAGGTGGAGGAACACAAGCCGGAAGAGACCTTCTGGCTGGCCTGGCGCACCGGTGAAGATGGTGCCGCACTGCGCTGGTGGCGAGAGCGCCTGCGGAGGCCGGAGCTGCTGTCGCAGTGGTGGCAGGCAATGGCCAGGGGGTAGAGGTTTGGCAGGGCTGCGCCCTGCACCCGCCGAAGCAACAGCCACAGCCGAAGCCGAAGCCGAAGCCGAAGCAAAAGCTGGTTTCCTGAGGGATGGCGGGGTGGGTCCGGTTGCGGGAGAAGCCGTAAACCCATCCTTGGGGGCTTGGCCGCGGCATCCATGCCGCGGACACTCCCGCAACCGGACCCGCCCCGCCTTCGACAGTTTTCCGCGATCTGTCGGAACGGCGTACTGCTCTGGTAGGTGTCGACCTTGGTCGACACCTACCAACAGCCGCGTGAACCTGTCGAAGGTGGGGCGGTGTCGGAGTGCGGGGTGTCAGCCGCATGGGCCCGAGGCATGCCTCGGGCGGGTTGGGCAGGACGCCCAACCCCGGTCTTGCCGTGTGCGCAGGACCGCGCACACGAGCAAGCGGCTGCCAAGCCTACA
>CAJYNG010000015.1 GCA_913775725.1 uncultured Stenotrophomonas sp. | reverse complement strand
TCGATTTCGATAGAGAGTCATCCACGCATGGTGTGGATCTACGACAGGTCGCAGGAAACTGTCGAAGGCGGGGTGGGTCCGGTTGCGGGGGTCGCTGCAAGTACGTCCATGTAAGCTCGGTCGCCGCATCCATGCGGCTCACGCCCCCGCAACCGGACCCACCCCGCCTTCGACAGTTTCCTGCGACCTGTCGTAGATCCACACCATGCGTGGATGAATCTCTATCGAAATCGATTATTTCGAGAATTGAACGAAGAGCATCCACGCATGGCGTGGATCTACCGTGTCGACCGAGGTCGACACCTACCAACAGCCGCCGGACTCTGTCGGAGGTGGGGCGGTGTCGGAGTGCGGGGTGTCAGCCGCATGGATGCGGCTGCCAAGCCTACAAGGACCTACTTGCGGCGTCCCCGCACTCCGACACCGCCCGGCCAAACCACGGAATCCGCTTTTGTTCTGGTTTTTGATCTGGCCTCTGCAGGTGCAGGGCGCAGCCCTGCCGAAACCTACCCTCAGGAACTGCAGGACAGCATCGAGCAGCCGGCGCGATTGTCTGCCCACGCCGGGCGCTTGCCGGCGAAGTGTTCCAGGCCGGCACGCTCGGTGTATGGATCGCGCAGTACGTCCTGCAACGCATGAATACCGCCGAGGTCGCCCTGTTCGGCGCGGTCGATGGCCTCCTGCGCCAACCAGTTGCGCAGTACGTACAGCGGATTGGCTGCAGCCATCTTCTCCGCGCGCTCAGTGGCTGACAGCGGATCGGCCCGCAACCGCACCGCGTAGTCCTGCAGCCACTGCTGCAACGGCGCCTGCACCGCCTGCTGGCGCGCCTCGTCGTAGTACACCGCGTCCAGCAGCGCCGCATCCGGTGCCGCCGGATCGATCTGCATCAGTGCGCGCCAGGCCAGGGTCATGTCCATGGCACCGTCCTGCATCAGCTGCTGCCAGCGCAGGTAGAGCTGCAGGTCGTCGTCGTCGGCCGCGGCCAAGCCCAGCTTGGCTGCGGCGTCGCGGCGCGTGCAGGCCACGAACGTGGACTGGTATGCGGCCAATCCAGCCTGCAGCGGTGCCACATCGGCAAACAACGGCGACAGAGCCTGCGCCAATCGGCTCAGGTTCCAGTACGCCACCTGCGGCTGGGTGCCAAAGCGATAGCGGCGACCCTGCGCGTCGGTGGTGTTCGGCGTCCAGTCCGGATCGAAATCCTCGACCCAGCCATAAGGGCCATAGTCGAGCGTAAGACCAAGTACGGACAGGTTGTCGGTGTTCATCACGCCATGCACGAAGCCGACGCGCATCCAGTGCGCGATCATCTCGGCGGTACGCACCGCGATCTGCGCGAACCAGTCGCCATACAGCGCCTCGCCCTGCCCTTCCAGTTCGGGGAAATCACGCGCGATGCAGGCATCAACCAGCTGCTGCAGCAAGGCGGTTTCCCCGCGCGACGCCGGCAGTTCGAAGGAACCAAAGCGCAGGAACGACGGCGATACCCGGCATACGATGGCGCCGGGCTCTGCACGCGGATGGCCGTCGTAGAACATGTCGCGCACCACGTCGTCGCCGGTACCAACCAGCGACAACGCGCGCGTGGTCGGCACGCCCAGGTGGTGCATGGCCTCGCTGCACAGGAATTCGCGGATGGATGAGCGCAGCACTGCGCGCCCATCGGCGCCGCGCGAGTATGGCGTCGAGCCAGCACCCTTCAGCTGCAGCTCCCAGTGGCGGCCATCCGGCGCGACCAGTTCACCCAGCGAGATCGCACGGCCATCGCCGAGCTGGCCGGCCCAGTGGCCAAACTGATGGCCGCCGTAGTTGGCGGCCCATGGCTGCATGCCGGCATACAGTGCATTGCCGCCAAACACCTGCGCGAAGCCTTCGCTCTCGACCTCAGCGGTATCGAAACCAAGCATGGCGGCGACGTCCGGTGCCCAGGCCAACAGCGTGGGCGCCGTCACCGGGGTCGGCATCACCGGCGACCAGGCCGCGCCCAGCACTTCGCGCCGGCGCGGGCCGGATTCGGGGTCGCCCGGCAGGGTCTGCAGCAGGCGGTTGTCGAAACGGGGGCTGTCGGTATCCATGGTGCTGAAGATGGGGGCGACGGCCGCCCTCCTCAATTGCCGCTGAGCGCCTGCAGGTGCCCGCCGTGGGCCTCGGCACGCTGGTAGGCCGGGCGCTCGCCGATACGCTTGAGGAAGCCACGCAGTGCCGGCTTGTCGTCGAGGCCACCGCCGCGCGCGGCGGCAGCCTGGATCGGGAAGCTCATCTGGATGTCGGCTGCGCTGAACCGCTCACCCGCGAACCATGGGCTTTCGGACAGGCGGCGCTCCATCCAGTCCAGGTGCAGGCGCCGCTGTGGGCCGATGAAGCCACGTTCGGCCTTGTCGGCAATGTTGCGCGCGATCGGGCGGGCGAAGAACGGCATCGGCGCGTTGCGGATGCGGCCCATCACCAGGGTCAGCAGCAGCGGCGGCATCGCCGAGCCTTCGGCGTAGTGCAGCCAGTAGCGGTAGGCGATGCGCTCGGCACCATCGGCCGGCATCGGCGACGGCGACAGCTGGCGCTGGGTGTCGTAGCGGTCTGCGAGGTAGTCGAGGATCGCGCCGGACTCGGCCAGTACCAGCTCGCCATCCTGCAGTACCGGCGACTTGCCCAGCGGATGCACGTTGCGCAGCTCCGGCGGCGCCAGCAGCGTCTTCGGATCGCGCGGATAGCGGCGCAGTTCGTAGTCCAGCCCCAGCTCCTCCAGCATCCACAGCACACGCAGGGAACGGGAGTTTTCCAGGTGATGGACGATGCGCATGGGGATGATCCTTGGGGAGGCCCGCATCGTACCGCGCGCAGTGCATGCCCCATGTAGAGTCGAGCCACGCTCGACTGTCTTTGGAAAGCAGTCGAGCATGGCTCGACGCTACAGAACAGCAGGCAATAAAAAACGCCGGAAGCTTTCGCTTCCGGCGTTCTGGCTACCAAACGGTAGCAGACGGATTAGACCGCCTGCACCTGGTCAGCCTGCATGCCCTTCTGACCCTGGACGGCGATGAAGGTAACCTTCTGGCCTTCCTGCAGGGTCTTGAAGCCGGTGCCCTGGATGGCACGGAAGTGCACAAACAGGTCCGGGCCGCTTTCCGGGGTGATGAAGCCGAAGCCCTTGGCGTCGTTGAACCACTTGACGGTGCCGGTCTGACGATCAGACATTTGACTAACTCCTGAAACACATGTTGAAAAAATCGCAGCCACCGGGTATCGGGGCCGAGACTGAGTTGCAGGCGTTGGTAAAGCGGATCGATGAGCGGATCGTGAGATCAACTGCACCAGGCCACGATTCACGGTGACCCTAGCAAACACAGTGGGACGAACGATACGCGTGTTTTCTGCAAAAAGCGATAGCCCGGACGTTCATGGGCTGGCCCCGCCCGCTAGACGTGACAAGGGCTGGCAGCCGATCGAGGCTAACCCCGAGTCCCCATTCAGGATTTTCCTACCCTACACTGGGTAAATGACTGAAGCTGAAACCCAAGCTGAACCCGCCCTCCCCCGTATCTGGGTGGACGCGGACGCCTGCCCCACCGTCATTCGCGACATCCTGTTCCGTGCCGCTGAACGCGTTGGCATCGAGCTGACCCTGGTCGCCAACCAGTGGATCCGGACCCCGCCCTCGCGCTGGCTGCGCTCGATCCAGGTGCCCCAGGGTCTGGACGTGGCCGACAGCGCCATCGTCGAACGGGTCGCCGCCGGAGACCTGGTCGTCACCCAGGACATCCCGCTGGCCGCGCTGGTGCTGGAGAAGAAGGCTGTGGCGCTGAACCCGCGCGGCCAGCTGTACACCCCGAACAACATGGCCGAGCGGCTGTCGATGCGCAATTTCATGGAAGAGCTGCGCGGCGCCGGAGTGCAGACCGGGGGCCCACCTCCGCTGGGCCCGCGCGACCGGCAGCTGTTCGCCGCCGAGCTGGACCGCTGGCTGGCCCGACGCCCGGTTCGCTGAACGGCCCTACACGCCCTGGCCGGGCAGGCACAGGCGGCGCTGGCTGCTGAACCGCCGGGGCTCCCCGCTCAATGGGTCATCGAAGGCCAACCCCTGCGCCAGCAGCTGCAGGGGCGACTCGACCGTTTCATCCGGGCGCGGCCTCAGCAGCGGATACAGGTCATCGCCTTCGATCGGCGCGCCCAGCGCCGCCATGTGCACGCGCAACTGGTGCTTGCGGCCGGTTTCCGGCTTCAGCCGGTAGCGCCAGACCGGCCCTTCGGCCTCGATCAGCTCGATCCGGCTGCGCGCATTGGGCTCGCCCGGCACTTCGGCCATGCGGAAGAACGGTTCGCCCGGCACCAGGCGGCTGTCCCGCTGCAACGGAAACTCCAGCCCGGGCAGCGCGGGTGCCAGCGCCTCATAGGTCTTCTCGATGCGCCGTTCGCGGAACAGCCGTTGATAGGCATCACGCGTGGCTGCCTGGGTCGAGAACAGCACCAGGCCGGCGGTCAGCCGGTCCAAGCGGTGCAACGGCGCCAGTTCGGTGTTGCCGGTGCGTGCGACCAGGCGCGCCAGCAGGGTTTCGCGCACATAGCCACCGGCCGGCGTCACCGGCAGGAAGTGCGGCTTGTCGGCCACCAGCAGGTGCGCATCCAGATGCAGGATGGTCTCGGCGAAGGGAATCACCGGCTCGTCGGCCACCTCGCGGAAGTACAGGATTTCCAGCCCCACCTGCCAGGGCATGTCCGGCGCCAGTGCCCTGCCCCGCGCATCCTGCACTCGGCCTCGGGCGAAACGGTCCTGCCATTGCGCGGGGTCGATGCGCGGGAAACGCGCGCACAGGCCATCGAGCAGGCTGGGCCAGTGGCCGGGCGGCAGCTGCAGGCGGCTGGGCAAGGTCATGGCGTCCACTCCGGCCACGGGAAAGAGCGCAAGAGTGCCACCGTTGACGCTGCGCAGACAGACCGGCAACGGACACCCCTGGAGCAAACCTCTATCATTGTCGTCTTTAGTCCACGGACCCCCCATGGCTCTCACCGCCACCATCCGCAAGGCCGAACTGCAGATCAGCGACATGGATCGCGGCTACTACGCGACCCACAACCTGACCCTGGCCCAGCACCCGTCCGAGACCGACGATCGCCTGATGGTGCGCCTGCTCGCCTTCGCACTGAACGCTGGCGATCGCCTGGAATTCGGCCGCGGCCTGAGCACCGATGACGAGCCGGATCTGTGGGAACACGACTACACCGGCGACATCCTGCAGTGGATCGACCTGGGCCATCCGGACGAATCGCGCATCCGCAAGGCCAGCAACCGCAGCCGCCAGGTGCAGGTAATCAACTACGGCGGCAACGCTTCGGACATCTGGTGGAGCAAGCAGAGCAAGGGCCTGGCGCGCTTCGACAACCTTTCGGTGGTCGACCTCGATGGTGCCTTCGTCGAACTGTGGGGCCAGCAGATCCAGCGCGCCATGCGCTGGAGCGTGCTGATCCAGGACGGTGAAGTGCAGCTGCTCAACGACCAGATCCAGCTCGACGTGATCCCGAACTGGCGCAAGCGCGCCAAGGCATGAGCACGATACGTTGCGATGTGGTGGTCATCGGCGCCGGCGCGGCCGGGCTGATGACCGCAATCACGGCTGGCCAGCGCGGCCGCCAGGTGCAGGTGATCGACCATGCCAACAAGGTCGGCAAGAAGATCCTGATGTCCGGCGGTGGCCGTTGCAACTTCACCAATACCGGCACCACCCCGGCCAACTTCCTGTCGGCCAACCCGCACTTCTGCAAGTCGGCGCTGGCGCGCTACACGCCCTGGCACTTCATCGAGCTGGTGCACAAGCACGGCATCGCGTATCACGAAAAAGAGCTGGGCCAGCTGTTCTGCGATGTCTCGTCCAAGCAGATCGTGAAGATGCTGGTGGACGAATGCCAGGCGGCAGGCGTGCAGGTGCGTACCGACTGCAGCGTGCAGCGCATCGAGCACGGCAGCGATGGCTTCCGTGTGCACACCACGCAGGGCCTGTTCCATTGCGCCTCGCTGGTGGTTGCCACCGGCGGCCTGTCCATTCCCAGCATGGGTGCCACCGGCTTTGGTTATGAAGTGGCTCGGCAGTTCGGCCACCAGGTGCTGCCGACCCGCGCAGGGCTGGTGCCGCTCACGCTCAGCGGCAAGCACCAGGAACGGCTGGCCGATCTCAGCGGCGTCGCTCTCCCCATCGAGGCGCGCTGCAACGGAAAGAGCTTCCAGAACTTCATGCTGCTGACCCATCGCGGCGTGAGTGGCCCGGCGATCCTGCAGATCTCCTCGTTCTGGCAACCCGGCGACGCGCTGGAGCTGGACCTGCTGCCCGGCCAGGATGCCGGCGAGTGGCTGCGCCAGATGAAGCGCGAACGACCCGCCGCCGAGCTGCGCACGGTGCTGGGCGAGGTACTGCCGAAGCGGCTGGCACAGCGGCTGTGCGAACACTGGCTGCCCGACCGGCCCGTGCGCCAGCTGGACGAGCCGGTGCTGCGCCAGGCCGCGCAGCTGCTGGGCGCGTTCCCGCTGGTGGCCAGCGGCACCGAGGGCTACCGTACCGCTGAAGTCACGCTCGGCGGCGTAGACACCGCCGAGGTCTCGTCTTCGACGATGGAATCCAAGCGCGTACCCGGCCTGCATTTCGTTGGCGAGGTGCTGGATGTGACCGGCTGGCTGGGCGGCTACAACTTCCAGTGGGCCTGGGCCAGCGGCCACGCGGCCGGTGGCGTGGTGTGAACCAGATCGCCGTTCGATGCGTGCAAGGGGTGCGCGCATGGACGGTTCGCCGCGCATCGTGTATCTAGATTTGCAGATTGGGGAGCAGTGCATGCAGAACGCGAACGACATCACCATCCGCCTGCTGATCGTCGATGACAGCGGCGAAAATGCCGAGGCCATCGTCAGCACCCTGCGCAACAGCGGCATCGCAGTTCGCCCGTGGCGCCCGCAGGATGCGGCCGAGCTTGCCCAGGTGCTGGCCAGCCAGGCCATCGACCTGGTGCTGGCTTCGCCCTCGCAGGGCATCCCGCTTCCACGGGTGGCCCAGCATATTGCTGCCAGCGGCAAGGACATTCCGCTGGTGCTGCTGGCCGAGCGCATCGACGAAGACGAACTGGTGCAGGCCAGCAGCCACGGCATCCGGGCCCTCGCCCTGCGCCAGCGTTCCGAGCACCTGCTCGCCGTCGTCCGTGACCAGTGGGTGGACCTGCAGGCACGTCGTGGCCTGCGCCGCATCGAGGCGCAGATGCGCGAGACCGAGCGCCGCTGCGATGCCCTGATCGCCTCCTCGCGCGACCCCATCGCCTACGTGCATGAAGGCATGCACATCCGCGCCAACGATGCCTATCTGGAGATGTTCGGCTACGAGCATTTCGACGACATCGAAGGCATCTCACTGCTGGACATGGTTGCCGCCCAGCATGTGGAAGGCTTCAAGCAGCTGCTGAAGGGCCTCAGCCGTGGCGAGGCGCCACCTCCGCAGTACCAGCTCGACGCGCGCCACGAGGACGGCAGTGCGTTCCCCGCGACGATGGAATTCACCGCCGCCACCTACGAGGGCGAATCCTGCCTGCAGGTGGTGCTCCGCCGCCGCATGGAGTTCGATCCCGAGCTGGCGCGCGAGGTCGAGGACCTGCGCCAGCGCGACCAGGTCACCGGACTGCTCAATCGCCCGACCTTCATGCTGCAGCTGGAAAGCGCGGTGGCCCAGGCCGGGCGCAGCGAGGGCCAGTTCGGCCTGCTGCTGATCGAGCCGGACCACTACGCACGCCTGCTGCCGGACATCGGCCTGGCCTCGGCCGACACCCTGATCGGCGCCCTCGCCGGCCTGCTGGCCGAGGTGGTTGGCGAGGACGCGCAGCTGGCGCGCTTCGGCGAACACAATTTCGCCGTGCTGCAGGCCGGACCCTACGCGCAGTCCGTGGCGCTGGCCGAGCGCATCCGCGAAGCCTACGCCGCACACGTCTTCAGCATCGGCGCGCGTTCGGCCACGGTAACGGTCAGCATCGGTGGCGTGCAGGTGGGCGAGAAGATCGCCAGCATCGGCCAGGTGCTGGCACGCGCCAGCGAATGCACGCAGGCCGCCGCCGAACTGGGTAACACCTGCCGCATCTTCGACCCGGCCGCTGCCGACCGCGTGGAGGAAGAACGCGTGCTGCGCTGGGTTGCCCGTATCCGTGAAGCGCTGGCCGGTGACGGCTTCCAGCTGCACTACCAGCCGGTGCTGAACCTGCAGGGTGAGTCGCTGGAACTGTATGAGGCCTACCTGCGCCTGGAACACAATGGCGAACTGCTGAGCCCGACCGCGTTCCTCGGTATCGCGGAGGAACACGGCCTACTGGCCGACATCAACCGCTGGGTGGTGTCACGGGCCATCGCAGTGCTGGGCCAGCGCGCACGCGAAGGCCATGCCACGCAGATGCTGGTGAAGGTAACGCCGGAATCGTTCGACGACCCGCAGATGATCGCCACACTACGCCGCGAGCTGCAGGCACAGGGGGTTCCCGGCGAACGGCTGTGGCTGCATGCACCAGAAGCGAAGGTGTTCACCCACCTGCGCAGTGCTCAGCAGTTCCTTGCCGAAGTGGCGCCACTGGGCTGTCGCATCGGCCTGGAGCAGTTCGGTTCGGGGCTGGATTCGTTCCAGCTGCTGGCCCACTTCCAGCCGCAGTTCCTCAAGCTGGACCGCGGCTTCACCAGCGATCTGGCCGCCACCCGCGAAAACATCGACCGCGTCAGCCAGATCACCGCGCGTGCGCAGGAAGCCGGCATCCGCACCATCGCCGAGTTCGTCAGCGACGCCAATTCGATGACCCTGCTGTTCAGTGCCGGCGTGGATTACGTGCAGGGCGACTTCGTTGGGCCGGCGTTGCCGGAAATGGGCTTCGAGTTTGGTTGACGCCTCTCTGTAGAGCCGAGCCATGCTCGGCTGCGGGACTCAAGCGAAGAGCAGCCGAGCATCGCTCGGCTCTACACAAACGAGAAGGCCGGCTTTCGCCGGCCTTTTCATTGATCAGGTCAGATCGACCAGGTTTTCGATCTTCACGTCCGGATTGACGTCGGCTTCGTAGTCGACACCCTCCACGCCAAAACCGAACAGGCGCAGGAAGTCGGCCTTGTAGCCGGCCAGATCGCTGATCTCGTACAGGTTCTCGTTGGTCACCTGCGGCCACAGCGCGACCACCTTGCCCTGCACGTCCGCGGCCATTTCCTTGTAATCGGCTCGCAGGCGGCCTTCGTCATCGACCAGCGCGACGGTGTGGCCATCCCCATCGACCAGGTCGTGGCGCAGGCGATCGATCGCCACGCCGTCGGCCTTGCCGCCGTAGAGAATGTCGTACAGCACGTCGAGCTGCTCGATGCAGCCTTCGTGCGTGCCCTTTTCCTTCATCACCTTGAACAGCAGCGACAGGTACAGCGGCATGGTCGGAATGGCCGAGCTGGCCTGGGTGACCACGGCCTTCAGTACCGACACGCGTGCATCACCACCGATCCTGGCCAGCTTCTCGCGCAGGCCCAGCACCTTGGTATCCAGATCCTTCTTGGCCGCACCGATCGAGCCATTCCAGTAGATCGCCTGGGTGATCTCTTCGCCCACGTAGGTGAAAGCAGTGGTGGTGCAGCCGTTGGCCAGCACGCCGGCGTCGGCCAGCGCGTCGATCCACATCTGCCAGTCTTCACCACCCATCACCGCGACGGTACCGGCGATCTCTTCCGGGGTAGCCGGCTGCAGGTGGGTCTCGGTCAGCACTTCCTTGTCGGTATCCAGGCCACGCAGGGTGATCGGCTCGCCGATCGGCTTCAGCGTGGAGCTGATGATCTCGCCGGTCTTCGGGTGCTTGCGGCGCGGTGCCGCCAGGCTGTAAACGACCTGGTCGACCTGGCCGAGATCGGCCTTGATCATTTCGATGGTCTTCGCCTTCACTTCATCGGAGAAGGCATCGCCGTTGATGCTCTTGGCGTACAGGCCGGCTTCGTCGGCGTACTTGTGGAACGCGGCCGAGTTGTACCAGCCCGCGGTACCCGGCTTGGTCTCGCTGCCCGGGCGTTCGAAGAAGATGCCGAGGGTGGCGGCGCCACTGCCGAAGGCAGCGGTGATGCGCGCAGCCAGGCCGTAGCCGGTAGAGGCACCGATCACCAGCACGCGCTTGGGACCGTTCTGGATCGGCGGGCGCGCGCGGATGTAGTCGATCTGCTGCTTGACCGCGGCTTCGCAGCCGGTCGGGTGGGTGGTGACGCAGATGAAGCCGCGGACGCGCGGTTTGATGACCATGGATACCTCGGGTTGGCAGATGCGGCGCACGGGGCGCTCAGCAGGAATACGGGTGCGCGCCTGCGCGCGCGAACCGCAGGATCGTAGTGCGCGGGGGAAGATTGCACAACCGACGCTGGCGTAGGGTGAGGTTTCTCTTTGCAGGGCTGCGCCCTGCACCTGCTGGAAGCCAGAGCCAGAGCAAAAGCGGGTTTCCTGTGGGATGGCGGGGTGGGTCCGGTTGAGGGGGGCGCTGCAAGTACGTCCATGTAAGCTCGGTCGCCGCATCCATGCGGCTCACGCCCCCTCAACCGGACCCACCCCGCTTTCGACAGTTCTCCGCGATCTGCCAGGACGGCGTGCGGCCCTGGTAGGTGTCGACCTTGGTCGACACGGTTGAATTCACTCGATATCTGACAGATATGTCGACCAAGGTCGACACCTACCAACAGCCGCAGGAATCTGTCGGAGGTGGGGCCATGTGGGTTGGCAGGACCGTTGGCGCCATGGATGGCGCCATCGAGCCCCCAAGGATGGGTTTACGGCGTGTCCTGCCAACCCACATGGCCCCGCCCAACCAGCAGAAAGCCAGCTCCGCTTTGGAAGTTGCCGTTGCATTGAGCAGGTGCAGGGCTGCAAGCCCTGCACACAAAAAACCCCGCTTGCGCGGGGTTCTCTGTGTGCTGCGTGCAGCAGGTGCTTACGGGCGACGGGCCAGGGCCTCGACGTCCTTGGCCTTCGGCAGCAGGTCCTGCTTGCTGACGCGCAGGAAACCGATCGTCAGCATCGGCACCGCCACCAGGATCGACGACAGCACCACGATCACGGCACCGATCATGTGCGTCTCGGCCAGGCCTTCCATCGAGCTGCCGCCGTACATGTACAGGGCCAGCGCCGACAGGAAGAACATCACCGCGGTGATCACCGTACGCGACAGCGTCTGGTTGATCGAACGGTTCAGCACTTCCATCGAGTCCACGCGCAGGCTGCGGAAGTTCTCGCGGACGCGGTCGAAGACCACGATCAGATCGTTGATCGCAAAACCCATCACCGACAGCAGGCCGGCCAGCACGGTCAGGTCGAACTCACGGCCCAGCAGGGACACGTAAGCCACCGTCACGATCAGGTCGAACATCGCCACGATGCTGGCGGTGACCGCGAACTTCCATTCGAAGCGCACCGCGATGTAGATCAGGAAGCCGGCCAGCATGAAGATGGTGGCGTACAGGCCATTCATCGCCAGGTCCTTGCCGATCTGCGGGCCCACGAACTCGTTGCGGAGCACGGTGGCCTGGTTGTCGGCGGTGGACAGTGCCTTCACCACGGCCGCAGCGGTGGCCTTGTCCTCGTGCGCGGCGTCGCCGGTACCGGCAGCGTGCTCACCGTGCGGGGCCAGACGGATCAGCAGATCGGTGTTGCCACCGACGCTCTGCACCTGGGCACCGTCGAAGCCATTTTCCTCAAGCTTGGTACGGACCTGCTCGACGTCCACCGCCTTGTCGAAGCGGGCTTCAATCAGGGTGCCACCGGTGAAGTCCAGGGCGTAGTTGAAGCCCTTGAAGCCGATGATGGCAACCGAGGCCAGGAACACGATGACCGTGACGACCATCGCGACATGGCGCCAGCGCATGAAGTCGATCTTGGTGTCGTTCGGGAGGATGTGCAGCGGAAACAGTTTCATGTGCGTGTCGTCCCGTCAGATGGCCACGTTCTGGAGCTTCTTGCGGCGGCCGTAGATCAGCGTCGCCAGCGCACGCGACACGGTGATCGCGGTGAACATGGAGGCGAAAATACCGATGATCATGGTCAGCGCGAAGCCCTTCAGCGGACCGGTACCGAATGCGAACAGCGCCACACCGACGATCAGGCCGGTCAGGTTGGCGTCGAGGATGGTGCCGGAAGCACGCTCGTAACCGGTCACGATCGCGGTCTTGCCCGGCACGCCGGCACGCAGCTCTTCACGGATACGCTCGTTGATCAGCACGTTGGCGTCCACCGACAGACCGACCGACAACGCCAGACCGGCGAAGCCCGGCAGGGTCATGGTCGCGCCGAACAGCGACATCACCGCCACCACGATCAGCAGGTTGAACAGCATCGCGATCGAGGTGATCACGCCGAACATGCGGTAGTAGACGCTGAAGAACACCAGGGTGAACAGGAATGCGAACACCACCGCGCGCATACCGTTCTTGACGTTCTCGGCACCCAGGCTCGGGCCGACCACGCGCTCTTCGACGAAGTCCATCGGCGCGGCCAGCGAGCCGGACTTCAGCAGCTTGGCCAGGTCCTCGGCTTCCTTCTTCTGCAGGCCCGTGGTCTGGAAGTTCTTGCCGAACACGCCGTTGATGTTGGCCACCGAGATCACTTCCTCGTTGACCTTGAAGCCACGCACTTCCTGGCCGTCAACGACGGTCACAGTCGGCACTCGCTCGGTGTAGACCACCGCCATCGGCTTGTTCACGTTGGCGCTGGTGAAGTCGAACATGCGCTGGCCGCCGACGTTGTTCAGCGTCACGCTGACCGCCGGAGAGCCGCTGTTCGAATCGGTCACCGCCTGCGCGCCGACCATCTGGTCGCCGGTGACGATCACGCGCTTGTTCAGCAGGATCGGGCCACGGCCATCACGCTGCTGGTAGACCTTGGCTTCCGGCGGGATGCGGCCGGAGGCAATCGCGTCCTGCGCGTTGCCTTCGACCACCGCACGGTATTCCAGGGTGGCGGTGGCACCGATCATGCGCTTGGCTTCGGCGGTGTCCTGCACGCCCGGCAGCTGCACGACCACGCGGTCGGCACCCTGGCGCTGGATGATCGGCTCGGCCACGCCGAGCTGGTTCACACGGTTGCGCAGCGTGTTGATGTTCTGCTCGATGGCACCGTTGGCAATCTGTGCGATCTCGGCATCCGGAACGGTGACCGTGATGCGGTTGCCGCTGACGTCGTAGCCGAGGGTCGGCTGCGCCTTGACCAGCGCGGCGCGGGCGCGCTGCGCGGCATCGTCACCCGCCGACGGGCTCAGGTTGGCCACGATGCTGTTGTCAGCACGGCGTTCCACCGACTGGTAAGGAATGCGCGCGTCACGCAGGGTGCTGCGCACGTCTTCGGTATAGGCGTCCAGACGCTTGTCCAGAGCCGCCTTCTGGTCAACCTGAAGCACGAAGTGCACGCCGCCCTGCAGGTCCAGGCCCAGCACCATCGGACGACCGCCGAGGTTGGCCAGCCAGTCCGGCACGGTCGAGGCCAGGTTCAGGGCCACGGTGTACTGCTCGCCAACGGTGTCGCGCAGGGCGTCGCTGGCAGCGGACTGCGCCTTCAGGTCCGGCAGGCGGACGATCAGGCTTTCCCCTTCCTTCTCGGCACCGACGGCAGCCACGCCGGCCTTCTTCAGGTCGGCCAGCACACGGTCACGCAGCGCATCGTCGATCTGGCCGCCACGGTTGGCGGTGATCTGGATGGCCGGGTCCTTCTGGTAGATGTTGGGCAGCGCGTACAGCGCGCTGAGCGCCAGTACGATCAGGATGACGACGTACTTCCAGCGTGGAAATTCGAGCATTGCTTGGGTCCCGCGCGGCGCCATCCCCGGCGCCGCGGTTGTGCATCGGAAAGGGAGTGGCTTACTTGGCCGAATCCAGGGTGCCGGTCGGCAGCACGCTGCCCACAGCCCCCTTCTGCACGCGGATGCGCACGTTCTCGGCCACTTCGATGGTGATGAAGTTGTCGCCGATGTCGGTGACCTTGCCGGCGATGCCGCCGTTGGTCAGCACTTCGTCGCCACGCTTGATCTTCTCCAGCATGGACTTGTGCTCCTTCTGCCGCTTCATCTGCGGGCGGATCATCAGGAAGTACATGATGGCGATCAGGATGACCGGGAACAGCAGCGTGGTCAGGCCCATGCCCTGCGGTTGGCCGCCGGCGGCCTGGGCGTGGGCGGCGGGAATCAGGAAGGCAAGCAGGTTCATCATTGGTCCTTTGGTTGGGCGGCGCTCCGGCCCTTTCACGGGCACGGCGTGTCGACCGCGGATCTGGGTCAGCCTTGAAGTATGCCACGGCCCCGGGCGTTCGTCCTTGGGCCGTTTGGCAGGGGGTGTTCGGGTTACAGGGGGGGGGCTACCGCCCCGCGTGCCGCGTAGAAAGACTCACGGAAGGCCAGGAAGGTTCCCGCCTCGATCGCCGCGCGGATGTCGGCCATGAGCTTTTCGTAATAGAACAGGTTGTGCAGGGTGCCCAGCATCGGCGCCAGCATCTCGTTGCAGCGGTCCAGGTGGCGCAGGTAGGAACGGGTGTAGCCGCCGGTGCAGGCCACGCAGCCGCAGCCGGGTTCGATCGGGTCCATGTCGCGCGCGTACTGGGAGTTGCGGATGCGGACGGTGCCGAACGAGGTGAAATAGTGGCCGTTGCGGGCGTTGCGGGTGGGCATCACGCAATCGAACATGTCCACGCCACGTGCGACACCCTCGACCAGGTCTTCCGGCCGGCCCACGCCCATCAGATAGCGCGGGCGGTCACCCGGCAGCTCCGGGTCCAGGTGGTCGAGCATGGCGTTGCGCTCGTCTTCCGGCTCGCCCACAGCCAGGCCGCCAATGGCATAGCCATCAAAACCGATGGCCTGCAGTGCCTCGGCCGAGCGGCTGCGCAGACCGGTGTGCACGCCGCCCTGGACGATGCCGAACAACGCCGCGTCGTTGCCGAGCTCATCATGCGCATTGCGGCTGCGCTGGGCCCAGCGCAGGCTCAGCTCCATGGAACGGCGGGCAACGTCCTCGGTGGCCGGATACGGGGTGCACTCGTCGAAGATCATCACCACGTCCGAATCGAGCACCTTCTGGATTTTCATGCTCTCTTCCGGGCCCAGGAACACGCGGGCACCGTCGGTGGGCGAAGCGAAGGTCACGCCCTGCTCGGTGATCTTGCGGCGGTGGGCCAGCGAGAACACCTGGAAACCACCCGAATCGGTCAGGATCGGGCCATCCCAGCGGCAGAAGCCGTGCAGGCCGCCGTGGTCGGCGATGATGTCCAGGCCCGGACGCAGGTACAGGTGGAACGTGTTGCCGAGGATGATCTCGGCGCCCAGCGCGCGCACATCGTCCGGCAGGATGCCCTTGACCGAGCCATAGGTTCCCACCGGCATGAAGGCCGGCGTTTCCACCGTGCCACGCGGGAAGGTCAGGCGGCCACGGCGGGCACGGCCGTCGCGGGTCTTGAGCTGGAACTGCAGTCGGGACATGGAGCGGTCATTCAGGCAAATAGTTGCCTATTGTCTCCCAAGAAGGCGTGCGCACCAAGGTGCGCACCCACGGGGGCCCCTGCGCTCCCAGGACGCCCTACCCCGCCTGCGGGAACAGCAGCATCGCGTCGCCGTAGCTGAAGAAGCGGTAGCGCTGCTCGATCGCGTGCTGGTAGGCCTCGAACACCCGTTCTTTGCCGGCAAACGCGGAGATCATCATCAGCAGCGTGCTTTCCGGCAGGTGGAAGTTGGTCACCATCGCGTCGACGCTGCGGATGCGGTAGCCCGGGGTGATGAAGATCTGCGTTTCACCGGCGAACGGCAGCAGCTCGCCATCGCGCATCGCGCTTTCCAGCGCGCGCACCACGGTGGTGCCGACACCGATCACCCGGCCGCCGGCGGCGCGCGTGCGCCGCACCTGCTGCACCAGCTCGGCGCCGACGTTCAGCCACTCGCGGTGCATCACGTGGTCCTTCAGGTCATCGGCGCGCACCGGCTGGAAGGTGCCCGCGCCCACGTGCAGGGTAACGTGACCGAACTCCACGCCCTTCTCCTTCAGCGCGGCCAGCAGCGGCTCGTCGAAATGCAGGCCGGCGGTCGGCGCGGCCACCGCGCCCACTTCGCGCGCGAACACGGTCTGGTAGCGCTCGCGGTCGTCCACACCCGGCTCGCGCTGGATGTAGGGCGGCAGCGGCAGGCGGCCGGCGTGCAGCAGCCACTGCTCCAGCGATTCGGGCACGTGGAACTGCAGCACATAGAACTCGCCATCGCGGCCGAGCACCTCGGCCTCGCCACCGGCATCGAGCGCGATGCGGCTGCCCGTCTTGGGCGACTTGCTGGCGCCCACCTGGGCACGCGCCTGCTGGCCGCCGAGCAGGCGTTCAATCAGGATCTCCACGCGACCGCCGCTGGCCTTCTGCCCGAACAGGCGCGCCGGGATCACCCGGGTATCGTTGAACACCATCAGGTCGCCCGGCTGCAGCAGCGACGGCAGGTCACGCACCTGCAGGTCGGTGAAGGCGGCCGGCGCCGGCGGCACCAGCAGCAGGCGGCTTGCGGAACGTTCGGCCAGGGGTGCCTGCGCGATCAGTTCAGCCGGCAGGTCGTAGTGGAAATCGGACTTCTTCAAGGCAGTGGGCGGCAACAGGTCGACAATGGCGCGCATTGTACGTCCAGCGTCTGCGAGCCGGCGCGCTTCGCGGCGAACGTCGCGCAAAATGCTGCTATGCAGCAGGTTTCTGCGGGGTTATCGCGCAAAAAAACAAGTGCTAGCATCGAGTCGGAAGTCCGCTGCACGAGCCTGCCCCAAGCGCGCGTGATGACGCGCGTTTTGCTTTTGAAGACCCGTGCGACCCATTGTTTCAGGAGATCTGCAATGAGCTTCATCGAACGCCTCGCCCCCCTGCGCAACCAGCCCGGCACCCGCCTTACCTCTGGCCTGGACGATGCCACCCTGACCGCCCTGTCCGCCAACCACCCGCAGCTGATCGCCGCGGTGGACGCCGCCGCCGAGGAGTTCGCGCGCGTGCAGGCCGATCTGGGGCCGCTGCTGGCGCAGGACGAACAGGCGCAGATCGACGCGATGCAGGACGGTTTCGTCAATTTCTATGCCGATGATGCGGTGACCCCGTATGTGGCACTGGCCGCGCGCGGCCCGTGGGTGGTCACCCTGAAGGGCGCCGTGCTGTACGACGCCGGCGGCTACGGCATGCTCGGCTTCGGGCACACCCCGGACGCCGTGCTGGAGGCAATGGCCCGCCCGCAGGTGATGGCCAACATCATGACCCCCAGCCTGTCGCAGCAGCGCTTCATCACCGCCCTGCGCGCCGAGATCGGCCATCGCCGTGGCGGCTGCCCGTTCGCTCGTTTCATGTGCCTCAATTCCGGTTCCGAAGCAGTCGGCTTGGCCGCCCGCATCGCCGACGTCAACGCCAAGCTGCAGACCGACCCGGGTGCGCGCCACGCCGGCGCCGCGATCAAGCGCGTGGTGGTCAAGGGCAGCTTCCATGGCCGTACCGACCGCCCTGCCCTGTATTCCGATTCCAGCCGCAAGAGCTACATGCAGCACCTGGCCAGCTACCGTGGCGAGGATTCGGTGATCACCGTGGCGCCGTACGATGAGGCCGGCCTGCGCAAGGTGTTCGAGGACGCCGCACGCAACCAGTGGTTCATCGAGGCGGTGTTCCTGGAACCGGTGATGGGCGAAGGCGACCCGGGCCGCTCGGTGCCGCCGTCGTTCTACGCCGTGGCCCGCGAACTGACCCGTGCGCATGGCAGCCTGCTGCTGCTCGACTCGATCCAGGCCGGCCTGCGTGCGCATGGCGTGCTCTCGGTGGTCGATTATCCGGGCTTCGAAGGCCTGGATCCGCCGGACATGGAAACCTATTCGAAGGCACTGAACGCCGCGCAGTACCCGCTGTCGGTGCTGGCGGTGACCGAGCATGCCGCGCAGCTGTACCGCAAGGGCATCTATGGCAACACCATGACCAGCAACCCGCGTGCGCTGGACGTGGCCTGTGCCACCCTGGCCCAGCTGACCCCGCAGGTGCGCGCCAACATCGCCGAACGCGGCGCCGAGGCGGTGCGCAAGCTGGAGCAGCTCAAAGGCGAGCTGGGTGGCCTGATCACCAAGGTGCAGGGCACCGGCCTGCTGTTCTCCTGCGAGCTGGCGCCTCAGTTCAAGTGCTACGGCGCCAATTCCACCGAGGAATGGCTGCGCCAGCACGGCATCAACGTGATCCACGGTGGCGAGAATTCGCTGCGCTTTACCCCACACTTCGGCATGGACAGCGAGGAGCTGGACCTGCTGGTCGGCATGGTCGGCCGTGCCCTGCGTGAGGGCCCGCGCCGCGAGCAGGCCGCGGCGGCGTAAGCCTGGCTTGCCCTCTGTAGAGTCGAGCCATGCTCGACTCAGAGCTCGCCACGATCTGAACCAAGAGCAGCCGAGCATGGCTCGGCTCTACAGAAGGCCTCTCAAGGCCTCATAATCCTTGGACACCCCGTCCCCTGACCGCTCTGCGGTCGGCGACGGGGCGTTTTCGTTTCCGGCCAAGAGACAGGAAGATCCATGAAATCGATCTGTGTGTACTGTGGTTCCAACGCTGGCAGCAAGCCGGCCTATACCGAACGCGCCATTGCACTGGGCGACCGCATCGCCCGTGACGGCCTGCGCCTGGTGTACGGAGGCGGCAACGTCGGCCTGATGGGAACCGTGGCCAATGCCGTGCTCGCCGCGGGCGGTGAGGTGACCGGTGTGATTCCGCGCCAGCTGGCTGACTGGGAAGTGGCCCACCGTGGCCTGACCGAGCTGGAAATTGTCGGTTCTATGCACGAGCGCAAGTCGCGCATGTTCGACCTCGCCGATGGCTTCGTCACCCTGCCCGGCGGCTTCGGCACCATGGAAGAGATCTTCGAGATGCTGACCTGGCGCCAACTGGGCATCGGCAACAAGCCGTGCGCATTCCTCGACGTGGAAGGTTTCTATGCCCCGCTGATCGGCATGATCGACCGCATGGTGGAAGAGCGCTTCCTGCACCCGGACCAGCGCCAGGACCTGTGGTACGGCTCGGACATCGAAGAGATGCTGGAGTGGATGAAGAACTACCAGCCGGCGCAGGCCTCGAAGTGGATCGACGAAAAGCGTCGCGCCGCCCTGCGCTGATGCTTTCCTGCGCGGCGGCTCAGACCGCCGCGCAGCTCCACGGTGCGGGCCGCCCCAGCAGATAGCCCTGGCCGTAGTCGCAGCCGAGCTCGCGCAGCGTCTGCTGCTGTGCCTCGGTTTCGATGCCCTCACCGATGGTCTCGATGCCCAGCGTACGCGCCAACGACAGCACGCCCTCGACCAGCGCACGCGTGCTCTGCACTTCCGGACCATGCAGGCCAGCGATGAAGCTCTGGTCGATCTTCAGCGTGCTGATCGGGAAGCGGTGCAGGTAGGACAGCGCCGAGAAGCCGGTACCGAAATCGTCCAGCTGCACCTGGATGCCACGTTCGCGCAGGCCCTGCAGGATGCGCAGGGTGTGCGGACCATCATCGAGCAGCGCCACCTCGGTTATTTCCAGGCGCAGCCGCTGCGGATCGGCGCCGTACTCGTCCAGCAGGCCGAACAATCGGCCGCTGAACTCCGCAGAGCGGAAATGACGCGGCGATACGTTCACCGATACATAGCTGTGCCCGCCTTCGGCCAGCCCGGCAATGACCTGTTCGTAGATCAGCCAGTCAACCTGTTCGATCAGTCCGCTTTCCTCACCCAGCTCCAGGAACGCGCCCGGCAGCAGCAGGCCACGGCGTTCATGCTGCCAGCGCAGCAGCGCCTCGTGCCCCACCACCTCGCCATCAGACAGACGCACGATCGGCTGGTAGAACGGCACGAAGTCGTGGTTGTTGATCGCACGCCGCAGGTCGGCTTCCAGATCAAGGCTGCGCATGGCCTGCTCGCGCATGTCCTCGTCGAAGATCGCGCAACGATCATGACCCTGTGCCTTGGCGCGGTACATCGCCGCATCGGCGTCGCGCAGCAGCTCCTCACCGGTCCGGTAGCGCGGGTTCCACAAGGCGATGCCAAGGCTGCCGGACGGGAACAGTTCGCGCCCGGCGATCCACATCGATTCCTGCAGGGCCAGCAGCAGTCGCTGGCCGAAGTCCAACGCCTGCGCCAGGCCCTGCGGGCACTGCAGCAACACGGCGAACTCATCTCCGCCCAGCCGTGCCACCACGTCCTCGGTGCCGGCCATCGAGACGATGCGTTTGGCCACTTCCACCAGCATGCGGTCGCCCGCAGCGTGGCCAATGCTGTCGTTGACCAGCTTGAAGCGGTCAAGGTCGAGGAACAACACGGCGAACACCGGGCCGCCCTCACGCTTGGCCAGTGCAAGCGCATCCTGCAGGCGATCCAGCAAATGCAGGCGGTTGGGCAGGCCGGTCAGCGCATCGTGCATGGCCTGATGGGTCAGACGCTGTTCGGCACGCAGGCGCTCGCCGATCTGCCCGAGCAGCTTCTCGTTCACCTCGGCCAGTTCGCGGGTGCGCTCCTCCACGCGCTTCTCCAGCTCGGCATGCGCCGAACGCAGCCGCTGCTGGTCGCGCTGCCGGGCCAGCCCGGTGCCGATGTTCTGCGCAACGAAGGTCAACAGGCGCTGGTCGTGCACGCTGAAGATGCTGCTCTCGCTGTAGCTCTGCACCACGATCGCGCCGACCACTTCGTCGTCGCGCAGCAGCGGCACGCCCAGCCAGCAATGCGAGCGCGCACCGGATTCGCGCACTTCGCCGCTGGCCAGCAGCGCGTCGATCTGCCCACGCGAGGCCAGCAGCGGGCGCCGGTTGCGCACCACGTATTCGGTCAGGCCTCGGCTGAACGGTCGCGGCGCGCGGCTGGCGTTGTGCTCGTCCACCGAGTAGACGAAATCCAGGCCGTTGCCGGCCGGGTTGACCAGGGCGATGTAGAAATTGCGTGCGTCGAGCAGACGCCCAACCACGCCATGCACCTGCCCATAGAACTGGGCCAGGCTGTCGGCCGACATCGCCATCTCGGCAATGTTGTAGAGCGCGGTCTGCAGCTGTTCGGCGCGACGCCGCTCGGTTACTTCGTCCTGCAGGCTGTGGTTGGCGCGTCGCAGTTCCTGGGTGCGCCGCTCCACCTGCTGTTCCAGCCGCACCTGCGCCTGGCGCCGGTCCATCGCGGTCTGCACGTGCTGGGCAACGAATCCCAGCAGGGCCCGCTCGGCTTCGCCATAGCGCGCGGCATGTTCATAACTCTGCACCACGATGGCACCGCAGACGCGACCATCGCGCAGCATCGGCACGCCCAGCCAATCCAGGCTTTCCGGACCGCGCTGCGGGTCATGTTCCTGATCGACCACCCGCGCCAGCAGCTCGCGCGAGGGGCCGCTGAGCGGCTTGCCGTGGCGCAGCAGCGCGACGGTCAGGCTGCGCGGCATCTCGTCGGCGTCATGGGTCTGCAACGGATCGGCAACGAAGTCGTCCACCTGGTCGGCGAAGTACAGGAAGCGGATCTGGTCGCGCACATCGTCGTACTCGACGATGTAGCAGTTTTCCGCATACATCAGTGTGCCCAGCACGCCATGCACATGGCGCAGCATCTCGCCCATTTCCAGGTCGGCACCGGCCAGGTCGGCGATCTGGAACAGCGCCTGCTGCAGCCGCTCGGCCTCTTCCAAGGCCTTGATCTGCCCAGCCTGGCGGCCACGCTGCAGGGCCAGCTCCATCGCCTGCCGGGCCAGCCCCCACCAGGCCGGCGAAGGCGCCGCCCCGGCTACCGACAACAGCAACCGCGCACCGTCGTATTCCCAGCCATGCTGCCCCTCGCCGATTCCGGGCTCCAGGGCCACCTGGCCGGCAACCGCTGGCGGCGGCCAGCCGCCCTGGCCATGGCCCAGCTGCGGGTCGTCCCAGCCAACGCGGACCACGGCCGATTCCGGCAACAACGCATGCAACGCGCGCACCAGCGCCGTGCTCAGCACGGCCTCGTGTAGTGGTTCTTCCGCCGGTTCAGCATGCGTGGACAAATGACAATCTCTTGGCGCCGTCTGTGCGTCGCCTCCCCTGAGCCGCCGAGCATAGCGCGCCACCCGGGGGGCAATGGAAGCCCGTAAACCCCGAATCGTGCGCCCGTACGTTTTTCCTGCTGTCAGCAGCCCCTTCCAAGCCATGAACCTCGCCCTGCCCGCCCCCGCTACCGGCTATGCGCCACCGCCTGCAGGCCTTACCCTGTACGCCGTGGAAGCCAGCGCACTGCCAACCGATGAAGCCTTGATGCTGGCCTGGGCCGGTGGCGACCTGCGCGCATTCGAAAGCCTGTATGCGCGCCACCGCAAGCGACTGTTCGGCTTCCTGCTGCGGCAACTGCGCGACAACGCGCTGGCCGAGGAGATCTTCCAGGACGTCTGGCAGCGGGTGATCACCGCCCGTACCGGCTGGCAGCCCGAGGCGGCGTTCAGCACCTGGTTGTTCCGCATTGCGCACAACCGCCTGAATGACCATTGGCGTGCCGCCCGTCATCGCCCCGCCGCGCCGGCCGATGCCGATCTGCGCCTGGCCGCGATCGAGGATGGGCAGACCCCGGAAGCGGAGCTTTCCGAATTCGAACAGCGTCGCCGCATCCAGCTGGCGATGGAACAGTTGCCGCCCGAGCAGCGTGAAGTGCTGCAGTTGCGGCTGGATCAGGAACTGAGCCTGGAGGAGATCGGCCAGATCACCGGCGTAGGCCGGGAAACCGTGAAGTCGCGGCTGCGCTATGCGATGGACAAGCTGCGTGCGGGATTGAACGCATGAACCGAGACGAACCGCTGACGCCGGAAGAACGCGAGCTGGCCCGCCTGCTCGGCCGTCGCGCCGAACAGGCACCGCCGGCGGCACTGGACGCTGCCATTCTGGCCGCGGCCCGTGCCGCCGTGGACGCTCCGGCCGCCGATGTCGCCGCCTCACCGGACGCGCCCCGCGTGCGGCGCACCCGTCCGCGCTGGCCGGCGGTGTTCGGTATCGCCGCCTCGATGGTGTTCGCCATCGGCATCGCCTGGCAGCTGCGCCCGGAGCCCCCCCCGATTCCTGCCGGTGAGGCCGCGGTTGCTCCGGCACCGGCTGCGGCAGAAGATGTTGCGGCTGCCGATCAGGCCGCTGACAGCAGTGCAGCCGACAGCACGGTGGCGGCTGCGGAACCGGCCGCTGCGCCCGCAGCGCCCGAGGCAGCCCCTGTTGCCGCTGCCCCGGCACCGGCCATCGCGCCCGCGCGCAAGCCTGCGCCGGCCGAGACCGCTGAAGCGCCGGCCCAGGCTGCACGATCGATGGCTGCAGATGCCGCCGCCGATACCTCCTTTGCGGCCCTTCCGCCCGCTCCGGCCGCAGCGCCAGCAGCATCGCCGCCTGCGCCACCGGCACCCACCGCCTACTCGGCACCCGCGCCGCTGATGGCGCCGGTTGTCGCCAGTGGTTCGCTGAAGGCGCGCTCGGCAGGCACGCCAGAGCCCAACAGCGTGCAGGCCGAACAGGCCCCGGCATTGGACCGGGTCGCAACCACCTCGATGAAGCGCGAGGCGACCCGCCGTTCGGCGCCCGGCGTCATGCAGCGCAGCAGCGATGCGGGCCTGAGCGCGGATGCGGTGCAGGCCGAAGTGAGCGCCGACGCGCGCCTGCCACGCCGGCAATGGCTGGAAAAGATCCGCGAACGCCGCGATGAAGGCCAGCGCGACCTCGCCCGCGCCAGCCTGGAACGCTACATCCAGCAGTACCCGGAATCGCGCCTGCCGCGCGACCTGCGCCCGCTGCTGGACGACTGAGTGCCACGGAACTCGGGAGCAACACCGTAGAATGGTGGGAATGCCCGATACCCTCGCCCAGCCGGTCAGCCATACGCTGGAAGTCAAGCACAGCCGTTTCATCGCCCATGCCACGCCGATCGACGGTGGTGCAGCGGCGATGGCGTTCCTGCAGCAGGTTGCGGTGGCCGATGCCACGCACAACTGCTGGGCGTACCGGCACGGGCAGGATTACCGCTCCAGCGATGATGGCGAACCGGCGGGTACCGCCGGGCGACCGATCCTGGCTGCCATTGATGGCCAGGGCTTCGACCGGGTGATGGTGGTGGTGACGCGCTGGTTCGGCGGCATCAAGCTCGGCGCCGGCGGACTGGTGCGCGCCTATGGCGGCGCCGCAGCCGAGTGTCTGCGTACCGCGCCACGCCTGCCGCTGATCGCCATGTCCCGCTTGCAGTTGCTGGCTGGCTTCGAGGACCTGGGCACCCTGCATGCCGCCCTGCCCGCCTTCGGGGCCGAGAAGCGCGATGAACAGTTCGATGCCAATGGCGTGTGCCTGCGGGTCGAATTGCCTGCCGATCAGGTCGATGCATTGAAAATCCGCCTGCGCGACGCCACCCGTGACCGTATCCGCATAGAAGACGACAACCAGGATGACTGACAAGGACGACGCCCCCGCTTCGACCCCGCCGCTGCGGCGCCTGGGCAGCCTGCGCACACTGTGGCCGTTCGTGCGCCGCCACAGCGGGCTGTTTACCGCCTGGCTGCTGGCCCTGGCGGTGTCTTCGGCCGCCACGCTGAGCCTGCCTCCAGCGGTGAAGCAGATGATCGATCATGGTTTCAGCAGTGGCGGCCAGATCAACCGCGCCTTCGCCCTGCTGATGCTGGTGGCGGTCGTAATGGCGCTGGGCACGGCCGCGCGTTTCTACTTCGTATCGCTGCTGGGTGAAAAGGTCGTCGCCGACCTGCGCAGCCAGCTGTATGCCCACCTGATCCAGTTGGGCGCCGGCTTCCACGACCGTAGCCGCAGCGGAGAGCTGGTCTCTCGCCTGACTGCGGACACCGAACTGCTGCGCAGCGTGGTCGGCTCGACCATGTCCGTAGCATTGCGCAGCACGGTCACCGTCATCGGCAGCCTAGCGATGCTGTTCGTCACCAGTCCGCGGCTGGCCGCATGGTCGCTGCTTGGCATTCCGCTGGCGGTGCTGCCGATCATCATCGGCGCGCGCAAGCTGCGCACGGTCGCACGCAACAGCCAGGACCGCATCGCCGATGCCAACAGCCTGGCCAGTGAAACCCTGGGTGCGGTGCGCACGGTGCAGGCACATGCACGCGAGCCATACGAACGTGGCCGTTTCGACCAGGCGCTGGGTGATGCGATCGGCGCCGCCCGCCGCCGCATCGGTGCACAGTCGCTGGTCACCGCCAGCGCCATCCTGCTGGTGTTCGGCGCCATCGTCGGTGTGCTGTGGCTGGGCGCGCACGACGTCATCGACGGCCGCCTCAGCGCCGGTACGCTGGGCCAGTTCGTGCTGTATGCCTTGATCGGCGGCGGCTCGGTGGGTGCCCTGGCCGAAGTATGGAACGAGCTGCAGCGCGCGGCCGGCGGCATGGGCCGCATCGGCGAACTGCTGCAGGAAGACATCGAGATCCGCGCGCCGGCCCAGCCACACGCGCTGCCGCAGCCGCTGCGTGGCGAGATCCAGTTCAACGACGTGGTGTTCCACTACCCGCAACGCCCGGACCAGGCCGCGCTGGACCACTTCAACCTGCATGTGCGCCCCGGCGAGACCGTGGCGCTGGTCGGGCCTTCGGGGGCGGGCAAGAGCACGGTGCTTTCGATGTTGCTGCGCTTCCATGATCCAGCCAGTGGCCACATCGACGTGGACGGCATCGACGTGCGCCAGGTCGACCCGGCCGAGCTGCGCGCGCAGCTGGCGCTGGTGCCACAACAGGCCACCCTGTTCGCGGCCAGTGCACGCGACAACATCCGCTATGGCCGCCTGCAGGCCAGCGACGCCGAGGTCGAGGATGCCGCACGAGCGGCCGAGGCCGACGGTTTCCTGCGCGCCTTGCCGCAGGGCTATGACAGCGAGCTGGGAGAGCGCGGTGCCCGCCTGTCCGGTGGCCAGCAGCAGCGTGTGGCGATTGCCCGTGCGCTGCTGAAGGACGCACCGATCCTGCTGCTGGATGAAGCCACCAGCGCGCTGGATGCGCAGAGCGAGCACAGCGTGCAGCAGGCGCTGGAGCGGTTGATGGCCGGCCGCACCACGCTGGTCATCGCCCACCGCCTGGCCACCGTGCTCAAGGCCGACCGCATCGTGGTGATGGACCAGGGACGCATCGTCGCCGAGGGCACGCACGCGCAGCTGCTGGCCGAAGGCGGGCTGTACGCTGAACTTGCACGCCTGCAGTTCATCGATTGATGACGTCCGGCTAACATCGGCGCGGCCAAGCTGGCCGCGCAACAGCAGCATCCGCTGAAGGAGGTGCACGATGTCGTTCCGTCAGTTCCCCGCCGTCGACAGCAACGGCGAAAGCCACATCATCATCGAGTTCAAGCCCGAGGCGAATGGCAGCGGGCACCATTCCGAAGCCACGCCGCGCTACGAGCTGGATGACGGGCGGCCGCTGGTGCGCGATGGCCGTGAGTTCACCACCAGTGGCGGTGAGCTGAGGCTGACGATTTGAGGTTCGCCGGGCATGGCCCGGCGCTACCGGATTTCGTGCCGCCCCGCTCTGGTAGGTGTCGACCTTGGTCGACACGCTCTTTGCCAAGGGCAGTCGAGCATGGCTCGACGCTACAAAAAAAGCATGGTCAATTTTTCGCCAATCATCTTGACAGCCTTTGCTACCAAGGCCTGGGCGAGGTTATCCACACCTTTGCTCAGAAACCATCCACACCGCCTGTGGATGAATTCAGCCCAGCACCCGCCCGATGCCGCTGGCGTCCACCTGGGCCGCCGCCAGCGCGATCACCAGCGGGTCGCTGCCGGCCACGAATCCGATACGGAAATGTACCTCGCCCCCAGGCGTGCGTGAGGAATGGATCGATGCCAGGCTGATGCGGTGCTGCTCGAACACGTTCAGCAGCTCACGCAATGAGCCCGGCCGGTCTTCCGGCAAATGCACCGACAGCGCATTGCGCTCGGTCAGGTCCGCCAACAGATAACCCACGCGTTCGAATGTGTAGTTGCCGTCCGCCAGCGCCTGCTCGCCGAAGGCACCGCGATTGGCCAACAACAGCTTTTCACGGAACGCACCGCGTGCACTGTCGTCGCCCTGCCCGACCTGCGCCTGCAGAGTCTGCAGCTGACCGATCAACCGCTCCAGCATCGGCGCTACGTACGGGTTGCCGAACTGGATGTCTTCGTAGATTGCAGGATTGAGCGACAGGATGCGCGAGATGATCGCCGTATCCAGCTCGAACGACGCCGAACGGTACGGCATCATCGCAGCCAGATCGCCCAGCTGCGGCTGGTACTGGCGCAGCACGCCGGCCTGGGCCAGGTGGGTGGCATGCACCATCGCCTGCACCAGCGCCATCATCTGGTCGTGGTGCTGCGGGGGGGCCCGCACGCACTCGGCCTGTAGCGCCGTGCACAGCGAGTCAACCCACGGCTGCCAGTGCTGCAGGCGCGCTTCGCAGACCACCATCACCCGGCCCTTCAGGGTCGGCGCCTTGGGCGGCGCGGTCATCGGGTGCAGGCCGACCACTTCCGCCTGCGACGCCAGCATGGCCTGCACCGGCGCCTCCTTTACCGAGGTCACATCCAGCCACAGCCGATCCTGCTCGCGGCCGGCCGACTGCTGGACGTACTGCGCGATCAACGCCGGTGTGTGCCGGATCGGTGCCGAGAACACCAGCACATCGGCCTGCGCCAGCAGCTGTTCCGGCGTGTGCGAGTCCGGATCGGCCGGGTCGTGGCCAATCACCTGCAGCTGCATGTGCTGCTGGAAGAAGCGGCTCAGCCAGCGCCCATAGGCGCCGGCACTACCGACGATACCGACCGTGCGCGGCGTACGTTCGAGCAGGCCGCTCATGCCACGCGTTCGGCGCGGAAGCGCGTCCCCTCGGCCAACGCGGCAGGCGCTGCCGCGATCACATCGAACTCCTCGAAGCCGTTGTCCAGGGTCGCCTCCAGTGCCGCGTGGGTGCCGGCGATCGCACGCGAGATCGCCTGCTGCATCGATTCACCCCGCAGCAGGAACGACACCACCAGCGACATCAGCACATCACCCGTACCTGCCACATCCACCGGCAGCAGGGGCGAGGTCCAGCGCCAGATCTCCTCGCGGCCGACAGCCAGGGTCACCAGTTCACCCGGGTTGCCGCCCACGCTGTGGGCGATCACCCAGTGCGGGCCACGGTCCAGCAGCGTGCGTGCGGCGGCGATGGCATCGGCCTCGGCGAGTGCTGGCATGCCGGTCAGGCGATTCAGTTCAAAGGCGTTCGGGGTCACCAGCCAGGCATGCGGCAACAGGCGCTCGGCGAAGATCGCTTCCAGTCCCGGTTCCACGTAGGGACCGGTGTGGGTATCACCGATCACCGGATCCAGGCAGTAACGCAGCTGCGGGCAGGCCGGCAGGATCTCGTCCAGCCAGTCGGCAAACGCGGCGCCGTTGGCGGTGCTGCCGAAGTAACCGGAGACGAGCATCTTCGCCCGCTGCGGCAGGCCGCGCTCATGGGTACCGAGCAGCAGATCGGCGAACCAGTCGGCGGGCAGCACACGGCCGCGGGTGGTGTCGTAGAACGGCGCATTGCTCAGCAACACGGTCGGGATCTCCGCCACGCGCACGCCGAGTGCGCGCATCGGCGGTACGGCGGCGCTGTTGCCGGCATGGCCGTAGACAAGTTGCGACTGGACCGAGATGACATCGATCGGCGACGGGCCGTCGGGCCGCTGGCGGCGGCCGTGGACCAGGTGGTTATCAAGGGATTCGCTCATGGCCGTATTCTACGCCCGGTAAGGGGTTCGGCAGGGCTTGCAGCCCTGCACCTGCTCAATGCAACGGCAACGGCAACGGCAAAAGCCAGAGCGGCATTCCGTGGGATGGCGGGGCGGTGTGGGTGGTCAGGACACGCCGTAAACCCATCCATGGGGCTCGATGGCGCCATCCATGGCGCCAACGGTCCTGACCACCCACACCGCCCCACCTTCGACAGGTTCACGCGGCTGTTGGTAACTGCGGCTGTTGTTCCACGCGGCTGTTGGTAGGTGTCGACCTTGGTCGACACATCTGTCAGATATCGAATGAATTCATCCACGCATGGCGTGGATCTACCGTGTCGACCAAGGTCAACACCTACCAGAGCAATAAGCCGTTCCGGCAGATCACGGAAAACTGTCGAAGGCGGGGTGGGTCCGGTTGCAGGGGTGTCCGCGGCATGGATGCCGCGGCCAAGCCCCCAGGGATGGGTTTACGGCGTCCCCTGCAACCGGACCCACCCCGCCAACCCACGGATAGCCCGCTTCTGCTGTTGACGTTGCCTCTGCAGGTGCAGGGCTGCAAGCCCTGCAAACCAATACCCCTCAGTGAACTGCAGGCCGCGACGGCGGCAGCCACGCCGCCACGATGCCGAGCAGCGGCAGGAACGCGGTCAGCTGGTAGACGTACTCGATGCTGGTCTTGTCCGCCAGCAGGCCGAGCACGGCAGCACCCAGCCCGCCCATGCCGAACGCGAAGCCAAAGAACAGCCCCGACACCATGCCGATGCGGTGCGGCATCATCTCCTGCGCATAGACCACGATCGCCGAGAACGCCGACGACAGCACGAAGCCGATCAGCACGGCCAGTACCGTGGTCCAGAACAGATCCGCATGCGGCAGCATCAACGCGAACGGGGCCACGCCGAGGATCGAGGTCCAGATGATCGGCTTGCGGCCGATGCGATCACCCAGCGGGCCGCCGAGGAAGCCACCGGCCGCGGATGCCACCAGGAACGCGAACAGATGCAGCTGCGCCTGTGCCACCGGAATGCCGAAGTGGTGGATCAGGTAGAAGGTGAAGTAGCTGCCGATGCTGGCCATGTAGAAGTATTTGCTGAAGATCAGCACCAGCAGGATCGCCAGCACCTTGGCCACGGTGCGCGACGGATGCCGTGGGGCCATCGACGCGGTGCTGGCCGGACGCGGGGTGCCCAGATGCAGCGCATACCAGCGGCCGACATAGGTCAGCAACGCGATGCCGATCAGGGCGGCGCCGGCAAACCACGATGCGGCATGCTGGCCATACGGCACGATCACCGCCGCGGCAATCAGCGGGCCGAGCGCGGTACCGAAGTTGCCGCCGACCTGGAACACCGACTGTGCAAAACCATGGCGACCGCCCGAGGCCAGCCGCGCGATGCGCGAGGCTTCCGGATGGAAGATGGCCGAACCAATGCCGACCATCGCCGCCGCCATCAGCACCACCGCGTAGTTCGGTGCGAAGCCCAGCAGCAGCATGCCGCACAGGGTCGAGGCCATGCCGATCGGCAGCGAGTACGGCGCCGGACGGCGGTCGGTGGCCATGCCGATCAACGGCTGGAAGATCGAAGCGGTGAGCTGGTAGGTCAGCGTGATCAGGCCGATCTGGGTGAAGCTGAGATTGAAGCCGCCCTTGATCACCGGATAGATGGCCAGGATCAGCGACTGCATCATGTCGTTGACGACATGCGAGGTGGAGATGGCGGCCAGCACGCCGGGGGCCACCGGGCGTGAGGTCGTTGCGGGAGAAGCCAGGGTCGACATGGACACAGTCAGGTTGGGGGCGAGCCACGCATGCTACGGTGACCTCCTCCTCCCTTCTGCCGCGTTCGGGTCATGGCATATCGCAAAAAGGACACCCCTTGCCAGGTCCGCGAGACTGCGCCGTGGAACGAGGTTCCGGTTCACCGCCCGGTGACCTGCCGCGCCCGCCATTACAAGCCCGGGACCCACATCGCGCCCCACCGGCACCGCCGTCACCAGCTGGTGTTCGCCATGTCCGGACTGATGGTGGTGCGTGCAGACGGCGGCCATTGGGTGGTGCCCTCGACCCGCGCGATCTGGGTGCCGGCCGGCATGGCGCACGCCGTGGACTGCATCGCCGAAGTACACATGCGCAGCCTGTACGTGGAGCCGGACTTCGCGCCGCAGCTGCCGGACGAGGCGTTCGCGGTACAGGTAGCGCCGCTGCTGCGCGAGCTGCTGCTGGCCGCCAGCCTGATCGAGACCGCGCATGTGGACGACAGCCGCGACGGCCGCCTGGTGCGCCTGCTGCTGGACGAGCTGCACCGCATGGACGTGCTGCCGCTGCACCTGCCCTCGCCCACCGACCCGCGCCTGCAGCGGATCTGCCAGCACATCCAGAAGCACCCCGGTGACGATGCCACCCTGCAGGACTGGGCACAGGCGCTGCAGGTAGACGTGAAAACCATCCAGCGTCATTTCGCCAGCGAACTGGGCATGACCTTCGGCCAGTGGCGACAACAGGCGCGGCTGCTGGCCGCGATGGAACGGCTGGCGGTCGGCGACAAGGTCATCGATGTCGCGCTGGCGATGGGTTACGACAGCCCAAGCGCGTTCACCAGCATGTTCAAGCGGCAGCTGGGGCAGACACCGGCGGCGTTTTTTCGTTGATGCTAACGATCCGCGGGCACATGTGGATCGCGCATCAGACGAAATTCCCATGTATCACTGTCCACCAGCGGATAGTGCAACGGGAAAACCTGTCCTGCCACGCGTGCCTGCACCGGCACACCCTCGATCCGGCAACCTCCGGGCTGGTGGAATCCGACCAGCTCGGTAATGCTCAGATGGTCGGTGTCGTCCTCTGCAGAGAAGTACGCGGCAAACGCCGGATTGCCGCTGACACGACGCCGCAGTACGACCCGCCCAACGTCGGGTGCGTACCAGCTGATGCTTCGCTCCAGGCCCTCGACCACGCCATCACCTGCATTGGGCCTGTCCGCTCCGGCAACTGCGCGCGCATTGGACTTCCGCCAGCGCGCTTCACGCTCGATGCGATAGGCGCTGATATCTCCCAGCGCAGTGCGCACGGTTTCGATGGCCGTTACCCGGCTCTGGCCCTGTTCTTCGTAGTCGTAACGATAACGGCCGGAACGCGCGTTGAACTCTCCGGGCTCCTCGAACCTGTCCTGCCACTGGTCACCCACCTTGAGCGGGAAGCGCAGCAGCACTTTGTCGCCCTTGCGCAGCGGATTGACGTCGGCGTACGTATCGATCCATTCACGCCGCAGAGTTCCCTCCGCGATCTCCAGTTCACGCTGACCGTTCTGGGCTACCTTCAGCAGCATTGGCGTCGCCGGGAAACCCGCTCCGCCGGAGTAGGTCCATTGCGTGCCCGGAGCTGATGTCGGCGCTGCCTGCGGGCCGGACAAGGGCGCGTCCAGGCGGCACTCTTCGGCCGATACCGTGCCGATGAAGGACAAGGCTGCAGTCAACGCCCCGCACAGAATGGCGCGAGGTGCCATGCGCGGTTCGAAATGCAGGTGCAGGATCATGTCGCGCATTGTAAGACCCTCGGACACGAAAACGCCGGGCATCGCCCGGCGCTACCGTTCAACGCTTCCGTTGAAAACTCAGGACGTCATCCGGTCCCAGAAGCCCTTCACGCCATCCATGAAGGTGGCCGACTTCGGCGAATGCTTGCGCGCTTCCTCGCCGACGAAGGTGGCTTCGAACTGCTCCAGCAGCTTGCGCTGTTCGTTGGTGAGGTTGACCGGAGTCTCCACCACCACGCGGCAGTACAGGTCGCCCTCGCTGCGGCTGCGCACCGAACGCACGCCCTTGCCACGCAGGCGGAACAGCTTGCCGGTCTGGGTCTCGGCCGGAATGCGGATCTCCGCTTCGCCGCCGAGGGTGGCCACGCGCACAGTGTCGCCCAGTGCCGCCTGCGAGATGCGGATCGGCACTTCGCAGTGCAGGTCATCGCCATCACGCTGGAAGATGTGGTGCTCGCGCACGCGCACTTCCACGTACAGATCGCCCGGCGGCGTACCGGCCGGGCCGGCCTCGCCCTCGCCCTGCAGACGGATGCGGTCGCCGGTATCAACGCCCGCCGGCACCTTCACCGACAGCACCTTCTCTTCCTCGACACGGCCATTGCCGTGGCAGGTCTTGCAGGGCTTGGCGATGATCTGGCCGCGGCCGCCGCAGTTGTGGCAGGCCTGCTGCATGGCGAAGATGCCGCGCTGAATGCGCACCTGGCCGCGGCCATGGCACACATTGCAGGTTTCAACCTTGCCGTCTTCCGAGCCACTGCCATCGCAGTCGCCGCACTCGGCCAGGGTCGGGATCTCGATCCGGCGCTCGACGCCGCGCACGGCTTCTTCCAGGTCCAGCTCCATCACGTAGCCGATGTCGGCACCGCGACGGGCCTGGCGCGGACCACCGCCGCCACCACCAAAGATGTTGCCGAAGATATCGCCGAAGATATCGTTCATGTCCGGGCCGCCCGGACCACCGCCACCGCCCATGCCGTGCTCGAACGCGGCGTGGCCGTGGCTGTCGTACATGCGGCGCTTGTTGCCGTCGGACAGCACTTCGTAGGCTTCCTTGCACTCCTTGAAGGAGGCTTCGGCCGCCGCATCACCCGGGTTGCGGTCCGGGTGGAACTTCATCGCGCAGCGACGGTAGGCCTTCTTCAGCTCTTCGTCGTTGGCGGTGCGGGCAACGCCCAGCACTTCGTAGTAATCGCGCTTGCTCATATCGTGAATCTGGTTCCGGAAAGTCGGGATTCGTCAAAGCGGAAGAGCGGAACCAGGTCCGCTCTTGCGTCGGGCGCCCCGACACGCCGGTGGGCGGTCAGGACCCTGATGCGACAACGGGACGCTGATGGCCAGCGTCCCGTGTCGGTCCGGATCAGGACTTCTTGTCGTCCTTGACTTCGGTGAACTCGGCGTCGACCACGTCGTCCTGCGCCTTGCCGGCATTGCCGGCGTCGGCACCCGAGGCGCCGCCCTGGTCGGCCGAAGCAGCGGCGAACAGCGACTGGCCAGCTTCTTCCAGCGCCTTCGACTTGGCTTCGATCTGTGCCTTGTCGTCACCCTTCATCGCGGTTTCCAGGTCGGCCAGAGCCGCCTCGACCTTGCCGATGACATCGCCACCGACCTTGCTGCCGTGCTCGGTGATGGCGCTGCGGGTGCCGTGGATCAGGGCGTCGGCCTGGTTGCGGGCCTGCACCAGTTCCTGGAACTTCTTGTCTTCTTCGCGGTTGGCTTCCGCGTCGGCGACCATGCGTGCGATCTCTTCCTCGGACAGACCCGAACCGGCCTTGATCTCGACCTTCTGTTCCTTGTTGGTCTTCTTGTCCTTGGCCGACACGTGCAGGATGCCGTTGGCGTCGATGTCGAAGGACACTTCCACCTGCGGCAGGCCGCGCGGGGCCGGCTCGATGCCGGACAGGTCGAACTTGGCCAGCGACTTGTTGAAGCGGGCCTGTTCGCGCTCACCCTGCAGCACGTGCACGGTCACGGCCGACTGGTTGTCCTCGGCAGTGGAGAACACCTGCGAGGCCTTGGTCGGGATGGTGGTGTTCTTCTCGATGATCTTGGTGAACACGCCGCCCATGGTCTCGATGCCCAGCGACAGCGGGGTCACGTCCAGCAGCAGCACGTCCTTGACGTCGCCGCCCAGCACGCCGCCCTGGATCGCAGCACCCAGTGCCACGGCTTCGTCCGGGTTGACGTCCTTGCGCGGTTCCTTGCCGAAGAACTCGGTCACCGCCTGCTGCACCTTCGGCATGCGGGTCTGGCCACCGACCAGGATCACTTCACTGATGTCGCTCGAACGCAGGCCGGCATCGTTCAGGGCGACGCGGCACGGCTCGATCGACTTCTTGATCAGGTCTTCCACCAGCGCTTCCAGCTTGGCGCGGGTCAGCTTGATGTTCAGGTGCTTCGGACCCGACGCGTCAGCGGTGACGTACGGCAGGTTCACTTCGGTCTGCTGGGCGCTGGACAGCTCGATCTTGGCGCGCTCGGCAGCATCCTTCAGGCGCTGCAGGGCCAGCGGGTCCTTGCGCAGGTCGATGCCCTGGTCCTTGTTGAACTCTTCAACCAGGTACTCGATGACGCGGTTGTCGAAGTCTTCGCCGCCCAGGAAGGTGTCGCCGTTGGTGGCCAGCACTTCGAACTGCTTCTCGCCGTCGACGTTGGCGATCTCGATCACCGAGACGTCGAAGGTGCCGCCGCCCAGGTCGTACACCACGATCTTGCGATCCTTGTTGTCGCCCTTGTCCAGGCCATAGGCCAGCGCAGCCGCGGTCGGCTCGTTGATGATGCGCTTGACGTCCAGACCGGCAATGCGGCCGGCGTCCTTGGTCGCCTGGCGCTGGCTGTCGTTGAAGTAGGCCGGCACGGTGATGACCGCTTCGGTGACCTTCTCACCGAGGAAGTCCTCGGCGGTCTTCTTCATCTTTTCCAGCACCTTGGCCGAGATTTCCTGCGGGGCCATCTTCTTGCCGTCGCTGGTCGACACCCAGGCGTCGCCGTTGTCATGGGCCAGGATGCCGTACGGGACGTGGGCGATGTCCTTCTGCACTTCGGCGTCGGTGAACTTGCGGCCGATCAGGCGCTTCACCGCGTAGAAGGTGTTCTTCGGGTTGGTGACAGCCTGGCGCTTGGCCGAGGCGCCGACCAGGACTTCGCCGTCCTTGGTGTAGGCGACGATCGACGGGGTGGTGCGATCGCCTTCCGAATTCTCGATGACGCGGGCCTTGCCGCCGTCCATGATCGCCACGCACGAGTTGGTGGTGCCGAGGTCGATACCAATGATCTTGCCCATGGGGGAGACTCCTGAGGATGCTTGTTGGGGTCAGTCCGGCCGCTCGGCCGGTGGATGAATACGATGTGGGGGAGGCTCGTGGAACATTCAAGCCATCTCCCGAACGCTGTGTTCAGCGCCTGGAAAACCTTGCCAGGCATGGCCTGGCACGACCGGGGCCGGGCATCACCCGGCCCGGTCAATCAATCGGCGGCCACCACCACCAGCGCCGGCCGCAGCAGGCGCTCGTTGAGCAGGTAGCCCTTCTGGAACACGGTCACCACGCTGCCCGGGGCGGCGCCCGGGGCCGGCACCTGGCTGATGGCCTGGTGGTGTTCCGGGTTGAACGGCTGGCCGGTCGGGTCCAGCAGGACCAGGCCATTGTCACCGGCGACCTTCAGCAGCTGCTTGTAGGTCAGCTCCAGGCCTTCGCGCAACGGGTGGGCGTCGTCGCCGGCAGCCTTCAGACCGGCATCCAGGCTGTCGAATACCGGCAGCAGCTCGCCGAGCAGCTTCTCGTTGGCGAACTTGCGGGCCTGCTCGATGTCACGGGCAACGCGCTTGCGCTGGTTCTCCAGGTCGGCGCGCTCACGCAGCGCATCGGCCTTGACCTGTTCAACTTCGGCGCGCAGGCGCTCCACTTCGTCGTTGACGCCGGCGGCGGCGGCCGCATCGGCGGCACTCTGCTGGGATTCGATATCTGGATGTTCGTGGTTCATGTCTGGGTCCCTGGCGGTCAATCTCCGCCTCCACCCACCCTAGTGTGGGCGGGATGCTGCGTTTCAAGCGTCGGATGTTCCGGGAGTGCGCCCGGCTGGCGAAAAGGCCGCGCCGAGCACATCGGCGGTGGCCTGGACCAGCGGGATCATGCGGTCGTAAGCCATGCGTTTGGGGCCGATCACGCCCAGCACGCCCAGCACCTGGCCATTGGCGGTGTACGGGGCGGTGACCAGCGAGACGCCCTGCAGCGGCATCATCCCGGTCTCCTCACCGATGAAGATGCGCACGCCGGGAGCCTGGATGGTCCGCTCCAGCAGCTGCAGGATCTCGCGCTTGCTGGAGAACAGCTCGAACAGTTCGCGCAGGCGCTCCAGGTCGGACAGGTCCTGCACCCCCATCAGGCGGGTCTGGCCGGCCACCAGCATGTCGTCGGCCGCCGGCTGCAGGGCCTGCTCGGCCAGCTCGATGCTGTGCGCCAGCAGCTGCTCCAGCTCGGAACGGGCGTCGCGCAGCTCCAGCAGCAGGCGGGTGCGGATCTCGGCCATCGGCAGGCCGGCGAAATGGGCATTGAGGTAGTTGGCGACCTGCTCCAGCTGGCCCGGCGCGAACTCCTGGCGGGTCTCGATGACCCGGTTCTGCACCTCGTTGTCGGCAAACACCAGGATCGCCAGCACCCGGCGCCCGTCCAGCGCCACGAAATCGATCTGGCGGAAGGCGAACTGCTCGCGCCGCGGCGCGCTGACCACGCCGACGAAGTGGCTCATCGCTGACAGCAGCTCCGAGGCACTGCCGAGCAGGGCCTGGGTACTGCCGCCGCCGGCCAGTTCCTGGCGCAACCGGGCCAGCTCGCCCTCGCCCGGCGGCTGCATCTGCAGCAGGCTGTCGACAAACACCCGGTAGCCGTGCGCGGTCGGGATGCGCCCGGCCGAGGTGTGCGGCGACGCCAGCAGCCCCAGGTCCTCCAGGTCGCCAAGGATGTTGCGGATGGTGGCCGGGCTGACCTCCAGGCCGGCCACACGCGCCAGCGTCTGCGAGCCGACCGGCTCACCGTCCTGGATGTAACGCGCAATCAGCGTGCGCAGCAGATGGCGCGCACGCGGGGCAAGCTGGTCGGGAGAACCGTGCATGGAATCAACCTGTGAGACACGGACACTAGATAATGGCGGCGCATCACCTTGGCAAGTCATTGGACCTCCCTCGCGCGCGTGCTAGCGTTGCGCGGCTGCTGATACCCCCTTACCCATGCTCAGACATCTTTCGATCAAGGATTTTGCCGTCGTCCGCGCCACCGAACTGGAGTTCGGGCCAGGCATGACCGTGGTTTCAGGCGAGACCGGCGCCGGCAAGTCGCTGATGGTCGACGCGCTGGGCTTCCTGTCCGGCCTGCGCGCCGACAGCGGCGTGGTCCGCCACGGCGCCGCGCGCGCCGAGCTTTCGGCCGAGTTCGCGCTGGACCAGCTGCAGGCCGCGCGCCAGTGGCTGGCCGACAACGAGCTGGACGACGAAGAACAATGCCAGCTGCGCCGCGTGATCCGTGCCGACGGCGGTTCGCGGGCGTGGATCAATGGCCGCCCGGTGACCCTGGCCCAGCTGGGCGACCTGGCCTCGTTGCTGGTGGAGATCCACGGCCAGCACGAACAGCAGGCCCTGCTGACGCGCCCGTCGCAGCTGGCCCTTCTGGATGCCTATGCCGGCAACGAGAACGAGCGCCGCCAGGTGCGCCGCGCCGCGTCCGCATGGCAGGCACTGGTCGATGAATCGCTGGCGCTGTCGCAACAGGGCGACGTGAGTGACCGGATCGGCTTCCTGGAGCACCAGCTGCGCGAACTGGACCGCGAAGACCTGGAGCCGGAGTCGATCGTGGCGCTCGGTGCCAGCCATCGCCGCCAGGCCCACGCCAGCGCCCTGCTGAGCGCCTGCCAGGCCGCCAGCAACCAGCTCAACGGCGATGACGGCAGCTCCGCGCTGGACCTGCTGCAGCAGGTGCGCCACGAGCTGTCGCGCCTGATCGAGCACGACCCGCGGCTGGGCGAGGTGGACGGCCTGATCGAGAACGCCTCGATCCAGCTGCACGAAGCCCTGTCGCTGCTGGACCGGGTGCATGACGACCTCGACGCCGACCCGGAACAGTTCGAGGAGAACGAGCGCCGCCTCGGCCGCCTGCACGACCTGGCCCGCAAGCACCGCGTGCCGATGGACGAGCTGGGCGCGCAACGCGAGCGCATGCACGCCGAAGTGGAGCAGCTGCGCGGCGCCGACGAACGCCTGCAGCGCTTGGCCGGCGAGATCGACAAGGCCGCCACCGCCTGGCGCGCACAGGCCGAAGTGCTGACCGCCAGCCGTCGCAGCGCTGCGGCCGAACTGTCGGCCACCACCACTGGCATCATCGCCGAGCTGGGCATGGGCGGCGGCCAGTTCCTGATCGAACTGGAACCGCAGGACGCCGGCAAGCCGGACCCGCAGGGTGCCGAGCGCGTGGAATTCCTGGTCGCGGCCAATGCCGGCCAACCGCCGCGCGCACTGCGCAAGGTGGCCTCGGGCGGTGAACTGTCACGCATCTCGCTGGCCATTGAAGTGGCCGCGCTGGACCTGGATGCGGTGCCGACCATGGTGTTCGACGAGGTCGACTCCGGCATCGGCGGCGCCGTGGCTGACATCGTTGGCCAGAAGCTGCGCGCCCTCGGCGAGAAGCGCCAGGTGCTGTGCGTGACCCACCTGCCGCAGGTCGCCTCCAAGGGCCATGCCCACTACCGGGTCAGCAAGGGCCCGGTGGAAGGCATGACCCAGAGCGCGGTGGAAAAGCTGGACAACAAGGCACGCGAGGAAGAGCTGGCGCGCATGCTCGGCGGCGTGGAAGTAAGCAAGGAAGCGCGCGCCGCCGCACGCAAGCTGCTGCAGGTGTAACGCCGGCGGAGCCGAGCATGGGCTCGGCTCTACAGGAACATCCCGAACGAAACCGACATGTAGAGTCGAGCATGGCTCGACTCTACAACCACCGGCTCACCCCAAAGGCCGCGCCAGATCCACCGTTTCCACAAGGTAATCCAGGAACGCACGCACCCGCAGCGGCAGGTAGCCGCCCTGCCCCAGGAACACCGCGTGCACCTCTTCCAGGTCACCGGGATTGGCCTCCTCCAGCACCGGCAGCAGGCGCCCGGCGGCAATGTCCTCCTGCACCTGGTAGGTCGCCAGCCGCGCCATGCCCAGGCCCCCAAGCACCAGCTGCCGCAGCGCGTTGCCGTTGCTGGCGCGGGCATTGCCACTGGGCAGCACCATCCGCTCGCGCCCGTCCTGCAGCAATGGCCAGCCCTGCATCGCACGTGCATGACCGATGTCCAGCCGGTTGTGCGACTGCAGTTCCTCGGCGTTGCGCGGCAGTCCATGCCGCTGCGCGTACGCCGGCGCGGCCACGATCATCATCCGCGTCGCGCCCAGCCGTCGCGCCACCAGGCTGGAGCTCTTCAGCGGACCGGCGCGTACTGCCACATCGGTACGTTGCTCCAGCAGGTCGATCACCTCGTCGTTGAGGGTCAGATCCACGCCCACCTGCGGGTTGCGCTCCAGGAACGTCGGCAGCAGCGGCAACAGGAAGTGCTGGCCAAACGGCACGTTGGAATTGACCCGCAGGCGTCCGCGCGGCTCGGCATGTGCGCTGGCGCAGCGCTCGGCCTCCTCCAGGTCGGCCAGCACGCGCAGGCCACGCTCGTAGAACGCACAACCTTCCGGGGTCAGCTGCAGCTGGCGGGTGGAGCGTTGCAGCAGGCGCGTCCCCAACCGTTGCTCCAGCCGGGCCACCAGCTTGCTCACCGCCGAGGGCGTCATGTCCAGCGTGCGGGCGGCGGCGGAGAAGCCACCGGTCTCGATCACCCGCACGAACACTTCCAGTTCGCCGGATCGGTTGATGTCGGGTCGCGCCATGACGATGAATCCAGTTCACAGATGATTATCCATGCGCAGTCTATTTCACAGATGAGTGCGGAATCACCATGGCGCTCCCTTCACTCAGGACCGCCCGATGAACCGCTTGCGCCTGCTCACCGCCACCGCCCTGCTCACCTTGTCCGGGGCCGCCGACGCCTCTTCTGCCCCCCACTGGGTTTCCAGCTGGCAGGCCAGCCCGCAACCGGTCTGGGGCGCGGAGTTCCTGTTCCCGACCCTGGTCCCAGCCGCACTTCAGGACCAGACCTTCCGCCAGACGGCGCGTATCAGCCTGGGCGGGCCTCGGCTGCGGATACGGTTGAGCAATGCCTACGGCACCCAGCCGCTGCGGATCGGGGCGGCCAGCGTGGCCGCACGTGCGGGAGCCACCCCGCAGCCCCTCAGTTTCGACAGCCAGCCCGGGGTGCTGATCGGCCCGGGGCAGGAACGGCTGAGCGATCCGCTGCCACTGGCCACGGATGACCGGCAGGCGCTGCAGGTCAGTGTCTTCGTGCCCGGGCCGACGCCGGTGCAGACGTTCCATTGGGAGGGGCGGCAGACCAGTTGGATTGCACCCGGCAACCAGAGCCAAGCCCAGGCACTGAGCGGGGCCAACAGCACCACTGCCCGCCTGTTCCTGGCCGGCATCGAGGTCGAGGCCGCCGCCAGCGCACGCGGCGTGGTGGTGATCGGCGACTCGATCACCGACGGCGCCACCGCCAGTCTCGACCAGGACCAGCGCTGGACCGACCATCTGGCCGCGCGCTTGGCACCGCATGGCGTTGCGGTGGTCAACGCCGGCATTTCCGGAAACCGGCTGCTGAACAACGGCATGGGCGAGTCCACCCTGGTCCGTTTCCCGCGTGACGTGCTGGATCAGCCCGGCGTGGCCAGTGTGATCGTGCTGATCGGCATCAACGACATCAGCTGGCCCGGCACCGCGTTCGCCCGTAACCAGGCCCCGCCCACGCTGGCCGAACTGCAGGCGGGGTATCGCGCCCTGGCCGAACAGGCCCGCCGCCGAGGCGTTCGGATCGTGGGCGTCACGCTGACACCGTTCGCCGGCGCCCTGCCCGGTACGCCGCTGGACGACTACTACCAGCCGGACAAGGACGCCCTGCGCAGCCAGCTCAATGCGTGGCTGCGCACCGACGGCCCGTTCGACGCAGTGATCGACCTGGACGCGGCGCTGCGCGACCCGGCCGATCGGTCGCGGATGGCGGTCGCCTACGACTCAGGTGACCACCTGCACCCGGGCGATGCGGGCAACCGGGCGATGGCCGAGGCGGTGGATCTGGAGATCCTGCTGGGTCGCAAGGGGTCAGAGCCCTTTGCTGGCGCAAAGAGATCCGACCCCGCGGGGCGCCTGGGGGCGGATCCCTTTCCTGAAGGGAAAGGGCTCTGACCCGAGCAACGAAAAACCCCGGGCAAGCCCGGGGTTTCGTCGCATCCAGCTGGCCGGAACGGCTTACTTGCGCTTCTTGCGTACGTACAGCACCAGCGAGTGCTCTTCCAGCTCGTAGCCGTGGTCGGCTGCGATCTTGCGCTGCAGCTCCTCGATCTCGTGGCTTTCGAACTCGATGATCTTGCCGCTGTCCACGTCGACCATGTGGTCGTGGTGGCCGCCACGGTCCAGCTCGTAGACGGCCTGGCCGCCTTCGAAATTGTGCTTGAGTACGAGGCCGGCGGCCTCGAACTGGGTCAGCACCCGGTAGACCGTCGCCAGGCCGATCTCGTCGCCATGCTCGAGCAGCTGGCGGTAGATGTCTTCGGCGGTCATGTGGTGCTGGGCATTGCGCTGTTCGAGCAGCGCCAGGATCCGCATCCGTGGATGGGTCACCTTCAGGCCGACTTTTCGCAGGTCGTGGGTTTCCATAGGTCTCCGTTCATTGGCGATTTAGCGCCAGCTGCCTCGGATTGGGTCGCGGTGGCACGCCGGGAGTGTATCATCGGTTTGATTTCCCCAACCGCCAGTCCCGATGCGCAATCTCCTGTTGGTCGCCGCCGTCGCCCTGTCCACCACCGGGTGCGGCATCATCTACAAGCAACCCATCTATCAGGGCAACCTGATCCGGGAAGATGCCGTGGCCAAGCTGCAGGTCGGGCAGAGCAAGCAGCAGGTCACCGCGCTGCTGGGCACCCCGTCCATTCCTGACCCGTTCCACGCCCAGCGCTGGGACTACACCTCCAGCCAGCGCGTGAACCGCCTGGGCCGTACCGAGGTGAAGAACTTCGTGGTGTTCTTCGAGAACGACAACGTGACCCGTTGGGAAGGTGACTACTTCCCGGGCAACGACAAGGCCCTGGCTCAGCAGACCGTGCGCCAGTTCGGCCGCAACCTGCCGAAGGACAAGAAGAAGAAGGGCCGCTGAGGCCCCCTGCCCGTCCCCCGGGTCGGGTCGCGGGCATCAACCGCCGAGCGCACGTCGCCGGCGGTTGTCCTTGGGGTCGGCCTGCAACGGGCGTAGCAGCTCGATGCGGTCGCCATCCAGCAATACCTGCTGCGGGCGCGCCAGTACCCCATGCACGGCCGCCGCCGGGCAGTCGGCACTGCCTTCCAGCGCAGCAGCGGCAATGGCCTCGGCCACGGTCGCACCTTCGTCCAGCTGCAACCGGCGCGAGAGCACCCGCTGCGGCCAGGCCAGCACCACCTCGACCTCGATCATCGCTCAGGCCTCGTCGGCAACGCGGATGAAGTCGTTGACCATGCGGTCGGCCAGGCTCTGGAAGCCCAACGCCAGCGCCGGGCCGAGCAGGCGCGAACTGGGCTCGAAATCCAGGGTCAGGGTGACCTTGCAGGCATCTTCGGCCAGCGCATGGAACTCCCAGCGGCCGTGCAGCTGCTTGAACGGGCCATCGCGCAGCTGCATGTCGATGCTGTGCGGGCGCTGCAGGGTGTTTTCAGTCTGGAACCAGGTGCTGAACGACCCAAGGCCCAGGTCCAGACGCGCTACCAGTCGGTCCTCGCCCTGCTCCAGGATCTGGGCAGCCGAACACCAGCGGAAACGGCGCGGATAGGCCTGGACATCATTGACCAGGTCGAACATGCGCGCGGCCGAATGTTCGACCAGGGCGCTGCGGCGGATAGTAGGCATGAATACAGGACGTTTCGGCAATCGACCGGGCGGGCCCGAATCGGAGACAATACGGAAATGAGCAAGAACAGCGGCAAGGATAAAGCAAAGAGCGCGACGGCCAACAAAACCATCGCGTTGAACAAGCGTGCCCGCCACGAGTACCACATCGAAGACCGCTTCGAAGCCGGCCTGGCCCTGCAGGGCTGGGAGGTGAAGTCGATCCGTGCTGGCCGCGGCAACATCGTCGACGCCTACGCCTACGTGAAGGATGGTGAGATCTTCCTGATCGGCGCGCAGATCACTCCGCTGATCCAGGCCTCGACCCATGTGGTGGCCAACGACCGGCGCGATCGCAAGCTGCTGCTGCACCGGAGCGAGATCGACAAGCTGGTCGGCAAGGTCGAGCGCGATGGCTACACGATCGTGCCCACCGCGATGTACTGGAGCAAGAACAAGATCAAGCTCGAAGTCGCGCTGGCCAAGGGCAAGCAGACCCACGACAAGCGCGATGCCGCCAAGGACCGCGACTGGGCGATCGAGAAGCAGCGCGTGATGCGTCGCGGTAACCGCGACGCGTAAGGCGGCTGCGCATCACCCTGTAGAGCCGAGCCAGGCTCGGCTGCTTTGGCTTTCTGTAGAGCCGAGCCATGCTCGGCTTCCGCGTTCGTTGAGTCGAGCTGTGCTCGACTGCCGTGAAGCAGCCGAGCATGGGCTCGGCTCTACAACACGATGCGGCTCAGCTGGCCAGAACGCCCTGCCTGCGCATGCGCGGCGCCAGCGCTGCGTGCATCACCGCCAGGTGCATCACCACCGCCAGTTCCGGCGCATAACGGTCATCACCTGCCCGCCATTTCCGGGCCAGTTCGGCAGCATCCGCTGGCAGCAGTGCCAGCAGCTGGGTATCGTCCAGCGCATCGGCCGCGCCCTGCAGCTGGCGGGCCACCTGTCGCGACTGCCACACATGTACGCCGATGCTCAGGCTGGCCAGCGACATCAGGACCACCGCCAGGCCGTGCTCGAACCACTGCGACAGCACTTCCGGCCCCCACAGCAGGGCCGCCAGTACCGCCAGGCCCGGCAATCGCCACCCCAGCCAATGGATGCGGCCGCGCTGCGACCAATGCACCACCACCGCGCTGGCGACCAGTGCCGCCGCCGCGGTGGCTGGCAGCTCGGTCACCCAGGTGGCCGCCAGCAGCACCGCCAGCACCACCCAGACCCAGCCCGGCGGCAGTGCGCGCCGCTGGTAATCGGCACCGACCGGCCCGATCAGCTGCCGCAGGCTGCGTTGTTGGCTTGCATCGGTCACCCGCCGTCTCCGTGTCTGTACTGGCCTGGATGGTCATCGCCAGTGTGTCGCAAATTCGTGCCCACGAAGTTAGCAATCCGCTATGACAGGCGCTCTACAACAAGTTGCGGATTGACAAGACGCGTGGGCGGCGGCCGCGCTCACCCCGCTGACAGATCCTTGCTGAGGAACACCCTGCAGGTACCGGGCGGGTCGCAAGGCACCCGACCGAATTCGGTCCATCCGTGCTTCACATAGAAATCCGGTGCCTGGAAGCTGAGGGTGTACAGCACGCCGGAACGGCAACCGCGCCGGCGCGCCTCATCCTCTGCGGCCTTCAGCACTCGCGACCCCAGCCCGTTGCCGCGGTAGGCCGCTGGCAGATGGAACAGATCCACAAACCACAGGCCCAGTGAGGTTCGCCCGGTAAGGCCCCCTACCACCTCTCCAATGGCCGGATACGGCGACTTCAAGCGACATGGCGTCCTTCCATTGGCTGCGGATCGGGAGTCTGGATGCTATCAACCCCAATATTTTGCTGCTGGGGTCAGGCAGAACGGCCAGGGCCGACCGTCGCGCCCCCATCAACCGGAGGGTGTCTATACTCGGGACTGGCTCACCTTTTCATAGGAAGTTCGCATGACTGCGACGGCCTCCAATTCTGACGATTCGATTGACCCCACCTACTCCGGCTCTACCACTGAGCACAGTGCAAAACTGCCGGGTGACCGCGCTTCGATTACCTGGACCGCAGACGGCGCTGTAAAGGTTGCCGGACGTAGTATCGAGAAGACTCAGGCAGAGGTGGCTCTTGCAGGCGCCACGTTGAAGAAGGTGACAGAGGTAACGGGTACGGCAGGCGAGAACCATATCGAGCGCGAACGCATCACCCAGTTCAGCCTTGAGGCGTCGGTTGCAGTTGGCGCACGCGCCGAAGTCAAAGGCAAAGAGCGTCTGGCCGGTATCGAGCTTGAAGCCGGGTCGCAGGTGGGTGCCCGTGCGCGCTATCGCGTCTCCCTGCCTGACACCACCGCACCTGAAACCGGAAAATCCACTCCTGCAACGGCTGAGCAAGCTGCCAGGGTGAACCCCTTCAACCCGACCACGCTGCCGATCGGTGGCCGGGTGATGCTGGATAGCCAACAATTCCAGCAGAGTGAGTTGAAAGTGGCGTTCCGCCACATCGCGACGGTGAACCAGCTCACTGAAGCGGAGGGGGTCGGTGTCGCGATCAGCCGTTTGGACGAACACCATGTCCGGGTCGTTACCGGGCCCAACAAGGCAATCGAATCCCTGCAGGGCGTGGGCGTCGATCTAGGCATTGCGCGCGTGATGGCCGGTCGCCAGGATGCGCTTGGACAGTCCAAACTGCAGACCGCCGACTTTGACCTGCGCGACCCGGATGCGCGTGCGGCCTACATCCGAATGCTCGCAACAGGCGAGGTGGCCGATCAGACGCCGGGCGTGAGCAACGTGGCTCAGCTGGAGCGGCTGGACTACAGCTCCCAGCAGCGGCTGCAAGTGGGACTGGTCAATGACCTGGTGAGTGCCGATATCGCGGGGCGCCGCAATACTGGCACGGCGATCCAGAGCACGGCTCCCGACGGCAAGGTCACAGTCACCCAGCAATTGAGCTATGACGACAACGTGAAGCTGACGATTGTGCGCGCCTTCACCCGTGACGGAGAAACGCTCCGCGAGGACGTGGATGCGCGCAGGTATCAGTTCCTTGTCGACACGGATGTGCCGACCCCGGGCGTTATGGACAAGGTGATTGGTGGCCGAAACGAAGCTGTTGAGGAGCGCAACATCGCCACCGGGTTGAACCTGGCTTTAACTGGATCGACCGAGGGCCCGGGACAGATCCGTCCCGGTGAAAAAGTCTCGGTCAGCTTCAGCGAAGCGCAGATGCAGGAATTCATGCAGCGAACCCAGAAGATGGTCGAGCGCCCCCTCGGACATCTCGATCCATTGGCAGGTATCGCTCGCGCTGGCTATGGCGACCAGCCGCAGCGCGATGGTCTTGAGTTCGCAATCGGGATAGCCCGTAGCCTGCAGGGTAATGCCAATCAGTTCGGCGAAAATCTACAGCGTGTGGCGCGGGATGGTGACCCGCGCGGGCCTGTCCATCCGATCAACGCGCAACTCACGCGCTCAGACGGCACGCTGCCCAATGCGCCGGTTCAATCGCAGCAGCAGGCTCCGGCTCCCCTTTCACCGGCTGGCCGCACCGCCACCCTCGATCCGCGCCATTCGGACCACGAGGCAAATGCCATCTACAAGCAGAATTTCCAAGCGGCAGAAAGACTGGCATGCACCCAGGGCGGATTGCCGGATCAGGCCGTTGAGCGTTTGGCGATGGCCGGAACCATCGCAGCCCAGCAGGCTGGGTTGAGTCAGGTGGATCACCTTGTCGTCGGAAATCGTGGCCAAGCTTTTGTCGTGCAGGGGGCACTCGACTCCCCGGCGCATCTTCGGGCGGGTTTCGACTATCAGACGGCGTTGAATACACCGATCGAGGACAGTTTCTCCAGATTGCAGGTGGCCTCTGAATCGCGTGCACAGAGCGATCTGCGCACTCAAGAACACGAGCATGAGACGCGCCTGATGGCGGCGCGAGGACTATGACCTGTCTCCGGGTCAGCAGGGCTCGCGCTGTCCAGGGTCGCCGATGAACTGCCACTGACGTATGCCTGGCCATAGCTGAAACATGCCGTTTCCAGCGGCGTCGGTTCCTGAAGGGGCCGCCGCGGCGGCCCCTTGGACCTTACAGGTCCGGCAGGCCCAATCGTCTCCGCAGCGCCGCCACTAGAATGATCGAGATCTGCGCCAGCGCATGCTGGTCGCGCGTCAGCTCGTCATACATATCCAGCAGCTCCGGTGGGATCTTCCCCATCCGGGCGGCCTTGAAGGCCTCCATCGAGACCACCTGAGCCTTATGGCGCTCATCTTCCATGTCCTTCTCCAGCGTCTGGCGGCGAGAGTGCCGCCCTCTGCATGCCTTGGACCCGCCTCCAAGCCTGTTGCAGGGAAAAGAAAAGCAGCACCACCTTCCATGGACTGCCCCTTCTCCTCCAATGGCCGCCGGTTCTCAGCGTGATGGCTTCACAGAAGAATGACCGTTTGATCTTCCACAGGATTTTTAAGCGGCATGTCATTGATTCGATCGAACATCGAATCGACCTTCAGGGATAGGGGGGCTTGGAGGGTTCGAGCAACGGGTGTGCAACCTCCCTTGACGCCCCTCTGCAAAAGCAGCCCGCCAGGAGGTAAACGTGAAATCGATCAGGACCTTCTCCGCTTTGCTCGTTATCTCGTTGTCCAGTCCGTTCCACTTAGCTTACGCCCAGTCCCTGGTGCAAGGCGGCGGCGCCTCGGTGCCGGCAAATCTCTACAAGGGATCAGCAGACAGCATTCTTCCAAACAGCTTCAGCTACGCCGTAACGGGCTCCGGCAAAGGGAAGAAAGCGTTTCTCAGCAATGATCCCAGTCTCTTCGGGAACATCGGCACAGTACATTTTGCGGCAAGCGATTCCGTTCTTACGGCGACCGAGTTGTCCGACTACACCAACGCCTACAACGTACCCACAACCAACCAAAAATATGGAGCGCTCATCCAGATTCCCACGGCGCTCGTACCAGTCGTAATCCCCTTCAACGCGCCCGGCGCGAAGCTCGACCTGTCCATCAACGAGATCTGTGGTGTCTTCTCAGGCAAGATAGTGGACTGGTCTCAACTATCATCGGGTTCGTCGTCGGGTCAGAGTGGCCCGATCACTGTGGTTTACCGCTCGGAGAGCAGCGGTAGCACTGAAATTCTCACGCGTTTTCTGTCTGTGGCATGCAAGTCCGTTGATCTGTTCGGGACTAGTCTCAAACCACAAAGCAACTGGAGTGGATCTGCGCCGGGCTTCTCGATCCAGACGAGCTTCGCCGGCTTGTTCTCAAACAACACGGCGCCCTCAAACTTTCTCCCTGCCGTGGCAACGGGAGACACCTCGCTGCTTGATACCGTCAATTCTGATAATGGCCGCATTGGATACACTGGCCCAGACGTGATGGCCAACCCGGACGATGCCACGAAAGTGGCCCGCGTGATTGGGTTTTCGCCCAAAGATGTGAGCATCCCCGCAACGATCGGTGCCGTTAGTCCGCCCACAAGCGCGCAAGACATTGCAGACCCCTTGAAATGGGTACCCAACATTGCCTATCCATCCACCGGCTACCCGATTGTCGGCTTCACCAATTTGATCATTGGTCAGTGCTACAAGCGTCCGATTGTTGCAAGCGCAATTCGTTCATTCCTTTTCAATCACTACGGAAGCGCAGGTGATTCCAGCCAGGATCAAGGGCCCAATGACGCTACATTACGGGCGCACTGGTTCTACCCACTGGATAGGACTTGGCGTGAGGCGATCCGGACACGATTCGCTCTTGCAAGTAGTTCGACCGGACTGAACAACCCGGGCGCTTGCAATGGAATTGGGCGTCCCTAGCAGGGATTCGACATCGCGACGCTGGAAAACAGGGGCCGGCTGTCATGCCGGCCTCTGCCCCGCTGCCTGCCGCTGGACAGCAGCGGCGGCTGAACGATTTCAGCGTCGGCCCTGACCGCGCGTGACTGTTCAGGAAGATTGCCGTAAGATCCGGTTCGTTGGGCAGGGTCGGTGTCAGCGTTCATGGCGGCATTGACCCCAAAGCCTTGCAGCACTTGAAGAAACCGGGGGTGCATTGGTTTCGACGGGGGTTGTGAAGTCGCCTGGCGCATGCCGAGGGGGTAGCTTTCCTCGTAAATCCAGCTGCAAAACTCTAGTTGCCAACGACGACAACTACGCTCCGGTCGCTCTCGCAGCCTAAAAACTGCGGTGCGTGACCTTCTGCCGACTTAGGCGGAGCCTCGAAACTGCTTGTGTCCATGCTCGCAGCGTAGAGTCATTATCATGGAATCGCGCTGGGCGGCTGCCTGTCAGTCCGGCACTAGAACACAACAGGCTGGTTCCCGGGTGCGCTTTGCACACCGTGCTGCTCGGGGATGAGATTCAACGGTGAGCTAAGCATGTAGTGCTGGGGATGGAGTGCCTTCGGACGGCGGTTCAATTCCGCCCACCTCCACCAATACCGGGTCCGCAAGGGTCCACGAAAAGCCGGAATCCCTCGTCAAATAAGGGGTTCCGGCTTTTTCGTTTTCCACCCTTGTCCGGGCCGTTCCATTGCAGGCCATGCGACGGCGGGGGATGCGGTGGATCCAGTCCACCAGACCGCCCGCTGCGCGCCCTGCACGCCTACCGTGGCGCCGGCATCGTCAGCACGGCGCTGATGAGGTGCTCGGACTCCATCTGGACATCATCGAACACCAGCTGGCTCACACCGTACGTGACCCGAACGGACGCACCTACAACCGCATAACCCACCTCATGAGCGGGTTCGGATGATGCAGAAGTGGGCGGACTGCCCGGACCGGCTGCGCGATGGGAATGTGGTGCAGCTGCGGGTTGCCTTACACCTACACGCCGCAGCCCTGCCCTCACCCGCGCCTTGCGGGTGCCCTTCGGTCGGGGTTCCGTCGCTGGCGGCTTGGCCGGCTCCAACGCTTCCCTGGCCCGCGCCGTGGCGGCGGCCCTCGCCTCGGCCACGCGCCCGGCCTGTTGCTGCTGCTCCAAGGTGGACAGCAGGGCTGGCAGCGGTGGGAGTGGTTCGCTTGAGGTGATGTCCAGCAGCCGGACCACAGCCGCGCGCGGGCGCATCTGCCGGGTACAGTCTGGCCGCGCGCCAGCGTTCGGCGTAACGCTTGGCCTGGGCGATGCCGACCGCCGGAAAATTCTTCGCCTGCCACATGGACACACGCGCACAGCACCATCCTTGCCGCATCTGACGCTGGCAATCTGTCGCCCGCTCCACCACGACCCCCAGCTCTTCCCCATCTGGCTCCAACCAGAGGGGATCGGGGCGGCGCTGAAGCCTTGGTAGCCGTGCGATGGAGCATGGCAGGAAGGTTACGGCCGGCCGTCGCAGATCCCGCGGACGCCACCATCACTTATTTGAACCGTTCTGGATTCGCATCTCCGCTATGCATCCAAGCGAACCATCAAGGCGTATGTAGGGTGCTTGCACCTTGCAGGCATCCAACTGAGGAACGCACCGTGAACGCTTTCAAGCGCATTGCCGCCACAGTAAGCCTCGCCGTAATCGTTTCAGCAGCTTCGTCCAGCTTCGCCGCCAACACAGTCATGGTTGGCGGGGCGGAGATGTATCCAACCAAGACAATCGTCGAGAACGCCATCAACTCCAAGGACCACACCACACTGGTCGCGGCGGTCAAGGCAGCAGGCCTGGTCGACACCCTCAACGGAGCCGGCCCCTTCACCGTTTTCGCCCCCACCAACTCGGCCTTCAACAAGCTGCCTGCAGGCACTGTGGATACGCTGGTGAAGCCTGAAAACAAGGCTCAGCTAACCAAGATCCTGACCTACCATGTAGTCCCCGGCAGCTACAGCTCCGCTCAGCTTATGGCGGACGCCAAAAAGCATGGCGGGAAGGCCACCTTGAAGACGGTTCAGGGCGAACCGCTCACCGTCGCGCTTCGTGATGGAAAGCTGTGGGTGGTCGATGCCAAGGGAGGCAGGGCTGGGATCAGCATCGCCGACGTTGGTCAGTCCAACGGCGTCATCCATGTGATCGACACCGTATTGATGCCCAAATGAGCAAGTTCTAGTAGCAGGCATCTCGGGGGTGCTTGCTAGCAAGAGACAATGACTTCGCTCAATCTCCGCCCTCAAATAATCAGATTCATCTCATGACACCCTTGCCGCGCAGGCGTAGGACTTTACCTATGGCCGCATTGGCAGTTATCTGATTGTGCGCAATCAAGTCAGTTGAGACTGTCGGCCAGCCGTATAGACATTCATCAACTTGACAATGGAGTGATCATGAAGATCCAAAGTGTCTTGCTTGGTTTGATCGTTGCGGCCGCCGGAGTGGCGGGTGCTGTCGGTGTCGTACCCGCGGCCAATGCCGCTTCGTTCCACACGTCCTGCGTCCCCGCCGGCGGCGGCATGGCTCGCTGCACCCAGACCTTCTGTCATGAAGGAGCGTGCGTAGTCACTGATACCTGGACGCAACCGATGCGCGAAGTCATCGAGTTCCAGTGACGTCCAAGCGCAGCGGCAGGTGCCGCTGCGCCCTTCAACGGAGTGCTGCATCCAGCCTCGGAACGACGCCATAGAGCTCTATCCGACAGTGGTGGATCGCATCTGGCAAATCCGGCGGAAGTTCCAGAACGAGGACGATGTGCTAAACGCGCGCGCATGCGCCTTATATGCGACCTAGTCGATGTGCGCGATTTCTACATATGGAGGTGTATCAGTGAAAGCAGTGAATTTGTTTCTACTGGCTTTATCGCTCACGGCCATCAGCACCAGCGCAAGCGCTGCTCGCTACAAAGCGAGCAACTACATATACTTTGACGCCAACGGCTCGCCAATAGGGCAGACCGCCACATACTGCAATGGTGTGCAATGGACGGGAGGCAACACGACCTCTTCCATTTTCCTAAAGATCACCACGGGATGCGGAGCTACCGAATTCTGCCCGCCTGAAGACGATAAGTGTCACATGGGCGTAGACAACACTCTATCCATCATCCTGGCAGGCAACCCGCCCTTCACACGACAAGAAGCATGTAGCCTCATCGGCTCCTTCCCGTGTCAGTCGATGGCTCCAGATCTCCTATGGAACTACGGTTGGACGCCCGTAAGAGTCAAGTGACAGATTGACTGACGTGCGCTGCGGCCTACCCAAGGACCGCAGCGCACAGCTCAACCCCGATAGGTCAATGCCTCAGATGCTGCCAAGGTCCTTCACCATCGGACGCCCCTGCTGGAGGAACCCGATCAATAGACGGCCGCCGGCGACTTTTCGGTCCATCTGCTCATTGAGGCAGCTCCCCTGAAGCCTTCCCGCAGCAATGACGTCATCCGACGCAAAACAGTCCGGACGACCTAGTAGTGGTTCACCTGGCGACGCCACGCCCTCATCAGGCTGCTGCACGACTGCGGGAGCCGCTCTGACGTTCTTGGCGTACGCCGTCGCCACCATCCGCTCATACTTTGGCGACCAACCGCCAAGCACAAGCTCCGTACCCAAGCTCTGCTTCGGAAGGCCCGCATCAATGGCAGCGCGCTCATAGCTCGGCCACAGGTTGTCGATCATCGGTGCCCCAGTCGAAGCCCGGAAACTCCATTTGCGTGGATTTTCGGGCTTTCTTCTATCCGGCCAACGACGCCGTGAAACCTGCCGTCGCACCACTGCACAAAGCGGAATCCGAAATGCCATGTCGGCACTGAACATCATCAGATGCTTTCGACATCGCTAAACCAGTTCAGAAATTTCCTACCTCCGTTCTGGGGGAGAACCGTCGCCGAAGCCGTTCGTCCATGGTCGCCATCGAAGAGGAGGCCACCGGACACACCTGCATGCTTCACATCGAGCCGCGCCGCAGAGGCACGGCCTTTTCGACACATCTTCACAAAGGAACTGTATCCATGCGTACGTCGCTTCGGGTTTCCCTTGCCAGTGCCATCACCCTGGTCCTGGCCAGCGCCCCCGCCTTCGCCCAACCCACCGAACGGGTATGGACGCGAGGCATGGCCAGCAACGAGCAGTACAGCAGTTTCATCGTCAAGTACCGGGACGGCAGCAGCAAGCGCGTCTCCGCCACCACCGCGCAGGATGCGCTGAAGAAGCGCCTCGGCATCCAGCAACGCAGCAAGCGCTCGATCGGCAGTGCGCCAACCGCGACCGCGGCCGTAACCCACCAGCGCCGGATGGGCGGTGGTGCCGACGTTGTCACCACGGACAAGGCACTGGACCTTCCGGAAGCGCAGATCCTGATGCAGCGCATCGCCGACGATCCGGATGTCGAGTATGTGCAGCCCAACTACATGATGAGCGCATTCGCCACACCGAACGACCCGCGCTACGGCGAGCAGTGGCACTACAGCAATCCGACCAGTGGTGCGCGCCTGCCGGCTGCGTGGGACCGCTCCACCGGCCAGGGCGTGGTGGTGGCCGTGGTCGATTCGGGTTATCTCAACAACAACGACCTGCAGGCGAACCTGTTGCCGGGTTACGACATGATCTCGTCTACCCGCCCGTTCAGTGATTGGCAGTGCATCATCGGGGGAATGAATCCCGGTTGTGGTGGCTCCGACGATGGCGACGGACGCGACGCTGATGCCTTCGATGCGTCCGGCATCGCACACGGCACCCACGTCGCCGGAACAGTCGCTGCGGTGACCAACAACCAGATCGGCGTGGCCGGCGTTGCCTACAACGCGAAAGTGGTGCCGGTGCGCGTACTCGGCAACCAGGGCAATGGCGGTTCCGCCGACATCATCGACGGCATGCTCTGGAGTGCGGGTATCAACGTGCCCAACGTCCCGGCCAATGCCAACCCGGCTGAAGTCATCAATCTCAGCCTGGGCGGCCGCCGGGCCTGCTCGCCGGCCGAGCAGGATGCAATCGACGACATCACTGCGCAAGGCACGATCGTGGTGGTCGCCGCCGGCAACAGCAATCTGGATGTGTCCGAGTTTGCCCCGGCGAACTGCAAGGGCGTGATCGCGGTGGCTGCCAACGACCAGGGCGGGCGTCGTGCGTTCTACTCCAACTATGGCGCAGGCATCGACATCACCGCGCCCGGCGGCGAGACCTGGTCGTGCCGCGCCTCAGTGGGCGAGTTCCTGCCACTGGCCACGCCGCCGAACCAGACCAACTGCGCACCGACCCGCCAGCACCCGGCACAGGGCATTCTGTCCACCGTGGGCAACAACGCCTTCGACTTCATGTCCGGCACGTCGATGGCGGCGCCCCATGTCGCGGGCATCGTTGCACTGATGCAGGCCGTGGCACCGGTCCCCAAGACCACTGATCAGGTCAAGGAGATCCTGCGTCGAACCGCGCGCCCGATCGCGGCAGCAAACTGCCCGGGAGGTTGCGGGCCAGGCATCGTGGACGCGGCAGAAGCCGTGAAGGCAGCCAGCAATTGATGGCATGGCGCAGCGGCCCAGCAGGGTCGCTGCGCCGTTCAAGCACGCATTCGCTTCGTACACGTTCGTGACACCTGCTTCGGCTCATAATCATCGCGTGCGCGCCCCACCGGGTGCCCCGCTCCGTCACGAACAGAAGGATCTGCAATGAACTCCCAAGCCGGCATATTGGTCCTGGCATTGGCCACGCTCTCCGCGGGCGCCACAGCCCATGCCGCCATCGCCCCCACCGGCACCGCGACGCTGGAAGCCCTGCTGGCCTGCAAGGCAGGTTCCAACTTCAGCGAAGCCGAGGCCATCGATGCCCTGCAGGCCGCCGGCCTGGCCAGGAAGCCCGGCGGCACGTTCGAGCCGGAAACCACGCCGGTCGCCCTGTTCGGCGGTACCGTCACCAATGCCGATGTGAATGTCGCCGAAGGTGAGAAGAGCATCTTCGTGTATCTGAACGGTGTCGATCCCAAGCACCTCGCCAGGACCTGGTCGGTGACCACGGTCAACGAATACGCCAACACCGAAGAGCCCTCGTACGTGAAGCGCATCGACAAGCGCCACACCCTGCACGTCATCGCGGGTGACGACTATGAGGGCTATTCCGCTGCGGTGAAGTGCCAGATCACGCAGTAGTGGACTGATCCGCGCTACAGCCAGCGTCGTACTCGCTGACGGAAGGCGGTGTATGCCTCGGGAAAGCGGGCCGACAGCGCCCGCTCTTCCGGCACGATCTGCAGCCGCGTGATGTACAGCACGAACAGCGGGACAGCCAGCAACGCGACCGGGCTCCGCAGATACAACATGACGCCTGCCAGCACCGTGGCCTGGCCCAGATACATCGGATTGCGCGTGTAACGGTACACACCCTGCGTGACCAGCGCGCTCGCCACTGCGGGGCGCAGCGGGTTCACCGTGGTACGCGCGCGACGGAAAGCCAGCTTCGGCAGCAGGTTCAACGTTAAGCCGATGGCCACCAACCCACCGGCCAGCGATGCCGGCATCGGCAGCGGCACCAGCGGTGCCGCTGCCAGACGGCTTGCCAGGTAGCCGATGGCGCCACACAGGAGCATCACCAGCGGCGGTGGAACACGGGTCTCAAGCCAGCGCATCGCAGTCCCTGCATTCGCCCATTCACCCCAGTGTCACACGGCAATGCCTGAATCGCTTGCATGGCAGGGGTTTCACGGCACAAACCGACCGCCCGGTATCTTCCGCTTTGACATGCCGACCGCTAGAGTGGCGCCACCGCGCAGGAGGATCGTATGGCTACCACGGGCTTGGGCTTCATCGGCCGCACGACCCTCATCATCACCGTGCTGCTCACCTTGGGCGGCTGTGCCACGTTGCGCCAGTTCGGGCCGTCGGTGCAGGTCGCCTCGGTCACGCCCGGCCAGTACATCGCGCTCAAGCGCGGTGACATTCTCACCACCGGCAAGCTCAGCTCGGCGACGACGGAAACGCTGCGCGTGGCCGGGCTCGATGAAGGCGTCTGTGCCAAGCCGGGCCTGCCCTGCATCGAGGCGATGGAAGCCAGCATCGTGGTGCGCGAGGAAGACAAGCGGTCGAGCCTGGCCGAGTTGTGTGTGCAGTACGCAATGGCCCTGCCCTCTCCCAAACGCGAGTACTCCACCTCGGGCCGTGCCAAGACCGCAATCACCGAACTGGATGCCGACTTCCAGCCGCGCCTGGATGCATGGATGCAGGTTGCACGCCAGGCCTATGCCTATCTGTTCTTCACCGAGCGCACGGCCAACCAGCGTGGCTTCGAAGACCGCCAGACCCAGGTGCGCGACTACTACAACCTGGCCGTGCAGGAAGCCTCGGTTCAGTTGTACAACGCGTACGCAACGGGGCGCGTCCGCAACGATGCCAGCCACCTGACGCTGGGCCGCTGGACCTTCGTGCTGACGCCGTCCGCCGATGCATCGCCGTTGGACACACGAACGCCGACCGAACTGGTCCCCGCCGCATTGCTGTCGTTCACCGGCACGCTGCGCAGCGTGCATCGCCGCGATGGATTCGGTGCCGAACTGGTGGCGGTGATGGACGATCCGGCCAGCACCACGTCCACGCCGGCAGCGACGCCTGCTACGCGGCCCACCGCTTCGCCGCAGCAGAGCTGGAGCGAGATGCCGTCGCCGTCGATGACAGTGCTGCTTCGCTTCTCTGGAAAGAACCTCTGGGAAGTGCTGCACGACGACGAGCCGGCACTGGAAATCCACGATCCCTACCAGGTCACGGAAGTCACCCTGCACGGACAGGAAGTGCCGCTGGCCGCGAATTTCACCGCTGGCTATGCGCTGTGGCTGGCCCGCTCCAACTTCAGCCACCAGTCGCTGCGCTCGCTGTTCGGCGGCAAGGGCGGCATCGAAACGCCGCATCTGTACATGATGCAGCCCTACGACCCGAAGCGCCGCGTGCTGCTGATGATCCATGGCCTGGCCAGCAGCCCGGAAGCCTGGGTCAACGTCGCCAACGAGCTGATGCGTGACGACGAGATCCGCCAGGATTTCCAGATCTGGCAGTTCTACTACCCGACCAACATGCCCATCGCGATGAGCCACGATGCGATGCGTCATACGCTGGCCGAGGTGTTCAAGCATTTCGACCCCAGCGGCAAGGCGCAGGCCTCGCATGACATGGTGCTGGTGGGGCACAGCATGGGCGGCGTGATCGCACGGCTGATGATCTCCTCTTCCGGCGATCACCTGGTGGACACCCTGCTGGCGACTGCGCAGATGACGCCGGCACAGCGCGAACTGCTGCGCACCAAAGGCGCACCGGTACTGACCTTCCTGCCGGAACCGGAAGTATCGCGCGTGGTGTTCATTGCCACCCCGCACCGCGGTACCGACGTGGCAGGTACCCGCCTGGGCCGTTGGATCGGACGCCTGGTGCGGTTGCCCCTGACCGTACTGGAAGACGTCGCCACCATCGCCAACGACGGTCAGATCGATCGCAATGACGGCAAGCACGGCTATCAGATGAACAGCATCCAGAACCTGGACAAGGACGATCCTTTCGTCCGCGCCGTGGCCGACCTGCCGATGTCGCCGAAGGTCCACTACCACTCGATCATCGCGCGCGCCAAGGCCGATGGACCGCTGGAGAAGACTGACGACGGGCTGGTGCCCTACTGGAGTTCGCACCTGCCGCGCGCCGAGTCGGAGAAGGTGATCGTATCCGGGCACAGCGTGCAGGAAGCCACGCCGGCCATCGTCGAGCTGCGCCGGATCCTGCATGAGGACATGCAGGAACACGGGCGAACGGAAAAGTAAGCCGCCGGCCCCGGCAGATCAGGCAATCGCCGTGCGACGCGAGAACGTGCCATGCAGCGCCGCCGGGATCGCGAAGCCCTCCATGCGCACCTCGGGCCGGTAGTCGGCGCTGGGGGTGAAACGGAATTCGCGTGCCAGCAACGCACACAGCAGTACCAGTTGCGCGTTGCCCACCGCCGATCCAACGCAGGAGCGCGTCGGGAAGCCATAAGGCACATAGATGCCGGCGGTGCGCTTGCGCCGCTCGGGCAGCCAGCGATCGGGATCGAACTGCAACGGGTCATCCCAGTACTTCGCCGAGCGATGCTGGATGAACGAGCTCAACTCGAACACGGTGCCTTCGGCAATAGCCTGCCCTTCCACCTGCAGATCGCAGGCGGCCACGCGCCGGTTGTTGAAGGGTGTGGAGTACAACCGCATCACTTCCTTCAGGAAACGCATGGTGCAGGGAATCCTGGCCATCGGCAGCGCGTGGATCTCCGCATCCGAGAGCGGCGCGAATTCCTCCTCGATGCGCTGGCGCCATTGTGGATGCATCTGCATCGCCAGCAGCAGGCAGGCGGCCATCATGCCGGGCACGCCGGAAATGGCGATCAGCTGCACGGTGACCAGGTAGGTAACCTTGTCCAGGCCGATGCGCTCGCGCAGGGTCAGCAATGACTGCGCGTAGTCCAGCGCCGAACGTCCGCTGCGGACCCTGCGCTTGAGCTCGGTTGCAATCGCCCGCGATTCGCCACGACCGATAAGGAAGTTCCGCAACAGATGGCGCCGATGGATGACCTGCTCGACCTGGGTGGTGTAGCGCAGATGCAGGGCACGTTCGATGGCCGCGTTGCCGCGCGCGTCGAGCCCGTCGATCACCAGCGGCACCAGCGGATGCGCCATCACCTTCCACACAGCTGGCGTGGCATCCAGCTCGCGCCCGCACAGTGCGTTCAATGCCTGCCGCATGCGCGACTGCAGCGCCTCCAGGGTCTGCACCCCGGTGAGCTCGGCGCTGCGGGTGGCGATCAGACTGCGTACTTCGGTCCAGCGCACGCGTTCGTGCCGGCGGAACAGGTCGGCCAGCGACTCGACCACGAACAGGTGCTCGGAATTCTCCTTGTCGACCTTGCCGGCCAGCTCCGGGCAGAACACCCCGACACCGCCAGTTTCCAGTTTCAGCACCGGTCCTTCGCGCTCCACGCGCGCAGCCAGGCGCTCGGCAGCAATGCCGCTGCCTTCATTCGACATCCCTTGCATGCAGTGCGTCTCCGGCAGGAAGGGACTCGAAAGACGAGTCCCTTCGTCTTGCTACCGCTCAATCGCGGGGTTGCCCCGCAGGATCAGAACTCGACCCAGAGCGGCCAGGTATTCCACACACTGCTCTTCTCGTTCGGATGGATATTCAGAGTGACGCGCAATGCTCGGGCGAATCTTTTCATTTTCATTCCTTTGCTTGCTGTGTGGTTATGCCGGGATTATCCCGGCACCGGCTAGATAGCACGACATAATCCCGCTGTCCAACCGACCCGGTGGCGCGACGCAACATCCGCGGGCGGTCGATTGAGGGGAATCCCTCATCGCGCCTGCGCACCCGGCCTCCTATGCTGGGCTCACCATTCCCCCAACGGAGGTCCGCATGAACACCCAAGAGCCCAGCCGCCAGCCCAGTCCCGACCCGGCCGAGCGCGATGCCTTCTTCCCGTCGCCCTACTCGCTGTCGCAGTTCACCTCGCCCAAGAGCAACCTTGCCGGCGCCGACTACCCGGATGCGCGCCGCGATGGCCGCTGGAAGGTGCTGATGATCGCCGCCGACGAGCGCTACCTGCCCACCGCCAATGGCCACCTGTTCTCCACCGGCAACCATCCGGTGGAAACGCTGCTGCCGATGTACCACCTGGACAAGGCCGGCTTCGACATCGATGTGGCCACGCTGTCCGGCAACGCCGCCAAGTTCGAGTGGTGGGCGTTCCCGCAGGAGGACAAGGAAATCGGAGGACTGTACGCGCGTTATGAAGAACGCTTCCGCCAGCCGCTGCCGCTGGACGAGGTGGTTGCCAGCCTCGCTGCGGATTCGGACTACGCGGCCGTGTTCATTCCCGGTGGCCATGGTGCGCTGATCGGCCTGCCGCAGAGCCGCGCCGTGAAGTCGGTCCTGCACTGGGCGATGGCCGAGCAACGCCACATCATCACCCTCTGCCACGGTCCGGCCGCGTTGCTGGCCGCGGGCGTCGACGAGGCTGATGGTGGTTCGCTGTTCCGCGGCTACCGGATCTGTGCCTTCCCCGATGCGATGGACCGGCAGACACCGGAGATCGGCTACATGCCCGGGCAACTGCCGTGGTTCTTCGGTGAGCGCCTGGCACAGCAGGGCGTGCAGATCGTCAATGACGGCATCGATGGCAGCGTGCTGCAGGACCGCCTGCTGCTGACCGGCGACAGCCCACTGGCCGGCAACGCGCTGGGCAAGCTGGCTGCGCGCACCCTGCTCGACGCACTGGCCGGACGCTGATCCGGATGACCGCACTGGTACAGGCGTTGCTGGAAATGGACCACGCCCACTCGCTCGCCGCAGTGGGCGCGGTCCTGCGCAGCATCGCGGCCCCCCTCGGCTACGACCGCGTGCTGGTGTTCGCCACTGGCACCGGGCTGGAACGCGGCACGCAGCGCGTGTATTGGATCGAGGGCGACTGGTTCGGCGATGGCAGCGACACCGACCTTGCCCGCTACCTGCACGCCTGCCCGGTCAATCGCCACGTGCTGGACAGCGACGCGCCATTCTTCTGGAGCAAGCGCCAGGGCGTGCGCGGCGAACGCTATCAGGTAGTGAAGCAACCGCGTGGCGAAGGCCTGCATGGCCTGCAGGTGCCGGTGTTCGGTACCACCGGCCTGGAGGGCGCGATCAGCGTTGCCGGGACTTCGATCGATGCATCTCCCAGCGCGCGCCTGCAGCTGGAAGCTGTTGCAACCGCAGCCTTCCGTGCCGCGCGCCGTCTGGCCGAGTCCCCTGCGGAACTGTCAGGAAGTGCGCTGAGCACCCGCGAGCGCGAGGTTCTGCGCTGGGTGGCCGCCGGACGTCGGCAGGCAGAAATCGCCGCCACGCTTGGGCTTTCCGCACGCACGGTGGAAAACCACCTGCGACGCGCACGCCAGCGCCTGGGTGTAGCGACCACCGCGCAGGCGGTTCGCGCCGCCAGCCGCCGCGGCGAGATCGAGGACTGATCGCAAAGACGGCGCAGCACGCCCAGCCGGCCAGCCGGCCAGCCGCCCATCCCGGCATACCGCTGCCTTCGTCTTCCATGGCATGCTCCGTGAAACCGTTTTCATGGAATGGAGGGATTCCACGATGTTGTCGCGCTTCCGCCGCCCTGCGCTGTGTGCGCTGTTGGCGCTTGCTCTGCCTGCCGTCGCCTGGGCCGCTACACCGGCGCCACTGAAGGTGATGTCGTTCAACGTCCGCACCCCGGCTGATACCGAACCGGGCAAGCGCTGGCCCGATCGCCGCGACGCGATGGTCAAGGTCATCCTCGATGCGCACCCGGCGGTGATTGGCACCCAGGAACTGGTGAAGGAACAGGCCGACTACCTGACCGAACACCTGCCCGGCTACCGCTGGTTCGGCGAGGGCCGCCGGGGTGGCAGCGGCGATGAACACATGGGCGTGTTCTACGACAGCAAGGTGCTGGCCATCGAAGAGTCGGGCAACTTCTGGCTGTCCGATACACCGGACCTGCCCGGCAGCATCACCTGGGGCAACCTGTATCCCCGCATGGTCACCTGGGCCGTGTTCCGGCGCCTCGACGATGGTCGCCGTTTCTACTTCATGGATACCCACCTGCCCTACCGCGACGAGGACGAGCCGCGCCGCGTGAAGGGTGCCGAACTGATCGAAAAGCGCCTGGCGACGCTGCCGGCTGATCTGCCGGTGGTGTTGACCGGTGACTTCAACAGCGAACCCGGCGGAGACACCTACAAGGCGTTCACCCGCGTGCTGCAGGACACGCGCACCCAGGTGAAGGCGCCGCAGGGCCCGCGCCCCACCTTCCATGACTTCACCGGCAGGGCCACCGTGCAGCTGGACTGGGTGCTGGTACGCGGCTTCCATGCCCGCAGCTTCCTCACCGATGACCGGCGCATCGACGGTGTGCTGCCGTCGGATCATTTCCCGCTGGTGGTCGAACTCGACTGGCCCACGCCATGATCCTGCACGGCAGCCGCGCCTACGGTGGCGGCTGCCGTGACAACAACCGGTACAGTGCCTGGTGCTGATTGCGTGCCTGGCAGATGCGGGCACCGACAGCGAGAAACACGGCGATCCCGATCAGGCCCAGCCCCAGCATCGGATCCGGCAGACGCACGAAACCGATCGCCGCAGCCATCGCCGCCAGTACCAGCAGCACCACAACGGCCACCGACAGCCCGGCATCGGGTGGCCCCGGATCACCAAACAGCATGCGCTGGGTATCCCGTTTGTCGTCGGTCATCGTCTGTCCTCCCAAGAGCCTGCCCCACTAGTTACACGGCGGACACGGCTTCCGGCAGAGTCAGAAACGTCATGACTGTGACCACGTGCACGGCTCGCGCCGCACCCGCCCAACTTTGGCCATGAAAGAAGAAGGGGACGGAAGCCATCGCTTCCGTCCCCTTCGGACTACTGCACCTGCGCCACGCTCGGTTGCTGCGGTGATTGCCCCCAGCCACCCAGCGCCTTGTACACACCGACCACGCTGACGTTGACTTCGGATTCGGCCGCGGCCAACGCGTCATCCGCAGCCAGCTGCGTGCGCTGCGCATCCAGCAGCGTCAGGAAGTCCTCCGAGCCTTCGCGATAGCGGATCTGCGCCAGCGATTCGGCACGACGTGCCGCCTGCGCCTGCTCGACCACGATCGCCAACCGCGCCTGCTGCTTGGAATAGCGGGTCAGCGCGTTCTCGGTGTCTTCCAGGGCCAGCAGCACCGCCTGCTCATACTGCGCGGCCACGCCTTCGGCTTCTGCCTTGCTGGCACGCAGACGTGCACGCACGGTACCGAAATCGAAGGCCGCCCAGCTCAGCGACGGGGTCAGCGACCAGGCCTTGTTGTTGCCATTGACCAGACCACTGGCATCGCCGCCGAGGAAACCGACGAAGCCGGACAGCGACAGCCGCGGGAACAGATCCGCGGTGGCCACGCCCACGCGTGCGGTAGCCGCAGCCAGGCGACGCTCTGCCACGCGCACGTCGGCGCGCTGGCGCAGCAGTTCGCGGGTGTCACCCAGCGGCAGCGCCTTGGCGAAGGCTGGTACGTCATGCGGTGCGAGCATGTCGGTCAGCACTTCCGGGCGCTGGCCGAGCAGCACGGCCAGCCGGTTGCGCGATTGCACCTCGGCCACTTCCAGCAGCGGGATGTCAGCCTCGATCGCCTTCAGGCGGGCACGGCTGCTCTGCACATCCAGCTCGCTGCCCGCGCCCAGTTCCCAGCGCGCCTCGGTCAGCTTCTGCGTATCGCGCAGGTTTTCCAGCGTGTGCTGGGCCACCGCGATGCGCTTCTGCGTACCGCGCAGCTCGAAGTAGTTGCGTGCCACTTCGGCGGCGACCAGCACCTGCGCGTCGGCCAGGTTGGCCTGCTCGGCACCGAGGTCGGCGCGTGCGGCTTCGGCAGCACGGCGCTTGCGGCCGAACAGATCCAGCTCCCAGCCGGCGTCGAAGCCGAGCTGGTAGCTTTCACTGAACACCCGCTGCCCACCCAGCTGCGGATCGGGTTGCTTGCGGCGGTCGTAGCTGCCGCCTGCGGTGATGTGCGGCGCCTGGTCGAAGCGGCTTTCGACGAACACTGCGCGGGCCTGGCTGACGCGGGCCACGGCCACACGCAGGTCCAGGTTGTCCGACAGTGCGCCGTGAACCAGTTCTTCCAGCACCGGATCATCGAACTGCGCCCACCAGCTCGCCACCGGCGAGACGGTACTGAAGACCGGCTGCTGTGCACTCTGGAGGACCACCGGCTCCTGCACCGGGGCCTTGTAGTTGGGGCCGACGCTGACACAGCCTGCCAGCACCAGGCTGGAGACCGCCATCGCCAACGTGCGGATCACCATGGCAGCACCTCGCCCAGGTAGGTGAAGCTGCCACTGGCGCCCGATTCACCGATCAGCGCCATTTCCACGCTGGAACGTGCACCTTCGCTGATTTCAATTTCGCCGTTGCCGCCGTTCATGTCGGTCTTCACATAACCCGGATGGACGGTGTTGACCTTGATCGTGGTGTTGCGCAGTTCGTAGGCCAGGCTCAGGGTCCAGCTGTTCACCGCCGCCTTGGAGGCGTTGTAGGCCGGCACCTTGAAATCGTAGATGCCCGACGCCGGGTCGGCATGCAGGGTCTGCGAGCCGAGCATGCTCGATACGTTGACGATGCGCCCGGACTTGGCCTGCTTGACCAGCGGCAGGAATGCCTGGGTGACCGCCACCAGCGCATACACGTTGGTGTCGAAGGTGCGCTTCCAGGTATCGAGCGACTGCTCCGACGGCGCCTGCGCCGGGTTCTCGATCATGATGCCGGCATTGTTGACCAGGATGTCGAGGCGGCCATGGCGCTGGCGCACCTGCTCGACCGCTTCGGCGATGCTGGCTGCATCGGTCACGTCCAGCTGGATGGCTTCCACCGGCAGGCCCTCGGCCTGCAGCTTCAGCGCCTGCTCCACGGCGGTCTCGCGCTTGCGGCCGGCCAGCAGCGTGTGCACGCCGGCCTGGGCCAGCTGGCGCACAGTTTCCGCGCCGATGCCACGGGTGGCGCCGGTGACCAGCGCGATCTTGTTCTGATGGGTGTTCATGGATTCATGCCTTGTGAGGGGAAAGCCGCCGCCGGCCAGTGACCGGCGGCGACGGGGTTCCATGTCAGTGGTGGATGGTCGGCTCGCCGTGCTGCACCAGCTGGCCACCGCCATTGCGGGTGACGAACTTGCGCAGGGCCACGTAGAACACAGGCGTGAGGAACAGGCCGAACAGGGTCACGCCCAGCATGCCGGCGAACACGGTGATACCGGTCACCGAGCGCACCTCGGCGCCTGCACCGTGCGACAGCACCAGCGGTACGGTGCCGGCGATAAACGCGATGGAGGTCATCACGATCGGGCGCAGGCGCAGGCGGCAGGCTTCCAGCGCGGCTTCAACGATGCCCTTGCCGCCCATCTCCAGCTCTCTGGCGAATTCGACGATCAGGATTGCGTTCTTGCACGCCAGGCCCATCAGCACCACCAGGCCGACCTGCACGAACACGTTGTTGTCACCGCCGGTGAGCCAGACGCCGAACAGCGCGGACAGCAGGGTCATCGGCACGATCAGGATCACCGCCAGCGGCAGCGACCAGCTCTCGTACAGCGCGGCCAGCACCAGGAAGGCCAGCATGATCGCCACCGGGAAGACAATGAAGGCAGCCTTGCCCTGGGTCGCCTGCTGGTAGCTCAGGTCGGTCCATTCGGTGGTCATGCCCACCGGCAGCACCTTGCCGGCGATCTCGGTCAGCTTGTTCATCGCCTCGGCCGAAGACAGCAGGCGCGGGTCGGCTTCACCGGCCAGGTCCGCTGCCGGGTAGCCATTGAAGCGCAGCACCGGGTCCGGGCCGAAGGTCTGCTTGATGGTGACCATCGAACCGATCGGCACCATCTCGCCGCGGTCGTTGCGGGTGCGCAGCTTGCCGATGTCCTCGACCGTCTCGCGGTACGGACCATCTGCCTGGGCGATCACCTGCCAGGTACGGCCGAACTGGTTGAAGTCGTTGACGTAGGCCGAACCCAGGTAGGTCTGCAGGGTGTCGAACAGTTCGGTGAGCTGCACGCCCTGTGCCTTGGCCTTGACGCGGTCGACCTCGGCATCCAGCTGCGGCACATTGGCCTGGTAGCTGGAAATCGGGAAGGCCATGCCCGGCGTCTGCGCAACGGTGCCCTGCATCGCCTGCACGGCATTCTGCAGCGCGCCGTAACCCAGGTTGCCACGGTCTTCGATGAACATCTGGTAGCCGTTGCCGTTGCCCAGGCCCAGGATCGGCGGCGGCATCATCGCGAACGCGAAGCCTTCCTGCAGGCCGGCGATCTTCTGGTTGATCTCGGCATTGATCTGCGCGGCGGTACGGCCATGGCGCTCGGCGAACGGCTTGAGCGGAATGAACGCCACACCGGTGTTCGGCGTGTTGGTGAACTGCAGCGCGTTCAAACCCGGGAACGAGATGGTGTGGGCCACGCCATCGGTTTCCTGGGCGATCTTGGCGACCTTGCGCAACATTTCATCGGTACGCGCGATCGACGAACCTTCCGGCAGTTTCACACCGGCAATCAGGTACAGCTTGTCCTGGGTCGGAATGAAGCCCGGCGGCACCAGCTTGAAGATCACGCCGGTACCGACCAGCAGGATCGCGTAGACCACGAACACCGCGCCGCGGCGGCCGAGGATGCGGGCCACGCCACGCTCGTACTTCTCAGAGCTGGACTTGAAGAAGCGGTTGAACGGACGGAACACCCAGCCGAACAGGCGGTCGATCAGACGGCTCGGCGCGTCCTTCGGAGCACCATGGGCCTTCAGCAGGCGCGCGGCCAGGGCCGGCGACAGGGTCAGCGAGTTGATCGCCGAGATCACCGTGGAGATGGCGATGGTGACTGCGAACTGCTTGTAGAACTGGCCGGTAACGCCGGACAGGAAGGCCATCGGCACGAACACGGCACACAGCACCAGCGCGATCGCCACGATCGGGCCGGAGACCTCGCGCATGGCCTGGTGGGCCGCTGCGGTGGGCGACAACCCTTCCTCGATGTTGCGTTCGACGTTCTCCACCACCACGATCGCGTCGTCGACCACGATGCCGATCGCCAGCACCAGGCCGAACAGGCTCAGCGTGTTGATCGAGAAGCCCAGCAGATACAGCGCGGCAAAGGTACCCACCACCGACACCGGCACCGCGATCAACGGGATGATCGAGGCACGCCAGGTCTGCAGGAACAGGATCACCACCAGCACCACCAGGGCGATGGCTTCCAGCAACGTGGAGACCACGGCCTTGATCGAGTCACGCACGAAGATGGTGGTGTCATACACGGCTTCGTACTTCACGTCGGCCGGCATGGTCTTCTGCATCTCGTCCATCGTCGAGATGACCTGGTCGCGGATCTCCAGCGCGTTGGCGCCGGGCGACTGGAAGATACCGATACCGACCGCGTTCTTGCCGTCCAGCTGCGAGCGCAGGGTGTAGTCACCGGCGCCCAGTTCCAGGCGGGCCACATCGGCCAGGCGCACGATCTCGCCGTCCACACCGCTCTTGAGCACGATGTCGCCGAATTCCTTTTCGGTCTTCAGCCGGCCCTGGGCGTTGATCAGGGTCAGGAACTGGCTGTTCGGCAGCGGCTCGGCACCGAGCTGGCCAGCCGAGACCTGCACGTTCTGCTCGCGCATGGCGCGCACCACGTCGCTGGCGGTCAGGCCGCGCGAGGCCACCTTGTCCGGGTCCAGCCAGGCACGCATGGCGTAGTCGCCGCCACCGAAGATCTGCGCGTCACCCACGCCTGGAATACGCGCCAGCGCATCCTTGACGTGCAGGCGGGCGTAGTTGCGCAGGTACAGGGTGTCGTACTTGCCTTGCGGCGAGGTCAGGTGCACCACCATCAGGAAGGTCGGTGACTGCTTCTGCGTGGTCACGCCCTGCCGGCGCACGTCCTCGGGCAGGCGCGCCTGCGCCTGCGCCACACGGTTCTGCACCTTCACCGCCGCTGCGTCCGGGTCGGTGCCCGGGCGGAAGGTCACGGTCATCTGCAGCACGCCGTCCGAGCCGGCAACCGACTTCAGGTACATCATGCCTTCGACGCCGTTGATCGCCTCTTCAAGCGGAGTGGCAACGGTCTCGGCAATGACCTTGGGGTTGGCGCCCGGATACACCGTGCGCACGACCACCGACGGCGGTACCACTTCCGGGTACTCGCTGATCGGCAGGATCGGAATCGTGATCAGGCCTGCGGCGAAGATCACGATCGACAGCACCGCCGCGAAGATCGGCCTGTCGATGAAGAAACGGGAAAAGTCCATGGAGGAATTCCTGGGAAAGGCGTTCGGCGGGCAACAGCCGCCCTGCCCCTCGTCATTTTGACGAAGGCAGGAACGGCTGCCGCTGACGCCGGCAGCTAAGCGGGGACGCGGATCAGTGGTTCAGTGCGGCAGTCGCATCACGGCCCGGTGCCGGCGGCGCAGCCTGCGGCTGCATCGCCACGGCCTTGGCCTGCACCGGCATGCCCGGCATGAAGACCTTCTGCACGCCGTCGATGATCACCTTGTCGCCGGCGGCCAGGCCGTGCTCGACAATGCGCAGGCCATCGGCGGTGCGACCGAGCTGGATGTCACGGCGCTGGGCCTTGCCATCCTTGTCGACCACGTAGACGTACTTGCGATCCTGGTCGGTCAGAACGGCCTTCTCGTCGATCAGCAGGGCCTGGAACTGGCCGCTGCCAAGCAGTTGCACGCGGGCGAACAGACCCGGCGTGAACTGGCGATCGGCATTGTCCAGCAGCGCGCGGACGCGGATGGTGCCGGTGCTGCGGGCCACCTGGTTGTCGAGGAAATCGACCTTGCCCGAATGCGGGTAGCCCTCTTCGCCGGACAGGCCGACCTTCACCGGCAGATCGCTGTCACGCTCGCTCGGGCGTTCACCCTTGCGTGCCATCTGTGCGTAGCGCAGGAAGGTGCTTTCGTCGGCATCGAAGTAGACGAACACGGTATCCAGCGAGACCAGCGTGGTCAGCACGCTGGCGCTGTCTCCGGCGGTGACCAGGTTGCCGGCGGTGACCATCGCGCGGCCGGCACGGCCGTCGATCGGCGCACGCACCTTGGTGAACTCCAGGTTGAGGCGGGCTGCATCCAACGCGGCCTGCGCGGCCTGCACAGCTGCACCGGACTGGTCGGCCGCAGCACGACGCTGCTCGGCGGTCTCGGTGGAAATGGCCTGCTGTTCGGACAGTCGCTTGGCACGCTCGGATTCACTCCGGGCCAGCGTGGCCTGGGTGCGGGCACGCGCCAGTTCGGCGGCGGCGCGATCGTACTCGGCCTGGTAGCTGCGCGCGTCGATGGTGAAGAGCACTTCGCCCTTCTTCACTTCCTGGCCTTCGACGTAGTTGACCTTGTCGATGTAGCCGGACACGCGCGGACGCAGTTCAACGCTCTGTACCGCTTCGACGCGGCCGCTGAACTCGTCCCACTGGCTGACCTGCTTGACCAGCACCGGTGCAGCGCTGACCTGCGGCGGCGGCGGTGCACCGGCTTCTTCGGCGTGGCCGCCGCTGCAGGCCGCAAGCACGGCGGCGGCGAGGATCGACACGCCGACCATCGCAATGCGATGACCGAAACGATGTGGGGTGGAATTGGGGGAAGTCATGGCATGCATCCGTACGGAGGGGTGGTACAGCTAGATGAGAACGTGTTGCAAAAACAGGCGGCGTATCCTGCGACCTCAACCATGGTCGAGGTCAAGCGACGCCCGCGGTATCGCGCCAGAGGGGAGGAACGTCCAGGTGCAGCAGGCCGCGCGGCAATTCGGCATCACTGCTGTCGCAGCGGACGATGGCGCGGTTGTCGCGGCAGCCATCAAGCAGGGAGACCACGCGGCGGCCGACCAGCAGCGAGCTGGGCCACTCGATGCAGGCATTGGCCGCGTTGGCAGGCGTACACACCGGGCTGCAGACTTCCAGCATCTGCGCACGCACGCCCAACGCCTGAGCTTCCTGGTGCACCACCTGCGCGTACATGCGCAGCGCGGCAGTGGTGATCGAGGTCTCGCCGTAGCCCGCCCAGGGCTTGGCGTTGGCCGGGCTGCCGATCATCACGTAACGGCGCGCATGCACGTTGTCTTGCAGCAGCGGCAGCAGATGACGCACTGCGTGCACGTGCGGCATCAGATCGGCCTGCATCGCGCCCAGCAGCTCATCGCCGTTGCGGTCGGTCACGCGGCCGCGGCGGTAAGGGCCGCCCATTGCGGCGATCACCGCTGCCAGCGGGCGCGGGCGATGCGCGATGCGTTCGGCCAGTGCGCGCGCCGAGCCATCATCGCTGAGCGAACCCAGCAGCGTTTCCAGGCCCGGCTCGTCGGCGAACTGCTCATGCAACGCCGCCAGCCGGCCCGGGTCGCGACCGACCACCAGCACCGGGCTGCCGGCTTCCAGCAATGCGCCAACCACGCCCTGGCCGACGGCACCGGTGCCGCCGAGGACCAGAACTTCGGGCGTCAGCATCCCATTCACGGGACATTTCCTCCCAAATCCGGGATAGTCCCGATTCGACGCAACCGGTCGCCCTTATGCGGGGCCAGGCGGATGGCACCGCCACGCTGCTGACGCATGGGTGCGGTAAACTCACGGAAGTCCTTGTGTACCAAGGAACTCGGGCGGACTTCAACGGTCATTGCCAGGTCGAGGGTGCTCTGGCCGGCGTTCCGGAGACGGGCAAGAATGTTGCGCAGGCTCATGGCGGACGGGCTCCAAATAACGAATGGCGCCACGATAGACCTCAAACCTTTACTTGATTAGTCCTGATTAAGGGGAATAATCATCCCGCTCCCGGTCCAATCGTTCTGTCACGATTGTCCCATCCCCGACGTCCAGGATCCCAGACCATGTCCCACGATCTCAACGAGACGCTGATCTTCGTCAAAGTGGTCGAGCAAGGCAGTTTCATCGCCGCTGCCAAATCGCTCGGCCTGCCCAAGACCACGGTCAGCCGCAAAGTGCAGGAGCTGGAAACGCGCCTGGGCGCGCGCCTGCTGCACCGGACCACCCGCCGCCTCGGCCTGACCGAAGCCGGTTCGATCTACCACGAGCATTGCCAGCGCATCGCGCGCGAGCTTGAAGAAGCCGAGAGCGCAGTGAGCCAGTTGCAGTCCGGCCCGCGTGGCTGGCTGCGCTTCACCGTGCCCTATTCGATCGGCATCACATGGATCGCGCCGCTGCTGGGCCAGTTCCATGCGCAGTATCCAGAGATCCGCCTGGACATGCACATGGGCAACGAGAAGCTGGACCTGATCGCCGGCGAAGCGGATCTGGCGCTGCGCGTAGGTGCCCTGCCCGATTCCAATCTGGTCGCGCGCAAGCTCGGCAGTCTGCGCACCCAGGTGTTCGCCAGCCCGGCCTACATCGAGCGCTATGGCGAGCCGCTGCACCCGGAAGAGCTGCAGTTCCATCGCATCCTGGCGATGCGCAAGCCGTACCACACCGGCAACTCGCCGCGCTTCACCTGGCAGCTGGGCGAGAACGGCGGCGAGCTGCGTGACTTCCCTGTTACCCCGCTGATGACCGCAAACGACATGTCCGCGCTCAATGGTGCGCTGGTGTGCGGCGAAGGCCTGCTGTTGACCGGCGACGTGATGGCCAAGCCGTTCGTTGAATCGGGCATGGTGCGCCGCGTGCTGGCCGGCTGGACGGGCCCGGAAGTGGACTTCAACGCCGTGTTCGCCGGCGGCCGCCTGGTCTCGCCGAAGGTGCGTGCGTTCGTCGACTTCCTGGTCGAGAAGCTCAACTTCGATGCCAACTACATGCTGGCGCAATGCCCGGGCGCGAAGCTGGCGCAGCAGCAGAAGGAAAAGGAAGACGCGGCGCTGGAAAGCAGCGGCAAGCGGATCCTGGAGAAGGTAGCCGCTTCGGCGGCGTGACCGGCTTTTGTAGAGTCGAGCCGTGCTCGACTTGGCTTTTGACACCATGCCGACCGAGGTCGGCATCTACCCGAAGAGGAGTCGAGCATGGCTCGACTCTACACGTGCTATCGGTGTGCCGAGCAAGCTCGGCACCTACAGAAAATGCCGCCTGCAAGGGCGGCATTTTCGTTCCGGCTACGCCGGGCGTCCGGTAGATGCCGACCTTGGTCGGCGCCGTTTGGAGAAGCCGCGAACGG
>CAJYNG010000014.1 GCA_913775725.1 uncultured Stenotrophomonas sp. | reverse complement strand
TCCATCCGCTGCGACAGGGTCCAGCGGGTGCCGGTCGGCAGCTTGATCGCATCGCCCGCCACCTCGGTTTCGCCGAACAAACCGCCCTGTCCGCTGGTCCGCCCTTCATGGGTGCGCGCGGCGATGGCGAGCACGGTTTCGGCGACCGCATGGACGCCCGCCCGGTTCGGCTCGATCCCGTCGAACGCGCCCGCCGAGGCCAGCGTCTCCAGCTGGCGCTTGTTCATCAGGCGGGGGTCGACCCGCTTGGCCAGCGCGTCGAGGCTGGCAAAGGCCCCGCCCGCCTGTCGCTCGACGACCAGCTTCTCCATCGCCCCCTCGCCCACCGACTTCAGCGCGCCGAGCGCATAGCGGACGGCCAAGCCATCCTCATGCGCCTCGACGTCGAACTCGGCCTGGCTGGCGTTGATGCAGGGGGGCAGCATCGTCACGCCCATGCGGCGCGCGTCATCGACGAAGATCGCCAGCTTGTCGGTCAGCGCCATGTCGTAGCACATCGACGCGGCATAAAATTCATGCGGGTGATGCGCCTTCAGCCATGCGGTCTGATAGGCGAGCAGCGCATAGGCGGCGGCATGGCTCTTGTTGAAGCCGTACCCTGCGAACTTGTCGATCAAGTCGAACAGCTCATTGGCCTTTTGTGCGGGGATGTTGTTCACCTCCGCGCAGCCCTTGACGAAGATCGCGCGCTGCGCGTCCATCTCCGCCTTCACCTTCTTACCCATCGCGCGGCGGAGAAGATCGGCGCCGCCCAGCGAATAGCCCGCCAGGATCTGGGCGGCCTGCATCACCTGTTCCTGATAGACGAAGATGCCGTAGGTCTCGGACAATATCTGTTCGAGCAGGGGATGCGGGTAAATGATCTCCTCGGTCCCCTGCTTGCGGCGACCGAAGCTGGGGATATTGTCCATCGGGCCAGGCCGATAGAGCGACACGAGTGCGATGATGTCGCCGAAATTGGTCGGGCGCACCGCCGACAGCGTGCGCCGCATGCCTTCCGATTCCAGCTGGAACACGCCGACCGTATCACCCTTCTGGAGCAGCGCGTAAGTCGCCTCGTCATCCCATGCCAGCGCGCCGAGATCGACCTCGACCCCGCGCTTGGCGAGCAGCTGCACCGCCTTTTGCAGGACCGACAGGGTCTTGAGACCCAGGAAGTCGAACTTCACCAGCCCCGCGCCCTCGACGAACTTCATGTCGAACTGCGTGACCGGCATGTCCGAGCGCGGATCGCGATAGAGCGGCACCAGCTGGGCCAGCGGCCGGTCACCGATCACCACACCCGCGGCGTGGGTCGACGAGTGGCGCGGCAGCCCCTCCAGTTTCGTGGCGAGGTCGAGCAGGCGGCGGACCTGATTGTCGTTGGCATATTCCTTCGCCAACTCGGGTACGCCGTTGAGCGCGCGCTTCAGGTCCCAGGGGTCGGTCGGGTGGTTGGGCACCAGCTTGGCGAGGCGATCGACCTGGCCATAGCTCATCTGGAGTACGCGGCCGGTGTCCTTCAGCACCGCGCGCGCCTTCAGCTTACCGAAGGTAATGATCTGCGCCACCTGATCGCGGCCGTATTTTTCCTGCACGTAGCGGATGACCTCGCCACGCCGGGTTTCGCAAAAGTCGATGTCGAAGTCGGGCATCGACACGCGTTCCGGGTTCAGGAATCGCTCGAACAGCAGGTTGTACGGCAGCGGATCCAGGTCGGTGATCTTCAGCGCCCAGGCCACCAGCGAACCGGCACCCGAACCACGGCCTGGGCCGATCGGGATGCCCTGGTTCTTGCCCCACTGGATGAAGTCGGCAACGATCAGGAAGTAGCCGGGGAAGCCCATCTTGATGATGGTATTGAGCTCGAACTCCAGGCGCTCGAAGTACTCCTCGCGGGTCTTGCCCGGCGCCAGCGGATTCTTCTCCAGGCGCTCTTCCAGGCCGTCGCGCGACATCTTCTGGATCCAGGTGTCCAGGGTCTCGTCGTCGGGCACCGGGTAGTTGGGCAGGAAGTAGGTGCCCAGCCGCATCTCGATGTTGCAGCGCTCGGCCAGTGCCAGCGTGTTGTCGATCGCATCGGGGATGTCGGCGAACAGCGCGCACATCTCTTCGGCCGACTTCAGGTACTGCTGGTCGCTGTACTCGCGCGGGCGCTTGGGGTCGTCCAGCACGCGGCCGGTGGAAATGCACACGCGCGCTTCGTGCGCGCTGAAATCCGACGGCGACAGGAAGCGCACGTCGTTGCTGGCCACCACCGGCAGGCCACGCTGGCCGGCGGCCATCAGCGCGAACTGGTTGAAGGTTTCCTCGCCCTCGCGGCCGGTACGGGTCAGCTCCAGGTGCAGGCCATCGCCGAACACGCGCTGCCAGTCGGCCAGCTGCTGCTCGGCCAGCTCATGCTTGCCGTCCAGCGCCAGGCGCCCGGCCAGGCTCTGCCGCCCGGCCAATGCGAACAGGTTGGTGTTGCCGGCCTTCAGCCAGTCCGGGTGCACGGCCACGCCGCCCTCGGGGCGATGGCCTTCCATCCAGGCGCGGGTCAGCAGCCGCGACAGGCTCAGGTAGCCCTCGCGATCGCGGCACAGCAGGGTCATCCGCCAGGGGTCCTGGCCCTCTTCGGCGATCAGCACGTCGGCACCGGCGATCGGCTTGATGCCTACGCCTTCGGCGGCCTTGTAGAACTTGACCAGGGCGAACAGGTTGTTGAGGTCGGTCACCGCCAGCGCGGGCAGGCCGAGCTCGACCGAGCGCGACAGCAGGTTGGCCTGCTTGGCCTTCTTCGGGTCCGCCTGGTCCGGTTTGGCCGGCACACGGATGGTGGAGTCCGCCAGCGAGAACTCGGTGTGGACGTGGAGATGTACGAAGCGGGAGTTGGACATGCCGGACCAGGTTGGAGCGCGCGGGCCCCGGGTGCCGACGGGGGAATCGTCGCCGGGGTCGGGAAGCGCTGGAGTGCCCGGTCAGGGTAGCGACGGCAGGGGGTGGCGACAAGGACTTGACATGCCCCGCGGGACGACCGGGTTCAGACGTGCGGGAGGCCGTTTCCTGTAGAGCCGACCCCATGCTCGGCTGCTCCGGAAAGCCGAGCATGGGCTCGGCTCTACAAGGTCAACCGAGGCACTCCCGTACCGGGGCGAAGCTGCGCCGGTGCTCCATGCAGGGGCCGTGCTCGCGCAGGGCGGCCAGGTGGACGGGGGTGCCATAGCCCTTGTGCTGCTCGAAGCCGTACTGCGGGTGGCGGGCATGCACGTCCAGCATGTAACGGTCGCGCGAGACCTTGGCCAGGATCGAGGCGGCCATGATCGCGCGGTCGATGCCGTCGCCGCCGACCAGCGCCTGCGCCGGCAGCACCAGGCCCTTGGGCACCACGTTGCCATCGATGCGGGCGAAGCCGGCCACGTGGGCGACCGCCGCAACCACGTCGCGCATGCCCTGCAGGGTGGCCTGGTAGATGTTCAGGCGGTCGATGGTGTCCACGTCCACCAGCACCACGTGCCAGGCCAGGGCACGCTCGATGATGCGGTCATGCAGCTGCTCGCGGCGGGCCGCGGTGAGCTGCTTGGAATCGTTCAGGCCGTTGATGCGCGGCCGGGAGGGATCGAACACCACCGCCGCCACCGCCACCGGCCCGGCCAGCGGACCCCGGCCGGCTTCGTCGACACCGGCCACCAGGCGCTCGGGCTCGACCACCGCCGCGCCGTCGAACAGGGCCAGGCTGGCCGCTGCGGCGTGGCGGCGGCTCATGCCTGGGCCTGGTTGCGCATCAGCAGCTCGCCGACGGCGTCGGCGGCGCGGGCCGAGGCGTTGCGACGCAGGCGCTCATGCAGGCGGGCGTAGGTATCCTGCAGGTCGGTCACCCGTTGCGGGTGGTCGAACCACTGCTGGATGGCGGCGGCCAGCTTGTCCGGCGTGCAGTCGTGCTGCATCAGCTCCGGCGCCAGGTCCTGGCCGGCCAGGATGTTGGGCAGGGCGAAGCGGTCGACCTTGATCAGGCCCAGCGCCTTGACCAGGCGGTAGGTCAGCTCGTTGACGCGGTACCCGACCACCATCGGCCGCTTGACCAGCATCGCCTCCAGCGTCGCGGTGCCGGAGGCCAGCACCACCACGTCGGCGGCGATCATCGCGTTGCGTGCCTCGCCGTCCAGCACGTGCGAGTAGGCAACCGGCAGTGCCGAGCGTGACAGCTGCTCTTCGATCAGGCGCTTGCAGGCGGGGTTGGCGGCAGGCACCACCACGTGCAGGCCCGGGATGCGTTCGGAGACCTGCCAGGCAGCCTCGAAGAAGGGTTCGCCGAGGCGCGAGATTTCGCCCAGGCGGCTGCCCGGCAACACCGCCAGCACCTTGGCCGAAGTCGGTAGACCGAGCGCGGCGCGCGCTTCCTCACGGTTGCCCTGCAGCGGAATGTCATCGGCCATCGGATGGCCGACGAAGCGCGCATCGATGCCGTGCTTGGCATAGATCGGCGGTTCCATCGGGAACAGGCACAGCACCAGGTCGGCGCTGCTGCCGATCTTCTCGGCGCGCTTCTCGCGCCAGGCCCAGACCGAGGGGCTGACGTAATGCACGGTGCGTACGCCGCGCTGCTTCAGCCAGCGCTCGATGCCCAGGTTGAAGTCGGGCGCGTCGATGCCGATGAACACGTCCGGCTGCCATTCCAGCGCACGCTGGCGGAACGCCGAGCGCAGCTTGAGCAGGCGCGGCAGGTGGCGCAGCACTTCGGTCAGGCCCATCACCGCCAGCTCGCTGGCATCGTGCCAGGTCTGGCAGCCGGCGCTGCGCATGGCATCGCCGCCGATGCCGGCGAATTCGGCATTCGGAAAGCGCGCCTTCAGCTCGCGTATCAGGCCCGCACCAAGCAGATCACCGGAGGCCTCACCGGCCACCAGGGCGATCCGCAACGGGCGCTCGCTGAGCACCCGCTGCGCGGGGACGCTGCCGGCCATCGAGGCCAGCGGAATCACGGCGGCGCCGGCCGGCGCCTGGCCGGTCGTGCTGCTCATCGCAGCAAGGGCCTCTCGGCGTGCTCGATGAAGTCCAGCATGGCCTTCACGTCATCGCTGTCACGCGCCTGTTCGGTCAGCTGCACCTTGGCCTCGGCCAGCGGCAGGCCCGCCACGTACAGCGTGCGGTAGGCACGCTTGATGGCGGAAATGCGCTCGGCGTCGAAGCCGCGGCGCTTCAGGCCTTCGCTGTTGATACCGCGCGGGCGTCCCAGCGAATCGGTGCCGACCATGGTGAACGGCGGAACATCACCGTTGGTCAGCGCACCCATGCCGAGGAAGGCGTGGGCACCGATGCGGCAGAACTGGTGGGCACCGGCGAAGCCGCTGATGATCACGTAGTCGCCCACGGTCACGTGGCCGGCCAGGGTGGTGTTGTTGGAGAACACACAGAAGTTGCCGACATGGCAGTCGTGCGCCACGTGCGTGTAGGCCAGCATCCAGTTGTCGTTGCCGATCGTGGTGATGCCGCCGCCGCCGCCGGTGCCACGGTTCAGCGTGACGAACTCGCGGAACACGTTGCGGTCGCCGATCACCAGTTCGGTGCGCTCACCGGCGAACTTCTTGTCCTGCGGCTCGCCACCGATGGCGGCATGGCCGACGAAGCGGTTGTCGCGGCCGATCCGGGTCGGGCCATGGATGCTGCAATGGGGGCCGACCACCGTGCCGGCACCGATTTCCACATCGGCCCCGATCAGGGTGAAGGCGCCCACCTGCACGTCATCGGCCAGGCGCGCGGCCGGATCGATGACGGCGGTCGGGTGGATCCGCGGTGCGTTGTCAGTCATTCCTGCCTCCAGTGGATCAGCCCTTGGCGCCGGCGCACATGACTTCGGCCGAGGCAACGACTTCACCGTTGACCTTGGCTTCGCCGTAGTACCAGCCCATGTTGCGGATCAGACGCTTCATCTGCACATCCAGCATCAGCACGTCGCCGGGAACGACCTGCTTGTTGAAGCGGGCGTTTTCCACCTTGACCATGTAGAACAGCTTGGACTGCGCATCGCGGCCGAGCGTGAGCTGGGTCATCACGCCACCGGCCTGGGCCAACGCTTCGATGATCAGCACGCCGGGCATGATCGGGCGGCCCGGGAAGTGGCCCTGGAAGAACGGCTCGTTGATGCTGACGTTCTTCTGCGCCAGGATGCGCTTGGCCTCGATGTCGAGTTCAAGCACCCGGTCCACCAGCAGGAACGGGTAACGGTGCGGGAGCAGTTCCTGGATCTCGCAGACGTCGATAGGAAGCTGCAGCGTGTCGTTCATTCTTTCTCCTTGCCAGCGGCCAGGACGCGGCGAGCCAATGCGTCCAGCTGCTTGAAGCGCGCGGCGTTCTTGCGCCACGTGCGGTTGTCGGTCAACGGGGTGCCGGACGAGTACTCGCCCGGCTCATGGATGGAATTGCGGACCACCGACTTGCCGGTGATCACGACCTTGTCGCAGATCTCGAGGTGGCCGACCACGCCGACGTGGCCGCCGAGCAGGCAGTAGCGGCCGATCTTGGCGCTGCCGGCGATGCCGGTGCAGCCGGCGATGGCCGAGTGCGCGCCGATCTGCACGTTGTGCGCGATCTGCACCAGGTTGTCCAGGCGCACGTCGTCGTCCAGTACGGTGTCTTCCAGCGCACCGCGGTCGACGCAGGTGTTGGCGCCGATCTCGCAGTCATCGCCGATGCGCACGCCGCCGAGCTGCGGCACCTTGATCCACTTGCCGGCGTCCATCGCCAGGCCGAAGCCATCGGCGCCGAGCACGGCACCCGGGTGCACGCGCACGCGCTTGCCGAGCTTGACCCGGGTAACCAGGGTGACCCGGGCGATCAGTTCGCAGCCATTGTCCAGGCTGCAGTCTTCGCCGATCACGCTGCCGGTGCCGATGATGCAGTTCTCGCCGACCACGCTGCGCGCGCCGATGGAGACGAACGGGCCGATATGGGCGCTGGCCGCGACCTGGGCGCTGGGATCGATGACGGCGCTGGGGTGGATGCCCGGCGGCCGCGTCGGCGCGATGTCGAACAGCGCGGCGATCTTGGCGAAGGTGGTGTACGGGTCCTTGGCGACGAGCGCGGCGCCGGGGGCGGCCTCGGCGTCGTCGGCACGCAGGACCACCAGCGAGGCCTGGCTGTCGGCCAGCTGGGCGCGGTAGCGTGGATTGGCGAGGAAGGTCAGCTGGCCAGGACCGGCATGGGCGAGGGTGGCCACGCCATGGATGGCGGTGGCGGGGTCGCCATGGACCTGCAGGCCGAACTGCTCGGCGAGTTGCTGGGCGGTGTAGGTGGGAGTATTCACGGCGGGAGTTTAACGTGTGACGCCATTGCGGTCATGCGGGGTCAAAAGCGGCGCCTGCCTGATGTCCCGGGGTGATGGCGCAGGGGGCTGCCCAGGACACGCCGTAAACCCATCCCTGGGGGCTCGATGGCGCCATCCATGGCGCCAACGGTCCTGGTCAGCCCCCTGCGCCATCACCAGATGATTTCACGCGAGCGCGGGAAGCAGCGGTGGCGAGCTAGTAAAACGAAAACGCCGGGCAATGCCCGGCGATTCGAGACCCGTCTGGTGGAGAGCCCCCCTTTGTTACGGGGGGCGCGCCAGCGGCGCGGGGGATAGGAGGGATGCGCGTGCAGTTCTGATGAACCGCAGGGCGGTTCGTCAGAACTGCCCACCGAACGTGAACTGCAGGCGCTCGATCTTGTCATCGTCTTCCTTCTTCAGCGGGAAGGCATAGCTGATCGAGATCGGGCCGACCGGGGCGCGCCACAGCAGGGCCACACCGGTGGAGACGCGCAGTTCGTTGGCCTTGAAGTTCTTGGTGCCGTTGTAGACGTTGCCGAAGTCGACGAAGGCCGACACGCGTGCCGACGGGCTGTCGAACAGGCGCGGGAAGTAGGCTTCGACCGAACCGACGGTCTTCAGCGAACCACCCAGCGGCTGGCCTTCCGGGTAGCCACGGGTCGCTTCACGCGGACCGAGGGTGTTGTCCTCGAAGCCGCGCACCGAGTTGGTACCACCGGCATAGAAGTTCTCGTAGAACGGCAGTCCCGTGGCGGTGACCGAGCGCAGCTCGCCCTTCTCGTCCGGCACCATTGCAGTCTTGTCGCTGCCATAGCTGTCGCCGTAGCCGATTTCGGCACGGGTATTGATGACCAGCGAGGGCATGATCGGCCAGTACTTGCTGATCTGGTAATTCAGCTTGTAGTACTCGATGGTCGAGCCCGGCAGCGTCGTTTCCAGGCCAACGCGCTGGTAGGTGCCGCGGGTCGGCATGAAGTAGTCGTTGCGCGAGTCGCGCGCCCAGCCCAGCTCCGTGCGCCAGGCATGGAAGGTCTTGCTGCCCAGCACGTTGATGTAGTCGATGATCGACTGCGGGGTGGAGCCCGGGTAGGTGGTGATCTGGTTGCTGTCGATGCCGAACATCAGCGAGACAGTATCGGTCTCGGTGATCGGCACGCCGAACACCACCTGCGCAGAACCATTGGTGCTGTTGTACTGCGCGGTGTTGAAGTCGGAGTAGTCCAGTTCACGCCAGGACAGGTTGTAGCCCAGCGACACGCCGTCATCGGTGAAGTACGGGTTGGTGTAGCTGAAGCCATAGCGTTGCAGGTAGCTGCTGCGCGAGGCTTCGACCGACACGCGGTTGCCGCCGCCGAGGAAGTTGTTCTGCGACAGCTGTACCGACGTGGTCATGCCGTAGGACTGCGAATAGCCCAGGCCGAACACGAAGCTGCCGGAGGTGGTTTCCTTGACGTTGTAGACGACGTCGACCTGGTCGTTGCTGCCGCTGACGGCCGGAGTCTCGACATCAACGGACTCGAAGTAGCCCAGGCGCTGCAGGCGGATCTTGGAACGGTCGATCGCGGCCTGCGAGTACCAGCTGTTCTCGAACTGGCGCATTTCGCGACGCATCACTTCGTCGGAGGTGCGCGTGTTGCCACGGAACAGAATGCGACGCACCGACACGCGCGGACCGGGAACGACCTGCATGTTGATCGCCACGGTCTGGTCGGGGCGGTTGGTGGTCGGGATCGGGTTCACCTTGGCGAACGCGTAGCCGATGTTGGACAGCGAATTGGTGATGGTGTCCGAGCTGAACTCCAGCAGCGCACGCGAGAACGTGTCGCCGGACTTCTGGATCACCATGCGCTCGACGTCCTCCTGCGGGAGGATGGTGTCGCCGCTGACCTTGATCTCGGAGATCTTGTACTGCGCACCCTCGGTTACGCCGGCGGTGAGGAACATGTCGCGCTTGTCGGGGCTGATCGAGACCTGGGTGGAATCGATGCTGAAGTCGACATAGCCGCGGTCCAGGTACCAGGAGTTGAGCTTTTCCAGGTCGCCGGACAGCTTTTCCTTGGAGTACTGGTCGTCACGGCGGTACCACGACGCCCAGTTGTGCTCCTTGGACTCCCAGGTCTCCAGGATGTCCTTGCTCTCGAACTTCTCGGTGCCGACCAGGTTGACGTGGCGGATCTTGGCCGCCTTGCCTTCCTTGATCGCGATCGCGATGTCCACGCGGTTGCGGTCCAGCGGGCTCACGGTCGGGGTGATCTCGACGGTGTACTTGCCGCGGTCGTTGTACTGGCGGCGAAGCTCCTGGGTCACACGGTCAAGGCTCAGGCGGTCGAAGGTGCCGCCTTCGGTCAGGCCGATGTCGGACAGGCCCTTGAGCAGCTGCTCGGACTTGATGTCCTTGTTGCCGGTGACGGTCAGCTTGTTGATCGCCGGGCGTTCCTTGACGGTCACCACCAGGATGCTGCCCTGGCGGTCCAGCTGCACGTCTTCGAAGAAGCCGGTCTTGTACAGGGCGCGGATGGTCTCGCCGACCTTGTTGTCGGTGATGGTCTCGCCACGTTCCACCGGCAGGTAGGTGAACACCGTGCCCGAGCTGATGCGCTGCAGGCCATCCACGCGGATGTCGCTGACAGTGAAGGGCTCGGCTGCCTGGGCCAGGGCGGGAGCGCCGGTGACGGCGGCGAGGGCGAGGGCCAGCAGGCGGCGATTGGGGAGTCGCGTCATGTCACGTCCGGTAGGAAGGTCGATTTCATTGGTGCGGGATGCCGACGCTGTAGACGGCAACAACGTGGAAAAGTTCATCGCGGGACCAGGCCGAGGATGTCGTTGTAGAACGCCAACCCCATCAGCCCGGCCAGCAACGCCAGGCCGATGTATTGGCCGGCGGCGATGGCACGCTCGCTCAGCGGGCTGCCCTTGACCAACTCGATAAGGTAATACAGCAGGTGGCCGCCGTCCAAGATCGGGATCGGCAACAGGTTGATGATGCACAGGCTGAGTGACAGCAGGGCAAGGAACTGCAGGAACCAGTCGAGGCCGCGCTTGGCCGAAACATTGGCCACGCGGGCGATGGTGACCGGCCCGGAAACGTTCTGCAGCGAGGCCTTGCCGGTGACGATGCGGCCCATCATGCCCAGCGAATCGGCGGCCAGGCGGCCGGTTTCGCGTACGGCCACGGTCACCGCGTCCAGCGGCCCGTAGCGCAGCAGGGTGTCGTAAGCGGGGCTGTAGCTGGTGGGGAATCCGACGCCGATCTGCCAGACCGGGTTGCCCTTGCCATCCTTGCCCTGACGGGGGGTCACTTCCAGCGCCAGGCGTTCACCGCCTCGCAGGACCTCGATCATCCCCGGGCCACCGGCACGGCCGAGGGCCTGGATCTCGCCGATCACCTGGTCGACGCTGTCGATGCGCTGGCCGTCGATGGCCACGATCAGATCGCCCGGCTGCAGCTGCCCGGCCACCACCGAATCGGCGGTCAGCGAGTCGACCAGCGCCGGCTGCAGCCACGACTGCCAGTACAGGCCTGCCAGGATCGGCACGCGCCGTTCATCGAAACCGGCCGGCAGCTGCGACAGCGGCAACGTGCGCACCCGCACCTGGTCGGCGCGGTCGAGCACTTCCAGCTTCACATCGCGGCGGTCCATCGCGGCGGCGGTCAGCGCCATGCTGGCTTCACCGAGGGTGGCCACCTGGCGCTCATCCACGCGCAGCACGCGGTCGCCACTGGCCAGTCCGGCGCTGGCGGCAATGCCATCGGCACGGCCGATGGTCGGCGAATAGTCCTGCTTGCCGATCACGAACATCGCCCACAGCAGCAGGATGCACAGCAGCAGATTGGCGATCGGTCCGGCCGCGACGATGGCGATGCGCTGCCAGACGGTCTTGTGGTTGAAGGCCTGGCCGCGCTCGTGCGGATGGACTTCGACCTCGCGCTCGTCGAGGAATTTCACGTAGCCACCCAGCGGGATGGCGGCGATCGCGAACTCGGTGCCGTGCCGGTCCCGGCGCGACCACAACGGGCGGCCGAAGCCGACCGAGAAGCGCAGGATCTTGACCCCGCACAGGCGACCGACCCAGTAGTGCCCGAATTCGTGGAACGTGACCAGCAGCCCGAGGCTGACAATCATCCACCAGACCGATCCGATGAAGTCAGTCATGCAGGCTCACAGTGGCGGGCAGGGGCGGCGGCGTCATGCTGGGCGAGGCGGTCGTTCAGGCGGCGTCGATGGCGTTCAGGGTCAGCTGGCGTGCCCGCTGGTCGGCGGACAACAGGACCTCCAGTGTATCGGCTGCTTGCGTCGGCAGTGTTGAAAGAGCGTTAGCAACCAGCTCCGGGATCGTCAGGAAACCGATCCGGCCCTGAAGAAACGCTGAAACGGCCTCTTCATTGGCAGCGTTCAGCACCGCCGGCGCGGTGCCACCGGCCTGCATCGCCTGCCAGGCCAGGGCCAGGCAGGGGAAGGCGTCGGTGTCGGGGGCCTCGAAATCCAGCCGGCCCTGGGCCAGCAGATCCAGCCCGGCCACGCCCGATTCGATGCGCTGCGGCCAACCGAGGCCGACCGCAAGGGTGGTGCGCATGTCCGGCAGGCCCATCTGCGCCAGGGTGGAACCGTCAACGAACTCGACCAGCGAATGCACCAGGCTCTGCGGGTGCACCAGCACCTCGATGCGCTCACCGGGGATGCCGAACAGGTGGTGGGCCTCGATCACTTCCAGGCCCTTGTTCATCAACGTCGCCGAATCGACCGAGATCTTCGGGCCCATCGACCACTTCGGATGGGCCACGGCCTGCGCCGGGGTGACCTGGGCCAGCTCGGCCCGGCTGCGGCCGCGGAACGGGCCACCGGAGGCGGTCAGCAGGATCCGGCGCACACCGGCGCCGTCAATGCTGGCGTCGCGCGAGCGCAGGCACTGGAAGATCGCGCTGTGTTCGCTGTCGATCGGAATGATCTCAGCGCCAGCGTGCTGCGCAGTGCGGGTCAGCAGCTCACCGGCCAGCACCAGCGATTCCTTGTTGGCCAGCAGGATGCGCTTGCCGGCGGCAGCGGCGGCCAGGGTCGAGGACAGGCCGGCGGCACCGACGATGGCGGCAACCACGGTGTCACAGGCATCGCTGGCGGCCAGCTGGTCCAGCGCGGCATGGCCGGCATGGGCCTCGGTGACCAGGCCGGCATCGCGCAGGCCGTCCCGCAGTTCGCCGAACAGCGATTCGTCGGCGATCACCGCGTGCGCGGGTTTGTGCTGGCGGCACAACGCCAGCAGCGCCTGCACCTGGCGGCCGGCGGCGAGCACCGTGGCCTGGTAGCGCTGTGGGTGGCGGGCGATCACGTCCAGCGTGGAGGCACCGATCGAGCCGGTGGCGCCGAATACGGCGACCCGGCGCAGGTCTGCAGCAGCATTCATGGTCAGAACCCGAAGATTTCCTTGCCCAGCGCGAATACCGGCACGGCGGCGAGGACGCCGTCGACACGGTCGAGCACGCCGCCATGGCCCGGAATCAGGTGGCCCGAGTCCTTGGCGCCGGCATGGCGCTTGATCAGGCTCTCGAACAGGTCGCCCAGTACCGAGGCGAACACGGCCACCACCGAGGTGATCAGCAGGCCCGGCAGATGTGCGGTATCGATGCCGGCCAGCCAGCCCAGGCCGACGGCCACGGCGACACCGGCCAGCAGGCCGCCGAACAGGCCTTCCCAGGTCTTGTTGGGGCTGATGCGCGGGGCCAGCTTGTGCTTGCCGAAATGACGACCGGCGAAATAGGCGCCCGAATCGGCCGCCCAGACCAGCGCCAGCGCCGCCAGCAGCCACAGGTGGCCCTGCTTGCCCGGCGGATCGCCGCCAGCATGGATCAGCACCAGCGCGGCCCAGGCCGGAACGATGGCCAGCGTACCGGCCAGCATCTTCACGATCCGCGAGGGGGCCGACGGTTGCGCGCCGAAATTGAAGAAGCGAAGCCAGACCAGCGCCGCCAGCCACCAGGCAGCACCGGCCAATGTGGTGATCTGGAACAGCACCAGCGTGCTGCCATCGGCCCAGACCAGCAGCACCATCAGCAGCAGGTTCAGCACCAGCAGCACGGTGCGCGCCAGTGTGTCTTCGATGCCGGCCAGCTTCAGCCACTCCCACAGGCCGATCAGCAGCACGGCAGCGGCCGCCGCTGCCAGCCATTGGGTCGGCAGCAGCAGGATCGCGGCAATGGCGACCGGCGCCATGATCAGCGCGGCGAGGACTCGGGTCTTGGTCATGGGCTGGAGGTCTCGGTGGCCAGTGCGGCAATCTGGGCGCTGGTCAGACCGAAACGACGTTCACGGCCGCCATAGGCGTCCAGCGCCTGCTGCAGCAGCGCGGTATCGAAGTCCGGCCACAGGGCCTCGGTGAACCACAGCTCGGTGTACGCCAGCTGCCACAGCAGGAAGTTGCTGATGCGGGTATCGCCACCGGTGCGGATGAACAGGTCCGGTGGCGGCAGGTCAGCCAGGGCAACCTGGCGGCCCAGCAGCGATTCGTCGATCTGTTCGGGCAGCAGGCGGCCGGCGGCGACTTCAGCTGCCAGGGCGCGCGCGGCGCGGGCGATGTCCTGGCGGCCACCGTAGCTGGCGGCAATCGACAGGGTCAGGGTGGTGTTGTCGGCGGTGCGCTGTTCGGCCAGCTGCATGCGGCTGACCAGACCGGCGCCGAAGCGTTCGCGTTCGCCGATGAAGCGCACGCGCACGCCACGTCGATGCAGCTCATCCACTTCGCGGTCGAGCGCGCCGAGGAACAGCTTCATCAGGGCGTCGACTTCTTCCTGCGGCCGACCCCAGTTCTCGCTTGAGAACGCGAACAGGGTCAGCGCCGGAATGCCCAGCTCAAGGCAGCGCTCGATGGTGCGGTTGACCGCACGCGCGCCGGCACGATGGCCGATTACGCGCGGACGACGGCGCTGCTGTGCCCAGCGCCCATTGCCATCCATGATGATGGCAATGTGGCGGGGCAGGGCGGCCGGCAACGGAGGCGGGACTGAAGGCATCGACTTCAGACCGACAGCAGTTCTTTTTCCTTGTCGGCGACGACCTTGTCGACGTCCTTGATATTGGCGTCGGTCAGTTTCTGGATGTCGTCTTCGCCGCGCTTCTTCTCGTCTTCGCTGATCGCCTTGTCCTTGTCCAGCTTGGCGATTTCCTTGTTCGCGTCCTGACGGATGTTGCGGATCGCGATCTTGGCGCCTTCACCTTCCTTCTGCACCTGCTTGGCCAGCTCCTTGCGGCGCTCTTCGGTCGGCGGCGGCATGTTGATGCGGATCGCGGTGCCCAGCGTGTTCGGGGTGAACTCGGCGTTGTAGAGACCCTTCTCGATCTCCTTGATCATGCTCTTGTCGAACGGCGTGACCAGCAGCGAGTGGGCGTCGGCGTTGGAGATCGACGCGACCTGGTTCAGCGGGGTGCTGGCGTTGCCGTAGGCATTGACCGTGACCCGGTCCAGCAGGGCCGGCGTGGCGCGGCCGGTGCGGATCGAGGTGAGGGTGTGCTTAAGAGCGTCGATGCTCTTGGCCATGCGCGTCTGCGCGTTGTTCTTGATGTCGTTGAGCATCGCCCGGTCCTGGGTGTAACTGGAATCGGGCGATTATAGGCGAATACGGGACGCTGCCGGGCCTGAATCGGCCCGGAGCTCGCCTGGCACTCAGGCTCAGGCCGGGTCGCGGCCCTGGACCAGGGTGCCGATGTTCTCGCCGCTGAGGATCTTCAGCAGCTCGCCCGGCTGGCCCATGTCGAACACGCGCATCGGCAGGTCGCTGTCGCGGGCCAGTGCGAAGGCGGCGGTATCCATCACTTCCAGGCCACGGCGGATCACTTCGTCGTAGCTCAGGCTGTCGAAGCGGACCGCATCGCTGTGCTTGTTCGGGTCCTTGTCGTATACGCCGTCAACCTTGGTCGCCTTCAGCAGCAGGTCGGCGCCGATCTCGATCGCGCGCAGGGCAGCGCCGGAGTCGGTGGTGAAGAACGGGCTGCCGACGCCGGCGGCGAAGATCACCAGACGGCCCTTTTCCAGGTGGCGGATGGCGCGGCGGCGGATGTAGTCCTCGCACACGTCGTTGATCTTGATCGCGCTCATCACGCGGGCCTTGGCGCCCAGCTTTTCCAGGGCGTCCTGCATGGCCAGGGCGTTGATGACCGTGGCCAGCATGCCCATCTGGTCGCCGGTGACCCGGTCCATGCCGCCAGCGGCCAGGCCGGCGCCGCGGAAGATGTTGCCGCCGCCGATCACCAGGGCTACTTCGGCACCGGCCTGCTGGGCTTCGATGACCTCACGGGCCAGGCGGTTGATGATCTTCGGGTCGATGCCGTAGTCCTCATCTCCCATCAGCGCCTCCCCGGACAGTTTCAGAAGGATGCGGCGATAGGCGAGCTTGGACATAGGGACCTCGGGTGCGTGGAAATCGCGGGCGATTCTACGCGCATGCGGCGTCGGGCCAAAGTGTTTTGTGCACTGCGGCGCAAAATCCTGACGTTCGCCCCGGTCATACGGGGCTTTTTGGTTCAGCCCAGCTCGGCGCTGGCGGTGGCCGAAAGCTCGTCGTGGCCCAGGGCGCCGGGGGAGCGGGCGATCACCCGGTTGCGGCCCAGATTCTTCGAGCGGTACAGCACATCGTCGGCGGCGCGCAGCAGGTCCTGCACGTCGGCAAAGCGTTCGTAGCCGCCCTGGGTGGCCACGCCGGCGGAGAAGGTGACGAACAGCGGCCCTCCCTCCAGCTCTGCCATCGGCGTGGCGACGATGTTGGCCAACACCCGGCGGATTACGTCCAGCGCCACCGATTCACTGGTGTTGGGCAGCAGTGCGACGAACTCCTCGCCGCCGAAGCGGGCCACGGTGTCGCTGTTGCGCAGCTGGCCCTGCAGCTTGCCGGCAAAGGCGCGCAGCACTTCGTCGCCGGTCAGGTGGCCGTGGGCATCGTTGATCTTCTTGAAGTCGTCCAGGTCGATGAAGGCCACCGACAGCGGCCAGCCCTGGCGCCCGGCGCGCAGGAATTCCTGCTCCAGTACCGCCTCCAGCTGGCGGCGGTTGAGCACGCCGGTCAGGGCATCGCGGTGGGCCTGGTCGGCCAGGCGCTTGGCCCGCGCCTCGAATTCGTCGGCGCGGCGGCGCGCCTGGTCGGCATCCTGCAGCTCGCGCAGGTTGCGCAGGGTGGCCAGCTCCTGCGCGTGGTCGATCAGTTCGCGCACCCGCAATGGTGAGTTCAGGCCGGCCTCGAACAGGCTGGCGATGTCCGGCAGGGCCTCGCTGATGCGGGTCAGCACCTGGTCGAATCGGGCGCTGTCGAGTTCCAGGCGGTCGTGCACCTGGTGCAGGGCGCGCTCGCGGGCGGCATCGGCGTCGTCGTCCAGCCAGATGTCGGCGACCGCGCCGGACAGCTGCACGCAGGCCTGGAACGGCGATTCGGCAGCGTCCTCGTCCTCGCTGTGGCTGATGCTTTCCACCAGATAGCGCGGCAGGCCCCACTGCTCGGCTACCCAGGCGCCGACATCGGCATGGCTGCAGCCCAGTTCCTCGCGCTCGCGCGCAACCAGATCCGTGTTGTCACGGGCTTCGCGCAGCAGCGGCAGGTAGCGCTCCGACTCGGCCTGGGCCAGGCACAGCACGCCCAGGTCCTGCAGCAGCCCGGCCAGCATCAGTTCCTCCAGCCGGCGCAGGCCGCGGGCCTGGCCCAGCTGGCTGGCGGCCAGGGCGCTGAGGATGCTGCGTTTCCACGCGCGCTGGCGCAGGTCGTGGTCGGCACCGGCACCGCCGGTCAGGCCCTGGGTGACGGTGAAGCCGAGGGCAAGGCTGATCGTGGCATTCAGGCCCAGCATGGTCAGCGCCTGGCCGAGGTTCTCGATGCGGCGGCGGCTGGCGTACAGCGGCGAATTGGCGATGCGCAGCATGCGAGCGCTCAGCGCCATGTCGATGGCGATGATGTCGGCGGCGGTGGCGATATCCGCTTCCGGGTCCTGGGCCAGTTCGATGATGCGCAGGGCAATACCGGGCGGCGAGGGCAGGTTGCGGCAGAGCGCCAGGGCGGCTGTCAGCTCGGGAGGCATGTCGGGTCGTTCAATTCCATTGGGACAAGAATACCTAGGAATGCATCACAGTCCGCGATTTTCGTTCCTGCTATGTGACTGTGGATTCCCTGCGCCGAGTATCGGCTTGATTCGCGCGCAACGCAAAGGTGCCGCTGTGCGCACCAACGGTGCGCGCCCACCGGTCGGGCATGGGTTCATCCCTTGGACCATGCATAAAAAAAAGAGCCGCGGTTTCCCGCGGCTCCTTCTGGTCGCTTCACAGCCGGAGGGCTGGAATCAGACCTGCATCGCCTTGGCAACTTCAGCGGCGTAGTCTTCCACCACCTTCTCGATGCCTTCGCCGACGATCAGCAGCTTGAAGCCTGCCACGTCGGCGCCAGCGGCCTTGACCACCTGCTCGACGGTGGTGTCGCCCAGCACATAGGTCTGGCCGTACAGGGTCACGTCGCTGACGATCTTGTTGATCTTGCCGCTGATGATCTTTTCCAGGATCTCGGCCGGCTTGGCCTTGTCCTTTTCGGACATCTTGGCTAGCTCGATTTCCTTTTCCTTCTCGACGAAGTCGGCCGGAACGTCCGCAGCCTTGTTGTGCGGCGGCTTCAGGGCAGCCACGTGCATGGCCAGGCCGCGGGCCAGCTCGACGTCGCCGCCGACCAGATCGACCAGCACGCCAACCTTGCCGTTGGTGTGGACGTAGGCGCCGACGGTGTTGTTGCCATCAACCTTCACCATGCGACGGATCTGGATGTTCTCACCCAGGGTCTGCACGGCGGTGGCGCGGGCTTCTTCAACGGTGCGGCCATCGGCCAGCTTGGCAGCCTTCACGGCTTCGACGTCGGTGGCGCCCGATGCCAGGGCGGCAGCGGCAACGGCATTGACGAAGGACTTGAAGTTGTCATCGTTGGCGACGAAGTCGGTTTCCGAGTTGACTTCGACCAGCACGGCCTTGCCGCCATCCTGGGCCAGGCCCAGACGGCCTTCGGCGGCCACGCGGTCAGCCTTCTTGTCGGCCTTGGCAGCGCCGGACTTGCGCATGGCTTCAGCAGCAGCGTCGATGTCGCCGTTGGCTTCGGTGAGAGCCTTCTTGCATTCCATCATGCCGGCGCCGGTGCGCTCGCGCAGTTCCTTGACCAGGGAAGCAGTGATTTCCACGGGATTACCTCACGAAAGAAAGGGGTTGGGCCGGCATGGTGGCCGGCCCGTGTGACACGGTCCTGTCACGCGCCAAAGGCTGCGTGCAGGGAGGGTGGACGCCGGGCGTCCACCCCGGGGCCTGGATCAGGCCTGGGCGTCGTCGCCCTTCTTGGCAGCCTTCTTGGCCGGAGCGCGGCGGGCCGGCTTCTCTTCGCCTTCAGCAGCGGCTTCAGCGAACTCTTCCTCACGCACCGAAGCGGCGTGCGGAGCAGCAGCCTTGCCTTCCAGCACGGCGTCGGCAGCGGCGCGGGCGTACAGCTGCACAGCGCGGATGGCGTCGTCGTTGCCCGGGATGGCGTAGTCCACCAGTTCCGGGTTGTAGTTGGTGTCGACCACGGCGATGACCGGGATGCCCAGCTTCTTGGCTTCCTTGATCGCGATGTCTTCGTGGCCGATGTCGATCACGAAGATGGCGTCCGGCAGACGGTTCATGTCCTTGATGCCGCCCAGCGAGGCTTCCAGCTTGTCGCGCTCGCGACGCAGGCCCAGCACTTCGTGCTTGACCAGCTTCTCGAAGGTGCCGTCGGTTTCACCGGCTTCCAGTTCCTTCAGGCGGGCAACCGACTGCTTGACGGTACGGAAGTTGGTCAGGGTGCCGCCCAGCCAGCGCTGGTTCATGAACGGCATGCCGCAACGCTCGGCTTCTTCCTTGATGGTTTCGCGGGCGCTGCGCTTGGTGCCCAGGAACAGGACGGTGCCGCGCTTCTGGGCAACCGACGAGATGAAGTTCATCGCGTCGTTGAACAGCGGGACGGTCTTTTCCAGGTTGATGATGTGGATCTTGCCGCGGGCGCCGAAGATGTACGGAGCCATCTTCGGGTTCCAGTAGCGGGTCTGGTGGCCGAAGTGGACGCCGGCTTCCAGCATCTGACGCATGGTGACCTGGGGCATTGCAATACTCCTGATATGGAACCAGCGATTCCGCCCGCGGGGATAGGTATGCGGGACGCGTGGAAGCGCGATCGGTTCCGGGGTTGGGCTTCCCTGTTGCCTCCGTGGCCGAACTCCTTGCGGAGCACCCCGGCACGGATGGGGGCAGCAGGTGTGGATTCACCGGTGACGTCCGGTGTGGACGGTCTCCCGCGCACGCAGGCGGCAGGAATCCGGTCGATTATAGCCCGCTGGGAGCGCTGGCTGCAATTGCCGGGTCCGGTGCGGTCAGATCGACCGCGCGACCGTCCTGCAGCCGGGCGTGGAAATGGCCGCCGGCGTAGCCATCGCCACGGGCGGGCAGGACCCAGTGGCGTTCCCGCCCGGCCAGGACATAACCGGCCAATCCTGGCAGCAGCACGGTGAGGCGACCATCGTTGGCGACGAAGGTGAGCTCATGCAGGCGGGCGTGCAGGGTACCGGCATTTCCCAGTCGCAACGACGGATGCGACGGATGGGGCTCGATTCCGGCATGCAGTCGTGGCTGTGCCAGTGGCCCGGAATTCCCCCGGAACAGTGGCAGCGAGTAGCGCGCCAAGCCTGGTGCGCTGGGGGCGAGCACGACCCGGTAGGCCTGTTCGGCAGCAACGGGGGCGGGCTGGCGCGGCAGCAACCAGATGCGCTGGCGGGTGCCGGGCGCGATATCGAGCCGGGTGGGGCTGGCCAGGATCTGGTCGCTGGGCCGCAGTGTCTCCGCGTCGGCCTGCTGTTCCCAGGCCAGGATCCGTACTTCGCCCTGCCAGTTGCCGGGGCCGGGGTTGTACAGCCACAGCTCGCTACGCCCCCCTTCAGCCGGCAGCTGCAGGGTGGTCGGCAGCAGGTCCAGCGCCGCTGCGGGCAGTGCCAGCAGCAGTGCCAGAACGCTCAGCAGGGCGCGCATCAGTAGATGACGGTCACGGCGGGTGCCGCGTCGTCGCTGTCGGCTGGCGGCGCCAGGTCGCGGATCTGTTGCGGAAGCCCGGGTGCATCGCTGCGCTGGTGCGGGGCCACGCATCGGGCGTTGCGGGCATCACTGCTGCAGTCCTCGACCACGGTCAGCCGGATCTGCAGGGCACTGCTGCCGGGATCGGCCCACGCGGGGGTACTGGCGACCAGCATCGCCCCGATCAGAATTGCGCGAACCACCTGCCATCCACCGTGCTGTAGGACCCGTTGCGCGGTATCGGCCGGATGCGCCGGAACTGTAGAGCCGAGCCCATGCTCGGCTTGCCGGATGCCAGAAAATGAAGCCGAGCATGGGCTCGGCTCTACAGGGGACTCAATAGGTGATCGTCACCTGCACCAGGTCGTTGTAGGTACCGGCCGCGGGCTGGCCGGTCACCGGTGGCACCCGGCCGTAGATGGTCAGCTGCTGCGCACTGCCGGTCCCGGTTCCGCTGGCGGTATCAACGGTCAACGTATTGCCCCAGCGCAGGCTGCGCGCGGCATCGCGGTACAGCTCATACGGCAGGTAGTAGGTACCGGTGCCGATGGTGGTGGCCATGCGCCGGGTGGTGGTGGCAGCAGGGTTGTTCTGGCCGTTGTTGAGGCCGACCTGGAAGGCGGTGTTCTTCAGGCAGGTCAGCGTCAGTGTGGCCGTCTGGTCGATATTGGCCGGAATGCCGCCGGTGACATTGCCGAAGTTCATGTTGGTGGTGACGTAGCTGCCGCATTGCGGCAGCACGTTGGCGGTGGCGGTGAAGCTGAAGGCGGCGCTTGCGCTGTTGGTACCGGTGGCGCCGCCATTGCAGGTGGCCGGCACGGTAGCGGTGCCGAGCAGGACTTCATTCCAGGCCCAGGTCAATACCACGTTGGCACCATTGAACGAGCTGCTGTACGCGCCGGAAGCCAGCACCTGGTTGGCCGGGATCTGCGCGAACAATTGCGTGGTCTGCGCGCCGCTGCCGCCTGTCAGCAGCGGTACGTTGTAGGACATGGCCAGTTCCTGCGCCGGTGGCGTGCCGTGTGGAAGCAGGCCGGTGACCTGGCCGAAGCTGGCGTTGTTGTACAGCTGGAAATTCATGGTGTCGCCACTGCCGGTGGCCATCGTCCGTGACGTAGTGGCACTACCGCCGCCACTGCCGGCACCGATGCCCACGCAGACGCGCACGCCGGTAGTGGCCAGCAGGCTGAGCGCGGCGGTGGTGCAGGTGACCGTGATGTTCAACGTGGCTGTAGTGGGGCCGGGGGCATTGCTGTTGATGTTGCCGAACGGCAGGGTGGGGTTGGCGACGGCCGCGCAGACCGCGGTGGCGCCCGCCGGTGCGCTCGCCAGCAGGCCAGCCAACAGCAACAGGCCGAGCAGCAGCACCCTCACGACGCCACCTCCGGGATGCACTGCAGCGGTGCCGGCTTCGGCCGCGCGCCGGCTGCCACCACCTTGGGCAGATCGGGCACCTTCACCCGGCACTGTCCGCGGCTGGTGGTGATGTACAGCACGCTGCCGGCGGCAACGTCTTCCAGATACAGCAGGCCGTCATAGCCCACCGTGGCCTGGCGTCCATCGGGCAGCTGCACTTCGCTGCCCACTTCCAGTGGCTGCCCGTCCATGTTCTGAAGCGTCAGGCTCAGCGAGGGCCGCGAGCGCAGCTGGAAGGTCACGCGCGCACCTGCGCGCTGGCGCGGCGTCACCCAGTCCTCGATGCGGTCGGCGCGCATGTCTTCGGGCAGGTCCAGCGTGTCGATCGAGACCCGGTTGCGCTGCCAGGACAGCAACGGACTGACCAGCAGCAGGCCGCGATCATCGGTGACGCCGATCAGGCGGTTCTCCAGCCGCACCGGCACGCCGCCGACGCCATTGGTGCTGATCACCGCGAACGCGTCCGAGACCTCGCGGGTGGCGAACGCGTGCCCGCCCATCCAGACCAGGCTGCCACTGGCGCTGCCGTAGGCATAGTTGAGCCCGCCCTGGCGCGAGGCGCCGAACGAATAGCGGCCGATGTCATTGAGAATGCCGACCTCGGCCAGGCCACCATTGCCGTCCTCGCCATGGCGTACCTGTGCACGCCAACCGACACCGCCAGCGCTGCCGTCACCGGGCACCGGCTGGGTGACGTCGGCCACCCAGCTCTGGCTGTCGCCGTTGCGCTGGCTGGACAGACTGGCCTGGCGGTTGTTGCCCAAGCTGGCGGTCACCGACAGATAGATGCTGCGGTCCTCGCTCTGGTCCAGGTTCTGGTTCACCGACAGGTAGGCCGACCAGCGCTCGCTCCAGGTGCGCGACCAGAACAGGCTGGCGTAGCGGTTGTCCTCGCCATCCGGGTAGCGCAGGCGCAGGTAGCTGGCGCTGAGCGTGCCGAGCCGCAGCAGATCCATGCCGACCGTGGCCTGCTCGCTGATGTTGGGGGGCAGGTTGCCCTGCAATGCGCCCAGGTCGCGGTAGTCACCATGGCTGCGCACGCTGCGCAGATTGAAATTGAGGCGACGGTTGTTCCAGCTGTAACCCAGCGCCCATTGCCCGCCCTGCAGGCCGTGGTAATTGCTGTGCGCGTAGGCTGCGTTGAACACGCCGGCACCGCCGAGCAGCCACCAGCCGCCGATGCCGGCCTGGGTCAGGCCGCCGCCGCCTTCGGCATGGGCCTCGCCGGTGAACGCGTCGCTGATGCCGCCGCGCCAGCTGGCGTTGGCCACAGTGCGATCATCGTAGGCGAAGGAGCGCTGGCCGAAGTCCTCGCGCAGGCGGCCGACGCCGACCGACCAGTCCGACAGGCCCTTGGCCAGCAGTTGCTGGGTACCGTAGAAACTGAAGTCCAGCGTCTGCATGCGGCCGAATGCATCGGTGACCACCACCTGCGCGCTGCCGGTGCCACTGATGCCCGGTTGCGCGGCCAGCTGGAACGGGCCAACCGGCACCTGGCCGCTGTACTGACGCAGGCCATCGACGTACAGCTCGACCGTGGACGGCACCACCGCCTGGCCGAGGAAGCTGGGCGTGGGGGTCAGGACGCGATAGGGCTGCAGCCCGTAGTTGCGGCCGATCTGCAGGCCGCCCAGGCGCACCGGGCGGGTCCAGTCGACGAAGCCGCTGTAGAAGTCGCCGACCTCCAGGGTCATCGCCTGGTCGGGGAAATCCAGGCGCCAGCGCGTATCCAGGCGCACGCTTTCGCCGCGCCAGCGGCGGTCGCCGGGCTGCTGGTAGCGACGGCTGATCGCGGTGTTCTCGAAGGTGCCGTCGCCGATGCCGAACAGGCGCAGCTCCGAGCTCAGGCTGAGGTTGCCGAGCGTGTCCACCCGGCTGCCGTAGATGTCGTAGTTGAGCAGCACGCCGGGCGAGGCGCTGCCGGCGGGTGCACGCGTCTGCGGGCGGCTGAGCACGGTGGTCGGCAGGGTCAGCTGGTCCAGCGGTACGTCCAGCGCCAGGGTCTGCAGGTGGGCGTCATAGCGCACCACCGCGCCGCTGATCTGGTCCAGGTACACCGGTGCATCGCCACTGGCATTGAAGCCGAGCTGGCGCAGGACCTCGGGGCTGGCCTGCAGGCGGCCGCGGTTCTCGATGAAGGGAAGCAGCCCGCGCGGCGTGCTGTTGAGCGACACGTCCAGGTACAGCGTCTGGTTGGCGGTCAACGGGGTGGGGGGCTGCAGGATCGCATCGGCGGAGATGCCTGAGACGTCGGCGGCCCCGGTGGCCGTTGCGCCGGACACATCGGCGGCTTCGGTCGCCGCAGGAGCCAGGGCAGCAAGCAGCGCGCCCATCAACGCCTCAGCGAGCCGATGGGGGCGACAGCGGCGTCTGTTCCGACTCGCCATTGAGCTTGGCCGTGATCTGGTCGTTGTCGCGGTCGATCGCCATGCGCTCGATCGGCCAGCGCATCACCTGGCCGGGGAGGACATAGCCCAGCAGGCCGGGGTGCACGATGCGCGGGCGCTTGACGCTGCCGAGTGCGAGATCGGCAATCTGTGCGTAGCTGTTGCCCGAATTGGCCACCTCGACGCCGTTGCGGCCATCGTCCAGTGTTACCAGGCGCGCCTGCAGCTGCGGGGCGAGCTTGCCGGACGCGGGTTGTACGAACACTGGGATCGAGTAGCGAAGGACGAACTGCATGCCCTCGGCACGGGTGGCCAGGTCCGGCACCTCGTCCACGATCAGGCGGTAATACCGCTGCGCCGAGGGGGGCTCCCGGGTCGGGCGCATCACCCGCACCAGCTGCTGCTGGCCGGCGGCCAGCTCCTGCATCGGCGGGGAGGCCATCAATTCATCGGTGGGCAGCAGTTGCTCCTGGCCGCCCTGCTGCACCCAGCGGAAGACGCGTACCTGCAGCTTCACCGGCGAGGTGCCGCTGTTGGTCAGCCACAGCTCGCCGGCACGCTGGCGGGCTTCCAGCTGCAGAATGGTGGGGGCGACCTGCAGGCTGGTGGCACCTGCGGTAGAGGTCACCAGCAGACACAGGGCGAGCAGCGCCACGCCGGTGGCGCGCCACGGGCGGGGTCCGGCCATGCGGGCGTGCTCCATCAATAGGTGATCGTGGCGGTGACCGTATCCAGGTAGTTACCGGTGGCCGGGTTGTTGGTGCTCAGGTTGAGGATCTGGCCGTAGACGATGTAAGGCACGGCCAGGCCGGTGCCGATGCCGGCCTGGGTGTTGGTGCCGGAGGTGGAACCCCAGACCAGGGTGTGCGCGGCATCCTGGTACAGCTGGTAGCCCACGAAGTTGTTGGCGGTCACCGCGGCGTTGGTGTTTTTCATCCGGCGGGTGGTGACGTCATTGGCGGTGCTGGCGTTGGCTCCCGCATTCAGTGAAATCGTGTACGGGGTCAGGGCCGAGCATTGCGCGGTCACCGTGCCCTGGCCCAGGGTAGGGGTAGCGGTGGTCGAGGCGGCGGTGCCGAAGTCGACGTTGGTCGCCGCAGCGGCGGTGATGGTGCAGGCCTTGGTGACCACCAGGGTGACGTTGAACGTGGTGGTGTCGGCGGCCAGGGCCGGGCTGGACAGCAGGACCCCTGCCAAGGCCCAGGCAAGCGGGGAACGAAGCGCGGATCGCATGGACAACCTCCCTGACCCGAAGGTCCGTTGAACAAGGCGAAGGCGGCACGTTCGGCACCGCTTCGGCGACGGTGACCCCAGCTTAGGTGGCGTAAGTGTCTGTATTCCGTGATAAACAGGGAGGCGAAAGGGTGGCGGCCATCACGCTTTCACTTTCCTTGCCGGAAGCGTGCATCGCCCGGATCGCCAGTTGGGTGGCGTTCGTTCAGATTGCGGCCGGATCGGCGATAATGGGGGCCATGAGCGTGAATCTGAAAACCCCGCAGGAAATCGAGATGATGCGAATCGCCGGCCGCCTGGCCAGCGAAGTGCTCGACATCGTCACCCCCCACGTCAAGCCCGGTGTCACCACCGAGGAACTGGACCGCATCTGCCACGACCACATCGTGAACGTGCAGGGCGCCATTCCGGCCAACGTCGGCTACCGCGGCTTCCCGAAGACCGTGTGCACCTCGGTCAACAACGTCATCTGCCATGGCATCCCCAGCGAAGGGAAGGTGCTCAAGGATGGCGACATCATCAACATCGACGTCACCGTCATCAAGGATGGCTGGCACGGCGACACCAGCCGCATGTACTTCGTCGGCACCCCGTCAGTGATGGCCCGCCGCCTGGTGGAAACCACCTACGAAGCCATGTGGCGCGGCATCCGCGCGGTACGACCGGGCGCCACCCTGGGCGACATCGGCCATGCCATCCAGAGCTATGCCGAAGGCGAGCGTTTCAGCGTGGTGCGCGAGTACTGCGGCCACGGCATCGGCAAGGTCTACCACGATGAGCCGCAGGTGGTGCATTACGGCCGCCCGGGCCAGGGCCTGGTGCTGCAGCCCGGCATGACCTTCACCATCGAGCCGATGATCAACGAGGGCACCCGCTACAACAAGGTGCTGCCGGATGGCTGGACCGTGGTGACCAAGGACCGCAAGCTGTCGGCGCAGTGGGAGCACATGATCGCGGTCACCGAGACCGGCGTGGACGTGCTGACCCTGTCGCCGGGCGAGTCGCAGGTCTCCTGAAGATGCTGCCGGCGAGTTCGCTGCTGGACACGCCGGCCGCGTCGCTCAACGACCCGGACTGGGCTGCTGCCGCGCGCCAGGCGCTGCAGCAGGCTGATGCACGCCTGTACCGCCGCTTCGACCAGGGCGACAACATCGAGCGCCTGCTGGCGCTGCGCGCGCGTGCCGCCGACCATCTGATCCGCCTGGCGTGGCAGCGTTGCCTGCCAGCCGATAGCGGGCTGTCGTTGTTCGCGGTGGGTGGCTACGGCCGCGGTGAACTGTTCCCGCGATCGGATATCGACCTGCTGGTGTTCGGCGATCCTGCTGCGCAGCTTGCCCACGAGGCGGAACTGGCGCGTTTGTTCGCTCTGCTGTGGGATTGCGGGCTTGCAGTCAGCCATGCGGTGCGTTCGGCGCCGCAGTGCCGTGAGGCGGCGGCGGACCAGACCGTACTGACCGCGCTGATCGAGGCGCGCCCGATCCTGGCCGACGATGCGGCGCGCCGCGCGCTGCGCGAGGCCATCGACGATCGGGAACTGTGGCCGGCACGTGCGTTCTTCCTGGCCAAGCTGGAAGAACTGCGCAACCGCCACCAGCGTTTCGGCGACACCGCCGACAACCTGGAGCCGGACCTGAAGGATGGCCCGGGTGGCCTGCGCGATCTGAACACGCTGGGCTGGATGGCACTGCGTGCCTTCGGCGTGCGCGACCTGGAGGCGCTGGTCGGGCTCGGCCATCTGGGCGCCGACGAAGCGGCAGCACTGAAGCGCGAACGTGCGGTGCTGGCGCGGTTGCGCTTTGGCCTGCACCTGGTCGCGCGTCGCCCGGAAGAGCGCCTGCGTTTCGATTACCAGAAGACCCTGGCCGCACGCCTGGGTTTTGAAGACGATGCCGAGAACCTCGGTGTCGAGAAGATGATGCAGGGCTTCTACCGCGCCGCGCTGGTGGTGCGCCGGATCAGCGACCGCCTGCTGCAGCGCTTCGAGGAACAATTCGATGGCGAGGCGCAGCCGGAGCCGCTGACTGTGGGCTTTTCCCTGCGCCGTGGCTACCTGGCGGCCAACGAGGCCGACTGGCCGCGCGGCGATATCGGCCAGGTGTTCGCGCTGTTTGCCAGCTGGGCCAACAATCCGCAGGTGCGCGGCCTGCATTCGCTGACCGCGCGCGCGCTGGCCGAAGCGCTGCCGCTGCTGCCGGCCTACGACCAGGCCGATGCCGATGCACGCGAGCAGTTCCTGGCGCTGCTGCGCGGTCAGCGTCCGGTCGATACGCTGTCGCGCATGGCGCGGCTGGGCGTGCTTGGCCAGTGGATTCCCGCTTTCGCCCAGGTCAGCGGGCGCATGCAGTTCGACCTGTTCCATGTCTACACCGTCGACCAGCACACGCTGATGGTCCTGCGCAACATCGGCCTGTTTGCCAGCAGCCGTGCCGACGAGCGCTTCTCGATCGCGCACGAAGTGTGGCCGCGCCTGCGCAAGCCGGAACTGCTGCTGCTGGCCGGCCTGTTCCATGACATCGCCAAGGGCCGTGGTGGCGACCACTCGGAACTGGGGGCGGTGGACGCGCGTGCGTTCTGTCAGGCGCATGCGCTGAGTGGCACCGATACCGAGCTGGTGGCATGGCTGGTCGAACAGCACCTACGCATGTCGGTGACCGCGCAGAAGCAGGACATCGCCGACCCGGTGGTGATCCATCGCTTCGCCACCCTGGTCGGCAGCCGCGACCGCCTCGACTATCTGTACCTGCTGACCTGCGCCGACATCGCCGGCACCAGCCCCAAGCTGTGGAATGCATGGAAGGACCGCCTGCTGGCCGACCTGTACTTCGCCACCCGGCGCGCGTTGCGCGAGGGGCTGGAGCACCCGGTGCCGGCGGCCGAGCGCGTGGCCGAGGCGCGCGACAGCGTGCGCGCGCTGGTGCGCGAACGGGGTTACGACGATGCCACCATCGACCGCCAGTTCGCGGTGATGCCTGATGAGGGCTTCATCCGCCTGCGCCCGGAACAGCTGGCCTGGCAGGCCGCCGCGCTGGTGCCGGTGAAGCAGGGCCAGGCGCTGGTGAAGGTACGCCGGATCAGTGTCGACGACCCCGCGCTGGAAGTATTCGTGCATTCGCCGGACCGCGACGGCCTGTTCGCAGCGATCGTGATGACGCTGGACCGCAAGGGCTACGGCATCCACCGCGCACGCGTGCTGGACGGTCCGGGCGATACCATCTTCGATACCTTCGAAGTGAACCCGGCCGATACCTTCGCCGATGGCAGCAGTGCCAACCTGGAAGCGGCGCTGCGCGAGGCACTCAGCGGTGACCTGTCGCGCCTGCGGCCGTCACGCCGGGTGGTGCCACGGCAGCTGCGGCACTTCCGCTTCGCCCCGCGCATCGAGTTCCGCGATGAGCCGGGCGCAACCCGTTTTGCCCTGGTCGCCCCCGACCGCCCCGGCCTGCTGGCCGATGTGGCGTTCGTGCTGCGCAACCAGGGCCTGCGCGTGCATGATGCGCGCATTGCCACGTTCGGCGAACGCGCCGAAGACACCTTCGTGATCAGTGACGAACACGACCTCCCCCTGACTGAACCTGCCCGGCAGCAGCTGCATGACGCGATGCTGGCCTGCCTGGACCCTGATCGAAACGCCGGAGACCCCGCCTGATGGCCACCAAGCCCGCCAAGAAGACCGCCGCGACCCCCAAGAGCGCAGCGGCCCGGAAACCTGCTGCCGCCGCACCGGCCGCGAAGAAGACCACCGCGCTGAAGAAGGCCGCTGCGGTGAAGGCCCCGGCGAAGAAAGCGGCTGCGGTGAAGCGTGCTGTGAAGAAGCCGGCGCCGGCCAAGAGCGCCGAAGCCGTCCGCGCCGAAACCATCGCCCGCAAGTCGCTGCGCAAGCCGTCGACACCGGGCGTGGAAGAACTGAAGTTCGGCATCGAGAGTGCGTTCGAGCGCCGGGCCACGCTGACCCTGCACGAACTGGAAGGTTCGACCAAGCCGCTGGTCAACCGCGTGATCGATGGCCTGGAAAGCGGTGAATTCCGCGTCGCCGAGCCGGACGGCCAGGGCGGCTGGAAGGTCAACGAATGGTTGAAGAAGGCCGTGCTGCTGTACTTCCGCGTCAACGACATGGCCGTGGTCGATGCCCGCCCGGCGCCGTTCTGGGACAAGGTCGAATCGCGCTTCGCCGGCTATGACGAGGCGAAGTTCCGCCGTGGCGGCGTGCGCGTGGTGCCGGGCGCGATTGCCCGCCGCGGCACCTACTTCGGCAAGGACGTGGTGCTGATGCCGAGCTTCACCAACATCGGCGCCTACGTCGGCGAAGGCACCATGGTCGATACCTGGGCCACCGTCGGTTCCTGTGCGCAGATCGGTCAGCACTGCCACCTGTCCGGCGGCGCTGGCATCGGCGGCGTACTGGAGCCGCTGCAGGCCAGCCCGACCATCATCGAGGACCACTGCTTCATCGGTGCGCGTTCGGAAGTGGTGGAAGGCGTGGTCGTCGGCCACCACAGCGTGATCGGCATGGGCGTGTTCCTCAGCCAGAGCACCCGCATCTACAACCGTGCCACCGGCGAAATCACCTACGGCTACATCCCGCCGTACAGCGTGGTGGTGTCCGGCTCGCTGCCGAGCAAGGACGGTACCCATTCGCTGTACTGCGCGGTGATCGTCAAGCAGGTTGATGCCAAGACCCGCAGCAAGACCAGCGTCAACGACCTGCTGCGCGGCCTGGCCGACTGAAGGTGGCTGCGCCGGAAGATCTGGCGCAGTCCGCGATCTACCAGCATCCGTCCGACACCCTGTTCGGGCGGATGCTGCCGCGCCTGCTGCACGCCCCGCGCTGGACCCGGCTGCGCCGCGCACTGTCGCGGCGCTGGCCGATGCCGGCGCTGGTCAGTGATGTGCGCGACGTGGTCTACGTGAGCTGGTGGGTCGACGTGCGCCACGCACCATCGCCACCGCCGGGCCATCATTACGTGGTCCATGCCGGACGTACGCCTTACACCATCCTCAGCTACCGTCACGGCCATTTCGGGCCAGCGCTGGCCGGGCCGCTGCGTTCTTTGATGCCGTCCCCAAGGCAGAGCAACTGGCGCTGGTACCTGCGCCGTGACGACGATCCGGGCGGGACACCGGTGGTGTTGTTCGACCGCAACGTGATGGACCAGCTGGCCTTCGTGGCGGGCGCGCGCGCTTTCAGCGATGCCATGCAGCCGCATCTGTCCACACGCTTCGAGCATGTGGTGGGCGCCGATGGCGGTGGGCACACCCGGATCGAAGGCGGGCAGGGCAGTGCACCTGGGCTGCACCTGAAGTGGCAGGCCGCTGCGGACTGGGAAGATGCGGCGTGGACGGCTGCCTTCGGTGGCCATCAGGCCCTGCTGCGCTTCCTGACCTGCCAGGACGAGGCCATTGCCCGTACCTGCGACGGGCATTGGGCCAGCACCCGCATCGCGTTGCCGGTGGAGATCGACCGCCTGCAGCCGCTGCAGCTGGAAGACGAACTGCAGTGCCCGCGCCTGCAGGCGATGGGCGTGGCGTTGCACGAGGGGCTGGCCTTCCGGCTGCCGCGGGTGCCGTTTCGGGTCGTGTCCGAGCGCCTGTTGTGAGATTCTGGCCCTCTGTTTTCCAGCATCACAGATGGCCATGAGCACCACTGTCTACGGTTTGAAGAACTGCGATACCTGCAAGAAGGCGACCAAGTGGCTGGACCGCTTCGGCGTGCCGTACACCTTCGTCGACTACCGCGACAACAAACCCAGCCCGGAAACGCTGCTGGCGTGGGCTGAGCAGCTGGGTGGCCTGGCCGCGATGGTCAACAAGTCCTCCACCACCTGGCGGCAGCTGCCGGACAACCGCAAGGCGGCCGAGTCCGATGCCGAATGGAAGCTGCTGCTGCGCGAGTACCCGCAGCTGATCAAGCGCCCGCTGGTGGTCACCGCCGATGGCACGGTCAGCCAGGGCTTCAGTGACAACGGCTTCAAGGCCCGCTTCGGTGTGGGTGACGCATGAGCGCAGTCCTCGACCTGACCTGCGAACTGATCGCACGACGCTCGGTGACGCCGGATGATGCCGGCTGCCAGGCACTGCTGGCGGCACGCCTGAAGCAGGCCGGGTTCCAGTGCGATCACCTTCGCCTGGGCGACGTCGACAACCTGTGGGCGACCCACGGCCATGGCGCGCCGGTACTGGTACTGCTGGGCCATACCGACGTGGTGCCGACGGGTCCGCGCGAGGCCTGGACCAGCGACCCGTTCACGCCGCAGATCCGCGATGGCGTGCTGTATGGGCGTGGCGCCGCCGACATGAAGGGCAGCGTGGCCGCGTTCGTGGTCGCCGCCGAGCAGTTCGTCGCCGCGCATCCCGATCACCCCGGTACGCTGGCGGTGCTGCTGACCAGCGACGAGGAAGGCGACGCCATCGATGGCGTGCGCCACGTCGCGCGCCTGTTCGCCGAGCGCGGCCAGCGCATCGACTGGTGCATCACCGGCGAGCCGTCATCGACCGCGATCCTGGGCGACCTGCTGCGCGTGGGACGTCGTGGCAGCCTGTCGGCCAAGCTGCGCGTGCAGGGCGTGCAGGGCCACGTGGCGTATCCGGAGAAAGCACGCAACCCGATTCACCAGGCCGCTCCGGCCCTGGCCGAACTGAGCGCGCGGCGCTGGGACGAAGGCTACGAGAGTTTCCCGCCGACCAGCCTGCAGGTCTCCAACATCCACGCCGGCACCGGTGCCAACAACGTGATTCCCGGCGAGCTCGAAGTGGATTTCAACATCCGCTACAACCCGCACTGGGACGCGCCGAAGCTGGAGGCGGAGATCGCCGCACTGCTGGACCGGCATGACCTGCAGTACACGCTGAAGTGGCACCGCAGCGGCGAGCCGTTCTACACCCCGGAAGGCACGCTGCGCGCCACCGCGCGTGCGGTGCTGGCCGAGCACATCGGCCGTGCCCCGGAAGAAAGCACCGGCGGCGGCACGTCCGATGCACGCTTCATCGCGCCGCTGGGTGCGCAGTGCATCGAAGTGGGGCCGGTCAACGCCAGCATCCATCAGGTGGACGAGAACGTGCGCGTGGACGATCTGGACGCGTTGCCGGGGCTGTACCAGCGCCTGGTGGAACGGCTGCTGGCGTGACGCTGCGACGGTGGGTGCCGACCGTTGGTCGGCATGCCTTTCGCCGGCACTGCTTTCCTGTAGAGCCGAGCCATGCTCGGCTGGGTTATCCCGGCAGGAGCAGCCGAGCATGGCTCGGCTCTACTCTGAAAAAATGAAGAACGGCGGCTCGACCGCCTTCTTCCAGTAACTCGGCGCGGCCATGTAGAAGTGCTGCGCCTCGGCCTTGGCAAACCAGCGTGCCGCGGCCTCGGTGTCCTTCTCCACCCCTGGCGCACTGCGGCCCAGCAGCAGCCCGGCGAAGTACTGGCCGAACACATTGCCCTTCTCACCGGCGCGCTGGTACAGCTGCAGCGCACGCGCCGGATCGCGCGGCAGTCCCATGCCTTTCTCCAGCAGTGCGCCCAGGTCCACCTGCGCTTCGGCATCGCCACGTTCGGCGCGACGCTGGATCTGCGCAACCAGCGGATGCACGGTGTCACCCTGTGCGGCCACCGCATCCGGTAGCCGTGACGATGAACTCGGGTAGCGCTCGTAGATCATTCCGCGCAGGTCCCAGCGCAGCGCCTGTTGCGCGTCGCCACGCTGACGATAGGCCTTGGCGAGCCCGAAGAACGCATAGGGATTGCCCTGGTTGGCAGCTGCCAGATAGGCGCGTTCGCCACGTCGCCAGGATGCGCGCAGCACCGGTGCCGGGTTGATGTGGGGGCTGTCGGCATGGCGCAGCGCGCCGGAGATCCAGATCCTGCCCAGTGCTTCTTCCGCCTTGGTGTTGTGGAAGGTCCAGGGGGTGACCGCTGCGGCACGCTCGTAGTAGGCGATGGCGCGCGGATCGTTGAAGCGTTCGAAGGTCTCCGCAGTATCAAAGGCACCTTCGAAGCTGCCGTCGGTTCCGCGTTGTTCCAATGCCTGCTGCTGGGACTGCGGCAGCGTAGAAGGCGGGGGCAGGGTCTGGCAGGCCACCAGGCCCAGGCAGAGCAGGGCGGCCAGTGCCCCGGTGCGTCCATTGCGGTGTTGCATTCCTGTTACACGGTTCAGGGCGCGCCATTATGCGCCCCAGGCGTGGTTGCTGACGCAACTGTTGCACCGCGCCGGAAACCGGGGTAGGGTCGATGCCATGTCGATCCGCCTGGCCACCGCCGTCAATAACAACAACCGCAATAATCTGCGCGCGAATAATCGTGCGCGGCCGATGCGGGACTGCGCCCTGGGTAGATAGACAGCAACACACGCCCGGACACCAGAAAACCCGCATCAGCCGATGCGGGTTTTTTTGTGCCCGGGCGCAGCCCACCCGGGCCTGGATGGCCGGTCGAACACCTTCCCACCCGTGAAATTCCCCAACAGGAGCTCCCCCATGTGTTCGATCTTCGGAATCTTCGGCCTGCAGGCCGGTGACGATCTTCCGGCCCTGCGCCGCCATGCGCTGGAACTGTCGCAGCGCCAGCGCCACCGTGGCCCGGACTGGAGCGGCGTGTACCTCGACGAAGGTGCGCTGCTGGTCCACGAGCGGCTGGCCATCGTCGACCCGGCCGGTGGTTCGCAGCCGCTGCTGTCGGCCGATGGCCAGCTGGCGCTGGCAGTGAACGGCGAGATCTACAACCATCAGGCATTGAAGGCGGCGCTGACCACCGCCTATGACTTCCAGACCGGCTCGGACTGCGAGGTGATCAACGCGCTGTACCGCCAGGGCGGCTCGCCGGCGCAGTGGCTGGAACAGCTCAACGGCATCTTCGCCTTCGCGTTGTGGGACCGTGAGAGTGGACGCGTGCTGGTGGCGCGCGACCCGGTCGGTGTGGTGCCGCTGTACTGGGGCCACGATGCCCAGGGGCGCCTGCGCGTGGCCTCGGAAATGAAAGCACTGGTCGATACCTGTGCCGACGTCGCGCAGTTTCCGCCGGGCCACTACTTCGACAGTGCCAGCGGTGAGCTGGTGCGCTACTACCAGCAACCGTGGCGCGACTATGCCGACGTACAGGGCCGCCAGGCCGATCTGGCCGAGCTGCGCCAGGCGTTCGAGCACGCGGTGGAACGCCAGCTGATGAGCGATGTGCCGTATGGCGTGCTGCTGTCCGGTGGCCTCGATTCATCGCTGGTGGCGGCAGTTGCCGCACGCTACGCGCGTCGCCGCATCGAGGATGGTGGGCAGACCGAAGCCTGGTGGCCGCGTCTGCACTCGTTCGCGATCGGCCTGAAGGGCTCGCCCGATCTGGCGGCCGCGGCGGTCGCTGCCGAGGCGCTCGGCACCGTGCATCACGGCTTCGAATACACCTTCGAGGAAGGCCTCGACGCGTTGCCGGAAGTGATCCGCCACATCGAGACCTACGACGTCACCACCATCCGCGCATCGACGCCGATGTTCCTGCTGGCAAGGCGGATCAAGGCGATGGGCGTGAAGATGGTGCTGTCCGGCGAGGGCAGCGACGAGATCTTCGGTGGCTACCTGTACTTCCACAAGGCGCCGGATGCGCGTGAATTCCACGACGAGCTGGTGCGCAAGCTCGACGCCCTGCACAACTACGACTGCCTGCGTGCCAACAAGTCGATGATGGCCTGGGGCGTGGAGCCGCGCGTACCGTTCCTGGACCGTGAATTCCTCGATGTGGCGATGCGCTTCGATGCCGCGCACAAGATGGTCGGCGCCGGCTTTGGTGGTCGCCGCATCGAGAAGGCGGTGCTGCGCGAGGCGTTCGATGGCTACCTGCCGGACAGCATCCTGTGGCGGCAGAAGGAGCAGTTCAGCGACGGCGTCGGCTATGGCTGGATCGACGGGCTGAAGGCGCACGCCGAGGCGCAGGTCAGTGATCGCGTGCTGGCGGCCGCCGACAAGCGCTTCCCGCACAACCCGCCGCAGACCAAGGAGGCGTACTACTACCGCCATCTGTTCGAACAGTTCTTCCCGAGCCGCGCGGCGGCCGAGACCGTGCCGGGCGGCAAGTCGATCGCCTGTTCGTCGCCAGCGGCGATCGCGTGGGATGCCAGTTTCGCCGCTGCGGCCGATCCGTCCGGCCGTGCGATTGCCGGCGTGCATGAGCAGGCGTTGGCGTAGAACAGGAGAGGATGGGGTCAGATCCCTTTCCCTTGGGAAAGGGATCTGACTCCGATCGTCAACGTGCAGGCACCAGCGTCATCGTGTGCTGCGCCGCGCCGGGCAGGAACGGCGTCGGGCGCCCATGTACCCAGTCCTCGTGGCCGGCACCCCAGTACGGCGAGAGCGGATGCCCGCTCTGCCCACCGGGCATATGCACGATGCCGTCGCTTTCGTGGCCCGGCGAAACCACCATGCGCTCGGAGGCACCGAAGTTGGGGGTCTGCACGCGCGGCATGTCGCGGTCGCCGGGCAGGCGGTCGGCGGGCATGCACAGCCAGCGCTTGGCGATGTCCGGCAACGCCCGGGCGATGGGATGGCAGATCGCCGCAGTATTGCGTTCGCCCCAGCTGCGCTTGGCCAGCGGCCCCTGCTTGGACAGCTCGCTCTCGGTACGGCGGGCGGCATCGATCAGCAGCGCGTCCCAGCTGACGAAGGCGGGCGGCAGCAGATTGGCCGGACGCTCTTGCAGCATCGGCCAGGCCACGCCTTCCAGCTGCGCCAGACGCGGGTCCAGATAGTCATCGCCCAGTGCCGCGTTGGCCGGTGCCAGCAGTGCATCGGACAACGTCTCCATCACCTGCGTACGGAATTCACGCACCACCCGGTAGCTGACCGAACTGGCCGAAGCGCGGCCGCCCCATTGATGGCTGACCGCCTTCAAACGCTTCAGGGCGGGGTCGTCACTGCGTTCGATGACGTCGTGCAGCAGGGCCCACCAGCGCTGCAGGAACACGGCGCGATCATCGAGCTGGATCGCCAGCAGATCGTGTTCGTCGAAGCGTTCCTGGACCGCCAGCAGATCACGAATCTGCCGCGCACGGGCACCGAGGTCGTAACCGCCATTGCCGACGGTGGCCAGTGCCTCGCCGTCGAGGACGCGACCGTTGGCGGTCCACAGGCGATGGTTGGAGGGATCGATCAGCGCGGGTGACGCGTCGCTGCGGATCGGCCAGGGTGCGCAGTGTTGGTTGTTGGCGGCCGTGAAGCCGGCCGGTGCGCAGCCGGGGCCTCGGTCGGGGCGGGCGCCTATCAGGCGCCAGGCGATGCGTCCGCTGCGGTCGCCGACCACCAGGTTCTGTGCGGGAATACCAGCACGGTCGGCGAAGCGCAGGGCGCTGTCGAGGTCGCCAGCGCGGGCCAGATCGCCGAAATCCAGGCGCACCGCGCCGGGCAGGTGTGCCACCCAGCGCAGAGCATCGCCGCTGCCATCTGCATGGGCATGCAGGATCGGACCCCAGTCGGTTTCGCGCACCGGGAACAGCACGTCGGCCTGGCCGGCCACGGCGATGCGCTCTTCATGCACCGTGACCGCGGCGTTGGCCGGTTCAGTGCGGTAGTCGGCGGTGTCGATGTAACTGTTGGTGAAGCCCCAGGCCACGTGCCCGTTGCTGCCAACGATCACCGCCGGCAGGCCGGGCAGCGAGAAGCCGGTGACGTCGACTTGGCCGCCGGCGGCCTGCGGGTCCGGATAACGCAGGCGCACCCGGAACCACAGCCCCGGCGCACGCAGGCCCAGGTGCATGTCGTCGGCGACGATGGCCCGGCCGTCGGCGGTGAGTGCACCGGCCACCGCGAAGTTGTTGCTGCCGATGACGTCGGCCTCTTCCTGCTCGGTGCCCGGTTTTCCCTTCAATGTGCGCAGATCGAGCTGGCTGGCATCGGGCAGGGCGGCGTTGCCGGTCGGTTCGCCGAACAGTGGCGCATCCCATTCGGTGCCGTCGTGGGCGATCAGCGCGTACAGCGCTGCCGGCACCACCGCGCGGATGCGGCTGAGCGCAAGCTCGGTCTGGTTGTTCGGGTCCTGCAGGTCGGCGTACATGGCCAGACCGGTCAGCACGCTGTCGCTGGCCTGCCAGGGCTGCGGCGATTGCCGAAGCAGCAGGTACGCCCACGGCCGCACGGAAAGGCTGGCCAGCCCTTCGTTGACACCGTCGACGTAGGCACGAACGGCCGCGCCGTTGTCGCCCAGCGCGGCCTGCAGATTCGCCTCGGTGCGTGCGCGCAGGCGATGCACGCGCATGCGTTTGTCGGCATCGATGGCCTTGGGTCCGAACAGCGCCGACAGCTCACCGGCGGCACTGCGGCGCATCAGATCCATTTCGAAATAGCGTTCCTGCGCATGCACGCGGCCGAGTGCGCGCATCGCGTCGGCCTGACTGCCGGCAGTGATGGTGACCACGCCCAGCGCATCGCGCTCGATGGTGACCGGCTTGGCCAGCCCCGGCAGCGCATGCTTGCCGTCCAGGTCGGCCAGGCTGCCGCGCAGCAGCAGCCACAGGACCAGTGCGGTGACCAGCACGATGGCGATCAACACGCCCAGCACCCAACGCCATGTACGTCGCATCGCACGTCCTTTCCGAACTCGTAGGCCGATTGTAGCCGCAGGCGCAACTGCGACTGATTCCGATTAGATCACCGTATTTTGAAATGCGGCACCCTATGTCACATCGATTCACAGGAGCCCCCCATGAAAGGCAACCCGGACGTCATCGCCTGCCTGAAGGAACTGCTGCGCGGCGAGCTTGCTGCCCGCGACCAGTACTTCATCCATTCCCGCCGCTACGAGGACCAGGGCCTGTTCGCGCTGTACGAACGCCTGAACCACGAGATGGAAGAGGAAACCCAGCATGCCGATGCGCTTCTGCGCCGGATCCTGTTCCTCGGCGGCGACCCGGACATGCGCCCGCATGCCACCGAGCCGGGCAAGACCGTGGAAGAGATGCTGCAGAAGGATCTCGACACTGAATACGCGGTTCGGAACAATCTCGCCGCCGGCATGAAGCTGTGCGAAGAGAACGGCGACTACGTGAGCCGCGACATCCTGCTGGCGCAGTTGAAGGACACCGAGGAAGACCATGCCTGGTGGCTGGAGCAGCAGCTGGGCCTGATCAAGCGCATCGGCCTGGAGCTGTACCAGCTGAGCAAGATCGACGGCAACGGCGCCCCGGCGCACTGAGCCGGCACCGCTCTCTGTAGAGCCGAGCCATGCTCGGCTGCCTCGCTTCATGTAGAGCCGAGCCATGCTCGGCTGCTGTTGGATCCGAGTCGAGCACCGCTCGACGCTACAAAGGTTCTGTCGCCCGCCAGCACCGGAGCATCGCCAGCCAGCCTTCGCCAGCCAGCCGCTCCACCGCCCGCCAGCCGACAACGAAAAAGCCGGGGAATGCCCCGGCTTTTTCGTGTCCGGGGTCGGATCCGTTTTCAACGAAAACGGCTCTGACCCCATTGGGATGGAAAACGCCAACCGAGGTTGGCGTCTACCGGGGCAAGGCGTGTCAACCAAGGTTGACACCCACCAGGGGCAGGGCCCCAGCCCTCATTCCACCGACAACCCTTCGACCTTCTGCCAGCCGCGCGGCAGCAGGTGGCCGCGGGTGGCACGGGCGCCGAGGTAGGCATCCAGCTCGTTGAACTTCAGGCCCATGGTGCGCTGGCCGCTGCGTACCTGCAGGGTCTGCCCCGGGCTGATCGCCACGATGGCGACCACGCGTTCGGTGGCGAGCTTGGCCTTGGGGATCTCGATGATCTTGTTGCCCTTGCCCTTGTCCAGTTCCGGCAGGTCGTTGGCGGCGATCGCCAGCAGGTTGCCCGAGCTGGTCACCGCCACGATGCGGTCGGTTTCGACGTTGGCCACCACCGACGGGGTCAGCACCGCCGAGCCGGCCGACAGGTTCAGCATCGCCTTGCCGGCCTTGTTGCGGCCGATCAGGTTCTCGAAGCGGGTGACGAAGCCATAGCCGTGGGTGGAGGCCAGCACGAAGCGGGTATCCGGCTCGGCGCTGGCCAGGGTCACGAAGCGGGTGCCCGCCGCCGGCGAGAAGCGGCCGGTCAGCGGTTCGCCATTGCCGCGCGCCGAGGGCAGGGTGTGCACCGGCGTGGAATAGGCGCGGCCTTCGCTGTCGAGGAACGCGACCTGCTGGGTGCTGCGCGCGCGCACCGCGCCCTGCAGCGCGTCGCCATCGCGGTAGGACAGCGCGGACGCATCGACGTCGTGGCCCTTGGCGGCACGGATCCAGCCCTTCTCCGACAACACCACCGTCATCGGCTCGCTCGGCACCAGCTCGGTCTCGTCGATGGCCTGCGCGGCCTGGCGCTGCACCAGCGGCGAGCGGCGTGCGTCGCCGAACTTCTTGGCGTCGGCGGTCAGTTCGTCGCGGATCAGCTTCTTCAGCTTGGCCTTGCTGTCGAGGATGCCGAGAATCTTCTCGCGCTCCTTGGCCAGCTCGTCCTGCTCGCCACGGATCTTCATTTCTTCCAGGCGGGCCAGCTGCTTCAGCTTGGTTTCCAGGATGTACTCGGCCTGGTCTTCGGACAGGCCGAAGCGCGCGATCAGCGCCGCCTTCGGTTCGTCCTCGGTACGGATGATGTGGATCACCTCGTCCAGGTTGAGGAACGCGACCAGCAGGCCTTCCAGCAGGTGCAGGCGGCGCTCGACCTTCTGCAGGCGGTGCTGCAGGCGGCGGGTGACGGTGTTGCTGCGGAAGGTCAGCCATTCGCTGAGCAGCATCTTCAGGTTCTTCACCTGCGGACGGCCGTCCAGCCCGATCACGTTGAGGTTGACGCGGTAGCTGCGCTCCATATCCGTGGTGGCGAACAGGTGGCCCATCAGCTGCTCGGCGTCGACACGGTTGGAGCGCGGCACCAGCACCACGCGCACCGGGTTGGCGTGGTCGGATTCATCGCGGATGTCCTCCAGCCACGGCAGCTTCTTGGCGCGCATCTGTGCGGCGATCTGCTCGATCACCTTCGACGGCGACACCTGGAACGGCAGCGCGGTGACCACGATGTTGTTGGCTTCCTTGGCGAACGTCGCACGCGCACGCACGCTGCCGTTGCCGGTCTCGTACATGTTCCGCAGGTCGTTGGCCGAGGTGATGATCTCGGCGCTGGACGGATAGTCCGGGCCCTGCACGTGCTCGCACAGGTCGCGCACGCTGGCGTCGGGGTTGTCCAGCAGGTGCAGCAGCGCGCTGACGATTTCGTTGAGGTTGTGCGGCGGCACATCGGTGGCCATGCCCACGGCGATGCCGGTGGTGCCGTTCAGCAGCAGGTGCGGCAGCCGCGCCGGCATCCAGGTCGGTTCCTGCAGGGTGCCGTCGAAGTTCGGTGCCCAGTCGGTGGTGCCCTGGCCCAGTTCGCCCAGCAGCACTTCGGCGATCGGGGTCAGCTTGGATTCGGTGTAACGCATCGCCGCGAACGACTTCGGGTCGTCGCTGGAGCCGAAGTTGCCCTGGCCCTCGATCAGCGGGTAGCGGTACGAGAACGGCTGGGCCATCAGCACCAGCGCCTCGTAGCACGCGCTGTCGCCGTGCGGGTGGTACTTACCGATGACGTCACCGACGGTACGCGCGGACTTCTTCGGCTTGGACGCGGCATTCAGGCCCAGCTCGCTCATCGAATAGATGATGCGGCGCTGCACCGGCTTCAGGCCGTCGCCGATGAACGGCAGGGCGCGGTCCAGGACCACGTACATCGAGTAGTCGAGGTAGGCGCGTTCGGCGTACTCGCGCAGCGGCAGTTGTTCGAATCCGTGGAACACGGGGCGGGCAAGTTCGGTCATGCGGCGTTGTTACCTGTTGTCGGGAGGCGGCGACGGCGGTCGCCGCTCGCAATCCTGTGATTATCCGGATGCGGCGGGGGATGCCAAGCCACGTGCAGGGTCCAGCCCGGTTTCCAGGCCATGCCCGGCCCGTGCCAGGTAGCGCCCCGGCGGCAGCCCGAAGTGGCGGCGGAACACGGTGACGAAGGCGCTGGCGCTGCTGAAACCCAGTGCATGGGCGATATCGGCCACGCTGCGGCCTTCGGTCAGCTGGCGCAGGGCCTCGGACAGTCGGGCCTGCTGCCGCCACTGGGCGAAGCTGAGGGTGGTCTCGTCGCGGAAGTGACGGGTCAGGCTGCGCGGCGACAGGCCGGCCCAATGGGCCCATTCGGCCAGGCTGCGTTCGTCGGACGGGTCGGCCAGCAGCTGCGAGGCGATCTTCAGCAGGCGCCGGTCGTGCGGCATCGGCAGATGCATGCGCTGGCGCGGCGCGGTGCGGATCTCGTCCAGCAGCACGCTGATGATGTGCTGGCGCTCGGGCGTGGTGTCGTAGCCCAGGGGCCACTCGCAGACGCGGTCGGCCAACGCCTGCGCCAGCTTGGACAGGCCCAGCACGCAGGGGTCGGAGGGCAGGGTGGCGCAGTCCGGCGCAGCCAATGCCATGCCCCAGCCGCGCAGTGGGCCGTCGAGGGTGACCGTATGTGGCTCCAGTGGCGGCATCCAGCCGGCCGAGCCCGGTGCCAGTGACCAGGTGCCGTGCGAGGTACGGGTGGTCAACAGGCCGCGCTCCACGCAGATCAGCTGCGCGCGCTGGTGATGATGCCAGTCCACCTCTCGAACCAATCCCTGCGGGCTGTCGAAGCGGAAGGCGACAACCGGTGGCCCGTCATTGCGCTCGAACCAGTCCAGTGCGTCATCCCTGAGCAGGCGCTTGGAAGGGGGAATTTCTGCCTTGTTCATCATATCCGCTGGCTGAAATGTGACATCCATTGGCTGAATTGTACTACCGGGCCACCTGACCAGATCATTAAGGTAGGCGCCTTCACTGATCCAGCCCGCTGCTGCAACACAGCATTCGATGCCAGATCGAATATTTCCATTGAGAAATATTTTTTTTGGAAGAGAATGCTCCCCCATGATCTGTCCTGCAACCACTCCCCCCAGCTTCGGCCTGCTGCTGCGCCAGGTGCGCGACGGCCTGGTCCGCCAGCTCGATGCGTCCATGGCCGAAGAAGATCTGGGTATCGGCTTCACCCATTACATCGGGCTGAAGGTGCTTTCGAACATGGCCCCGTGTACCGCCAACGAACTGGCCCAGGCCATCGACCAGGTGCCCAGCGCGGTGACCCGCCTGCTGGACAAGCTGGAAGCGCTGGGCTGCGTGCGCCGCGAGCCACATGCCCTGGACCGGCGTGCGCTGCAGATCGTGCTGACCGATGAAGGTCGCGCGCTGTGGGCGCGGCTGAAGCTGCGCGGCGATGCGGTGATGGATTACGCACTACGTGATCTTTCCGCCGATGAGCGCACGCTGCTGCTGTCCCTCCTTACCCGAATCCGCGATTCACTGACGACCCCATGAACCCGATCCCGCATTCCACTCTCCGCCGGTCCGGGCGCGCGCTGCTGGTATCAGCGCTGGCCCTGGCCCTGGCCGCCTGCGCAAGCAGTCGTGGTCTCAACCCGCAGGGCCACGTGCTTGATGTGGACAGCCTGCACAGCGAACGCACCCTGGCCGATACCGATCTGAGCGCCACCGGTTTCCCGGCGCAGGATTGGTGGAAGGCATTGGGCGATGCGCAGCTGGATGCGCTGATTGCCGAGGGCCTGGCTGGCCACCCGAGCCTGGACGCCGCCGACGCGCGCCTGCGCCAGGCCCAGGCCCAGGTCGGCACCGCACGCGCCGATGAGCTGCCCAGCCTGTCGGTGTCCGGTGGCTACACCGGCCTGCGCCTGCCCGAGTCGATGGTCGGCAGTGAAATGGGCGGTCGCTATGGCGGCAGCAGTCAGGTCGCCTTCGATTTCAGCTACGGCGTCGATCTATGGGGCGGCAAGCGCGCTGCCTGGGAAGCTGCGGTGGATGGCGCGCATGCCGCCACCGTCGATGCCCAGGCCGCACGCCTGAACCTGTCCACCGGCATTGCCCAGGCCTATGCCGATCTGGCTTACGCATGGCAGCTCAACGACGTGGCCGAGGAAGAACTGAACCGCTCGCAGAAGTCGCTGCAGCTGACCCGCCAGCGTCGCGGCGCCGGGATCGACAGCGATCTGCAGGTGCGCCAGGCCGAGGCCCGCGTGCCAGCCGCGCAGCAGCAGGTGCTGGCCGCGCAGCAGCGCATCGATGCCGCCCGCACAGCGCTGGCCGCACTGGTTGGCAAAGGCCCGGACCGTGGCCTGTCGATCCAGCGCCCGCAGCCGTTGAACCCGATGGCGCTGCAGCTGCCGGGCGTGCTGCCCAGCGAACTGCTCGGCCGTCGCCCCGACATCGTCGCCGCCCGCTGGCGCGTGGAAGCGGCCGACAAGCAGATCAAGGTCGCCAAGACCAAGTTCTATCCGAGCTTCAACCTGACCGCGCTGGCCGGCGTGGTCGCCCCGAACGTGGGCGACCTGCTGAAGAGCAGCTCCACCTTCGCCTACATCGGCCCGGCGCTGAGCCTGCCGATCTTCGAGGGCGGCAAGCTGCGCGCCAACCTGGCCAACACCGATGCGCAGTACGACCTGGCGGTGGCCAACTACAACCAGGCCGTGCTAGACGCACTGCGCGACGTTGCCGACCAGGTCAACGCGGTGCGTTCGCTCGCGCAGCAGGCGCACTCGCAGCAGCAGGCGGTGGACACTGCACGCTCGGCCTTCGACCTGGCCCAGCAGCGCTACCGCGCCGGCATCGGCAGCTACCTGGACGTGCTGACCGCGCAGTCCACCCTGCTGCAGTCGCAGCAGCAGCTGGCCGGCCTGCAGTCGCAGCAGGTGCAGACCTCGGTGCGCCTGAGCAAGGCGCTGGGTGGTGGTTTCCAGCCCGCTGACGCCGACCGCGCACCGATCGCCTCCCATTCCGATTCCTCGCATTCCTGAAGACCTCCGCCATGAGCCAGACCCAAGACACCGCGGCCCCGGCCGCCTCCAACCGCCGCGGCAACCTGCTGCGCGGCCTGTTCGTGATCGTCGTGCTGCTGCTTGCCGCACTCGCGCTGTGGTACTTCATGTTCGGCCGTTGGTTCGAAGAGACCGACGACGCCTACGTGCAGGGCAACCAGGTGCAGATCACCCCGCTGGTGGCCGGTACCGTGGTCGCCATCAACGCCGATGACGGCATGCGCGTGGAGCGCGGCCAGCTGCTGGTGCAGCTGGACCCGTCCGATACCTCGGTGGCACTGCAGCAGGCCGAAGCCAATCTGGCCAAGACCGTGCGCCAGACCCGTGGCCTGTACCGCAGCGTGGAAGGCGCACAGGCGGACTTGAACGCCCGCCAGGTGACTCTGAAGCGCGTGCGCGACGACTTCGCGCGCCGCAAGGACCTGGCCGCCACCGGCGCCATCTCCAATGAAGAACTGGCCCACGCCCGCGATGAGCTGGCCGCTGCCGAAGCGGCCGTGGCCGGTTCGCGCGAGACCGTCGAGCGCAACCGCGCACTGGTCGACGACACCGTGATCGCCACCCAGCCGGACGTGCAGGCGGCCGCCGCGCAGCTGCGCCAGGCCTTCCTCAACAATGCCCGCGCCGGCATCGTCGCGCCGGTCACAGGCTATGTCGCCCGTCGTTCGGTGCAGGTGGGCCAGCGCGTGCAGCCGGGCAACGCCCTGATGGCCGTGGTGCCGACCGAGCAGATGTGGGTGGAAGCCAACTTCAAGGAAACCCAGCTGCGCCACATGCGCCTGGGCCAGGAAGTGGAGCTGAAGTCGGACCTGTACGCCGGTGACGTGAAGTACAAGGGCCGCATCCAGAGCCTGGGCCTGGGCACCGGCTCGGCGTTCTCCCTGCTGCCGGCGCAGAACGCCAGCGGCAACTGGATCAAGATCGTGCAGCGCGTGCCGGTGCGCATCGCCATCGATGCCAAGCAGCTGGCCGACCACCCGCTGCGCATCGGCCTGTCGATGAAGGCCGAAGTGAGCCTACGTGACCAGAAGGGCGAAGTACTGCCGACCGCTGCCGCCAAGGGCACCGTGTTCGACACCGACGTGTACGCCAAGCAGCTGCATGATGCCGACGAGGTGATCCACACGATCATCCAGGGCAACCTGCCGCAGCAGCAGGCAAAGGTGGGCTGAGGTCGCCATGTCCGCACAAGCTCCAGCCGCGCCCGGCGCTCCGGGCGCACCGGCGGCGCCGGGTGCGGCCTCCGGGTTCCTGCCGCCCAGCGTCGCCCTGTGCACCGTGGGCCTGGCGATGGCGTCGTTCATGCAGGTGCTCGACACCACCATCGCCAACGTTTCGCTGCCGACCATCGCCGGTAATCTCGGCGCCAGTTCGCAGCAGGCGACCTGGGTCATCACCTCGTTCGCGGTCAGCACGGCCATCGCGCTGCCGCTGACCGGCTGGCTCAGCCGCCGCTTCGGCGAACGCAAGCTCTTCGTCTGGGCCACGCTGGCCTTCGTCATCACCTCGCTGCTGTGCGGCCTGGCGCAGAGCATGGGCATGCTGGTGGTGTCGCGTGCGCTGCAGGGCTTCGTGGCCGGGCCGATGTACCCGATCACGCAGTCGCTGCTGGTGTCGATCTATCCACGCGAGAAACGCGGGCAGGCGCTGGCGCTGCTGGCGATGATCACGGTGGTGGCGCCGATCTGTGGCCCGATCCTCGGTGGCTGGATCACCGACAACTACAGCTGGGAATGGATCTTCCTGATCAATGTGCCGCTGGGCATCTTCGCTGCCCTCGTGGTGGGCAACCAGTTGAAGGGGCGCCCGGAGCAGATCGAGAAGCCGAAGATGGACTACGTCGGCCTGATCACCCTGGTGATTGGTGTCGGTGCGCTGCAGCTGGTGCTTGATCTTGGCAACGACGAGGACTGGTTCTCGTCGATGAAGATCGTGGTGCTGGCGTGTGTGGCGGTGGTGACGCTGACGGTGTTCCTGATCTGGGAACTGACCGACAAGGACCCGATCGTCGACCTGAAGCTCTTCCGCCATCGCAACTTCCGCGCCGGTACGCTGGCGATGGTGGTGGCCTACGCGGCGTTCTTCAGCGTGGCCCTGCTGATTCCGCAGTGGTTGCAGCGTGACATGGGCTACACCGCGATCTGGGCGGGCCTGGCGACGGCGCCGATCGGCATCCTGCCGGTGATCATGACCCCGTTCGTGGGTAAGTACGCGTCGCGTTTCGACATGCGCATGCTGGCGACCATCGCCTTCGTGTTCCTGTCGATGACCAGCTTCCTGCGTTCCGGCTTCAACCTGCAGGTGGACTTCCAGCATGTGGCCGGCGTGCAGCTGATCATGGGCATCGGCGTTGCGCTGTTCTTCATGCCGGTGCTGCAGATCCTGCTGTCGGACCTGGATGGGCGCGAGATCGCGGCGGGCTCGGGCCTGGCTACGTTCCTGCGTACGCTGGGCGGCAGCTTCGCGGCCTCGCTGACGACGTGGCTGTGGGCGCGGCGTACCCAGGTGCACCATGCCGACCTGACCGAACACATCTCGGCCTATCAGCCGGGCATGCAGGACCAGGTCACCGCGATGGGGCAGGGTGACCTGCAACACGGTGCAGCGGTACTGAACAACATGATCAACCACCAGGCATCGCAGATGGGCTTCAACGACATCTTCTTCCTGCTGGGCTGGATCTTCCTGGCGATCATCACTTTCCTGTGGCTGGCCAAGCCGCCATTCGGCGCGGGCGCGGGTGCGGCCTCTGCGGGTGGTGGGCACTGATCGATCTGCCACTCGGTAGCGCCGGGCCACGCCCGGCGGATTTCCTGCAGAATGCATCCACGCATGACGCGGAACTACTGGATGCAGAAACCCCGCCGGAAGGCGGGGTTCTTGTTTGTGCGTTGCTGGCAACGTCGCGCCCTGCCTGTCAGGTGGCGTACCGAAGTACATCCAGGCCAAGAGCATTGGCCAACGTCTAGCGGGTGCGATACACGCGCTTGAACACCACGCGATCGCGGAACAGCTGGGCCATCGCCCACATTCCTGCCACAAGTACGACGCCGCCGCTGATCCAGCCGGCAGTGGCCTGCAGGTGGCTGCCAACGAATGCGCCGCAGACAAGGGCGGCAACAAAGACAACCGCGTACGCTTCCCGGGATGCGCCATAGTGTACTTCGGCCTGGCATCCCACGCAGACGCTTACGCCGTGGTTGGACGCGGTGTGGCAGTGAGGACAGATGATGCTGCGCTGCATGGAGCGTCCTTTATTGGAGGAAGGCGCGCAGGGGCAGGGCATGATGGAGTACTGCCCCCGGCATCCGAGAATCTGCCTGCCGGGGGCGAGGAATCGCGAGTGGATTCCATCCAGGAGAAGTACGTGTTCGAACGAAACGTGGAATGGATCCCGAAAAGGTTGTCGTTCAGGGCCTGATAGCGACGCGCCGGTGGGAGATCGCGCGAGCAGGTAGCTGCCAAGGATGTGCCGGATACGACACATTGAGCGGCAATCGCAATGCAACGTGCACCCAAATCCCGGACATGAAAAAACCCGCTTTCGCGGGTTTGATCATTTGCTGAGTCATGGTGCCCAGGAGAGGACTCGAACCTCCACGAAGTTGCCCCCGCTAGCACCTGAAGCTAGTGCGTCTACCAATTCCGCCACCTGGGCGACTCAGGAGACGAATTATGGGGAACGACAGAAGATGTGTCAACAACATTTCACACTTTTTTCTGCGGCTGCACGCCCAGGTGATGCAGCAGGCTGCGCATCGCCGGTGACAGCTGCGCCCACTCTGCAAAACACGCACACAGTCGACGTTGTGCCCACGCATCGGAGAGCGCTATGCCAACCGTATGCGTACTGCGTCGGTGCTGACGGGCGATGGTCCGCGGCACGATGCCGACACCAATGCCGTGGCCGACCATGATGCACACGCCTTCGAAGGTCTTCATGCGGATGCGCGCGTCCAGGCGTCGCCCGATGTCGCGCGCCCGGTCCTCGATGTAGGTCTGCAGTGCATTGCCATCGGCGAGGGCGACGAAGGTCTCGCCGGCAACATCGGCGAAGGCCAGGCTGCGCTTCGATGCAAAGCGGTGGTTGGCCGGCAGCAGCATCACCAGCGGATCTTCGGCCACCACATACTGCTGCAGGCCGGCTGCGTCGACCGCATCACTGATGATGCCGGCTTCGGCCTGGCCAGCGCTGATCGCACGAACGACTTCGGGGCTGGTGCGTTCCATCAGTTCCACGTGCAGGCGTGGGCGTTCGGCCAGCCACGGTGCCAGCCGCGAGGGTAGGTAGTTGGTCAGCGCTGCGGTGTTGGCATACAGATGCAGGGTGCCGCGCGCGCCATGCGCGAATGCCTGCAGTTCGCCGCGCAACTGCGCCTGCTGCTGCAGGATCAGGCGTGCATGGTGGGCGAGGGCGGCGCCGGCTTCGGTCAGGCTGACGCCACGTGGATGCCGCTTCAGCAGCACGGTGCCGGCATCGGCTTCGATCGTGCGCAGGCGTTCGCTGGCCGAAGCCAGTGCCAGGTTTGCCTGCGCTGCGCCGGCCGTGATGCTGCCCGCCTCGGCAATCGCCAGGAACAGGCGCAGGTCGGCGATATCCATCCGCATGTGATGCCCTCATCGCAATGCCTGTGCCTTCGGGTCAACCGAAGGCGAGGCCGGGAAGACCGCATTGTGCGCCGAGCGGCCGGCCGATCCAATGAAGGCATGAATGAATCGATGTACTTCTACGTGCTGCTGGTGGTCGTGTTCGTGCTCGCCGGTGTGGTCAAGGGCGTGACCGGCATGGGGTTGCCGACCGTGGCGATGGGTCTGCTCGGTGGCACGCTGTCGCCGGTGGCCGCAGCGTCGATGCTGTTCATCCCCACCTTTGTCACCAATGCGTGGCAGCTGTTGTCCGGGCCAGCGCTGGGCCACATCGTGCGGCGGCTGTGGCCGATGATGCTGGCGGTGGTGGTGGTGACGCTGGGTTCGGCAGCGCTGCTGGTGAGGGTCGATCGCACCTGGTCGCGCGTTGCACTGGGCGTAGCGCTGGTGGTCTATGCGGCCTATGCCCTGCTTGCGCCGGTGTTCCGCGTGCCGCAGCGGCGCGAGCGTTGGCTGGGGCCGCTGGTGGGCGCGTTGTCGGGCATGGTGACCGGCGCCACCGGCGTGTTCGTGATGCCGGCGGTGCCGTACCTGCAGTCGCTGGGGTTGCAGCGCGAGGAGCTGGTGCAGGCGCTCGGGTTGGCGTTCACCGTGTCGACGATTTCGCTGACCATCGGCCTGGTGCTGCATGGCGCATTCGGTATCCAGCAGCTGGGGCTGAGTGCGTTGGCGGTGCTGCCGGCATTGCTGGGCATGTGGCTGGGGCAGGTGATCCGGCAGCGCATCAGTGCCCGGGTGTTCCGCGCCTGTTTCCTCGGGTTCCTGCTGCTGCTCGGGCTGGAGCTGGTGCTGCGGCCGTTGTTCTGAGGGCGTCCGCGGCCGGCCTTTGTAGTGTCGAGCATGGCTCGACACTACAAAGGCCCGAATCACAGGCAAGAAAAAACCCGCTTGCGCGGGTTGTTTTCTTTCTCGACATGGTGCCCAGGAGAGGACTCGAACCTCCACGAAGTTGCCCCCGCTAGCACCTGAAGCTAGTGCGTCTACCAATTCCGCCACCTGGGCGTCGAGGAGCGAGATTATGGGGTGTTGTTACCGGGGTGTCAACACCTTTTCTGGATCCGTGGCCGGATCCCGTTTCGCGTGCGGAAACGGGCTCTGACCCCATCTCACTCGCTTTGGGTCAGGGCCCTTTACTTTGGAAAGGGATCCGACCCTGCCATCGGATTACAGGCAAAAAAAATCCCCGCCGAAGCGAGGAGTTTTTTCGTTGGTGCCCAGGAGAGGACTCGAACCTCCACGGTTTTACCCGCTAGTACCTGAAACTAGTGCGTCTACCAATTCCGCCACCTGGGCGTTCCAGAGGCGCAATTGTGAAGATGAATCCGCAGGCTGTCAACGATTTCCAACAAATATTTCACGCGGCGCTTCCAGAGCCGCCACTGACCCGTTCTGCACGCCGTCAACGGCTACCATGTGGGGCGATGACTACCAAAAAACCAAGCAAGGGCGGGAGCACCTCCCGCAGCCAGGCCCCGAAGAAGGGCGCCAAGGCGGGCACAGCCCGCACCACCAAGCCGGGCAAGCCGTTGCCGGGCTGGTTCCCTGAATTGAATGAAGGCGGCGCACCACCGCGTGGCCGCAAGGTGCGCAGTGCCGACGCACCGGGCCCGGCCCCGGGCCGCAAGCTGCCGCCGACCGGCAAGGTGATCGACGATCCCTATGCCGCCCGCGAAGCCGAGAAATACGAACAGCCCATCGCCAGCCGCGAGGCCATCCTGGCCCTGCTGGAGCGCTGCGACGGGCCGCAGACCGCCGAAGAACTGGGCGCGCGCTTGGGCCTGACCGCACCTGACCGGGCCGAGGCGCTGTCGCGCCGGCTCGGCGCCATGGTCCGTGATGGCCAGCTGGTGCAGAACCGTCGTGGTGGTTTCGCCCCGATCCAGACTCTGAACCTGGTCACCGGCGTGGTGATCGCCAACCCGGAAGGATTTGGCTTCCTGCGCCCGGTCGAGGGTGGCGACGACCTGTTCCTGCCGCCGTATGAAATGCGCAAGGTCATGCACGGCGACAAGGTGCTGGCCCGCGTGACCGGCATCGATCACCGTGGCCGCCGCGAAGGCAGCATCGCCCGCGTGCTCGAGCGCGGCATGACCCGTCTGATTGGTCGCTTCAGCATCGAGATGGGCATCAACTACGTGGTGCCTGACGACAAGCGCGTGCAGCGCAACGTGCAGGTGCCGCCGGACCAGACCGGTGGCGCGCGCGACGGCCAGCTGGTGGTCTGCGAGCTGACCCAGGCGCCGGACAGCCGCCGCCCGCCGATCGGCCGCATCATCGCCGTGCTCGGTGACAAGCTGACCGCCTCGCTGGTGGTGGAAACCGCCATCCACGGCCATGAACTGCCGTTCGAGTTCCCGCAGGAAGTGCTGGACGAAGCGGCCTCGGTACCGCTGGTGGTCGAACCGGCGATGATCGGCGACCGCGTCGACCTGCGCAGCACGCCGCTGGTCACCATTGACGGTGAAGACGCCAAGGACTTCGACGACGCGGTGTACTGCGAACCGAACGCCGATGGCTTCCGCCTGGTGGTGGCGATTGCCGATGTCTCGAATTACGTTCGCCCTGGTACGCCGCTGGATGAGGAAGCGCAGAAGCGCGCCACGTCGGTGTATTTCCCGGGCTTCGTGGTGCCGATGCTGCCGGAGACACTGTCCAACGGCATCTGCTCGCTGATGCCGAAGGTCGACCGCATGTGCTTCGTCTGCGACATGCAGATCGACCGCGACGGCTTGGTCACGCATTCGCGCTTCTACGAGGCGGTGATGAACTCGCACGCGCGCCTGACCTACACCCAGGTGTGGAAGGCGGTGGGCGAGGACGATGCTGATACCAAGGCCTGGATGGGCGATCTGTTGCCGCAGGTGCAGCGTCTGCACCAGCTGTACAAGGTGCTGTCCAAGGCACGCACCAAGCGCGGTTCCATCGAGTTCGAAAGCAGTGAAGTGCGCTTCGTGCTGGACAATCGCGGTGAAGTGACCCAGGCCGGCATGCTGGTGCGCAACGACGCGCACAAGCTGATCGAGGAATGCATGATCGCGGCCAACGTCGAGGCGGCCAAGTACCTGCTGTCGCGCCACGTGCCGGCCCCGTACCGTATCCACGAGAAGCCGCCGGAAACCAAGTACGCCGACCTGCTGGAATTCCTCAAGGAGTTCAAGCTGAGCCTGCCGCCGTGGTCGAAGGTGCGCCCGGGTGACTACACCAAGCTGCTGAAGAAGATCCGCGACCGCCCCGATGCCACGCTGCTGGAATCGGTGCTGCTGCGCAGCCAGAGCCTGGCCATCTACAGCCCGGAGAATCACGGCCACTTCGGCCTGGCGCTCGAGGCGTACGCGCACTTCACCTCGCCGATCCGTCGTTATCCCGATCTGCTGGTGCACCGCGCGATCAAGCACGCGCTGTCCGGCAAGCCGCTGGACAAGTTCACCTACAACGCGCGCGAAATGGCTGCGCTGGCGCTGCAGTGTTCCGAGCGCGAGCGCCGTGCCGATGAGGCCGAGCGCGAGGTCGACGAGCGTTACCGCGCGGCGTGGATGGAAAAGCACGTGGGTGGCCAGTTCGATGGCGTGATCAGCGGCGTGACCAGCTTCGGTCTGTTCGTGGAGCTGGATGAGTCGAAGGTGCAGGGCCTGGTCCACGTCACCCAGCTGCCGCAGGACTATTACAAGTTCGACGCGACCCGCAAGACGCTGACCGGCGAGCGCCGCGGCAGCAGCTACCGGCTGGGTGATCGCGTGCGGATCCTGGTGCTGAAGGCCAGCATGGAAGAGCGCAAGATCGACTTCCGGCTGGTCGAGCACAAGGGCGAGGACGAGGGTGATGGCCTGCCGCCGCTGCCGGAGCGTGGCAAGCCGACCAAGCGGACGAAGAAGCAGTATTGAAAGGTGTGCCGACCAACGGTCGGCACCTACTTCAGCTGGTGGGTGCCAACCGTTGGTTGGCACATCCCTCACCCGGTAGGTGCCAACCTTGGTTGGCACGACGTTACGGAGGAACCCACCATGCAGGGCCAACCCGAATACACTGGCGGCTGCCAGTGCGGCGCGATCCGCTTCCAGGCGCGTGGCGCGCTCACCGACAGCTCGATCTGCCATTGCCGGATGTGCCAGAAGGCCTTCGGTGCCTACTACGCGCCGCTGGTGTCGGTGCGTGGCGTGCAGTTCAGCTGGACCCGCGGCCAGCCGCGTTATTTTCAGTCGTCCAACGTGGTGCGGCGTGGCTTCTGCGCCGACTGTGGTACGCCATTGACCTACGAGGCGCCCGATGGCGTGGCGGTGGCTGCCGGCACGTTTGACGAGCCCGAACGCCTGCCGCCGACGATTCAATACGGGGTCGAGCGCAAGCTGCCGTTCGTCGATTCGTTGGCCAGCCTGCCGGCCCGACGTACCGAGGAGGACATCGCGGCCCTGGACTTCCTGGCTACGATCGTGTCCCACCAGCATCCCGACCACGACACCCCGCACTGGCCGCCGCGCAGCCGGTAACGCACCTGTAGAGCCGAGCCCACGCTCGGCTGGCGGGTCGCCGCAGCCTGAACCCAGGGCAGCCGGGCGCAGGCTCGGCTCTACAGGCGGGCCCGCCCCAGCGCCCGGCGCGCCGATGCTCTACCATAGCCACCCCCTTTCCGGTCCCCGCCCGCATGAGCAAGAACAGCCAGTGGATTGTCGGCGTCAACGCCGTCGCCTCCTCCATCGAGAACGACGCCGAGAACGTCCGCGAAGTGCTGGTCGAGGCCAGTGCGAAGAACCCGCGCCTGACCGAGATCGAGGAAAACGCCCGCCGCAAGGGCATCGACGTGCGCAAGGTGAACAGCCAGGCGCTGGACGGTGTTGGCGGTTCGGTGCGCCACCAGGGCGTGGCCGCGCGCTATGCCGCCGCCCGCACCTACAGTGAGAACGAGCTGGAAGGCCTGGTCACTGCGGCCGAGGGCAAGGCCCTGCTGCTGGTGCTGGACGAGGTGCAGGACCCGCACAACCTGGGCGCCTGCCTGCGCTCGGCCGCCGCGGCCGGCGCGACTGCAGTGATCATCCCCAAGGACAAGTCGGCCACGGTGAACGCGACCGTGCGCAAGACCTCGGCCGGTGCCGCCGATCTGATTCCGGTGGTGGCGGTGACCAACCTGTCGCGCTGCCTGAAGGACCTGCAGAAGCAGGGCGTGTGGATCTATGGCCTGGCCGGCGAAGCCACCGCCTCGCTGTACCAGCTGGACCTGAAGGGCAACATCGCCCTGGTGCTGGGTGGCGAGGCCGATGGCCTGCGCCGCCTGACCCGCGAGAACTGCGATGGCCTGGTCAAGATCCCGATGCCGGGCGAGATCGAGAGCCTGAACGTCTCCGTCGCCGCCGGCGTCAGCCTGTTCGAGGCCGTGCGCCAGCGCGGTTGATCGGCAAGCGCGATGTGATCGGGTCAGATTCCTCTCCCACGGGAAAGAGATCTGACCCTTTTTTGTGATCGGAAGGATCGTGTCGACCAAGGTCGACACCTGCCAGAGCAGAACCGGGGGCAGGGCCCATGCCGACCAACGGTCGGCACCCACCATCAGCAGCAGATTCCGGCAGATTGCGGAAGTCTGTCGAGGGCGGGGAGGGGCCGGTGGCAGGGGTGTGAGCCGCATGGATGCGGCGACCAAGCCCCCAGGGATGGGTTCACGGCGTCCCCTGCCACCGGACCCACCCCGCCATTCAGCGGAATGCCCCGTTGTTGACGTTGACGTTGTTTCGGCGGGTGCGGGGCGCAGCCCCGCATCGCCTCAGCCCGCGCTGCCGCCCAGTGCCTTGAACAGGGTCACGTCGTTGTTCAGCTGGCCCTGGCGCACGCGTGCCAGCGACAGCTCGGCATCATGCCGGGTCTGCTGCGCTTCCAGCCAGGTGCGCAGGTCGGTGGCACCCACGCGGTAACGCACTTCCTGCGCGCGCTCCACTTCCACCGCTTCGTCATACGAAGCCTGCGAGGCCGCCACCTGGCGCGCCAGCTGCTCACGTGCCGACAGCGCGTTGTCCACTTCCGAGAGCGCGGTGTACAGCGTCTTGCGGAAGTTGGTTGCAGCAATCTGGTACGCCGTACCGGCGATGTCGGTATCCAGCTGCGCGCGCTGCAGGTTGAGGAACGGCAATGACAGGCCGGCGCCCAGCGTGGTCACCGGGTTGCGCAGCACATCGCCCAGCGAGGTTGCACTGGAGCCGAGGCTGCCGGTCAGGCTCAACGCCGGGTAGTACTGGGTGGCGGTGACCTTGATCGTCTTCAGGCTGTTGCGCAGGCGCAGTTCGGCCGCGCGCAGGTCGGGACGGCGGCCGAGCAGGTCGGTCGGCAGCCCTTCGTTGATGCCGGGGCTGCGTGCGGCCAGCAGGTCCTGCGGTTCGTCCTGCTGCGGCCAGGGCGTGCCGTCCAGCAGCACGGCCAGTGCATTGCGCACCTCCACCCGCTGCTGTTCCAGTGCGCTCTGCGAGGAACGCTGCGATTGCAGGTTCTGCAGTGCCTGGCGGACTTCCAGGCGCGATACCGCACCGGCGTCGAAGCGGGCCTGCACCAGTTCGCGGGTGCGCTCCAGCCGCTCCAGGTTGGCCTGGCCGGTGGCGATCGACTGGTTGAGATAGGCCAGGTTCCAGTACTGGGTGATGGTGTCGCCGATCACCAGCAACGCGGTGTTCTGCCGGTCTTCTTCGCTGGCCTCGGCTTCCCAGCGGGCGATGTCGCGCTGGGTGCGCAGGCGGCCCCACAGATCGACCTCCCAACCCAGCGACACGCCTGTGGAATAGCTGCGACGCCAATCATCAGACTGGTCGGTGGCGCGGCTGGCGCTGCCGCTCACGCCCGAAGACGAGGGCTGCGGCCACAGCGCATTGCTGGCCAGGCCGGCCTGCAGGCGCGAACGCTGCACGGCCAGGCCGGCGGCGGCCAGATCGCTGTTGGCGGCCAGCGCCTGCGCCACCAGGCGGTCGAGACGCTCATCGCCGAAACCGGTCCACCAGGTGTCCTGGCGGATGTCGCGGCCCGGAGTATCCAGGCTGCTGCGCGGGTCGTCGGAGGGTGCATTGAGGGTGGCGTCGCCACGCCCGTAGCTGGCCGCCACGCTGGGATCCTGCACCGGGTAGCGGCCCACCGATGCGCAGCCGGACAGGGCGAGCAGAACGGCGCCCGCCAGCAGCAGGCGCGAGGGAGCGGGGAAGGGCAGTCGGGTCATCATCATCTTCATTCGCGGGCCAGGGCCTCCACCGGGTCGAGCTGCGCGGCGTTGCGCGCGGGCAGGAAGCCGAACGCCACGCCGATCAGGGTGGAGCAGGCGAAGGCGGCAACGATCGAGGCGGTGGAGAACAGCACCTGGAAGTCGCTGGCGAGGCGGCCGATCATCGAGCCCAGCAGCAGGGCCAGGCCGATGCCGAGCAGGCCACCGAGCAGGCACACCAGCACCGCTTCGATCAGGAACTGCTGGCGGATATCACTTTGCCGTGCACCCACGGCCATGCGCACGCCGATCTCGCGGGTGCGCTCGGTCACCGACACCAGCATGATGTTCATCACACCGATGCCACCGACCAGCAGCGCGATCGCGGCGATGGCCCCGATCAGCAGGGTCATCGTGCGCGTGGTCTGCTCGATGGTCTCGCGGATCTCGGCGCTGTTGCTGAGGAAGAAGTCCTCGGTGCCATGGCGCATCGTCAACAGTCGGGTGATCGCTTCCTGTGCGGCATCCATCGGCGTGTCGTCGTCCACGCGCACGGTGATGCTGGAGACGTGGCTCTGGCCGAGCATGCGCGACATCACCGTGGTGTACGGCACCCACACGCTGAGGCTGGTGCTGCCGCCGAAGCCGAAACTCTGGCGCTTGGCCACGCCGACCACGCGCGCCGGCACGTTGCCGAGCAGGATCACCTGGCCGACCGGATCGACATCGGGGAAGAACTGGGTCTGGGTGTTCTCGTCGATCACCGCCACCTGGCCCAGGCCCTTCACCGCATCGCTATCGAAGAAGCTGCCGCTGAGCAGGGTCACGCCCTTGACCCGGAAGAACTGCTCGCCAACGCCGCTGACCTGGGCGGTGGAGGACTGGTTGCGGTAGCGGGCCGTGACCGAGGTCGACACGCTGGGGGTGGCGCTGTCCACGTAGCTCTGCTTTGCCAGTGCATCGGCATCGCTGGCCTTGAGCGTCTGTACCCGCGCCGAGCGCATGTCGCCGAAACCACGGCCCGGATAGACGTCGATGGTGTTGGTGCCGAGCGCGCTGATGTTCTGCAGGATCTGCTGCTGCGAGCCATTGCCCAGCGCCACCACCGAGACCACCGAGGCAATGCCGATGATGATGCCGAGCATGGTCAGGAAGGTGCGCAGCCGATGTGCGTTCATCGCCAGCAGCGCCATGCGGAACGCTTCGGTGAAGCGGTCGCGCGCGGCCCGCCAGCTGTTGCCGTGGGCAACGCCGGTACTGGCCTCGCGCTGCGCGCGGTAGGAAGGTGCGTTCGGGTTGGCGCGGTCGGCGATGATCTCGCCATCGCGGATCTCGATGATGCGCTGCGCATGCTCGGCAACGCTCATGTCGTGGGTGACGATGATGATGGTGTGGCCTTCGGCGTGCAGCTCGCCGAGGATCGCCATCACTTCCTCGCCGGATTTCGTGTCGAGCGCGCCGGTCGGTTCGTCGGCCAGGATCACCTCGCCGCCGTTCATCAGGGCACGTGCGATCGACACGCGCTGCTGCTGGCCACCGGACAGTTGGCCTGGCTTGTGGTGCATGCGGTCGCTCAGGCCAAGCCGCTGCAGCAGCTGCTCGGCACGCGCGTTGCGCACTGCGCCCGGGCTGCCGGCATACACCGCCGGTACTTCCACGTTGCCGCGCGCATCCAGGTCGCCCAGCAGGTGGTAGCGCTGGAAGATGAAGCCGAAATGCTCGCGACGCAGTTCGGCCAGCTCGTCCGGCTCCATCTTCCCGGTTTCGCGGCCGGCCACCTGGTAGCTGCCACGGGTGGGACGATCGAGGCAGCCGAGGATGTTCATCAGCGTCGACTTGCCCGAGCCGGACTGGCCGACGATGGCCACCATCTCACCGGCGTGGATGTCGAGATTGACGTCACGCAGCACGGCGATCACATCGTCGCCGGCCGGGAATTCGCGTCGCAGGTCGCGCAGGCGCAGCAGCGGCGCCGTCGTGCTCATCGGCGCCCCATGCCCGGGCCGCCAACCCGCATCTGCATGCCGCCGCGGTTGCCGCCGCCGGCGCTGGCACCGGCCGCACCGGCTTCGCCGACCACCACGCGCTCGCCTTCCTTCAGCCCGGACAGGATCTCGGCCGAGGCGCCGTTGTTGATGCCCACGGTGACCTTGCGCGGCTGCGGCTGGCCCTTGTCGTCCAGCACCCGCACCATGCGCTCGTCGCCACGGCGCTTCGGTCCCAGAGCTACCGCCGGCACCATCAGCACGCCCTTGGCCTGCTTGAGCAGCACCGAGACCTGCGCGGTCATGTCGATGCGCAGCGTGCCGTCCGGGTTCTCCACATCGAACAGCGCGTTGTAGTACACCGCGCTGCTGGAGCTGGAACTGGAGGAGCTGCTGGAACTGGACGAGTTTTCATTGGCGATCGAGGCCGGCGCCGGATTGATCTGGCGCAGGGTGGCGTGGTACTTGCGGTCCGGCTCGCCCAGCGTGGTGAAGTACACCGGCATGCCGGCCTTGATCTTGACCACATCGGCCTCGGAGATCTCGGCATTGACGGTGACCACATCCAACCGCGCCAGCATGACGATGGTCGGTGCGGTCTGGTTGGCGTTCACGGTGCGGCCTTCCTCGGCCACCACTGCCACCACGGTGCCATCCATCGGCGCGGTGATGCGGGTGTAGGCCAGGTTGGCGCGGGCGGTGCCCAGCTCGGTTTCGCGGCCCTTGATCTGCGCCTCGTAGGACTGCAGCTGGGCACGGGCCGTCTTCAGCTGGGCCTCGGCGGCATCGTATTCCTGGCGCGAGGTGGCCTCGGCGGCCAGCATCTGCTGCTGGCGTGCGAATTCCAGTTCGGCCTGGCGCAGGGTGGCCTGCTGCACGGCGCGCTGGGCGGTGACCTGGTCCAGCGAGGCCTGCGCGTTGAGCACCTGGTTCTGCTGGGTGGTGGCATCGATCTCGGCGATCAGGTCGCCTTCCTTCACGGTGTCGCCCAGCTGCACCTTCAGTGACTTGATCTGGCCCGAGGCCTGCGCGCCGACGCTGACCAGCTTGTAGGCGTCGATCACGCCGGTGGCCTCCACCGTCTGCTCGATGTCGCCGCGGCTGACCGGGGTGGTCGCTACGGCCGGGGCGGCGGGCTTGCGCAGCAGCCACCAGGCGGCTGCGGCGACGGCAAGGGCAAGCAGGGCGATCAGTATCAGGCGACCTCGGCGGGTCGCAGGCAGCAGGCGGAACGTCACGTCGTGGCTTCACTCTCGGGGCCGCGGTGGCGGCGTTGGTGGGCATTGTGAAGATCGACCGACGGGGGGCCAATCCTCGGGGTATGTCTGTATGTAACACTGTCGGTGAATACGCGTAACCACAGGTATCCCACCCATGGCTGGATACACTGGTACGCATTGCCCCGGATGCGGTTCAGCTGCCGACACGGGATGATCGCGACATGGAGACTGAAAACACGATGCATCGACTGCTGATCGTCGACGACGACAACGACATCCGGACTCTGCTGGCCGAACAGCTCGGCCGTGCCGGCTACCAGGTGAGCACGGCCGCCGATGGCACCGCCATGCGCCAGCTGCTGGACCGTGAGCATGTGGACCTGATCGTGCTCGACCTCAACCTGCCGCGCGAGGATGGTCTGACCCTGTGCCGCGACCTGCGCGCGCGCTCGAACACCCCGGTGATCATGCTGACCGCACGCGCCGAGCCGATCGACCGCGTGCTGGGCCTGGAAATGGGTGCCGACGACTACCTGGCCAAGCCGTTCGAACCGCGCGAGCTGCTGGCGCGCATCCGCAACGTGCTGCGCCGGACTGAGGCGCTGCCGGCCAACCTGGAGCCGCTGGCGGTGCGCCGTGCGCGCTTCTCGCGCTGGGTGTTCGACCTGGAACATCGCCACCTGGTGGATCCGGATGACCGCGTGGTGGTGCTGTCCGGTGCCGAGTTCCGGCTGCTGCGGGTGTTCATCGCCCATGCCAACAAGGTGCTGTCGCGCGAACAGCTGGTGGCGCTCAGCAGTGGCCGCAACTACGAGGCGCAGGACCGCGCCATCGACCTGCAGGTCAGCCGGCTGCGCAACAAGCTGGGCGACGACGGTGGCCCGGACGGCCTGATCAAGACCGTGCGCAACGAAGGCTACGTACTGGCCTCGTCGGTGAACCTGGAATAAGCCTCGATGAAGCGCCTGCGCCATTTCCTGTCCTCGATGGTCGGGCGGTTGTTCGTGATCCTGCTGCTGGGCATGAGCGTGGCCGCGATCGGCGCGACCATGCTGGCCACCTCCAAGCGCCAGCAGGAGTTCGAACGGCAGAACCTGAACCGCATCGCCGATCGCCTGCAGGGCTACGTCAACCTGCTCGATGGCAATCCGGAGCTGCGCGAGCGCCTGCTCGAGATCGGCGGGCCGAGCGTGCGTGCGCTGCAGCCGGGTGCTCGGCTGGGACGTGCCGACACCGCGCTGATGGAAGTACTGGAAGACCGTCCGGGGCCGGTATCCCGCGCCCACGTGCACTTTGCTTCGTTCCGCTCGTGCATTCCCAAGCTGCAGGATCTGCTGCCGCCACCGCCGCCCGGGCACCGCCGGCATCCGCGCGAACGTGATCCGGCGTTCATCCCGCCCAAGTGCCGTGCGGTCGACGTGACCCTCAACGACGGCACGCTGCTCAAGCTGGCACTGGATTCACCGGCCGTGGCGCACAACGGCATTCTTGCCGTGGATCCATGGTTCCTGACCCTGCTGGTGCTGGCGATTGCGGTGCTGGCGTACATCGTCGCGCGCATGGCCAGCGCGCCGCTGCAGGAACTGGCCGCTGCCGCCGAGGACCTTGGCGACGACCTGCAGCGCGATCCCTTGCCCCTGCGCGGGCCGCGCGAGGTGCAGCGTGCCGCCGAAGCCTTCAACGCCATGCAGCACCGCCTGCAGCGGCATCTGGCCGAGCGCACGCAGATGCTGGCGGCGATCACCCATGACCTGCAGACGCCGCTGACCCGCCTGCGCCTGCGCCTGGAAAACGTCAGCGACGAGGTACTGCGCGAGCGCCTGATCGGCGATCTGGCCGCGATGCAGGCGTTGGTGCGCGAAGGCCTGGAGCTGGCGCGCAGTGCTGAGAGCGCCGAGCAGCGTGCCGCACTGGACCTGGATTCGCTGCTGGAGAGCATCGTTGAAGACACCGCCGAGGGCGGCGGTGATGTCGTCTTCGAAGGGGGCAGCGGAGCGGTGTTGATGTTGCGTCCGCTGGCCATGCACCGCCTGTTTTCCAACCTGGTGGACAACGCGGTGATGTATGCCTACCGGGTGCGGGTACGGGTCGAGCGCAGTGGCGGCGCGATCACCGTGGTGGTGGCCGACGACGGCCCCGGCCTGGCCGAGGATCAGCTGGAAGCCGTGTTCGACCCGTTCGTGCGGGTGGAGACCTCGCGTTCGCGCGAAACCGGCGGCGCCGGGCTGGGCCTGACCATCGCCCGCGCACTGGCCGAGAAGGACGGCGCTCGCCTGTGGCTGCGCAACCGCGCCGAAGGCGGGCTGGAGGCGGTAGTGCAGTGGCCGGCCAGCGCGCAGGTGGTGCCCCCGGGCCGGGCTGGCTGAGTCCGCCCGCCAGCCAACGGTGACGCCAGGGCCGGGGTTTGGCCTATCATCTGCGCAACTCCCCAGTTTTCCGTCGATGAGCCAGCCTGTTCCCGCCGGCATGCCGTTCCGCGCTGCCCGGCCGTTCCCGCATGCTGCCTGGTCCGGCGGCTGCATCTGGCCACCGCCGCTGCACTGATGCGCGGACAGGGGGGCAACGGGCGCTGGGTGGAGTGCCACGTATCGGGATTCAGGCGGGCGCTGCGGCAGGGGCTGCTGTGGCTGCTGCTGGCCCTTGCACTGCCGGTGGCAGCGCAGGAGGGGGCTCCGCCGCTGCGCGACTACGCCATCGATGTATGGACGTCGCGCAACGGCCTGCCACACAACTCGCTGCGCGATATCGCGCAGACCCCCGAAGGCCACCTCTGGTTCGCCACCTGGGAAGGCCTGGTGCGTTACAACGGCCTCGATTTCACCGTGTTCGACCGCAGCACCCGCCCGGGCCTGCGCGACAACGGCATCGGTGCGCTGTTCGTCGACCGCCAGGGCGGGCTGTGGATCAGTGATTCGCGCGGCAACGTCAGCCACCGTGGCAATGATGGCCAGTGGCGTGTCTGGGAACACCAGGCCGATACCCCGCAGGTACTGATCCAGTCCATGCAGATGGACAGCCAGGGCCGCCTGTGGCTGCTGTATGAAGGCAAGGGCATCGGTTATCTGACGCCGGACACCGGCATCGTCTACCAGGCTCCGGCCGCCGATCTGCCGATGGCGATGAGCTTCACCAAGCTGGTGGTCGATGCGCAGGACCGGGTCTGGGCCGGCACCCTCGATGGACTGGTGCTGCGCGACAACGACGGCGTGCTCAAGCGGGCGCCGGCGGCGTGGGGGCTGGGCGCCGGCAGTGGCCTGTCGTGGCCGTACCGTGCGCCGGATGGCGCGCTGTGGATCATCGCCGGCGAGCGCCTGTACCGGGTGGAAGATGACCAGCTGGTGTTGATGCACCGCCTGCCGGGGCAGCTGCACATGACCTCGATGCTGCAGGACCGCCACGGTGACCTGTGGCTGGGCACCGAGAACCAGGGCCTGCTGCGCATCTCCGCACATGGCCTGGAGCGGCTGCCGGCGGGCCTGAACCTGCCGGGTGGCCGCGTGGTCAGCCTGCGCGAGGACGCCGAGGGCAGCATCTGGGTGGGCGCCAACGGCGGCCTGTACCGCCTGCGCGAAACACTGTTCAGCAGCTACACCGAGCGCGATGGCCTCAGTGGCGACTATGTGCGCACCGTGTTCGAGGACCGCGACCGCCAGCTGTGGGTCGGCAGCGCCAGCGGCCTCGACCTGCAGACCGCCGATGGCCGCTTCCGCGCGATGCCGCTGCACAACCGCGGCGGCAAGGCACCTTCGGTGCTCAGCCTGGCGCAGGGCCCGGACGGTGACCTGTGGGTTGGAACGTTCGGCGATGGCGTCTACCGTCTTGGCCGCGATGGCCGGCTGCGGCACAACTATGCCGCCGCCGATGGCATGCCGGGTGGCAACATCCGCGCGATCAGCGTGGACCCGCAGGGCGTGGTCTGGGCCGGCACGCAGAAGGGCGTGGTCCGCATCGACGGCGACCGCGTGCAGGTGTCGAACGTCCCGGGCATGCCCGGCGGCCTGATCACCGCGCTAGAGCACGATCATCAGGGCAACCTGTGGATCGGCACCATCGAGGGAATCCGCGTGCTGCGCGGCGACCACGTGCAGTCGATCGACCTGGCGCCGCTGGGCGGCGGCCGCAGTGTGTTCGGTTTCCACCAGTTGGGCGACGCGATGTGGATCAGCAGCGACCGTGGCCTGTACCGCTGGCGGAACGGCACGCTGGCGCGGGTGGGCCTGGAGCAGGGCATGCCGGTGGATGCGGTGTTCCAGCTGGTGCCGGACCGCCTTGGCAATGTGTGGATCAGCAGCAACCGCGGTGTGCTCCGCACCGACATGGCCACCCTCAACGCCGTGGCCGATGGCCGCGCGCCGCGGGTGGCGGTGGAGCGCTACAACGAGATCGACGGCATGGCCAACGCGCAGGCCAACGGCAGCTCTGGGCCATCGGCGATCCTGCGCCAGGACGGCACGTTCTGGGTGGTCACCGCCGGAGGACTGAGCACCGTCGACCCGCAACGCCTGCAGCGCTTCCGCGAGCGCCTTTCACCGCCGGCAGCGATTGAAAGCGTGCAGGTGGATGGCGCGCCGGTGCATTGGGAAGGCCCGGACCGCAACTACATTCCCGGCGGCCGCCGGTTGACGGTGAGCTATGTCGGCCTGAGCTACCTGATGTCTGACCGGATCCGCTACCGCACGCGGCTGGACGGCCTGGATGCAGGGTGGGTCGAACGCGGCCCGCAGCGCAGCGTGGAGTTCGTCGGCCTGCCGCCGGGCGACTACACCCTGCACGTGGCCGCTGCCCATCCGAGTGGCAGCTGGGGCCAGCAGGAAGCGGTATGGAGCTTCACCGTGGAGCCGTTCTGGTGGCAGCGACGCAGTGTGCAGATGCTGGGTGGACTGTTGCTGCTGGCCGGGCTGGTGGCGCTGTACCGCCTGCTGCTGCAGCAGCTGAAGGCCAGCAACCTGCGCCTGGCGCGGCGGGTGGACGAGGCCACGTTCGACCTGCAGGCCAAGACCGTGCACCTGCAGGCGCTGAACCAGGAAAAGACCGAACTGGCCGAGCGCCTGGCACGCCAGGCCGAGGCCTTCGAACGGCAGGCCCGCGAGGATGCGCTGACCGGCCTGGCCAACCGCCGTGCCTTCGATGAAACGCTGGCCCGCGACTTTGCGCGTTCGCAGCGCAGTGGCCATCCGCTGTGCCTGGTGGTGCTGGATATCGACCACTTCAAGGACGTCAACGACCGCCACAGCCACAGCATCGGTGATGCCGTGCTGGTGCAGGTGGCGAGGCTGATCGCCGCCGCCAGCCGCGATTCGGACCTGCCGGCGCGGACCGGTGGCGAAGAGTTCGCGCTGCTGCTCAACGACACCCGCCTGGAGGAAGCCGCACAGCTGTGCGCGCGCCTGCGCGGCCTGTTCCATGACCACCCCGACTGGGCCGATGTGGACGGCCTGCGCGTGACCTTCAGCGCGGGCCTGGTGGAGCTGGATGCCGACGACCGCACCCCGGCGCTGCTGTACCAGCGCGCAGACCGCGCGCTGTACCGCGCCAAGAGCGACGGCCGCGACCGCACGAGTATTGGTTGATCGCATCCACGCGTGGCGTGGATTTACTCGTGCACGCTTGATTCGCCGCCATGCATCGATGGAACGACGCCGGCCTGTAGAGTCGAGCCATGCTCGACTACCGCGCGACAGCACGGCAAAAGGCGCAGCCGAGCATGGCTCGGCTCTACAGAATGCGATGGCTTACCGCGGCCAGGCGTTGGCGATGGTGCAGAACAGCCGCGCGGTCTGCTCCGTGTCATACACCGCGCTGTGCGCCTCGTTGGCATCCCAGCCCAGCCCGGCGGCTGTGGCCGCACGCGCCAGCACGGTCTGCCCGTAGGCGATGCCGGCCAGGGTCACCGTGTCGAACACGCTGAACGGATGGAACGGGTTGCGCTTATGGCCGGTCCGCGCCACCGCCGCATTGACGAAACCGAGGTCGAAATGGGCGTTGTGGCCGACCAGGATCGCGCGCTGGCAGCCGTATTTCTTCATCGCCGCACGCACCGGGGTGAAGATGTGGTCCAGCGCGGCTTTCTCTTCCTTGGCCAGCCGGAACGGGTGATCGAGGATGATGCCGGTCACTTCCAGCGACTTCGGGTCGATCTCCAGGCCTTCGGCCGGCACCACGTGGGCGCTGGCGGTCTGGCCGGGGTAGAGCAGGCCGTTTTCGTCCATCTCGATCGGCACGGCGGCGATTTCCAGCAGCGCATTGCGCTGGCTGTCGAAGCCGCCGGTTTCCACATCGACCACCACCGGCAGGAAGCCGCGGAAGCGTTGTGACATCGCGCGCTGCGCCTGGGGTACTACGGAATCGGGAGCGGCGGCAGGTGCGGGGGTGGGGTCAGTCATGCGTGAATTCTAGCAGAGCGACCCTGAGCGCCCGGCCAGCCTGCGGTGCACGGGTTCCCTGCGCGGGCGTGTGTCGACCAAGGTCGACACCTACCGGAGCACCGCACGTTCAGGATTCCGGTAGGTGCCAACCTTGGTTGGCACGGCGCGCGCCAACCACGCATCCACACTCAGCTTGCCGGCGCCGGTGAAGATCAGTGGCAGCAACATCGCCATGAACAGCACCGGCAGCTTGAAGTTGCCGAAGCCCTGGTCAGTGATCGCGTAGCCCATGGCGAGGTCAGACAGCGAGTTCCACTCCATCGGCCAATGCACCGCATAGGTGGCCACAATAGTCAGTACCAGCAGGCTGGCCGCGGCAAACCGGGTGCCGAAGCCAACCAGCAGGCAGGCCGCGCCGATCAGTTCGAACCACGTGGCGAGCTGCCAGTTCAGGGTGGCCGGCAGCTGGTCGAACGGGAACGGAAAGGCGTCCTGCAGGTCGGCGAACCAGTTCTGGCCGTGCAGTTTCTCGCGGCCGGATTCGAAGTACTCCCAGGCCAGCAGCAGGCGAAGCCCGAGCGGGGCCAACCAGGGGGCGAGACGGTCCAGCTGGCCGCGCGCGGTGGCCAGGGTCGGGAGGTTCATCGGCGGTTCTCCGGGGAAAGGGGCGTCAGCTGGGGACTGCGAGCGGGCCGATCACGCCGGCCTGCAGGAACTGCTGCAGCAGCGCAGCACCGGGTACGGCCAGCGCGTCCTCGGCCAGGCCGTGCGCGGCGGCCAGGCGCTGCAGGTAGGCATGACCATCAAGGCCGGGGTGTTCCCCGATGCTGGACAGCAGGTACACCGCCAGCGGGCTGAGTACGGCAAAGCGCACCTCGCCATCGGCCTCGCGGCGGACCAGCAGGCCGGTGGGTTCGGCCGGCGGTTGTGACGGTGCGTCCTCGGCGCCGAGCCGGTGCACCGGCCACTGGTACAGCAGAGGCCACGCCAGCGGCGAGCGCTGCAGCGGCACCCGCAGCGGGTCGATGTCACCTGGCACCGGCAGCTGCTCGGCAGGAAGCTGGTACAGCGCGGTTTCCACCCACTCGTAGTGGGCCAGTTCGGCCAGCGCCGGATGCGGCAGCTGCGGCTGCACCTGCAGCCACTGCACGAACTCGGCGGCCAGTTCGGTGAACAGCGGTGTCTGGCAGCGATGGGTGGCGAAGTAGTGGCGTACCAGCATGCTCCAGGCCGGTTCGCCAAGCAGGCGCACGCAGACCGGGAAGCCGTTGCTCAACAGGCCGAGCAGATTGTTGAACAGCAGCCGTTGGTACACCGCCACCCGGCGTGGCTCCAGGCCGGCCGGTGGCGGCACGCCCTCCGGATCGCGCAGATGGGCAGTGAACGCGTGCTGCTGCGCACGCAGGGTGTCGGTGGCGTCAGCCATGTGCAGCCCCGGCGTGCGCGGCCTGCAGGCGGCGGATGGTCTGCAGTTCGCCCTGCAGTTCTGCATAGGGCGGGAAATTGAAATCGCGTTCGAGCAGGGTGGGGCGCGGGCCGATGCGCGCGTAGGTACGCGCCAGCAGGTCCCAGACGGGATCGATCACCGCGCTGCCATGGGTATCGATCTTCAGGTCCGGTGCCTCGTCCAGGTGCCCGGCCACGTGCAGGCAGACGATGCGCTCTGCGGGCAGCCCGGCAATGAAGGTGTCGGCGTCGTAGCCATGGTTGCAGGCGTTGACGTAGACGTTGTTGACGTCCAGCAACAGGTCGCAGTCGGCCTCGGCGAGCACGGCATTGGTGAAGGCCAGTTCGTCCATTGCCGGTTCCGGTGCCAGGTAGTAGGACACATTCTCCACCGCGATGCGGCGACCCAGCAGGTCCTGCACGCGGGCGATGCGCGCGGCGGTATGGCGCACCGCTTCGTCGGTGAACGGAATCGGCAGCAGGTCGTACAGGTGACCGTCGTCGCTGCAGTAGCTCAGGTGCTCGCTGTACAGCGGCACACGGTGCTTTTCCAGGAACTGGCCGACCTGTTCCAGCAGCTGCGTATCCAGTGGCGTGCTGCCGCCCAGCGACAACGACAGGCCGTGGCAACTCAACGGATGGCGCTGCGCCAGTTCGGCCAGTGCATCACCGGCGGGACCGCCGACGTGAATCCAGTTCTCCGGCGCGCATTCGAGGAAATCGAAGTCGCCGGCCGGTGCATCGCGCAGATCCTGCAGCAGCGCCCTGCGCAGCCCCAACCCGGCGGCCGCCGCATGAAGCGGCGACCGCAGGTGGACGGCGCTGGCGCGGACGTCAGTGCTTGGCACCGCACTTGCCTTCGCCGCACTTGCCCTCGGCCGACTTCTTGTCGCCGGTCTTGGCCTTGGCGCCTGCCGCAGCACCGGCAGCCTTGCCCTTGTCGGCGCCGCACTTGCCTTCGGCACTCTTGCCATCGGCACCACATTTGCCTTCGGCGTGCTTGGTCGCGTCAGCGGCCATCCTGGTATCCGCTGCCTTGGCATCGGTGCTGGCCTTGGCCGCCTGGCCGGCCACCAGATAGCCCTGGGCCAGGTCGCTCATGCTCAGCGCCGAGGCACTGGCGGTCATGCCCAGGCCGGCGGCCAGGGCGGTAGCAGTCAGCAGGGACAGGGTCTTGTTGGAACTGCTCATCGGTCGTGCTCCTGGGTGGTGTGGGCGGGTGCCCGGGTGGCCGGCAGGGGTGCCGGTGGAATCGATGGTGCAGCGATCCTACTCAACGAATCCTCGCCAAGACCTCAAATTTTCGTGAGGTTTGTTACAGAAGCATCCGGCGGGTTCGCGCCGGGCAAGCCCGGCGCCCACAATGCGGGTGGAACACCTCAAAAAAAGAAGGCCGCTGTCACCAGGACAGCGGCCACCTTGGAGTCAACTCCGGTGTTGCAGTGCAGCGTCAGGGCTGCCCGGTGCTGGAGGTCTCGTCGCGCTTTTCACGCGGCGGCAGCGGCTGCTCGCCGTGCACCAGGAACCACACGTTCTCGGCGATGTTGGTGGCGTGGTCACCCACGCGCTCCAGGTTCTTGGCCATGAACAGCAGGTGCGTGCACGGGGTGATGTTGCGCGGGTCTTCCATCATGTAGGTCAGCAGCTCGCGGAACAGCGCGGTGTACTGCGCGTCCAGGCGGGCGTCGTCCTCGCGCAGTTCCAGCGCGGCATCGGCGTCGTTGTCGCGGTAGGCGGCAATGGCGCGGCGCACCTGCTGCGCGGCCAGGCGGCCCAGCGCACGCAAGCCCTGGATCTGCGGCAGCGGCGGCACCTTGCCCAGCGCGATCGAACGCTTGGCCACGTTCGCTGCATAGTCGCCGATGCGTTCGATGTCGGCCGGGATGCGCAGGCCCGCCAGGATCTCGCGCAGGTCACGCGCCATCGGGCCACGCAGTGCCAGGCGCATCACGTCGTGGCTGATCTGCTGCTCAAGCGCATCAATCGCTTCGTCGTTGGCGATGATGCGATGGGCGGCGTTTTCGTCGCGCTTCTCGATCACGTCCATCGCGGCTTCGAGCTGGGCGACGGCCATCTCGCCCATGCGCACGATCTCGGCCACCAGGCGCTGCTGCTCTTCGTCGTAGCTCTTGACGATGTGGTCGTTGGGAAGATTCATGGTTGTTCCACTCTGTAGAGTCGAGCCATGCTCGACTGGCGTTGTCTGTAGAGCCGAGCCACGCTCGACTGCCGTTTCAGCCGAAGCGACCGGTGATGTAGTCCTCGGTCTGCCGCTGCGACGGCTGCGAGAAGATCACTTCGGTGCGGTCGTGCTCGATCAGGTCGCCCAGGTACATGAAGGCGGTGTAGTCGGACACGCGCGCGGCCTGCTGCATGTTGTGGGTGACGATCACGATCGTGTACTCGTGCTTGAGTTCTTCCACCAGCTGCTCGATGCGGCTGGTCGAGATCGGATCCAGCGCCGAGGTCGGCTCGTCCAGCAGCAGCACCGACGGGCGCAGGGCCACGGCACGGGCGATGCACAGACGCTGCTGCTGGCCACCGGACAGGCCCAGTGCGCTCTGCCCCAGCTTGTCCTTCACTTCGTCCCACAGCGCGCCCTGGCGCAGCGCCTGCTCGACGCGGTCGGCCATGTCGGCCTTGCTCAGCTTCTCGTGGTGGCGGATGCCGTAGGCCACGTTCTCGAAGATGGTCATCGGGAACGGCACCGGCTTCTGGAACACCATGCCAACCTTGCTGCGCAGGCGGTTCATCGGGTATTTCGGCGACAGGATGTTCTCGCCGTCCAGCAGCACTTCACCGCGCGCTTCCAGCTTCGGGTACAGCGCGTAGATGCGGTTGAAGATGCGCAGCAGCGTGGACTTGCCGCAACCGGAGGGACCGATCAGCGCGGTCACGCGCTTTTCCGGAATCTCCAGGTTGATGCCCTTCAGGGCGTGGAACTTGTCGTAGTAGAAGTCCAGTCCACGTGCAGCCAGCTTCACCGGCGACGGCGTGTGCAGGCTCTCGTGCGAGGACGGCACGGCGATGCGCTGCATCGGCACGGCGTTGGAAAGGTCATTCATGGCGTTATCCACGGAAAGGTCAGTCATGGGAGATACGGTTGCGCAGCAGGATGCCGCGGGCGGCAAGGCTGACCAGCAACACGAAGACAGTCAGCACCAGGGCACCGGCCCAGGCCAGCACCTGCCAGGATTCATACGGGCTGCCGGCGAACTGGTTCATCACCACCGGCACCGAGGCCATCGGCTGGAAGATGTTGTTGTTCCAGTACTGGTTGCCGAAAGCAGTGAACAGCAGCGGCGCGGTCTCGCCGGAGATGCGGGCCAGCGCCAGCAGGATGCCGGTGATGATGCCGGCCGAGGCACTGCGGTACAGCACCTGCACGATCACCTTCCACTGCGGGATACCCAGCGACAGGGCCGCTTCGCGCATCTGCGAGGGCACCAGGCGCAGCATCTCGTCGGTGGTACGCACCACCACCGGCAGCACGATGAAGGCCAGCGACAGGGCACCGGCGAAGGCCGAGAAGTTGCCGCCGGTCTGCATCACGTACAGGGTGTAGACGAACAGGCCGAGCACGATGGACGGGGCCGACAGCAGGATGTCGTTGACGAAGCGGACCACGGTGCCGGCCTTGCGGGCGTTGCCGTACTCGGCCAGCCAGGTACCGGCCAGCACCCCCAGCGGCGTGCCGATGCCGATCGCCAGCGCGCACATCACGGCACTGCCGAAGAAGGCGTTGGCGAGGCCGCCTTCCTGCATCGGCGGCGGCGTCATCTTGGTGAACAGATCCCAGTTGATGCCGGCCAGGCCCTTGGAGGCCAGGGTGAACAGGATCCAGCCCAGGAAGAACAGGCCGAACAGGGCGGTGGCGCACGACGCGGCGATGGCGATGACATTGCCGATGCGGCGGCGCAGGTACAGCGAATCAGCGGTGCTGGACATCAGTTGCCCTCCTTGCGGGACAGGCGCATCAGCATCAGGCGGGCAATGGCCAGCACCACGAAGGTGACGATGAAGAGGACGAAGCCGAGTAGCAGCAGGGCCGAGCGGTAGGTTTCAGTGGCTTCGCCGAAATCGTTGGCGATCAGCGCAGCGATGGTGGTGCCCGGTTCCAGCAGCGACGGCGACAGGCGCACGCTGTTGCCGATCACGAAGGCCACCGCCATCGTCTCGCCCAGGGCGCGGCCGAGGCCGAGGAAGATGCCGCCGATCACCGCCGAGCGGGTGTAGGGCAGCACGATGTCCCAGCTCACTTCCCACTTGGTGGAGCCCAGCGCGTAGGCCGATTCCTTCAGTCGGGTCGGCACGGTCAGGAACACTTCGCGCATCACCGAGGAGATGAACGGAATGACCATGATGGCCAGCACGAAACCGGCGGTGAGCATGCCGATGCCCAGCGGCGGGCCCTGGAACAGCGGGCCGATGATCGGCATCTCGCCCAGGGTTTCGTTGAGGAACGGGGTGACGTACTCGGTCATCACCGGCACCAGCACGAACAGGCCCCACATGCCGTAGATGATCGAGGGAATGCCGGCCAGCAGTTCGATGGCGGTGCCGACCGGACCACGCAGCCAGCGCGGCGCGACTTCGGTGAGGAAGAAGGCGATACCGAAGCTGACCGGCACGGCGATGACCATCGCGATGAGCGCGGTGACCAGGGTGCCGTAGATCGGGGCGAGGGCGCCGAACTTGTTTTCGACCGGATTCCAGTCGGCGGAGAAGAAGAAGCTCAGGCCCTGCATCTGCAGGGCATGACGGCCGCCCCACAGCATCGACAGTGCGGCGCAGGCCAGGGCGATCAGGACGAAGATGACGGTGCCGACCAGCACCCATCGGAACAGTTTGTCGTTGCGGGCATCACGCGTATCACGCGTGGACGGGGCTGCTACAGGCTGGGCGATGGCATTCATGGGGACGGCAGGGCCAGGAAGGGGCGGGGCGGCACGGCGTGGAAGAGGCGGTGCCCGCGCGGGGCGGGCACCGTCGTGTCCATCACTTCAGGTCGGTCGCCCAGTAGGCCTCGATCTGCTTGACCAGTTCGGCCGGCAGCGGCACGTAGTGCAGCTCGTTGGCCTGGGTCTGGCCGTTCTCGAAGGCCCACTTGAAGAAGGCCAGGGTGTCCTGGTTGCGCTTGGCGTCCTTCGGCTGCTTCTGCATCAGCATGAAGTTGGTGGCGGTGATCGGCCACGCCTGCTCGCCCGGAGCGTTGGTGATGACCAGGTTGAAGTCCTTGGCGCTGGCCCAGTCGGCGCTGGCGGCTGCAGCGGCGAAGGTTTCCGCGCTCGGCTCGACCCAGTTGCCGGCCGCGTTCTGCATGGCGGTGTACGGCATGCCGTTCTGCAGCGCGTAGGCCAGTTCGACGTAGCCGATGGAGCCCTTGATCTGCTTCACGTAGGAAGCAACGCCTTCGTTGCCCTTGCCACCAACGCCGTCCGGCCACTGCACCGACGTGCCTTCGCCGACCTTGCTCTTCCACTCCGGGCTGACCTTGGACAGGTAGTTGGAGAAGTTGAAGGTGGTGCCCGAACCGTCCGAACGGTGGACCAGGGTGATCTTGCCTTCCGGCAGCTTCACGCCCGGGTTGGCGGCGACGATGGCCGGGTCGTTCCAGGTCTTGACCTTGCCCAGGAAGATGTCGGCCAGCAGGGCGCCGCTCAGGCGCAGCTTGCCGGCTTCCAGGCCTTCGATGTTGACCACCGGCACCACGCCGCCGATGGCGGACGGGAACTGCGCCAGGCCGGCCTGGGCCAGCTCCTCGCTGCTCAGCGGCTTGTCGGAGGAACCGAAGTCGACGGTGCCGGCCTTGATCTGGGCGATACCGCCGCCCGAGCCGATCGACTGGTAGTTGATCTTGGCGCCGGTACTGGCGTTGTAGTCAGCCGACCACTTGGAGACCAGCGGGAAGATGAAGGAAGCGCCGGCACCGGACACTTCGGCGGTCACCTTGGCACCGGCAGCGGCCGGGGCGGCGGCACCGTCGGCAGCCGGCTGCTGCGCTGCCTGCTTGTCGCCACCGCAGGCCGACAGGCCCAGGGCGATGGCCAGGGAAAGGGCGGCAAGGCCGGCCGAGTGCAGTTTCATGGTCACTCCATAGCGGGGTAGAGCCGACGGCGTCGGCGGATGCGGCTATGAAATGATGTTTTTGTTACAGCCGTATTACGACCATGACAGAGGTGTCCTGGATCACGTTCTGACAAGGGTTTCACGTGGTTGGCACCGATTCGGCAGGTGCCCGGAACCCCCCGATCTGCGCACCGGTATGACGGCAGGCGCAAGGTACAGCCGAGCATGGGCTCGGCTCTACAAACGCTCCTGCCTTTCATGCCCCCACCGCGCCCCCGATGAACTGTCCAGAGGCGACGCAGGGCCCAGCACGGGACCGTTCGCGCCATGGATGGCGCGATCGAGCCCCATGGACGGGTTTACGGCGTGTCCCGGGCTGGGCCCTGCGTCGCCTGCTCTCGGTAGGTCGGACGCGCAGCGCATTTCACGACCAACCCCGAAAAACAAGAAGAGCGCGAGATCTCGAGGATCTCGCGCCCGGGGTGGGATCGGCGGGGGAGAGAGGATCCGCCGATCCCGTTCCTGCGGGGGAACGCGCTTGCTTACTTCAGGTTCTGCGACCAGTAGGTCTCGATCTGGCGGACCAGGCTGTCCGGCAGCGGCACGTAGTCCAGCTGGCGGGCCTGGGCGTCGCCGCTCTTGTAGACCCAGCGGAAGAACTCCTGGGTGGCCTTGCCGTTGGCAGCGTTCTTCGGCTTCTTGTGCACCAGGATGAAGTTGGTGGCGGTGATCGGCCAGGACTCGGCGCCCGGGGCGTTGGTCATCACCAGGTAGAAGTCCTTGGCGCTGGCCCAGTCGGCGCTGGCAGCGGCGGCGGCGAACGACGCGTCGCTCGGCTGCACGAAGCGGCCGGCGGCATTCTTCATCGCGGTGTACGACAGCTTGTTCTGCAGCGCGTAGGACAGTTCGACGTAGCCGATGCCGCCCTTGATCTGCTTCACGTAGGCGGCAACGCCTTCATTGCCCTTGCCACCGATGCCGGCCGGCCACTGGACCGAGGTGCCTTCACCGACCGAGCTCTTCCACTCCGGGCTGACCTTGGACAGGTAGTTGACGAAGTTGAAGGTGGTGCCCGAACCATCCGAGCGGTGCACGACGGTGATCTTGGCGCTCGGCAGGGTCACGCCCGGGTTCAGCGCGGCGATGGCCGGGTCGTTCCAGGTCTTGATCTTGCCCAGGAAGATGTTGGCCAGCACGGTGCCGTCCAGCTTCAGCGCGCCCGGAGCGATGCCGGCCACGTTGACCACCGGCACCACGCCGCCGATCACCGAGGGGAACTGCGCCAGGCCCGAAGCCGCCAGTTCTTCCGGCTTCAGCGGGGCGTCGGAGGAGCCGAAATCAACGGTCTTGGCCTTGATCTGCGCAATGCCGCCGCCGGAACCGATCGACTGGTAGTTGACCTTGTTGCTGGTGGCGGCGTTGTAGTCGGCCGACCACTTCGACATCACCGGGTAGATGAACGAGGCGCCCGCGCCGGTGATTTCAGCGGCGTTGGCGGCGAACACGGACGACGCTGCGAAGACGGCAACGGCAACGCGCGACTTGAAGGCGTGGATCACGGGGTGGCTCCTGGGTTGATTGGGATGCGGGGTTACCCGCCCGGCGCACATTCCATAACGGTTCGATGACAACGCAGGGACCGTTGTATGACGCAGCCGTTACAGCGCTGCCCGGTGCCCGTACAGCAGGGGGGTGAAGGTTCTGAGTCCTGCGGGCAACGTGATGACCAATGCGCCGGAGACGGACGTACGCCGGTTGCGATCACGTTCCATATGTCGCTGATGACCTGTCCGCTGTGGTCGCCAATGCCGTCCCGGCCCGGCATTCCGCAGTGATGCTGCGTCATCCACACGAAACCATCGATGCAGGTCAGGGCTGCGCGGCGGTCGGCCCGGGCCGGGACGCTGATACGTGACGCCATATGCCGCAAGGGATCGACAAGCATGTGGGCACAAATGAGTCGTACGCATGACCGCACGAAGAAATCTGTGGTTGGTGCTCAATCTGTCATTCGGCTGTCATGGTTTTAACGGAACGTTCGCAAAACGCTTGACCGGCCTGCCGGCGTGGCGTTCTGCCCAAGCCATTCCAACCCTCTGGAGAAATCCAAAATGCGTTCCCATTTGCTCGCCGCCGCGGTCGTTGCAAGCCTCGGTCTGGTTTCTGCCGACGCCTTCGCAGCCCCCGCCAGCTCGGGCGTATCCCAGGCACAGCTGCAGCAGCTGCAGGCACAGATCGCTGCGCTGCAGGCCCAGGTCCAGCAGTTGCAGAACGATTCGCAGGCGCTGCAGGCGCAGTCCGACGCGCAGTCCGAAGTGAACATCACCCAGGCGCAGGCCCTGGAAGGTGCGCAGAAGACCCAGACCAGCGTCGACAAGCTGGCCAAGCTGGTCAATGACAACAAGATTGGCGGTCGCATGTTCTTCGACCTGACCAACATCGACAAGACCAGCAACGGCAAGGACACCGCCGCCAGCGGCACCGGTCTGGACGTCAAGCGCTTCTACCTGACCGTCGACCACAAGTTCAACGACATCTGGTCGGCGAACCTGACCACCGACTTCCAGTACAGCTCGGCCATCGGCAACACCGAACTGTTCGTCAAGAAGGCCTACGTGCAGGGCAGCTTCGACCCGGCCTTCAACATGCGCGTCGGTGCCGCCGACATGCCGTGGATCCCGTACGTCGAGAAGTTCTACGGCATGCGCTATGTCGAGAACACCCTGACCGACCGCCTGAAGTACGGCAACTCGTCCGACTGGGGCCTGCATGGCTTCGGCAACCTGGGCAACAACTTCAACTACGCCGTGTCGGTCGTGTCCGGCGCCGGCTACAAGAACCCGACCCGCAGCAAGGGCATGGACGTGGAAGGCCGCGTGGCCTACACCCCGAACGAAAACTTCGTGGTGGCCGTCGGCGGCTACAGCGGCAAGCTGGGCAAGGAAACCGACATCCAGAGCGCCGAGAACACCTACACCCGCGCCAACGCGATGGTGGCCTACGCCGACAGCAACTTCCGCGTCGGTGGCGAGTACTTCCAGGCCAAGAACCTCAACAACGTGATGACCGTTGCCACCGACAAGACCAGCGGCTGGTCGGTGTGGGGCAGCGTGCGCGTCACCGACGGCGGCATCAACGTGTTCGGTCGTTACGATGACACCGACGTCAGCAAGACCCTGGACCCGACCCTGAGCGACAAGTACTGGAACGTCGGCGTCGAGTTCCCGGTCATGAAGAACCTCAAGCTGTCGACCGTGTACAAGTACACGCACCTGGCCAACGCCGGCGACAAGAAGAACGACAAGACCAAGGAATTCGGCGTCTGGGGCGACCTGTCGTTCTGATTTCCTGAAGCACCCTTGTCTACAAGCAAAGACGGCGGGCCTTGTGCCCGCCGTCTTTGTTTTGTCACACCATGAGCGCGGTCACGCCTCGGCCGTGGTCTTTTCCTTGAACCGGCACAGGTCGGCGATCACGCAGCCCGGGCAATCCGGCTTGCGCGCCTTGCACACATAACGCCCGTGCAGGATCAGCCAGTGATGCGCGTCGAGCAGGAACTCGGCCGGAATCACCTTCACCAGCTTGTCTTCCACTTCGCGCACGTTCTTGCCCAGTGCCAGACCGGTGCGGTTGGATACGCGGAAGATGTGCGTGTCCACCGCCATCACCGGCTCACCAAATGCAGTGTTGAGCACCACGTTGGCGGTCTTGCGGCCTACGCCCGGCAACGCTTCCAGTTCATCGCGATCACGCGGCACTTCACCGCCATGCTTCTCCAGCAGGATCGCGCAGGTGGCGATCACGTTCTTCGCCTTGGCGTTGAACAGGCCGATGGTGGCGATGTACTGCTTCAGCCCGTCCTCGCCAAGCGCAAGGATCTTCGCCGGCGTGTTGGCGACCGGGAACAAACGGCGCGTGGCCTTGTTGACGCCGACGTCGGTGGCCTGCGCCGACAGCGCGACCGCCACCAGCAGCTCGAACGGCGAGCTGTACTCCAGTTCGGTCTTGGGGTGCGGATTGAGTTCACGCAGGCGGGTGAACATTTCCACCACGTCGGCGCGCGGCATCGTGCCGCCACGCCGCACCGGAGCGCGTGCGGTCTTCTTCGCGGTGGCCATTACTGCTCCTTGCCGCTGGCGCGGGCCTTGGCCCGGGCGAGGATGGCGGCGGCTGCGGCGGGCAGGGCGGGCTTCACGTCCGGCGCCGGGGCCGGCGTGCGCCGTGCATCGCGCTCGGCTTCGCGCCGTGCCAGCCGCACCGCACGCGCGCGGTAGCGTTCGCGTGCGGCCCAGGCCGAATGCAATTGCTGCTGCGCCTGCTGCAGGCGTCGCGGAAGGTCAGGGTGGCCGGGCAGCAGCTGTTCGTCGCCAGCGCGGGCGACGTAGTCCATCAGGCCCGCCTGCAGGGCGCCATCGAGATCGTCTGCCTGGACCCGGGCGAACAGCTGCGCAGGGTTGGGTCGGGATGCCATGGCGTCAGCGGTTCTGGAAGGCCGGCGGACGGCGCTGCAGGAACGCGCTGGTTCCTTCGCGCATGTCTTCGGTAGCGAACAGCAGGCCGAACTGCGCGCTTTCGTACTCCAGCCCGGCCTCCAGGCTGCATTCGCCACCCACGTGCACGGCATCAAGCAGGCCGCGCAGGGCCAGCGGCGCCGAGCGCGCCAACTGGCGGGCGACGTCCTGCACACGGTTGTCCAGCGCGTCGGCGGGTACCACCTCGTTGACGATGCCCAGTTCCAGCGCACGCGCGGCGTTGATCGGTGCACCCAGCAGGCACAGTTCCAGGGTGGCGGCGCGGCCGCACAGGCGCAGCAGGCGCTGGCTGCCGCCGAAGCCGGGAATCAGGCCGAGGTTGATCTCCGGCTGCCCGACTTTGGCCGTATCGGCCGCGATGCGCAGGTGGCAGGCCATGGCCAGCTCCAGCCCGCCGCCCAGGGCAAAGCCGTTCACGCGCGCGATCACCGGCTTGGGCATGCGCTCGATCTGACGCATCAGGGCCTGGCCGAGCAGGGAGAAATCACGTCCCTGAACCGCACTGAGTGTGTTCATCTCGGCAATGTCGGCCCCTGCCACGAAAGCCTTCGGACCGGCACCGGTCAGCACCACCACGCGCACGTCCGGGTCGGCGGCGGCGGCGCTGAACGCCTCGGCCAGCGCCTGCAGGGTCGCGGCATTCAAGGCGTTGAGCTTGTCCGGGCGCTGGACGGTCACGGTGCGGATGGCGCCGTCGTCGGCGACAGCGATCAGGGCATCGGCCACGGGAAAACTCCTGAAACGTTAAAAAAAAGTGAGATTGAACTCCGCCAACGCAGACGGGTCTTAGCCTGCATCGTGAGTAGCGGTTACACGTTGTGCCCGTTATCCTAACCCGTCGCCTCAGGGCGGCGCAGAACGTCCCTGAGTTACCACCCCTGGAGAACTGTTTGATGAAGTTGCGTTCTATCGCGGTCGCCGTCGCGGCCCTGGCCCTGACGGGCAATGCCTTCGCCCAGGACGTCTCGTCCGAAAAGGGCAAGCTGAGCTACTACTTCGGTTACGACTACGGCAACAACCTGGCGGAGCTGACCGGTCGTGGTGAGCAGCTGGACATCAACTCGGTGGTGAAGGGTCTGCAGGACGCCTACGCCAAGAAGCAGCCGGCGATCACCGCCGACCAGCTGAAGCCGGCCGTTGAAGCGTTCCAGAAGCGCGAGCAGGGCCGTGCCCAGGCTGCCAAGGCCGAGTACGAAAAGGCTGCTGCCGAAAACAAGACCAAGAGCGATCAGTTCGTCGCGGCGAACAAGGCCAAGGCCGGCGTGCAGTCCCTGCCGAGCGGCGTCCAGTACCGCGTGATCGAAGCCGGCAAGGGCGCCAAGCCGACCCAGGCCAGCACCGTGCAGCTGGAAGTGGCCGGTCCGTTCCCGTACGGCCAGCGCCCGACCGAAGCCCGCCCGGCCCAGCAGATTCCGTCGATCAAGGTCAGCGAAGTCGAAATGAAGGCCATGCGCGAGACCCTGCTGCAGATGCCGGCAGGCTCGAAGTGGGAAGTCACCCTGCCGCCGGACCAGGCCTACGGTGCCGACCCGCGCACCCCGTTCCCGCCGAACGTGGCTGTGCAGTTCGAGATCAAGCTGGTCAGCGTCAAGTAAATCGAAGCCGTAAACGAAACGCGCCGGTAATTCCACCGGCGCGTTTTTGTTTGCGCGGAGCGCGACGGTGCCACGCACCGCATCTGCATCCCGCGCAAATTCAGCCCGATCGCGCTACTGTTGCCGGGTGCAAACAATGGAAGAAACGGCGCGTGTTGTCGCAAGTCCCTGCATCGGAGTGTGCACGCTGGATCCGGACCGGCAATGCACCGGCTGCGGGCGGCACATCGATGAAATCGCACGGTGGTCGTCGATGAGCAACGAGGAACGCAGTCGCATCCTGCATCGCGTGCAACCCCTGCGTGAACAGCTGCAGCACTCACTGCGCGGCTCGCTGGCCGATCACGAACGCCTGATGCGCGCGCTGCATCCACTGGCCGAGCCGCCGGCCGGCGACGGCTGGAACCGCAGCGAACTGAGTGACCTGCTGCCGCCGGGGCCGCCCGTGGAGGCCGCCGTACTGGCCGGCATCGTGCCGCGCGCCAACGGCGCACAGGTCATCCTCACCCGTCGCACCGAAACCCTGCGCACCCATGGTGGCCAGGTTGGCTTCCCCGGCGGACGCACCGAGCCCGATGACCGCGACGCACTGGCGGCCGCGCTGCGCGAGAGCCAGGAAGAAATCGCACTGGCTCCGGGCCAGGTGCTGGCGCTGGGTTATCTCGATCCCTTTGTGACGATCACTGGCTACCGGGTCACGCCGGTGGTGGCGGTGGTCGATCCGGACTTCGTGCCGGTGCCGCAGCCCAGCGAAGTGGCCGAAGTGTTCGAAGTGCCGCTGGCCTACCTGATGGCCGCAGACAATCTGCGCCAGGTCGAAATCAATCACCGCGGCCGCATCCGCCACGTCCTCGAATACGGCTGGCCTGGCCAGCGTATCTGGGGCGCGACCGCCGCCATTCTCTACAACCTGCGTCGCCGCCTGGAGCAAGTGCAATGAAGCCGATCGATCCGCCGTGGACCACGCTTGTCGATGTCGCCAGCCTGGCGGCTGCATTGGGTGAGGGCGTACGTGTGGTCGATGCACGTGCCACTGCCAGTACCGTCGTACGCGTGGTCGATGCGCGGTCCTCGCTGGCCGATCCGCAGGCGGGTAGCGGCCAGTATCTGGCGGGGCATGTTCCGGGCGCGGCGTATGCCGATCTCAATCGGGACCTGTCGGATCTGACCCGCAGCGGCCACGGCCGTCATCCGCTGCCGGACAGCGATGCCTTCGCCGCGAAGCTCGGCCAGTGGGGTATCGGTCCCGACACCCAGGTGGTGGTCTACGACGGCAGCGACGGCAGCATGGCCGCCTCGCGCCTGTGGTGGCTGTTGCGCCTGATCGGGCACACCAAGGTGGCCGTGCTCGATGGTGGCATCGCTGCCTGGCAGGCGGCAGGGCATCCTTTGGCGACGGGGCAGGGTGAGGTGACCGCGCTGCCGGCTTACCCGGGCCGTTTCGACACCACCCAGATTGCCAATGCCGATGAAATCAGCGCACGTCTGAAGCACGCGCCGGGCTGGCTGGTCGACGCACGCGCGGGTGAGCGCTTCCGTGGCGAAGTCGAGCCGCTGGACCCGGTCGCCGGCCACGTACCCGGCGCGGTCAACCGCCCGTTTGCGTTGAACGTCGCCGACGGCCGACTGCGTGATGCACAGGAACTGCGCGCCGAACTGCAGGGCGTGATCGGCAACCGTGATCCGCAGCAGGTGGTGCTGATGTGCGGCTCCGGCGTGACCGCCTGCCACCTGCTGCTGGCGATGGAAGCGGCGGGCCTGTCCGGCGCACGCATCTATGCCGATTCGTGGAGCGGGTGGGTCAGCGACAGCAGCCGCCCGGTGGCGACCGGCGCCTGAGCCGCGCGGGGTCGGATCCGTTTCCCGACGGGAAACGGCTCTGACCCCATCGAGCGTAAATCGGGGTCAGAGCCCGTCGCGTGGCAACGGGATCCGACCCCGTGTCGACCAAGGTCGACACCCACCAACAGCAGCAGGAATCTGTCGAAGGCGGGGTGGGTCCGGTTGCGGGGGCGTGAGCCGCATGGATGCGGCGACCGAGCCTCCATGGACGGATTCACCCCGCCTTCGACAGTTTTCTGCGATCTGTCTGCATTTTTGTAGAGCCGAGCCATGCTCGGCTCAAATCTCACAGATATCGAAATATTCGATTCCATTGGAAATTCATCCACGCATCGCGTGG
>CAJYNG010000013.1 GCA_913775725.1 uncultured Stenotrophomonas sp. | reverse complement strand
CCGATCCCATCCCGAACTCGGAAGTGAAACGCAGCTGCGCCGATGGTAGTGTGGCTCAAGCCATGCGAGAGTAGGTCATCGCCAGGGTTTACACCCAAAACCCCGCTGCTCACGCAGCGGGGTTTTTCTTTGTGCGCAGGAAAGGCGGGTAGTGCCGGCCGCTGGCCGGCAGGCGCGTTGATGGAACCGCCGCGAGCGGCGGCGCCAACCAAGGTTGGCGACTACCGATGGCAGAGTGCCAACCAAGGTTGGCACCCACCAATGGCGGAGCGCACAAAAAAAGCGGCGCCCCGTGGGGCGCCGCTCTGCTCTCAACGTTGTTCAGTCGAGCATCGCCCGACTTACTTGGCCGTGGCCTTGTCCTTCATCATCGCGTCGCGGGCTGCCTTGAACGGGTTGCCTTCGTACCAGTTCGGCCAACGATCACCACCGGCCAGTTCCTTGCCCACGCCGTACATCAGCTGCAGGTCCTCGACGGTGCCGTCCAGCTTCCAGGTGGCTGCGTCGAACTCGTCCTTCGGGCCGTGGTAGCGGTTGGCGCCGTAGTCCGCTGCGGCCTTGCGGCCAGCGTCCACGCCACCTTCGCGCAGGTCCTCGCCGCCATCGGCGTACAGGGCCGGCACGCCGGCCTTGGCGAAGTTGAAGTGATCCGAGCGGAAGTAGAAGCCGCTCTGCACCGAGGTCTCACCATGCAGCGTGCGGTCCTGGGCCGCAGCCAGCGGCTTGAGGATGTCTTCCAGTTCCGAGCTGCCAAAGCCGGTGACGGTCACGTCCTTCGCACGGCCGGCTACCGACATCGCATCGATGTTGATCACACCGGCGATCTTGTCCAGCGGGAAGGTCGGATGGGCAACGTAGTACTTCGAGCCCAGCAGGCCGGATTCTTCCAGGGTCACGGCCAGGAACACCACCGAACGCTCCGGCTTCGGCTCCTGGTGGGCCATCGCTTCAGCCACCTCGAGGATGCCGGCCACACCGGTCGCGTTGTCGACCGCGCCGTTGTAGATGTTGTCGCCGGTCTCACCCTCATGCTTGCCCAGGTGGTCCCAGTGCGCCAGGTACAGCACGGCCTCGTCAGCGCGCTTGCTGCCCGGCAGCACGCCCACCACGTTGCGCGACTGCTTCTGTGCGATCTGGCTCTTCAGGTCGACCGCAGCGGTGGCCTTCAGCGGCACCGGCTTGAAGCCGCGCTTGCTGGCGTCCTTGTAGGCCTGCGCCAGGTCCAGGCCGGCGCCGGCGAACAGCGCCTTGGCGGCGTCGGCACTCAGCCAGCCCTGCACCGGAATACGGGCTTCCGGGTCATCCTTGGCCGGCAGGTCGTACTGCGGGCCGGCCCAGGAGTTCTTCACCACGTCCCAGCCGTAGGACGCGCCGGCGGTGTCGTGCACGATCAGCGCGGCAGCGGCGCCCTTGCGCGCAGCCTCTTCGAACTTGTAGGTCCAGCGGCCGTAGTAGGTCATGCGCTTGCCGTCGAACAGCTTCGCGTCATCGACATGGAAGCCCGGGTCATTGACGAACATGACGACCGTCTTGCCCTTCCAGTCCTGGCCGGCGTAGTCGTTCCACTTCTGCTCCGGCGCGTCGACGCCGTAGCCGACGAACACCAGGTCGCTGGCATCGACCTTCACTTCGGCCTGGCCGGTACGGGTACCCACCACCATGTCGGTGCCGAACTTCAGTTCGGTGGTCTTGCCGCCCTGGGTAATCTTCAGCACGGTCGATTCGTCGGCCGTGGTCTCGGTCATCGGCACATCCTGGAACCAGCTGTCGCCGTTGCCGGGCTGCAGGCCAATGCGCTGCATCTGGTCGCGGATGTAGTTGACCGTCAGCTCCTCGCCCTTGCTGCCCGGGGCGCGGCCTTCGAATTCATCCGAAGCCAGGGTCTTGACCATCTCGGCGAAGTCGCCGGCGTTGATCTCCGGGGAGAACTGATGGGCGGCCGGCTTCGCAGCAGCGGTGTCGGTGGCTGGCGCGGCGGCCGGCGTGTCTTCGCCTTTGCAGGCGCTGAGCGCGGCCGCGGCGGCCAGGCACAGGAGGAGTTTGCGGGGCATCGTCGATTCCTGGGTAACAAAGGGCGGCCGCGTGTCGTGCACGACCGGTATCAGCGAGTATCACCGAACCCGAAGGCGCGGTGCGCTCAGTCCGCCGGGGCGGTTTCGGTGTCGAACGGGATCGCCTCGGCGCCGGTGACCGGCCCGATACGGGCGCTGCGGTGTACGTACAGCACGACCTCACGTTCGAACTGCAGGGGGCCGTTGACCACGGCATTCGGGCCGATGATCACGCGTGGTTTGCGGCTGGCGGTCAGCGAGACGCTGAAGTTCGGCTTGCGTACGTGCACGCCACCGTTGACCTGCGATCCGATGCCCACGGTGATGTCACCGTTGACGGTCTCCACGTCCTTGCCGACGCGGCTTTCGACCAGGCCGATGCCGCCGTTCACGGTTTCAACGCCGCCTTCGACCTGGCTGCCGCGGTCGGTGAAGATGCTGCCGTTGACGGTGCTGACGCTGCCGCGCGCGATCACCTCACGGCCCAGGCGCACACCGCCGTTGACCGTTTCGATCTTGCCGGTGCGTGCGCGGTCGGCGACCTTGACCCCGCCGTTGACGGTGTCGATGCTGCCGGTTTCGACGCCTTCGCCGACACGGATACCACCGTTGACGGTATCCAGCTTGCCGTAGCGTTGGCCGGCTTCGGCGCTGATGCTGCCGTTGACCTTGCTGATGTCTTCCTGTGCGGCAGCTGGCCCGGTGACCAGCATTACGCCCAACAGCAGCGGAATGGAAAGAGCTTTCATGGGAACCTCGATGGATGTGCGGCTGGCAGGCCGCGTGCGGAGATGTCACCATTCCCCGGTACCCCCTGCAACTGCCTGAAGTCACTGGAAAGCCCTTGCGCGACAACGCCTTCCCATCACGTCGACATCACATCGCCGCCGTACGCGGCGGGCGCTGCCTGCTGTTGGGGCTGGCAATCGCCTTGGCGCTGCCGCTGCCGGGCGCAGCGCAGACCACCCGCGAGACCGAGCGCAAGCTGCAGAAACTGCGCAGTGAGCTGAAGGGCGTGGCGCAGGAGCGCCGGCAGATCGAGGGCCAGCGTGGCCAGGCCTCGCAGCAGCTGCGTGAGGCAGATGAAAAGGTGGCCCGCACCGGCCGTGCGCTTGCGCAGACCGAAACCGCGCTGCGCGAGCAGGGAAGGGCCCTGGCCGAGGCCGAACAGCGCCGCAGCACGCTGCAGGCCAACCTCGCCCAGCAGCACCGCGAGTTGGCCGGCCTGCTGCGTGCGGCCTACCAGCTGGGCAACCACGCACCCCTGAAGCTGCTGCTGTCGCAGGACACGGTGGCCGATGCCAATCGCGCCCTGGCCTACCACCGCTACCTGCAGCGCGAGCGGGCACAGCGCATCACCACGCTGACTGCTGACCTGAAGGAACTGGAAGCGCTGCAGGCGCAGATCGCCGAGCGCAAGCAGAAGCTGCAGGGTGCGCAGCAGGACCAGAAGCAGCAGGCAGCGGCCCTGGAAGTGGACCGCCGCGATCGCGCCAAGACCGTTGCTTCGCTGGACGAGCGCTTCAAGGACCAGCGCGAGAAGGAACAGGCGCTGGGCCAGGATGCCAAGGCGCTGGAAACACTGCTGGCCAATCTGCGTGCGGCCGCCGCCCGCGCCGAGGCCGAGCGTCGCGCGGCTGCGCGCCGTGCGGCAGCGGAGAAGGCTGCCGCGGAACGTGCTGCACGCCAGGCCGCTGCACAGGGACGGCCGCCGCCGCCCACGAAGGTTCCGCCTGCGGTGGCGTCCGCTCCTGCGCCGAAGGTCGGTGGCCTGGGCTGGCCGTTGTCCGGCAACCTTCTTGCCCGCTACGGCGGCAAGTTGCCCGATGGCCGCACCAGCAGCGGCGTGCTGATCGGCGCGCCGGCCGGCAGCACCGTCACCGCCGTGGCCGATGGCACCGTGGTGTTCTCCGACTGGATGACCGGCTACGGCATGATCCTGATCGTCGACCACGGCAACGGCTACATGAGCCTGTACGCGCACAACGACACCCTGCTGAAGGATGCCGGCGCACGGGTCAGCCGCGGCGATGCGGTGGCCAAGGTCGGCAATTCCGGTGGCCAGGGCGTTACCGCGCTGTACTTCGAGCTGCGCCGTGGCGGGCAGCCGGTCAACCCGGACAGCTGGCTGCAGCGGCGCTGAATCCGGGCCCGCCGAATGCGGGCCGGATTCAACGGGAATTTAGCTGTGCTTCGCGCATAATCGGTGCATGTGCCTTGGGCACGATGCCAACGTCGACAGGAGTGATCCATGCGCGCAGCCCGTACCGCCACCCTCTTGCTGGCCCTGTTGCCAGCGCTGTCCTGGGCGCAGCAGACCGCGCCCGCCCCGAGCCAGGAAACCAGCGGGCAGGCGGCGAACAGCGAGGAGGCGGTGACCTCGAAGGTGCCGCTGGAGGAAATCCGCCGCTTCGTGGCCGTGTACAACGCGGTGCGTGCCGCCTATGTCGACCCGGTCGATGACAAGAAGCTGATGCAGGCGGCGGTGCGTGGCCTGCTGCTCGACCTCGACCCGCACAGCACCTACTTCAACAAGGAAGACGCGCAGGCCTTCGACGAGCAGGCCAATGGTGCCTACGAAGGCATCGGCGTGGAGCTGCAGCAGCAGCCGGACAACGCCAGCATGAAGGTGATCTCGCCGATCGACGACACGCCGGCGGCCAAGGCCGGCATCCTCGCCGGTGACCTGATCATCGCCATCGACGGCAAGCCGATCAGTGCGATCGATGCCAGCGAACCGCTGCGCGGCCCGGCCGGCAGCAAGGTGGTGCTGACCATCGTGCGCGAAGGCAAGCCCAAGCCCTTCGACGTGAGCCTGACCCGCCAGACCATCCGCGTGACCAGCGTGAAGAGCCGCATGCTGGAACCGGGCTACGGCTACATCCGCCTGAGCACCTTCCAGGCCGATACCGGTTCGGACTTCCAGAAGCAGGTGCAGCAGCTGCAGAAGCAGGCCGGTGGCCAGCTCAAGGGCCTGGTGCTGGATCTGCGCAGCAACCCGGGTGGCCTGCTGACCGCCGCCGTGCAGGTGGCCGATGATCTGCTCGACAAGGGCAACATCGTCAGTACCCGTGGCCGCATCAGCATCAGCGATGCACGTTTTGATGCGACTCCGGGCGACCTGCTGAAGGGCGCACCGGTGGTGGTGCTGGCCGATGCCGGTTCGGCCAGCGCATCGGAAGTGCTGGCCGGTGCGCTGCGCGACAACAAACGTGCGCGCGTGGTCGGCAGCCGCACCTTCGGCAAGGGCTCGGTGCAGACCGTGTTGCCGCTGGACAACGGTGATTCGGTGAAGCTGACCACTGCGCGCTATTACACGCCCAGCGGCAAGTCGATCCAGGCCACCGGCATCGTGCCGGACGTTGAACTGAAGCCGGCCGCGACGCCGGCGGAAGATGCACTGCCGGCCAGCCTGAGCGACTACAGCGAAGCGACCCTGCCGGGCCACCTGCGCGGCGATGACGAAGGCACCGAGGGCTACCACGCCGGTGCGGTGTTGCCGGGCGATGGTCCGATCAACGACGCGCTGGCCGAGCTGAAGAACCCAGGTTCGGTGGCGGCGCGGTTGAAGGCCGAGGCCGCGAAGGCGGATGCGGCCAAGGCCGCGAAGGCCGCCGCGGCGAAGCCGGAAGCCAAGGTCGAACCGAAGGCGGAGAGCAAGCCGGAAGCAAAGCCCGCACCGGCTCCGGCCAAACCCTGATCCTGCAGAGTCGAGCCACGCTCGACTGGTCTACGAACGGGCGGGTGAGGATGAAGCCGGCCAGCGGCCGGCACCACCTGACCGGTCAGAACCCGTGCCGCTTGCGCAGGCGGCGTGCGATCGCGGCGCGCACGTACACGCCATACAGCAGGCCGAACAGGAAGCCGCCGATGTGCGCCCACCAGGCCACCATGCCGAAGCTGGGGCCGATATGGGCGAAGACGACCTGCAGTGCCGCCCAGACGCCGATGAGCAGGTAGGCCGGGGCGCGCACGAACTCCAGGAACAGACCGAGCGGGATCACTACGCCCAGCCGGGCGCCCGGGAACAGGGCCAGATAGGCGCCGATCAGCGCCGACACCGCGCCGCTGGCACCGATGATGATCTGGTCCGGGCTGCCCATGGTGTAGATCGCCACCAGGTTCGATACCGCGCCGCCCACCAGGAACAGCAGCAGCAACCGCCACGGCCCCAGCACCCGCTCGGCGGGCAGACCGAAGATCAGCAGGAACACCAGGTTGCCCAGCAGGTGCGACCAGTCGGCGTGCAGGAACAGGGCGGTGAACAGGCGCAGCACGCTGCCGTCCTGCAGGGTGGCCCACCAGTCCAGCGGGTGGGTCAGGCCGGTGGACAGGGCGCCCCAGTCCAGCCAGAGGCTGCCGCGGGCATCGTCCGGACGCGAGATCGACCACAGGAATGCCAGCCACAGTGCCGCAAACAGCACGGGCGTGGCCCAGCGCAGGGCCGCCTTCTTGCGCGACGGGAGGGAGACGAACATGGGCACTAGCCTAGCGTGCGGGCGCTTGCGGCGGGGATTGTCCTGTTCAGCTTTTGGGACGAAAAAACCGCCACTGCTGTTATTGTTTCATTAACAGCTCTGGGTAATACTCGCATACGGCGTCGTATGTCGGGAGGGGAATCCGGCGCGCTCCGATGGGTCCCAGGACCTGCCGGGCGCAGGCGCACTCAGAGCAACATCACCGCTTACCGGAGAGAGAACTACGATGCAAACCGCTTCCACCATTGCCCGTCTGACCCTGCTGGCCGTCGGCGTTGCCGGTGCGCTGGCCGCCGCCGATGCCAACGCCGCCGCCTTCCAGCTGAAGGAAAACAGCGCCAAGGGCCTCGGCCGTGCGTTCGCCGGCTCCACCTCCGCTGAAGGCGATGCCTCGGTGGTCGCCACCAACCCGGCGTCGATGCGCCTGCTCGAAGGCACCCAGATCCAGGGCGACGTCAGCGCCATCAGCTTTGGCGCCAAGTTCCGTGGCCAGGGCAAGTACGCCAACGGCGCTCCGATCTCCGGCGGCAACGGCGGCGACGCCGGCATGATCGCCCCGGTTCCGGCAGCCTACTTCCACCTGCCGTTCGGCGAGAACGACAACATGCACTTCGGTGCATCGCTGACCGTGCCGTTCGGCTTCAAGACCGAATACGACCGTGACTGGGTCGGCCGCTACAACGGCGTCAAGACCGAGCTGCAGGCGATCGACCTGGGCGTCGCGTTCTCCTACGACGTCAACCCGTACCTGTCGTTCGGTGCTTCGGTGTTCGCCGAGCGTCTGAACGTCGACCTGACCAGCGCCGTCGATACCGGCACCGCGATCAACGCCAGCGCCCAGCAGAAGGCTGCCGCTGCCGTTCTGGCCGCCGGTGGCACCGCCGCCCAGGCCGCTGCCGCTTCGCGTCAGGCCGCCGTCGCCATGGCCCAGCAGGGCTTCGCTCCGGGCACCGCCGATGGCTTCCTGCGCATCAAGGGTGACGAAGTGTCCATGGGCTACACCCTGGGCATGACCGTCAGCCCGGTGGAAGGCACCAACATCGCCTTCAGCTACCGCTCGCAGGTCAAGCACAAGATCAATGACGGCAAGGCCGACTTCACCATTCCGGGCAACGCGGAGGCGTTCCTGCGGGCAGCCGCTCCGGGCACCTTCATCGACAGCAACGGTCGTGCCTCGATCACCCTGCCGGCCAGCGCCACCGTCAGCTTCACCCACCGCGTGAACGACCAGTGGAAGATCATGGCCGACGTCTCGCGTACCGCGTGGAGCAAGTTCGACCAGGTCGTCGTCGACTATGACTCCAACCAGCCGGACAGCGTGCTGCCGTTCCACTACCGCGACACCACCTTCGCGTCGATCGGTACCGAGTACCGCATGAACGAGAAGCTGACCCTGCGCGGCGGTCTCGCCTACGACCAGACCCCGACCACCGACGCACACCGCGACGTGCGCGTGCCGGACACCACCCGCAAGTGGCTGTCGCTGGGTCTGACCTACGCGGCATCGGAAAAGATGGAATACAGCGTGGGCTACACCCACCTGTTCACCAAGGATCCGAACGTCAACTCGACCTCGGCCACGGCCAACACCGTGACCGGCAAGTACAAGGTCAGCGGCGACGTGCTGGCGGCTTCGATGCAGTACAAGTTCTGATTCGGGCGATTGCCTGAAGCAGTACGAAGGAGGCCCCGCGCAAGCGGGGCCTTTTTTCTTGGAGCCTCGGACCATCCACGCATGGAACGGATCCAGCGGGGGTGTCTCCATCGGTGGCCTGGATCCATGACAATAGCGCCATGAATCTGTCCGATCCGAACTTCCAGCTGGAGCTGGCTGCCAACATCGCCGTCGCCGGCTCGATCCTGCTGGCCGGTCGCAACAACGTGCACACATGGTGGCTGGGCATCGTCGGCTGCGCATTGTTTGCTGCCGTGTTCGAACGATCACATCTGTATGCAGACATGGTGCTGCAGTTCTTCTTCATCGCCATCAGCGTGCTGGGCTGGTGGCAGTGGCTGCGTGGTGACCATGGCGCGCCGCTGCCGATCACTGCGCTGCGCCCGCGTGCATGGGCCTGGCTGGCACCGTTGGCGGTGGTGGCCACGTTCGGCTACGGCTGGATGCTGACCCGCCTGACCAACGCCTATGCGCCGTACATCGATTCGGCGGTGCTGGTGTTGAGTGTGATCGCGCAGATCCTGATGATGCGACGCAAGCTGGAATCATGGTGGGTGTGGCTGCTGGTGAACACCGTTGCGGTGCCGCTGTACTACAGCCGTGGCCTGCACCTGACTTCGATCCTGTATGTGGGCTTCTGGATCAATGCGCTGGTGGCCTTGCGCCATTGGCGGCACCTGATGCGGGACGGGGCCAGGGCGGCCGATGCCGCTGCCTGAGCGCGTTGCACGCGGCCTGGTGGTGGGCAAGTTCTGCCCGTTGCATCTGGGTCACGAACGCCTGATCGAATTCGCCGCCATGCGCTGCACGCAGCTGCTGGTGATCGGCTGGTCGCAGCCGGGCTTTGCCGGCTACAGCGCCGAGCGTCGCGAGCGCTGGCTGCGTACGCGCTTCCCGCACGCGACGGTAGCGGTGCTGGATGACGTGCGACTGGCGGCATTGTGCACGCAGCACGGTTTGCCAGTGCAAACGCTGCCGCAGGACAGTGATGACGAACAGGTGCAGCGCGACTTTACCGCTTGGCTGTGCCTGAACCTGTTCGGTGGGCCGGTGCAGGCGGTGTACACCGGTGAGGACTACGGCGACGGTTTCGCGCAGGCGCTGACGGCACACTTCGGCGCGCCGGTACGTCATGAACGGCGCGAGCGTACGCGGGACATCGGCCAGGCCTGTGGCACCCAGCTGCGCACCGACCCGCATGCGCATCGCCATGGCCTCGCACCGCAGGTGTACGCGGACTACGTGCAGCGCGTGGCGTTCATCGGTGGCGAGTCCAGCGGCAAGACCACGCTGGCCCGCGTGCTGGCCGAGCGTCTGCAGACCGCCTGGGTGGCGGAGTATGGCCGCACGCTGTGGGAGCAGCAGGGCGGAGAACTGACGCCAGATGATCTGCTTCGCATCGCAATGGCACAGCCGCAGCACGAAGACGAAGCTGCACGGCATGCGCATCGCTGGCTGTTCTGCGATACCACGCCGCGGGTGACGCTGGGCTACAGCGGCTGGATGTTCGGCACGGCACCGGAACCGTTGCGGCAGGCGGCACGACGACGCTACGACCTGCTGTTCCTGTGCGCACCGGATATTCCGTTCGACCAGGATGGCACGCGCGTGGGCGAAGCCTTCCGGGTGCAGCAGCATGCGTGGTACCTGGCGCAGCTGCAGGCAGAGAGAGTCGAGTACGTGCTGCTGGAAGGCGATCTGGAGACGCGCATCGCACGCGTTCAAAGCGAGCTGGCGAAGCGGGCGGACAATCGCTTCAGTGTTGCCCCGCCTCTGTAGAGCCGGGCCCATGCTCGGCTGCACCGTGCAAGCCGAGCATGGGCTCGGCTCTACAGGAAGCAGAAATACAAAAAACCCCGCTTTCGCAGGGCTTTTCGTTCACTGCATGACGCAGGCGATCAGTCGCCGAGGGTCAGCAGCGAGGCGTTGCCACCGGCGGCGGTGGTGTTCACCGTCACCGTCTTCTCGGTAGCGAAACGCAGCAGGTAGTGCGGGCCACCGGCCTTCGGGCCGGTGCCGGACAGACCCTGGCCGCCGAACGGCTGCACGCCGACCACCGCACCGATCTGGTTGCGGTTGACGTAGACGTTGCCGACGTGGACGCCGTTGCTGATGCGGTCGACGGTCTCGTCGATACGCGAATGCATGCCCAGGGTCAGGCCGTAGCCGGTAGCGTTGATCTGGTCGATCACCGCGTCGAGCTGGTCGCCCTTCCAGCGGATCACGTGCAGCACTGGACCGAACACTTCCTTCTGCAGCTGGCCCAGGTCCTTCAGTTCGTACGCGCGCGGTGCGAAGAAGGTGCCGTTGGCGGCTTCGGTGGACAGTTCGGCGGCGGCGATCAGGCGCGCTTCGCGGTCCATGCGCTCAGCGTGGTCCTGCAGGATCTTCAGCGCATCGGCGTCGATCACCGGGCCGACGTCGGTCGACAGCAGGCCGGGGTTGCCGACCTTCAGTTCCTTCATCGAACCGGCCAGCATGGTCATCACCTTGTCGGCGATGTCGTCCTGCACGAACAGCACGCGCGCGGCCGAGCAACGCTGGCCGGCGGAGGTGAAGGCCGAACCGATCGCGTCCTTGACCAGCTGTTCCGGCAGTGCCGAGGAGTCGGCGATGAAGGCGTTCTGGCCACCGGTCTCGGCAATCAGCACGCCGATGGCGGCGTCACGTGCGGCCATCGCGCGGTTGATCGCACGCGCGGTGTCGGTGGAGCCGGTGAAGGCCACGCCGGCCACGCGCGGGTCGGCAGTCAGCGCAGCACCGACGGTGGCGCCGTCGCCCGGCAGGAACTGCACCACCTCGGCCGGCACGCCGGCGTCGTGCAGCAGCTTCACCGCGTAGTAGCCGATCAGGTTGGTCTGCTCGGCCGGCTTGGCGATGACGCTGTTGCCGGCGGCCAGGGCGGCCGCGACCTGGCCCAGGAAGATCGCCAGCGGGAAGTTCCACGGGCTGATGCAGACGAACACGCCGCGGCCATGCAGCTGCAGCTCGTTGGATTCACCGGTCGGGCTCGGCAGCTTCTCGGCGTGGCTGAACTGCTCGCGTGCCTGCTTGGCGTAGTAGCGCAGGAAATCCACGGCTTCACGCACTTCGGCGATGCTGTCGGGCAGGCTCTTGCCGGCTTCCTTCACGCACAGCGCCATGAACTCCGGCATGCGCGCTTCCAGCTGGTCGGCGGCGTGCTCGAGGATGGCGGCGCGGCTGGCGGCCGGGGTGCGGTTCCAGGCCGGCTGCGCGGCCACGGCATTGGCCAGGGCCTTCTGCACGGTGGCGGCATCGGCGGCCAGCCACTGGCCAACCACTTCGCGGGTGTCGGCCGGGTTGGTCACCGGCAGCGCGGCGCCGGCCGGGTTGGCACCCGGTACCAGCGGAGCGGCCTGCCAGGGCTTCACAGCCGCGTTGATCTGCTCGGCCAGGGCGCGCAGTTCGTTGTCGTTGGCGAGGTTGGCGCCCATGGAGTTCTTCCTGTCGTGGTTCTGGCTGCGCAGCAGGTCAACCGGCAGCGGGATCTTGGGATGCGGAATCGAAGCGAACGAGGACACCATCTCGACCGGATCGCGGATCAGGTCGGCGATCGGCACGCGTTCGTCGGTGATGCGGTTGACGAAGCTGGAGTTGGCGCCGTTTTCCAGCAGGCGGCGCACCAGGTACGGCAGCAGGTCTTCATGCGAACCGACCGGTGCGTACACGCGGCAGGGCAGGTTCAAGCGGTCGGCCGGCACCACTTCGGCATACAGGTCGTCGCCCATGCCGTGCAGCTTCTGGTGCTCGTACACGCCGCCATTGGCGATGCTGCGCACCGCCGCGATGGTGTGCGCGTTGTGCGTGGCGAACATCGGGTAGATCGCGTCGGCATGGGTGAACAGGCGCTTGGCGCACGCCAGGTAGGACACGTCGGTGTTCTGCTTGCGGGTGAACACCGGGTAGCCCGGATAGCCTTCGATCTGCGCGCGCTTGATCTCGGCATCCCAGTAGGCGCCCTTGACCAGGCGCACCTGCAGGCGGCGACCGGCGCGGCGTGCCATGTCGGCCAGGTGGTCGATCGTGTAAGGGGTGCGCTTCTGGTAGGCCTGCACGACCACGCCGAAGCCATCCCAGCCAGCCAGCGAGGCGTCGGAGAACACCTGCTCGATGATGTCCAGCGACAGTTCCAGGCGGTCGGACTCTTCGGCGTCGACGGTGCAGCCGATGCCATAGCTCTTGGCCAGTTGTGCCAGTTCCAGCACGCCCGGCACCAGGTCCGTCAGCACGCGCTCACGCTTGGCGTGCTCGTAGCGCGGGTACAGCGCCGACAGCTTGATCGAGATGCCCGGGGCATTGTTGACGTCGCCGTCCGGACGGCCGCCGCGTGCCTTGTGATCGCCGCCGATGGCGTGGATCGCACGACGGTAGTCTTCCAGGTAGCGCAGCGCGTCCTTCATGGTCAGCGCACCTTCGCCGAGCATGTCGAAGGAGTAGCGGTAGTTCGCGTTGTCGCCCTTGTGCGAGCGCGACAGCGCTTCGCTGATGGTGCGGCCCATGACGAACTGGTGGCCCATGATCTTCATCGCCTGGCGCACGGCCAGGCGCACCACCGGCTCACCCACGCGGCCGACCAGCCGCTTGAACGCGCTGGGCGCATCGGCGCGGGTGGCGTCGTTCATCTGCACCAGCTTGCCGGTCAGCATCAGGCCCCAGGTGGAGGCGTTGACCAGCACCGAGTCGCTGCCGCCCAGATGCTTTTCCCAGTCGGCATCGGCCAGCTTGTCGCGGATCAGCTTGTCGGCAGTGTCCTGGTCCGGAATGCGCAGCAGCGCCTCGGCCACGCACATCAGCAGCACGCCTTCCTCGCTGCCCAGGTCGTACTGGCGCATGAAGGCTTCGATCGCGCCCTGGTCCTTGGCACGTACGCGCACGCGGCCGACCAGGTCGGCGGCCAGCGCCTGCACCTTGGCCTGCTCCTCGGCGGGCAGGCGCGCCTGCGCCAGCAGCTCGCGCACGTGGCTGGCCTCGTCCTTCAACCAGCCATCGGTGATGGCCTGGCGGAACGGGTTGGGGGGCGCCGGCAGTTCCGGCGACAGCAGCGCGCCGGGACGCAGAGCGTCGTGGGCGGCAGGGGAGGAGGAAGGTGCGTTCATGCCGGTCCGGCCAGTGGAAAACTTGGCGATTTTAATCATTTTTGCGGGTTGCGGAAGTGCCCCGCAGCCACCTTCTTGAAGTGCTGATAGCCCCTAGCTGCGGTGGATTCAGCGTGTTCAGCAAGCTCGACAGAATTTGTGCTGAATTCGTCATTCGTGCCGCCGACCTCATGCTGTGTTGCAGCATGGGAAAAAGTGTGAATGCACCCTTGCTACCGGCGAGAGGGCGGGGCTACCATCGAGACGTTTCCCGCGGCAGGAACGCGGTTGCGACATGATCGAGGTGCTTCCAGCTCCGGATGGGTCAGGTACGCAGCTGCGGCTGCGTCCCCCACGGGCGCTCGATGCCCGGCAGTTCGTCCTGTTGTTCACCGTGTTGTCGGGTGCGATGTGGCTGGTGTCTGCCCTCGGGTGGTTGGCCGGCAATGCATTCGCCCCCCTGTTCGCGCTGCTGTACAGCCTGGTGCTGGCGGCGGCGCTGCGTGCCTTGTGGCGCAGTGGTGAACGGCAGGAGGAGATCCGGGTAGTGCCGGCGTACGTGGAGGTCATCCCCGTACCCGGTGGATCGCCGGTGTTCCGGGCGCACCCCCACTGGGTGCGCCTGCTCACCGACGATGAGAGGGTCCGGCTGGCATCCAGCGGCCGGCAGGTGGAGGTGGGGAGTTTCCTCGCGCCGGCCGAACGTCAGACGCTTGCAGAGACACTTGAAAGCTTGCTCGCCGCCAGCGATGGCGGCAACCGACGACGCTAAGGGTCTAGGCAATGAAGCAAAGCAGCAGGTGGGGCACGAAGTGCGTGAACGCGGTTGCCGCAGTGCTGGCGACCGGGGGACTGATGCCGGCGTTGGCCTGGGCCCAGGCGGCCGATCCCAAACCGTGGCAGCTGAACATGGGCAAGGGGGTGACCCAGACCTCGCGCCTGGCCTGGGAATCGAACAATCTCTCGTTGATCATCTGCACGGTGATCGGCGTCATCGTGTTCGGCGCGATGGCCTACGCCATCTTCAAGTTCCGCAAATCGAAGGGCGCGGTCGCCGCCACCTTCAGCCACAACACCAAGGCTGAGGTGATCTGGACGGTGATCCCGGTGATCATCCTGATCGTGATGGCCTGGCCGGCCACGGCCAACCTGATCAAGATGTACGACACCCGCGATGCCGAGATGACGGTGAAGGTCACCGGCTACCAGTGGATGTGGAAGTACGAATACCTCGGCGAGAACGTCACCTTCACCAGCCGCCTGGACCGCGAGTCCGACCGTGTGCGGCAGAGCGGTGTCGTACCGACCCGCGAGAGCCATCCGCACTACCTGCTGGATGTCGACAACCGCCTGGTGCTGCCGGTCGATACCAAGGTGCGTTTCGTCATCACCTCCGACGACGTGATCCACGCCTGGTGGGTGCCGGCGCTGGGCTGGAAGCAGGACGCCATCCCCGGTTTCATCAATGAAGCCTGGACCAGCATCGAGCAGCCCGGTGTGTACCGCGGGCAGTGCGCCGAGCTGTGCGGCAAGGACCACGGCTTCATGCCGATCGTGGTCGAGGCGGTGTCCAAGGAGGAATTCAAGCAGTGGCTGGCGCAGCGCAAGCCCGCACCGCCTGCTGAGCCGGCGACGCCTGCGGCACCAGCCGAACCGACTGCACCGGCGGGCGAAGCACCGGCAGCACCTGCGGCTGCCGAAGCCGGCAGCGCACCTGCCACCGCAGCCAGCGGCGCGTGATGTAAAGCCCGCGGCCGCCTGCTGCGGCCGCGGTGACAACCGATTCTGAGAGGTGTTTTGCAATGGCGCACTCGGCAGTTGGGCACGACGATCACCATCACCACCAGAGTTTCTTCGAGCGTTGGTTCTTCTCGACCAACCACAAGGACATCGGCACGCTGTACCTGGGTTTCAGCTTCATCATGTTCATCATCGGTGCGGCGATGAGCGTGGTGATCCGCGCCGAGCTGGCGCAGCCGGGCCTGCAGTTCGTCAAGCCCGAGTTCTTCAACCAGATGACCACCGTGCATGCGCTGGTGATGATCTTCGGTGGCGTGATGCCGGCCTTCGTGGGCCTGGCCAACTGGATGATCCCGCTGCAGATCGGCGCGCCGGACATGGCGCTGCCACGCATGAACAACTGGTCGTTCTGGTTGCTGCCGGTGGCCTTCAGCCTGCTGCTGCTGACCCTGTTCCTGCCTGGCGGTGCACCGGCCGGTGGCTGGACGCTGTACCCGCCGCTGTCGCTGCAGGGCGGCTACAACGTCGCCTTCAGCGTGTTCGCCATCCACGTGGCCGGCATCAGTTCGATCATGGGCGCGATCAACATCATCGCCACCGTGCTCAACATGCGCGCGCCGGGCATCGACCTGCTGAAAATGCCGATCTTCTGCTGGGCCTGGCTGATCACCGCCTTCCTGCTGATCGCGGTGATGCCGGTGCTGGCCGGTGCGGTGACCATGCTGCTGACCGACAAGTTCTTCGGCACCAGCTTCTTCAACGCCGCCGGTGGCGGTGACCCGGTGATGTACCAGCACATCTTCTGGTTCTTCGGGCATCCCGAGGTCTACATCATGATCCTGCCCGCCTTCGGCGTGGTCAGCGAGATCATCCCGACCTTCAGCCGCAAGCCGCTGTTCGGCTACCAAGCGATGGTGTACGCCACCGCCGCCATCGCATTCCTGTCGTTCATCGTCTGGGCCCACCACATGTTCACCGTGGGCATGCCGCTGGGCGGCGAGATCTACTTCATGTTCGCCACCATGCTGATCTCGATCCCGACCGGGGTGAAGGTGTTCAACTGGGTCAGCACCATGTGGCGTGGCTCGCTGACATTCGAGGCGCCGATGCTGTGGTCGGTGGCCTTCGTCATCCTGTTCACCATCGGTGGCTTCTCCGGCCTGATGCTGGCGATCGTGGCGGCCGACTTCCAGTACCACGACACCTACTTCGTGGTCGCCCACTTCCACTACGTGCTGGTGACCGGCGCGGTGTTCGCGCTGATCGCCGCGGTGTACTACTGGTGGCCGAAGTGGACCGGGCGCATGTACAGCGAGAAGTGGGCCAAGGTGCACTTCTGGTGGTCGATCGTGTTCGTCAACCTGCTGTTCTTCCCGCAGCACTTCCTCGGCCTGGCCGGCATGCCGCGCCGTATTCCCGATTACAGCGTGGCCTTCGCCGACTGGAACCTGATCAGCTCGATCGGTGCATTCGGCATGTTCGCCACGCCGTTCATGATGGCCGCGATCCTGCTGTCCTCGCTGCGCAATGGCGAGAAGGCCGAGGCCCGTTCCTGGGAGGGGGCACGCGGCCTGGAGTGGACGCTGCCGTCGCCGGCACCGGCGCACACCTTCACCACGCCGCCGACCATCCGCCCGGGAGATCTGGCGCATGACGACATCACGCATTGAGGTGGGGCATGCATAACGAGAGCCCGCTGCAGACCTGTAGAGCCGAGCCATGCTCGGCTGACGTGGAGCAGCCGAGCATGGCTCGGCTCTACAACAGCCCGGGCGACGCCCCGGAAAACGGCATCGAACTGCAACGCCAGCGCGCCAGGCGCACGGCGATGTGGGTCGGCGCCATCGCCGTGCTGGTCTACGTCGGCTTCATCCTCAGCGGGGTGATCGGCCGATGAGCGAGGCACCGGCCAGCACACCGTCACGCAGTGCGGGGTTGCCGCGCCTGATCGGTGTGGCGGTGGCGGTGTTCCTGCTCACGTTCTCGCTGGTGCCGCTGTACCGCATCGCTTGCGAGAAGGTGTTCGGTGTGCGCCTGGAGCGCGGTCCCGGTGGCGAAGCCAGTGCGGGTGCGGCGGCCGGCAAGCGCACTGTGCGCGTGGAGTTCGATGGCGGCGTCAATTCGCGCCTGCCGTGGTCGTTCCACCCCGAGCAGCTGACCATGGACGTGGTGCCCGGCGAACTCAACGAAGCGCTGTACTTCGCCCGCAACGACAGCCAGCAGGCGGTGGTCGGCAGTGCGGTGCCTTCGGTGGCGCCGGCGCGTGCGTCGGGCTTCTTCAGCAAGACCGAATGTTTCTGTTTCACCGCGCAGACGCTGCAGGCTGGCGAAAAGCGCGACATGCCGGTGCGTTTCATCGTGGATCCGGACCTGCCGCCGGAGATCAGGACGATCACCTTGTCCTATACCTTCTACCGCAACGACGCGCTGTCCGATCGGCTGGCCCCGGCCGCCACCTCGGAAGGCGCGCACGCCGCACCCTGACCCGGATACCGACATGGCCCAGACACCGACCGACGCCAACGTGTACTTCGTCCCGGCCCAGAGCAAATGGCCGTTCGTGGGTTCCATCGCGATGATGGTGACCATGGTGGGCGTGGCCAGCTGGCTCAACGATGCCAGCTGGGGGCGCTGGACGTTCTACATCGGCATCGCGATGCTGGTACTGACCCTGTTCTGGTGGTTCAGCGACGTGGTGCGCGAATCGCAGGCCGGCAACTACAACCACCAGGTCGATGGCTCATTCCGGATGGGGATGATCTGGTTCATCTTCTCCGAGGTGATGTTCTTCGGCGCCTTCTTCGGCGCACTGTTCTACACCCGCAACCTGGGCCTGTCGTGGCTCAGTGGCGAAGGCCGCGGGGTGATGACCAACGAGCTGCTCTGGCAGGGCTATTCGGCAGGTTGGCCGACCAACGGCCCGGCCGCGATCGGTGGCGCATTCCAGACCATTCCGGCCTGGGGCCTGCCGCTGATCAATACGCTGATCCTGCTCACCTCCGGTGTGACCCTGACCATCGCCCACCATGCCCTGAAGGCCGGCAACCGCCGCCAGCTGCTGATCTGGCTGGGCCTGACCGTGGTACTTGGCCTGGGCTTCCTGACCCTGCAGGCGGAGGAGTACATCCACGCCTACAAGGAACTGAACCTGACGCTCGGCTCGGGCATCTACGGTTCGACGTTCTTCATGCTGACCGGCTTCCACGGCGCGCACGTGCTGCTGGGCACGATCATGCTGATCGTGATGTGGCTGCGTTCGGCCAAGGGGCACTTCACCCGCGACAACCATTTCGGTTTCGAAGCCGCCGCGTGGTACTGGCACTTCGTCGACGTGGTGTGGCTGATGCTCTTCATGTTCGTCTACGTGCTTTGATCACGCACGCATCGGTGGCTTCAGCCGCCGATGCCATGCGGTTTGATCCAGCCCATGTAGATGCTCACGATCACCAGCAGGATCAACGCCACCGATACCGCGATGCGGCGGGTCAGTGCGTTGACCGTGCGCTTGGTCTGGCCGCGGTCGACCAGCAGGTAATAGAGGCCGGCGCCCAGATTCCAGACGATGACAATCAGAAACGCGATTACCAGCAGGGTCTTCAACGAATCACTCATGCGCGGCTCGAGGGCAGGGTGGATGGGCCTATCTGACCGCGTTTGCGCGGACTTGTCATGATGCGCCAGCACACGCGCGTGATCGGATGGCTGCTGGCAGTGCTGGCCATGGCCGGTTTCACCGCATTGGGGCTGTGGCAGCTGCAGCGCATGCATGCCAAACAGGCAATGTTGGATGCGCAGGGTCCAGCTGTGGCACAGGCATTGCCGCTGTCGCAGGCACTCGCGGCGACCGGCGCGTTGCACGGCGTGGCCGACCACGGCCGCTTCCTGCCCGGCGTGGTGCTGCTGGACAACCAGACCCGGCATGGCCGCGCCGGGGTGAAAATCTATCGCCCGTTCCGCAGTGACGAAGGCAGCGTGCTGCTGGTCGATCTGGGGTGGCGCGCGCTGCCGCCGGATCGCACGCTGCCGGATGTGCCGTCGCCGCCTTCGCCGGTGGCCGTACGTGGGCTGCTGGCGCCGCCGCCGTCAGCGGGGCTGGCATTGGGCCCGGCGTTCTCCACCACTGGTGAGGCCGGGCGATGGCTGGCAAGCCGGTTGCCGGCCGAGGGGCTGGCACGCGCGCTGGGGCTGCGGGCATTGCCCGACCGCGTCCTGCGTCTGGACCCGGCACTGCCATTCGGCGATGAGCGCGACCTGGACCTGCTGCCGAACACACTGCCGCCGCAGCGTCACCTGGGTTACGCCGTGCAGTGGTTCGGGTTGGCGCTGACCGTGCTGGTGGTCGCGCTGGTGTTGGAACGGCGCCGGAGGCGCGTGATTACCCGGTAGTGCCGGCCGCTGGCCGGCAATCCGTCGGTTTCCTGGCTGCCGGCCAGCGGCAGGCACTACCGGCATCCCTTACCCAACCATGAGAAAATGCCCCGCATGAACACTGCTACGTCCCCGCAGGCGCGCGGCTCCGGCCGCCGGACCCTGGTACTGCTGTTTGCCGTGTTCTTCGGGGCGATGGCGCTGGCCGCCGTGCTGCGCTTCACCGGCTGGCAGCCGACCGGGCACCGCAATGCCGGCCAGCTGCTGAAGCCGCCGGTGGACCTGCGCCAGCAGGCGCCCACCCTGGCCAGCGGCCAGCCTTATCCGTGGAATCCCGAGGCCCGTACCTGGCGCCTGCTGGTGGCCCCGTCCGGCGCCTGCGACGCGCAGTGCGTCACTTTGTCGCAGGGGCTGGGCAAGGTGTGGCAGCTGTTCGGCCATAACGCCGATAATGTCGAGATTCTGTGGCTGGGAACGCCACCGGCGTCGATCGCCTCGCTGCCCGCGTTGCGGCCGCTGGCTCCGTCGCCAGCCCTGCGCGCGGCGCTGCCTGGCGTCGATGATCCGGCGGGATTGCCGGTCTACGTGATCGATCCGAACGGCTTCGTGATCATGCGTCATGCCCCGGGCACCGACCTGGGTGGCCTGCGCAAGGACATGGCCACGTTGCTGAAACTGAAGTGAGTCCCGTTTGATGAGCCTTTCCGCGCGTCCGGCGCTGCACCGCAATTTCCATCGCCTGGCGTGGTTCGCCATGATCATGACCGCGAGCACGATCATGTTCGGCGCCTTCGTGCGCCTGTCCGATGCCGGCCTGAGCTGCCCGGACTGGCCGACCTGCTATGGCCAGGCCACCTGGCCGCAGCACGTGGAAGAGACCATCGGCCACCCGGCCGCGGAGATCCGCCCGCTGGAGACCCATAAGGCCTGGCGTGAGCAGGTGCATCGCTTCCTGGCCGGCGCGCTGGGCATCGAGATCCTGACCCTGGCGCTGCTGGCCACGCGCAAGCGGCGATTCGGAAGCACGGCGGTAGTGACCGCCTGTGTACTGGTGGCCGCCGGCATACCGCTGTACATGATGGGCTGGCATGGCACGGCCAGCGTGCTGGCGTTGATCGGCGAGGCGATCCTGCTGATCGCGGCGCTGCGCTGGAGCAACATCGACCTGGCGCGCGCTGCCTTGCTGACCCTGGCGGTGGTGATCTTCCAGGCCCTGCTGGGCATGTGGACGGTGACCCTGCTGCTCAAACCCATCGTGGTGATGGGCCATCTGCTGGGCGGCATGCTGATGTTCGGCCTGCTGGTGTGGATGGCCTGGCGCGCAACGCACATGCCGATCACCCTGGCCGAGGCGCCGAAGCTGAAGTGGCTGCTGCGCATCGGTGTGGCCGTGCTGGTTACCCAGATCGCACTGGGGGGCTGGGTCAGTGCCAACTACGCGGCGCTGGCCTGCGGCGGCGGCAGCGCCTCGCTGGACAACTTCCCGCGCTGCGCCAACCAGTGGTGGCCGCAGCACAACTTTGTCGAAGGCTTCACCCTGTGGCGTGGCATCGGCGTGGATTACGAAGGCGGCGTGCTGGATGGCGCTTCGCGTATCGCCATCCAGATGGCGCACCGCCTGTTCGCGGTGGTGGTGGCCGTCTACCTGCTGTGGCTGGGCGTGCGCCTGTTCCGCCTGCCGAGCATGCGTGGCTGGGCCAGTGCGCTGATGGCGCTGCTGGTGCTGCAGGTCACCCTCGGCATCCTCAATGTGAAGCTGGCGCTGCCGCTGGAAGTGGCGGTGGCCCACAACGGCGTGGCCGTTGCCCTGTTGTTCGTGCTGGTCAGCCTGCTGGCCCGCCTGCGTGCCCCGGACTGATTCCATGTTTTCCAATTACCGCCAGTATTGGGACCTGACCAAGCCCAAGGTCGTCGCCCTCATTGTCTTCACTGCCCTGGTCGGCATGGTCCTGGCCATTCCGGGCGTGCCCAGCTGGGAGCAGGTGCGGGCCGGCGTGCTCGGCTTCCTCGGCATCTGGCTGGCGGCCTCGGCTGCGGCCGCGATCAACCAGTTGCTGGACGCGCACATCGATGCGCAGATGGCACGCACCTCGTGGCGTCCGCTGGTGGTGGGCAAGGTGAAGCCATGGCAGGTGCTGGTGTTCGCCGGCGTGCTGATCGTGTTGTCGATGACCATCCTGGTGCTGTGGGTGAACCTGATCACCGCGGTGCTGACCTTCGCTTCGCTGATCGGTTATGCGGTGATCTACACCGTGTACCTCAAGCGTGCGACCTCGCAGAACATCGTCATCGGTGGCCTGGCCGGCGCGATGCCACCGATGCTGGGCTGGGCCGCGGTGACCGGCATGCAGGGTTCGTCGGACTGGGCGTACTCGTCGCTGCTGGTGCTGATCATCTTCATCTGGACGCCGCCGCACTTCTGGGCGCTGGCGATCTTCCGCCGCGAGGACTACGCCAAGGCGGAGATCCCAATGCTACCGGTGACCCACGGCGTGGTGCACACCCGCAAGCAGATCATGGTGTATTCGGTGGTGCTGGCGCTGGTCTGCCTGCTGCCGTACCTGGTGGGCATGAGCGGTGCGTTCTACCTGGGCGGCGCGATCGTGCTCAATGCCGTGTTCCTCTGGTACGCCTGGCGCATGCTGGACCCGCCGGACGAGCTGTTCTCGATGAAGATGTTCTATTACTCCATCGTCTACCTGATGGCGCTGTTCGCCTTCCTGCTCGTGGACCACTGGATCCTGCCCTGGTTGTAAAGCGCCACCTGTAGAGCCGAGCCCATGCTCGGCTGAGGGGGGGAGGAGCAGCCGAGCGTGGGCTCGGCTCTACACTTGATCTCTTCCAGCTGCGTCGCCATTGCTGTTCCTGACCTCAAGGAAAGGAAGGCGCAGGGATGCATTCGATCTTCCGCTGGACTGCCGCGCTGCTGCTGGCGCTGGGCATGGCCCTCAGTGCGCACGCCGACGACACCGCCGCGCAGATCCGCCAGCATGCCGGTGACCATCGCCTGCTGGTACTGGGTGAGTTCCACGGTACCCGCGAGACGCCGCTGCTGGTACGGGAACTGATGGAGGCCTACGCGGCCGATGGCGCACCGGTACGGTTGGCATTGGAGCTGCCGACCGACGAGAACCCCGCGCTGGCGGTCTATACGGCGTCCGCCGGCACAGCCGAGGCGCGCGCTGCATTGCGTGGCACGACGTATTGGAACGTCCGCAGCCGGATGCATGACGGCCGTCGCAGCGAGGACATGCTTGAGCTGATCGAGGCGGTACGCGTACTGCGCAGCCAGGGCCGCGATGTACAGGTATCCGGCTTCGACCGCATGCTTCCCGCTGAAATGGCCGGCACCGGCGCGCGTGACCGGGTGATGGCCGAAGAAGTAAGCGCGCGCGAGCGGGCGCTGCCGAAGAACGGGCGGCTGCTGGTGCTGACCGGTAACGTGCATGGCATGCGTGCGCAGCCGAAGATGATTGCGTACCCGCCGATGACGGCACTGCTGAAGGAGCTGGACCTTTACAACGTGCGTATCGAGGCGCGTGGTGGAGAGGGCTGGGGATGTACGGCTGTTCAGCACTGCGGACCGCGTCCGCTGCGCGGTCATGCGGGGGCATCACCCAAAGTGGATACCGATGCCGAGCGCAGCTACGACCTGTGGGTGTGGTTGCCGCGCTTCAGCGTGGCGCGGCTGCTGGACAGCGATTCGGTCTGGTGATCATCCACGCGCCGTTCAACTGCCAGCCGAGCATGGGCTCGGCTCTACAGTAGATCCACGCCATGCGTGATGTTTTCCCGCAGCGGCCCACGCGTCCAGTAGATCCACGCCATGCGTGGATGGATTTGTGGCTCAGGGCTTGCGCCGCGCATACCGCTGCGCGATCACGCCGCAGACGATCAGCTGGATCTGGTGGTAGATCATCACCGGCAGCACGATGGCGCCCAGGCTGCCACCAGCAAACAGCACCTTGGCGATCGGCACACCCGTGGCCAGGCTCTTCTTCGAGCCGCAGAACACGATGGCGATCTCGTCCTCGCGGTTGAAGCGCAGGCGACGGGCGATGAAGGTGATCAGCGGCATGGCGATGCCCAGCAGTACGGCGGCAACCACCGCCACGGCCAGCAGCGACAGCAGCGGCGTCTTGCTCCACAGGCCCTCGGTGACCGCCTCGCCGAAGGCCGAGTACACCACCAGCAGGATGGTCGCCTGGTCGGTGTAGCGCAGCAGCGCGCGCTGTTTTTCCACCCAGCCGGCGATCCAGGGCCGCAGCAGATGGCCGGTCACGAACGGCACCAGCAGCTGCAGCATGATGCCGCCGATCGCATGCAGCGGGTCGTGCACACCGCCGGAGGTGCCGGCCAGCGCGGTCAGCAGCAGCGGGGTCAGGAACACGCCGAGGATGCTCGACAGCGAGGCACTGCACACCGCTGCCGGTACGTTGCCATGCGCCATCGAGGTGAACGCGATGGACGACTGCACGGTGGAGGGCAGGGTGCACAGGAACAGCACACCCAGGTACAGCTCCGGGGTCAGCAGCCAGCCCGACAGCGGCTTGAACATCAGCCCCAGCAGCGGGAACAGGATGAAGGTGCAGGCCAGGATGGTCAGGTGCAGCCGCCAGTGCAGCATGCCGCCAATGATCGACTCGCGCGGCAGGCGCGCACCATGCAGGAAGAACAGCGCGGCGATGGCGACGGTGGTGACATCGTCGAGGACGATGGCGGCGGCGCCCTTCATCGGCAGCAGCGAGGCCAGGCCGACGGTGCACAGCAGGGCGAGGGTGAAGTTGTCCGGTCGCAGGCGCGACCACCAGCGGGTCATGGTGGGCAGAGTCCTTGGTGCGGAGGGTTCAGGGCGTGGTGACCTGTGTGGCCAGGCGCTGGCGGGTGGCGGCTTCCAGCGACTTCAGGCCGGCGCGCTGGCCGAGTTGCAGGGCCTGTTCCGGGCTGGCGTGTTCGTAGCGTGCATTGACCAGGCCGAGCACGGCACCGGCGCGGTTGCCGGACGCGCAGTGCAGCAGCACCGGCCCCTGGCTCTGCTGCAGGGCCTGGTGTACGGCGCGCACATTGGCCGCATCCAGGCCCTCGGCGCCGGCCACTGGAATGCGCACATAGCGCAGGCCCAGTGATTCGGCCGCGCGGGTTTCATCGAAACCACGGTCCTCGCCGGGCTGGCGCAGGTCGATCACGGTGCGTACGCCCTGTGCGGCCAGGGCCTGCAGCTGTGCGGCGCTGGGTTGGCCACCGGCATACAGGCCGGGGCGGATCTCGTTGAGGGGCGCGTCTTCGGCCAGGGCCGTCAGTGGCAGGCAGAGCGACAACAACAGCAGGCAGGTCAGGCGCAGCAGCATGGTCCTCTCCGTGAAAACGTTCTGCCGCTACAGGCGCAGTCCGGCGCGGGCCTTCAACAGCTCGCGCAGTTCGTATTTGTCAGTATCGTCCAGACCCTGTTGGCGCTGCTTTGCCAACAACTCCTCCAGACGTTGCACCAGCAGCTGTTTCTCAAGCTGGGCCACGGCATCGTGCAGCTCCTGGGTCCACATCGCGTCATCGCCGGGCATCGTCTGCGCGGCCAGCGTGTGCAGTGACGCCTGTTCCTCACGCCCGTCAAAGTGCTCCAGCAGGGCGCCGGTACTGATGTCCGGGCGCTGCTCGACCAGGTCCAGCAGCTCCAGCAGCAGCTCCACGCCCGGCAGGCGCAGGCCCTGGAAGTGGTGCTTGCCACCCAGCGTCAGTGCCAGCGACGGCTGCTGCAGCAGCACGGCGATCGCGCCGCGCACCAGGCTGCGCTTGGCCACCGGTTGGATTGTGCGAGAAGGCTGGCGTTGCGGCATCGGCGCGCGCGCAGACTGGGCGTTGCCGCCGAGCCCGGTCAGCTGCGCCAGCTGCTGCTTCATCAGGTCGCCGAAGGCACCGTCGGGAATCTGCGCTAGCATCGGCTTGGCCCGCTCAGCCAGGCGCGCCTTGCCATCGAGCGTGCCCAGGTTGATCTCGCGGGTGAGTTCGTCGAAGAAGAACTGCGACAGCGGCGTGGCCTGCTTCAGGCGCTCGTTGAACGCCTCGGCGCCTTCCTTGCGCACGATGGTGTCGGGGTCTTCGCCATCGGGCAGGAACAGGAAGAAGGCCTGGCGGCCATCCTTCATGCGCGGCAGCACCGACTCCAGCGCCTTCCAGCCGGCGCGGCGGCCGGCGGCGTCGCCGTCGAAGCAGAAGAACACGTCCGGCGCGTTGCGGAACAGCAGCTCGGCATGGTCCGGCGTGGTTGCGGTACCCAGCGTTGCCACCGCCTGGGTGACCCCGAACTGGAACAGCGAGACCACGTCCATGTAGCCCTCGACCACGATCAACCGCTCGATCTTCTGGTTGGCCTGGCGCACCTGCCACAGGCCGTACAGTTCGCGGCCCTTGTGGAACAGCGCGGTCTCGGGCGAGTTGAGGTACTTGGGGCCGTCGTCCTTCTCGAACACGCGGCCGCCGAAGGCGATCACCCGGCCACGGCGGTCGAAGATCGGGAACATCACCCGGTCGCGGAACTTGTCGTAGACGTGGCCGCGGTCGTTCTTGGAGAACAGGCCGGCGCGGTCGAGCAGCTTCATGCGCCGCTCGTCCTTGCCCAGCGCATCGCGCAGGCCGCTGTAGCCATCCGGCGCGTAGCCGATCTGGAAGCGTGCGCGGTTCTCTTCGTCCACGCCACGCCCATCCAGGTAGCTGCGTGCCTTTTCGCTGCCCTGCAGGTTGCTCTGGAAGAACTTCGTGGCCGCCTCAAGCGCCGAATACAGCTCGCGGCTGTCGTCCTGCTGCTGCGGGCTGCGCGGGTTCTCGCTGCGGGGCACTTCCATGCCCGCGCGCTTGGCCAGTTCATCCACCGCGTCGAGGAACTCGAGGCGGTCGTAGTTCATCAGGAAGCTGATGGCGGTGCCGTGCGCGCCGCAACCGAAGCAGTGATAGAACTGCTTGGTGGGCGAGACCGTGAACGACGCCGAGCGCTCGTCATGGAACGGGCAACGCGCTGCGTATTCCTTGCCCTGTCGCTTCAACGGCACGCGGCTGCCCACCACCTCGACGATGTCGGAGCGGGCGAGCAGATCGTCGATGAAAGCGTCGGGAATACGGGCCATGGGCAACAGAACGGGGCGCGGCCGCCAGGGCGCGCAGCAGGGGCGGCAGGTTCCCCTAGTTTACTCGCTGGCGGCGTCGGGACTGGCCTGTTCGGCCTCGACCCCGGCCTTGGCCAGCTGCGCCCGCGCATGCAGGCGCTCGTCGATCACCGCGGTCATCAGCGCGCCGACGAAGAACACCGCGGTGGCGTAGTAGATCCAGACCAAGGAGATCACCAGCGCGCCCATCGAACCGTAGGCGCTGCCCGGGGCCACGGTGGCGATGTAGACGCCAATCCCGTAGCGGCCGAGGGTGAACAGCACCGAGGTGATGGCACCGCCGATGAAGGCCTGGCGCCACGCCACGCGGCGGTCCGGCAGGTAGTGGTAGAGGAAGGCGAAGGCCAGCGTGTACAGCAGCAGCGAGGTCAGGTAGCCGATTGCCGGCAGTACCGAGGGCAGCTGCGCGAACACCACCTGCAGCGCAGTGGTGGCGGTCATCGACAGGATCAGCAGGAAGCCCAGTGCCAGCACCACGCCGAACGAGAACACGCGCTTGCGCAGCCAGGCCTTGACGCCTTCCAGGCGCTGGCCGCTGGTGTGGAAGATCCGGTTCAGCGCGTTCTGCAGCTGGGCGAACACCGCGGTGGCGCCGACGAACAGCAGCAGCGTGCTCCACAGCCCGGCCAATGAACCGACGTTGGGCTGGCTGTTGGCGTTGTGCAGCACAGTGTCGGCGACGCTGGCCACGCTGCTGCCGGCCACCGAGCCGATCTGGCTGATCAACGTCTGCTGTGCAGGCGGGTACAGCGAGGCAGTCAGCCACAACAGCAGCACCAGCAGCGGTGCCATTGACAGCAGGGCGTAGAAGGAGACCGAAGCGGCCTGGGTCAGCACATCGATTTCGACGAAGCGCTTGGCGACGGCCATCGGAAAGCTGTCCTGCAGGCGGTCAGCGTAGTGGCGAAGCCGTGCGGGGATGCCGTGGGGACGCGAGCCGGTGGGGGCGTTGGATTGCTCGACCATGGGGATGTTGTAGCAGCCGGGGGTCGAAGGGGCGGTGAAGCGGATGCATCAATGGGGTCAGAGCCCTTCCGCGATGCGAAAGGGATCCGACCCCGGCAATGGCTTATGCCAGCAGCTGCTTGACCAGCTTGGACACCAGGCCCATGTCGGCCTGGCCGGCGAGCTTGGGCTTCAGTGCGCCCATCAGCTTGCCCATGTCGGCCGGGCCGGAGGCGCCGGTCTCGGCAATGGCGGCCTGGATGGCGGCCACGATCTCGGCCTCGCCCATCTTCGCCGGCAGGTAGGCTTCGATGACCACGATCTCGGCGCGCTCGATCTCCGCCAGGTCTTCACGGTTGGCGGCTTCGAACTGGCTGACCGAGTCCTTGCGCTGCTTGACCATCTTGTCGAGCACGGCGATCACGGCGGTGTCATCCAGCTCGATGCGCTCGTCCACTTCGCGCTGCTTGATGGCGGCGTTGATCAGGCGGATCACGCCCAGCTTGTGCTTCTCGCCCGCCTTCATGGCGGCCTTCATGTCTTCGGTGAGCTGCTGCTTCATGCTCATGAGGAACCTCGTGGTGGTAGGTGGGGCGGGGCGGATGCCCGAACCCGGAAACGCAAAAAGCCGGCGACGCTCGCGCGTGCCGGCTTCGGCTCCATCGCGACAGGCAAGCCTGCCGCAACGAAGATGCGTCCGATCAGTACAGGCGCTGACGCTTGGTGACGTCGCGCGACGAGCGGCGCAGCTGACGCTTCACAGCAGCGGCGGCCTTGCGCTTGCGCTCCTGGGTCGGCTTTTCGTAGAACTCGCGCTTGCGGGTTTCGGCCAGCACACCGGCCTTTTCGCAAGTGCGCTTGAAGCGGCGAAGAGCAAACTCGAAGGGCTCGTTCTCGCGGACTTTGACGCTGGGCATGGAATCTCCGGGACACAGTAGAACCGGGTCACGCCCGGCGAGCCGCACATTATAGCGGCGAATCGACAAACTGCAAGCGGCCAACCCTGAATACGGGCCGAGGTTCGAAAGCAGTGAGACCTGCGCATCCCCCGAGGGGGCGGCAGGGGCGTCATAATAGCAGGCATGCGAGTCCTTGGCATCGAATCTTCCTGTGATGAGACCGGCGTGGCGGTGTATGACACCGACCTTGCCGGTAGCGCGGCCCTGCGCGCCCATGCGGTCTACAGCCAGATCGCCCTGCACGCCGAATACGGTGGTGTGGTGCCCGAGCTGGCCAGCCGCGACCACGTCCGCAAGCTGCTGCCACTGGTGCGCCAGACTCTGGCCGAAGCCGGCCTCGGCGTAGACGACATCGACGGCGTGGCCTACACGGCCGGCCCCGGTCTGGTCGGCGCGTTGCTGGTCGGCGCGGGTGTGGCCCGTTCGCTGGCCTGGGCGCTGGAGGTGCCGGCGGTGGGCGTACACCATATGGAAGGCCACCTTCTGGCCCCGTTGATGGAAGACGACCCGCCGGAAGCGCCGTTCGTGGCGCTGCTGGTGTCCGGTGGCCATACCCAGCTGGTGGCAGTGGACGCCATCGGCCAGTACCGCCTGCTGGGCGAGACTCTGGACGATGCTGCCGGTGAGGCCTTCGACAAGACCGCCAAGATGATGGGGCTGCCCTATCCGGGCGGGCCGCAGCTGGCCAGGCTGGCCGAGCAGGGCACGCCGGGGGTCTACCGCTTCGCGCGGCCGATGACCGACCGCCCGGGGCTGGATTTCAGCTTCTCCGGCCTGAAGACCCAGGTCCTGATGGCCTGGCGCGACAGCGACCAGAGCGAGCAGACCCGTGCCGATATCGCCCGTGGCTTTGAAGATGCGGTGGTCGAGACCCTGTCGATCAAGTGCGAGCGCGCGCTGGAAGCGGCCGGGACCAACGTGATCGTGGTGGCTGGCGGCGTTGGCGCCAACAAGCGCCTGCGCGCCCGCCTGCAGCAGATGGCCGAGCGCCTGGGCGGCCGCGCCTGTTTCCCGCGGCCGGCACTATGCACCGACAACGGTGCGATGATCGCCTTCGCCGGCGCGCTGCGCCTGCAGGCCGGCCAGCACAGCCCGCCGAAGGTGGATGTGACCCCGCGCTGGGACATGGCGACGCTGCCGGCGGTCTGATCCGGTAGCGCCGGGCCATGACCGGCGGACGTATTACCGACGCCCTGCCAACGGCGACGCCGCCAACACCGTTGTCGCCCGCTCGTGGCGCTGCAGCCAGCCCAGGGTGTGCGGGCAGCGGGCGTGGATCAGCCGCCCGATCGCTGCCAGGTCGGCGCCGATGTCGTGTTCCAGGATGGGTTCGTGGTGCGCGATGCGGTTGCGCAGGTGGCGGATGCGTCCAATGTCTGCGTGGATGGCTTTCCTGATGACACTGGGATGTGCCGAAGGCGCATGACGTAGAACCCCACCAAGTGCGGGTATCCACAGGGTGGAGTCGAAGCGACATGTAAAGAGCTGCTGCCAGAACACCATTGGCAGATTGGCGACGATCTCAGGTGTATCGGTTACGCGGCTGGCAAGTTGTTCCAGTGCCGTGCGTGGAGAAGTACTGGATGAAGTTGGCAGTCTGCGTCGGAAGGCATCATTCCACGGCCAACGCGGGCCGTGCTGTCGGGTAAGCACAGCTGCAGCGGCGTTGCGAATGACCACCTCGCACAGATGGACCGGCATCATCAGCGCACCGCACATCCGCATGTTCCAGAGATACAGGGAATCGGCAGTGACGTCAGGGCTGCAGGTCGATGCGATTCTCTCGTAAGTCGACAGGCGCTCCGCTGACAACGCGCGCCGCAGTACATCGTATGGAGCCATCGTCATGTGCGGTGGTGAAGGAGGGCTCAATGTTCGCGAGAGTGGGCGGCGACCACCATCAGGGAACGTCGTTGTCCGTGTGGCTGATTCTCTGTATTTCGCCTCGGACGGATACCTGACCTGCCCTGTCGGAATTGGCCTTGACCGGCGATCTGGTCCTTGCCTAATCTGCGTGCCTGCGCCACCGGGACTCGCGGCTGGATTCCAGCTCCCCCTGGGGACAAACGGTAGTACCAAAGGGCCCTGCTAGCGGGGCCCTTTGTCTTTTCCGGGCCCGCCCCGTGCCGGCCACCCATCGCCCGTTCCGGGCAGGGTCACCGCCGTGCCGTTACCATGGCCCCCTGTATTCGGGCGGGCAAGCGCAATGGACAAGGTTTTCATCGAGGGGCTGACGATCGACGCCCTGATCGGTATCTACGATTGGGAGCGACGGATCCGCCAGGACCTGGTGTTCGACCTGGAAATGGGCTTCGACAACCGTCGCCCTGCGGCTACCGATGACATCGCCCACACCCTGAACTACAAGGCGGTGAGCAAGCGCCTGGAGCAGTTCGTGCGCGAATCGGAATTCGGTCTGGTCGAGACCCTGGCCGAGCGCTGCGCGCAGATCGTGCTGGACGAATTCGACGTGAAGTGGCTGCGCCTGAAGCTGAGCAAGCCCGGTGCGGTGCGCGGCGCACGCGCGGTGGGCGTGATCATCGAACGCACGCGGGACTGACCCGGTCGTGCCGGCCGTTGGCCGACACCCATGGTAGTGCCGGCCGCTGGCCGGCAACCTCAACAACAATGAAGACGGGAGACAACTGATGGTGGACGCGGTGGTGGCGGTACAGTGGCTGGAAAAGCTGCAGAACACACTGGAACCCTATCCCGGCGCCTACCTGGCGTTGATGATCTCGGCGCTGCTGATCGCAGCCGGCCTGGCCAACTGGGTGACCAAGCGCATCCTGGTGCGTGGCCTGCGGCGCCTGCTGCAGCGCCTGCCGGGTGCCGAGTCCGGGCGTGGCAGCCATTTGATGCGGGTGATTTCGCGCCTGTCCAACGTGGTGCCCAGCCAGGTGATCGCCTCGGGCATCACTCTGATCCCAGATCTGCCGCCCGGCCTGGTCAACGTCATCATCAAGCTGTGCATCGTGTGGGCCGTGCTGACGGTGTCGATGGCGTTCTCGCATGCGCTGGACGCGGCCAACAGCCTGTACGAGCGCAAGCCCGACGCGCGCAACAAGCCGATCAAGGGCTACCTGCAGGTGGTCAAGATCGTGGTGTTCGTGGCCGCCGGCCTGTCGATCATCGCCACCCTGCTGGGGGTGAAGCTGGGGCCGCTGGTCACCGGCCTGGGCGCGGCCACCGCAGTGCTGATGCTGATCTTCCAGGACACCATCCTGTCGCTGGTGGCCAGCGTGCAGATCAGCGGCGATGGCCGCGTGCGCATCGGCGACTGGATCGAGATGCCCAGCCAGAACGCCGACGGCGATGTGATCGACATCGCCCTGCACACCATCACCGTGCAGAACTTCGACAAGACCATCACCACCATCCCGACCAAGAAGCTGGTGACCGAGTCGTTCAAGAACTGGCGCGGCATGCAGGAGGCGGGAGGCCGCCGGATCAAGCGCGCGCTGTACCTGGACCAGCACAGCGTCGGTTTCCTGGACGAGGGCGACCTGGCCTTCCTCGGCGAGTTCGCGCTGCTGCGTGACTACCTGCAGTCCAAGGAGCAGGAACTGGGGCAGTGGAACGGGCGCCTGCGCGAGCAGGGCGTGGCCGAGGTCAACAGCCGCCGGGTGACCAACCTGGGCACCTTCCGCGCCTACGTGGAGCGCTACCTGCGCAGCCATCCGGGCATCCATACCGACATGACCCTGCTGGTACGGCAGCTGCAGCCGACCACCGAAGGCCTGCCGCTGGAGCTGTACTGCTTCACCCGCAGCACCGCCTGGGCCGAGTACGAGGCCGTGCAGTCGGACATCTTCGACCACCTGCTGGCGATCCTGCCGGCGTTCGGCCTGCGGGTGTTCCAGGCCTCCAGCGACGCCATGTTGATGGCCGGGCAGCGCCAGTTGGCCGGCTCGGAGTAAGCTGCGATGCCTCCGGCCGGACCGTACGGATCCGGCTGGAGCCTGAAACTGAATGACGAAACCTCTCGCCAAATGGCTCGGGATCGCTAGAATGCCGGGCTTGTAAACGTTTTCATCAAGGACTGCTGGTGGCCTCCGATCGCATCGAATCCCTCATTGCCCAGATGACCGTCGAGGAAAAGGTCGGCCAGCTGGGTGTCTTCGCGGACATGGTCCGCCCGTTCGCCCCGGACGTGAACCCGGAAGCCAACGTGCGCAATGCCGACCAGGTGCTGCAGCAGGTACGCGAGGGCAAGGTCGGCTCGCTGTTCAATGGTGTCGGCGCCGAACTGGGCCGCCGCATCCAGCAGGTCGCCACCGAGGAGAGCCGCCTGGGTATCCCGGTGATCCTGGCTGCCGACGTCATCCACGGCATGCGTACCGTGTTCCCGATCCCGCTGGGCGAGGCCGCCAGCTTCGAGCCGGACCTGGCCGAGCGCACCGCGCGTGCCACCGCCATCGAGGCCACCGCCGCCGGTCTGCACTGGACCTACGCACCGGCCGTGGACATCGCCCGCGACCAGCGCTGGGGCCGTGGCGCCGAAGGTGCCGGTGAGGACGTGGTGCTGGGCTGCGCGTTCGCCGCCGCCCGCGTGCGCGGCTTCCAGGGCAGCGACCTGCGCGCCGCCGATTCGCTGCTGGCCACGCCGAAGCACTTCGCCGCCTATGGCGCGGTGATGGCCGGCATGGAATACAACATGGTGGACATCTCGCCGCAGACCCTGCGCGATGTGCATCTGCCGCCGTTCAAGGCCGCCTTCGATGCCGGCGCGATCACCGTGATGTCCTCGTTCAACGACATCAACGGCGTGCCGGCCAGCGCCAATGCCGAACTGCTGACCGACATCCTGCGCGGCGAATGGAGGTTCCCGGGCGTGGTGATCTCCGATTACACCGCCGACATGGAACTGGTCGCCCACGGCTATGCCGCCGACGACCGCGACGCCACTGCCAAGGCGTTCACCGCCGGCCTGGACCTGAGCATGCAGAGCGGCTTCTATGCCGAACACCTGCCGGGCCTGGTCGAGAGCGGCGACGTGCCGATGAGCGTGCTGGATGAAGGCGTGCGCCGCATCCTGTGGCTGAAGGAAACCATCGGCCTGTTCGACGACCCGTACCGTTCGCTGGACCCGGCGCGCGAAGCGGATACCTCGCACATCGCCGCGCATGACGCACTGTCGCGTGACGCCGCGCGCCGTTCGATCGTGCTGCTGAACAACCGCGACAACGTGCTGCCGCTGCAGAAGACCGGGCAGAAGATCGCGCTGATCGGCCCCTTCGTGCAGGACCGCGAGAACATCGAGGGCTGCTGGACGCTGTTCGGCGACAAACAGCGCTACGTGGACCTGGAAACCGGCGTGCGCGCGGCCATCGGCGATGAAGCGCTGCTGGAGATCGTGCCGGGCTGCGAACTGGAAGTGGCCATCCCCGGTGGCACTGAAGCGGCGGTGGCCGCCGCGCTGCGCGCCGATGTGGTGGTGCTGGCGCTGGGCGAACCGCAGCGTTACAGCGGTGAAGCGCAGTCGCGCGTGGAGATCACGCTGCCGCCGGCACAGCAGGCGCTGGCCGAGGCCGTGGCGATGACCGGCAAGCCGCTGGTCGTGCTGCTGCGCAATGGTCGCGCGCTGGCGCTGCAGGGCGCGGTGCGCAATGCACAGGCGGTGGCGGTGACCTGGTACCTGGGCACGCAGACCGGCCATGCGGTGGCCGATGTGCTGTTCGGCGACTACAGCCCGTCTGGCCGCCTGCCGGTCAGTTTCCCGCAGGTGTCCGGCCAGCAGCCGTACTTTTACAACCACCCGCGCACCGGCCGCCCGGAACTGCCGACGATGTCGGAGTTCAAGGCCCGTTGGCGCGAGATTCCGAACGAACCGCTGTACCCGTTCGGCCACGGTATCGGCTACACCACCTTCGCCTACGGCGTGCCGCAGCTGAGTGCGGCGCAGCTCGGCTGGGACGACACCCTGACCATCACCACCACGCTGACCAACAGCGGTGATGTGGCCGGCGAGGAAGTGGTGCAGCTGTACATCCACGACCGCGTGGCCAGCCGCGTGCGTCCGGTGCGCGAACTGAAGGACTTCCGCAAGGTGGCGCTGCAGCCGGGCGAGTCGGCCGAAGTGGTGTTCACCCTGACCCGCGAGCAGTTGGCCTTCACCGGCCGCGACGGCGTGCTGCGTGCCGAGCCGGGCCAGTTCGACGTGTGGGTCTGCGCCTCGTCGGCAGCAGGCGAAGCCGTGCAGTTCGAGCTGCTGAAGGCCTGATCGAAAAAAGGGGACGGAGGGGATTAAGTCGTTAGTGGCACAAACGACTTAATCCCCTCCGTCCCCTTTTTGTTGCCGTCACTGCGGCGGCGCTACCATCGGGCTTCCTGTTTCGATGGAGTGCGCGCATGCGCCGGATGGCCTACCTGATTCCCGCCCTGCTGCTGGCGGCCTGTTCGCAGCCGGCGCCGCCGGCCGCGCCTGCGGTGGATGCTCCGCCGCCGATGGAGGCCAGTGCTGCGGCCACGCCTGCGGCTGAACCTGCCGCAGCCACACCGGCCTCGCCTGCTGCGGATGCGCCCGCCGAAGATGCGCGTGCACGCATCGAGAGCGTGCTGGGTGATGCCGCGCAGTACGAAAAGGTGTTCAACGCGTTCAAGACCGCGGTGGTCGGTGGAGATCGCGCTGCCGTGGTCGAGGAAGTGCGCTTCCCGTTGAACATCAGCGGTGGAAAGAAGATCACCGGCCCCGGTGAGTTCCAGCGCAACTACGAGAAGATCATCACCCCGGCGGTGGCCAAGGCGGTGTCCGAGCAGGGATTCGGCAAGGTGTTCGTGAACCAGCAGGGCGTGATGATCGGTGAAGGCCAGGTGTGGTTGAACGGGCAGTGCCTGGACCAGGCCTGCACGAAGACCGAGGTCAAGGTCATCACCATCCAGTGAACGCAGACGGCCCCGCGTGCGGGGCCGTTGCGGACAAACGTGCCGGCCAGCGGCCGGCACTACCGGGCATCAGGTCTTCGGGACCAGCTTCAGCAGGCGCGCCTTGCTGCCGTCTTCCAGCAGCCACAGCGCACCATCCGGGCCCTGTTCCACTTCGCGGATGCGCTCGCCCATGTTGAAGCGTTCGGCCTCGCGCGCGCTGTCGCCGTCGAACGCCACACGCACCAGCGAGGTCGACGACAGCCCACCGATGAAGCCGCTGCCCTTCCACTGCGGGAATAGCTTGCCGCTGTAGATCACGAAGCCGGCCGGCGAGATCACCGGCGTCCAGGTCACCTTCGGGGCGGCGAATTCCGGGCGCGTGTCGTGGTCTGGAATCGGTCGGCCGTCGTAGTGGTCACCATTGGAAACAATCGGGTAACCGTAGTTGCCGCCGCGCACGATCAGGTTCAGTTCGTCGCCGCCGGCCGGGCCCATCTCGTGTGCCCACAGCTTGCCGTTGGCGTCGAAGGCCATGCCGAGGATGTTGCGGTGGCCCAGCGACCACACCTGCGCGGCCACGCCACCCTGCGAGGCGAACGGGTTGTCGGCGGGCAGGCTGCCATCATCGTTGAGGCGGATGATCTTGCCGAGGTTGCTGCCCATGTCCTGGGCCGGATCGAACTTCTGGCGCTCGCTGGAGCTGATCCACAGCTTGCCATCCGGCCCGAAGGCGAGGCGATGCCCGTAGTGGCCCTCGCCGCTGACCTTGGGGCTCTGCCGCCAGATCACCTTCAGGTCCTTGAGCTGACCGGCGACGTTGGCGTCCAGCGCCAGCGTGGCACGGGCCACGGCAGCACCGCGGGTGTCCAACGTGCCTTCCTCGGCGTAGCTGAGATAGATCACGTGGTTGCTTGCGAATTGCGGGTGCAGGATCACGTCACCGAAACCGCCCTGGCCACCATAGGCGACCTTGGGAACGCCGGTGATCTCATGCTTCTGGCCGCTGGCCAGGTCCAGATGCTGCAGCGTGCCGCGCTTTTCGGTGACCAGCAGGCTGCCGTCGGGCAGGAAGGTCATCGCCCAAGGTTGGTCGAAACGGCTGACCTCGGTGGCGGTGAACGGGCGTTGATCGGCGGCGGCGGATGCCGTGGCGGTGGCCTGGGCGCCGTTGGCGGCCGGGTCGGCGGCATTGCAGGCGGAGGTGGCGAGGATCGGCACCAGGCCGAGGGCGAGCAGCAGGGGTGTGCGGGTCATGGGTATCTCCAGGGCGGGGATGCGGATGGCCGGGCTGTCCCTTGTATACCACTGGAGCGGTGACCGTCGTGGCCCGAAGGTCCTGCAACCCCTGTGCGAGGGCGGCGGGATCGTCTAGGGTGGGCACGCCCGGGCAAAGCGTGCCCGTCTGCCTGCCAAGGATCTGCAATGAACACTGCCATGCCCCACAAGCCGTCCACCGCCTTCATCGCCGCCTCGTGGGTGGCCCTGCTGCTGGGCGCGGCGGCCTACCTGATCGGCCTGTTCAACGCCGCCACGATGGCGCTCAACGAGAAGGGCTACTACCTGACGCTGCTGCTGTTTGGCCTGTTCGCGGCGGTGTCGCTGCAGAAGAGCGTGCGCGACCGTGTCGAGGGCATTCCGGTGAGTGGTTTGTACTACGCGTTGTGCTGGTTCGCGCTGCTGTCGGCGCTGATGCTGCTGCTGGTTGGGCTGTGGAATGCCACCCTGGCATCGAGCGAGAAGGGCTTCTATGGCATGGCCTACGCGCTGTCGCTGTTCGGTGCGGTGGCGGTGCAGAAGAACACCCGCGACCTGATCGCCGCCGGTGGCGGTGAAAGCAAGCGCAGCGCAGGCGTGCCGCCGCTGCCGGAACAGGAGTGAGTGTGTAGAGCCGAGCCCGCGCTCGGCTCTCGCAGGATTTCTGTAGAGTCGAGCCATGCTCGACTCTCAGCCGAGCATGGGCTCGGCTCTACAGGCGCCTGGCGTTATCGCTTCAACCGCGGATCCGCCAGCTGTGCATCCTCCCAGCCACGACGCACGGCGTTGCGTGCCTGCGCCCATTCCAGGCGACTGCGGCCACGTTCGCTGGCCCAGCGTGATGCGAGCTCGGCCTCGACCTGTTCGTAGGCGCGGATCATGTCCTGTGCACGCGCGGCGTGGCCGATGCGGTAGGCCGGCTCGTAGTCCTCGAAGAACAGCTGGTCGTCGTAGTACGGCTCGGCCGTGTAGCGCTCGCGCCAGTAGTTGGAGATTGCATCACGCGGCGTGCTGTCATCCGGCACGCGGCCGGGAATCTGGTATTCGGCCATGGAAGGGCTCCGTTGTTGACGAAGCCTGATCGTGCCTGCGTGGCGGTTAACGGCCCGGTCCGGCAGCGTGATTGCCAGATCAATCCGCCGGGCATGCCCCGGCGTTACCGATCATCCGGTGTCGGCATCCTTGCGCGGCAGCTTGTAGATCACCGCGCCGATGGCGAACGCGACCAGCGCAGCGGCAATGTTCTGCCAGCTGGCACTGGCGAACAGGGCAACGCACAGCAGCAGCGCCAATACCGGAATCAGTGGACCGCCCGGCAGCTTCAACGCGCCGGGGCGATCGGCATAGCGCTTGGCCAGTACTAGGACGGCCGCGGCAGTGCCGATGTAGGCGAACAGGCGCGTGGTCATCGACAGCAGGGCCAGCTGCACGAACGAACCGGACAGGGCCAGGCCGAGCGCGATCAGGCCCTGGCACAGGATCGACGCGGCCGGGGTATGGAAGCGTGGATGCACCTGCGCCAGGATCTTCGGCCCGTAGCCGTCGCGGGCCAGTGCGAACAGGAAGCGGGGGCCCATCATCATCGTGTTGCTGTTGGTACCGAGGATGGAGATGGTCGCGCCGATGGTGAGGATCAGCGCCAGGGCCTCGCCGCCAAAGCCGGCGGCGGCATCGGCCAGCGGCGTGGCCGAGCTGGGCAGGCTGGCCAGCGTGCCCTGCGCCACCACCTGCACCGCGCCGTAGATGACGGTGACGGTGATGATCATGGTGATCAGGGCGAACGGAATGTCGCGGCGCGGATTGCGGTACTCGCCCGCAGCAGCCGGGATGTTCTCGAAACCCGCGTAGGCGTACAGCAGCAGCAAGGCGGCTTCACCCATGCGCTGCAGGTCATGCGGGTCCGGGCGCTGGCCGGAGAAGGCCAGCTGTGGGTCGATGTAGAACGCACCGATGGCCACGAACAACAGAAGCGGCAGCATCTTGCCGATCACCAGCACCACGCCGGTGCGCGCGGCCGAGCGCACGCCAATGATGTTGACGCCGGTGAGGAAGCCCAGCGACACCACGATCACCACGATGCGGCCCATGCCGGCGCCGGCCCACGGCCAGAAGCGTGCGACTGCATCGGCCAGCGCGTTGCTGAGTGCGGCCGCCGAGCTGATGCGAGTCAGCCAGATCATCCAGCCGATCTCGAACCCGGCGAAGCGCCCGAAGGCCTCGCGGGCATACAGGTAGCTGCCACCGGGCTCGTCGAAATAGCTGGCGGCCTGCGCGTAGCACAGCACCAGCAGCGCCACGACGATGCCGGCGGCAACCACGCCCCACAGGCTGAAGGGGCCAAGCAGGGCGACGGTGGCGGCCGGCAGCAGGTAGATGCCACTGCCGATCACATCGTTGATCGACAGGCCGACGATCTGCCAGCGGCTGACCGCGCGCTGCAGCTGCGGTTCGTCCTGCGCGCTCAACGGGCGTCTCCGCTCAACGCGGGCAGCTGCCACTGGGCCTGCAGACGCGTGTACTCGGCACGCGGCAGCAGCACGAAGCGCGGCGCGTCCTGCGGGCGCAGCCAGTTCATCAGCGCCTGCATGCGTTCCTGTGGCATGGCGGTGCAGCCGGCAGTGGCCTCACCCGGCTGGCGCCACAGATGGGCGAAGATGCAGCTGCCCTTGCCGGGCTGGTTGTCCGGGTTGTGGGCGATGACGAAGCCTTCCTGGTAGCGCACGTCACCTTTGTTGTGCAGGTCCAGCCGCATCGGCTCGGTGGAGCCTTTGACCGCTGCACTGCCGATCTTCTTCTCATCGACGATGCGGTTGTAGAACGGCGAACCGGGTACGTCCATGCAGTAGCTGCTGTCCAGCATTGGCTGGTAGGGCATCGCGGTGCCGGGGCGGGTGACGGCATAGCCGAACGCACTGCCGAGCGCGAATACACCCGCCGGGCTGCGGCCATCGCCTTCCTGCTTCTGTGGACCGTCGGCCTGCGCCGGGTGCAGGCCCAGGCCCCAGGCACTGCCGGTGCGGCCAAGCGCCACCGGGAACGCCTGTCCGTGCGTGTGCCAGCCCTTGCCGTCGCGCACATAGGCCTGCAATTGCCCCTGGGTGCTGTCCCAGCCATCGCTGGTGACCACGATCAGCTGGCGCGCGCCATCCAGCGGCGCCGCGTGAACGGACACTGCCGCAGCAAGCAGCAGTGCAGTGGTGGCAAGTCGGACCAGCGATCTCATCAACATGCGCTCCGGTCAGGAATCCAGCAGGTGGTCGATCCGCTCCAGGTTCACCGCCAGCTGCTGCTGGCGATCCGGATTGGTATGGCAGAGCAGCACGAACAGGAAATCGAGCAGGGCGTGCATGGCGCTACGGTACAGCAGCTGCGCGACCTGCGGCGTGCGGTCGTGCGCGCACACCGCCAGTGCCGCATCAGCATGCGCGCGCAGCGGGTTGGCGGTGTGGCGGGTGATGGAAATCACCTTGCCCCCCATGTCCTGGAACTGCCGTGACAGCTGCGAAAGCTGGGGCAGGTTGCCGAACTCGGAGAACATCAACAGCGCATCGCCCGGGCGCGCGGCCGACAGGTTGGCCAGCATCAGGATCGGATCGGTATGCGGCACCACCAGCAGGCCGAGCAGCGACAGCCGCATGGCGAACTCGCGGGCGAACAAGCCATCGTCACCCAGGCCATGGACGAACAGCTTCGGTGCGCCGTCGAGCAGCTGCACGATGCGCTCGATTTCCTCTCGTGGATTGGCCTGTCGGGTTTCCTCTTCGGCCTGCGCCTTGCTGCGGCGCAGGGCCTCACCCAGGCGCAGGTAGTCATCGCCGCTGTCGGGCTCGTTGGGCGCCTGTTGCGGGTCCGCGCCAGCACGGGCCACGTCCTGGCCGATGGAGTACTTCAGGTCCGGGTAGCCCTTGAAACCGAGTTTCTGGCTGAACTTCACCACGCTGGACTGGCTGATGCCCAGCGCGCTGGCCAGCTGTTGGGACGAGTAGTCGCGCAGCAGGTGGGCGTTGTCGAGGATGAAGTCGGCGATGCGGCGCTCGATGGCCGACATCTGCCCGCGCTCGGAACGGATCTTCAGCAGGGGCGGCATGCGGGGTGTCCGGGCATGTGTAGGCGCGTTGCGGTTGGCAGCGTAGAGCGTGTCATGGAGTGGGTCGGACGCGTGGGGTTTGCAGGGGACGCCGTGAATCCGTCCATGGAGGCTTGGCCGCGCTTGCTCGTTTGCGCTGTCCTGCGCAAACGGCAAGACCGGGGTTGGGCGTCCTGCCCAACCCGCCCGAGGCATGCCTCGGGCCCATGGCGCGGACACCCCTGCAAACCCCACCCGCCCGACCCCGGACAGATCGCGCGCGTGCCAGCCGCGAAGGGGATACGGGGTAGAGCAGAAGCAAGCGCAAAAGCATCCACGCATGTAGTGGATCCACGGGATGCAGTTGTTGCCTTTGACGTTGAGTCCGCCTTCAAGCGAGCCGAGCACCGCAGGTCCGGCGAGGGCGAAGAGGCGCGGGTGTCTGAGCGTAGCGAGTTCCACGCCGTCCCTCGACGGGCCGAGGAGCGCAGGGCACCGACGTGCGCAGCACGTCGGCTCGCGGCCGGCGGAGCGTTTCTTTTGGTTACTTTTCTTTTCGCGAAAAGAAAAGTAACGCCCGACCCAACGTCAGTGGCACGCAAGGCCAGCCGCAAGGCAGAGATCAACCCAGCATCTCCAGCCCACGCACTTCGGTGATGCCCAACCCCGGCACATCGCTGATGCTGATCTCCGATTCGTTGAAATGTACGCCGCCGCTGACCGGGTCGAACTGGCCCAGCGACGGGCCGTCCAGGTCGACCTTGGTGATCACATCGCTCTTGGCAACAGCAAGGTGCACGGCGGCAGCCACGCTGATGCTCGATTCGATCATGCAGCCGATCATGCACGGCACGCCGTAGATGCCGGCGATGTCGGCGATGCGGATGGCGTTGGACAGGCCGCCGGTCTTCATCAGCTTGATGTTGATGATGTCGGCCGCGCGCTGTTGGATCAGGTCCATCACCTGGCTGGGGCTGAACACGCTTTCGTCGGCCATCACCGGCGTGTTGACGCGGTCGGTGACGTATTTCAGGCCACTGATGTCGGCGGCCTTCACCGGCTGCTCCAGCAATTCCAGTACTACGCCTGCTTCTTCCAGCGTGCGCATCGCATGCACCGCCTGCTTGGCGGTCCAGCCCTGGTTGGCATCCAGCCGCAGCAGGGCGCGGCCCTCGACGGCGGCGTGGATCGCCTTGACCCGTTCAATGTCCAGGCCGATGTCCTTGCCGACCTTGATCTTCAGCGACTCGAAGCCGCGGTCGATCGCCGACAGCGAGTCGGCCACCATCTTGTCGATGTAGTCCACGCTGATGGTGATGTCGGTGGTGATCACCGGGTCGCCGCCGCCCAGCATCTGGTACAGCGGCGCACCGTGCAGCTGCGCCCACAGGTCGTACAGCGCGATTTCCACCGCGGCCTTGGCGCTGGTGTTGCGCTCCATCGCGGTCTGCACCAGCGTGCACAGATGGTTGAGGTTGACCACGTCCTGGCCGATCAGGCGCGGGGCGATGAAGTGGCGGATCGCTTCGATGATCGAGCCGTGCGTATCGCCGGTGATCACCGCAGTGGCCGGGGCTTCACCGTAACCGGTGTTGCCGGTGTCGGTGCGGATCAGCACCACCACGTCTTCCACGGTTTCCACCGTGCGCAGAGCGGTCTTGAACGGCGTCTTCAGCGGCACGCGCAGCATGCCCAGTTCGATGGCGGTGATCTTCATTCAGGAGTCTTGGTCCGCAGGCGCTGGATGTTGGTGATGCGGTCGATGTAGCGGACGGTATCGCTGGCCATCATCGGCTCCAGCGGCGTGACCGAAACACCATTGAGGTGGGCCTGTACGCGCGTGCCGTCGGCACCGAACCAGCTGCCGCCCGCCGTATCGTGGATGACCCAGGTGCGGCCGTCGACATGGCCGATGGCCATCATCACGTGCCCGGGAATGTAGACGAGGTCGCCCACCTGCAGGTCGGTGACCGCACGGTCGCGCACGGCCTTGCCAACCTTGTCGGTGAAGGGCAGGCGGTCCAGCGCCGGGCTGATCGCCTGTGCACTGGTATTGCGCGGCAGCAACACGCCGAAGCTGCGGTAGATCTCGGAAACGAAACCGCTGCAGTCGCGGGTGTCGTAGTCGTGGCCCCATCCGTAGCGCTCGCCGAGGAACTTGAAGGCCTGCTGCAGCAGCAGACGCGGGGTCAGCGGCAGGTAGTCGGCGGCGGTGTCCTGCGAGCGCGGCAGCAGCGCCGGCACCAGTTTCAGGCGGCCATCGGTTTCGCGCACCGGCAGCTGCACCACCCACGAGGCATGCGCCTGCTGGCCGTTCACCGGTTCGGCGGCGGGCCAGTCGGCCAGCACCGGCAGGCGCACGCCCATGTCCAGCTGCAGGCGCGAGACACGCGGTTCTTCCGGGCTGTAGACGGTCTGTGCGGTGGCGCCGGTGACGATCCGGTGCGGCCCCTTCGCGCCGTAGCCGAGCACCGTGGCCTTGTCGCCGCTGGCGATGGCATCGGCCTCGATCCATGCGCTGTAGCGCTCGCTGTGCACGAACAGCCAGCGGCCGTCGGCACTGCGATGGACCATTGCGACCTTGTCACCGGGGAACAGTGCCGATTCCTGGAAGCGGTCGATGTCGGTGTCGCCGACGCTGCTGAAGACGCGCTCGCGGGTGGGGAAGGTGCGCAGTGCCGCGCGCTTCACCACCAGCCCGTAGGCCGGTGCCGTCTGGGCGGGAATCGCATCGAGGCCGAGGTTGGCTTCGATCGCGCTGCGCAGCGCGGGCGCGATCGCCTGGCCCTTGTCGTTGTAAAGGGCACGCGTGGGCCAGCTCGACAGCGCGGCGATGCTGGCACGCACCGTCGCCGCATCAAGCTGGGCGGGCAGTGCGGCGATGTTCTGGATGTGGCTGTCCTGCGCCCGCATCCGCGCGTTCTGTGCCTCGATCTGTGCGCGGTCCAGAATCGGCGCATCAGCGTTGTCCAGGCGCGCGGCCCAGTACTGCGGTGTGAGGTAGGCCTCGTGCAGGCCGATCACATAGGGCAGCGGTGCGCCGGGATCGGGTGCCGGGGCAGCCTGTGCGAAGGCCGGCGCGGCCAGCAGGCACAGGGCCAGGGTCAGCCGGCGCGGCCAACGCCGGCGCGGTTCGCGGGAAGCCAGGCTCATGCGGTGCACACCCTCCTCGAATGCCTTCTGGAATATTTATTCCTTTCGGCTTCGAAATCAAGAATAAATTATTGACCGGCATCCCGGCCCGTGTTACACAGCCGTTACCACCCGCGCTGGGGAAGTGTCGCTGTGGAGTCTGTCGTTCGCAAACCGCGTCTGCCTGCTGCTGCCGGCCTGTGTGCCGCGCTGCTGCTGTGGGTGTCGGCCACGCAGGCGGCAGACGGGCGCAGCAGCCAGCAGCGTGCGCGCGAAATGCAGGTGATTGACCTGATCGACAGCGGCCGCTTCAGCGACGCCGATGCGCTGCTGGCGACCGGGAGCGATGCTGCCGAAGGCGCGTTCCAGCGCGAGCGCATGCGCCGCATCCGCCTGGATTTTTCCCTCGACGAAACCGCCGCCAAGTCTGCCGTGCGTCGCTGGATTCCCAATCTGACCGACGAGGAATTCGCGCGCTGGGATCAGCTTGGCCTGATCGAGCATCTCGATATCGATGGCACGCGTTGGTATTTCAAGCGCGCACCGTCAAACCTGTTCCTGCTCAGCGACGAAGCGCGCGCACGCCGCCGCGCGGATACACCGATGTCACCGCCGGGCCCGAACGAGGTGCTCAATGCACACCATGCGCGCGTGGTTGCCGCAGCCGAACAGAGTGGGCAGGCGTCGGTACTGCCGCAGCGCATTGAATTCACCCAGTCGCTCACGGTGAAAGCCGATGCCGTGCCGGCCGGCGAAACCGTACGTGCCTGGATTCCGTACCCGCGCGAGATTCCGGGCCAGCAGGAGCAGGTGCAGTGGCTGGGCAGCGCGCCGGGCAAGGCACGTGTGGCTCCGGCCAGTACCTTGCAGCGTACCGCCTACCTGGAAGCCAAAGCAGTGGCGGGACAGCCAACCCGCTTCGAGGTCCGCTACGCGGTCACGATCTTCGCCCGGCATACCGCGATCGATCCGGCCAAGGTGCAACCGACCCCGGCCGATCCGGCCTTGAAGCCCTACCTGGCCGAGCAGCTGCCGCATGTGCGCTTCACCCCTGCGCTGAAGCTGTTCTCCGACCAGGTGCTGCAGGGCGAGACACGCCCGTATGAAGTAGTGCGCAAGCTGTTTGCTGCCGTGGATCGCATTCCATGGGCCGGTGCGCGCGAATACTCCACGCTCAGCAACATCAGCGATTACGCCCTGCGCGCTGGCCATGCCGACTGCGGCCAGCAGACCCTGCTGCTGATCGCATTGCTACGCATGAACGGCATTCCCGCGCGCTGGCAGTCGGGCATGGTGTTCTCCGACGATGGCAGCGGCTACAACAACCTGCATGACTGGGGGCAGGTCTACCTGGCGCCGTATGGGTGGCTGCCAATGGACGTGACCACCGGCGCGCTGGCCAGCGATGTGCCTGCATTGCGCGATTTCTATCTGGGTGGCCTCGACGGCTACCGCATCGCCTTCAACGACGATTTCGGCCAGCCCTTCGTGCCGGCCAAGCAGCACTTCCGCTCGGAAACGGTCGACTCGCAGCGCGGCGAGGCCGAGTGGGCAGGCGGCAACCTGTACTTCGACCAATGGAGCTACGACTTCCAGTGGCGGGTACTGCCAGCCAGGCAACGCTAGCGCGACACATCGCATTCCACACCATTCAATTCTTGCAGGAGAGAGCAGGGGATGAAGGCTTACAGCATCAAGCGGGCGGCCTTGTGCGTCGCCCTCGGGGCGTGTCTGGGCGTGATCGCGCCCAGCGCATTTGCACAGGATGGTTCGGTGGTTGGCCGGTTGGTCACGGATTCAGGCCAGCACCTGGACGCCGCTACCGTAACCGTGCGCAATCCTGCCACCGGTTTCTCGCGTTCGGTGAAGGCCGACGCCAGTGGCAGTTACCGCATACCGCAGTTGCCGGTAGGCACCTACACCCTGGAGGTGGCGGTGGCTGGCGGTGCGCCGGCGCAGGTGGGTGAAGTGACGGTGTCACTTGGCAACGCCACCACCGTCAACGTGCCGGTTTCGGGCATCAGCACGCTGGGCGCCGTACAGGTGCGTGCGCCGCAGGTCATCTCGATGGTGGACGTGACCTCCACCGATTCGTCGATGAATCTCAGCCGCCAGGACATCGAGCGGCTGCCGGTGGACCAGGATCTGAAATCAGTGGCGATGCTGGCGCCGGGCGTGGTCTCCGGCAAAAGCTCGCTGGGCGCGCAGGGCATCTCCTTCGGCGGTTCGTCGGTGGCCGAGAATGCGGTCTACATCGATGGCCTGAACGTGACCGACTTCTACAACCGTGTCGGCTTCTCGTCGGCACCGTTCGCATTCTTCCAGGAATTCCAGGTGAAGACCGGCGGTTACTCGGTGGAGTTCGGCCGTACCACCGGCGGCGTGATCAACGCCGCGACCCGCTCGGGCAGCAACGATTTCCACGCTGGCGTCGAGTACACCTTCGAGCCGCGTGCCTGGCAGTCCAGCAAGAACGATCACTACACCGCTGACGGTACGCCGTACATCATCGGCAGCCAGGACAAGCACACCACCAACCGCCTCAACGTGTGGGGTTCGGGTGCACTGGTGCAGGACCGCCTGTTCTTCTTCGGCATGTACGAGATCCGCGACAATCGCGCCCAGTACACCAACAACGATGGCAACGTCTTCAACCAGGGCAGCACCAACGACCCGTTCTGGGGCGGCAAGCTGGACTGGCAGATCAACGACAACCACCGCCTGTCGCTGATGGGGTTCTCGGACAAGGACAACTGGGCTTACGACGTCTACGGCTTCGACCTGGCCAAGGGCGAGCCCACTGCCAAGACCAACGAGATCTACACGACCAACGGCGGCAAGAACTGGGCCGCGTCCTACAACGGCCAGCTCACCGAAGGGCTGTCGGTGCGTGCGATGTACGGCAAGAACCAGCGCTATGCCTCGCAGCGCAGCATGACCGACATGGAATGCAACCGCGTGGTGGCCGAGAGCGGCCTGGCCCCCCCAGGCGTGCCGCTGGGCTGCACCACCAACTCCACCGTCCAGTCACGCGTGGACGACCGCGAGCAGGCCCGGCTGGATTTCGAGTGGCAGCTGGGCGCCCATCTGCTGCGCTTCGGTGTGGATCACGAGAAGAACGTGTCCACCTATGACCGCTATTATCCGGGCCCCGGTGCGTTCTACTACAACGTCTACAAGACCACCCCCGGCTCGATCCTGGAGAACGGCGGCGTGGTACCAGCGGGCACTACCGCCTACGTGCGTGCGCGGCGCAATGAAGTGGGAGGTGAGTTCGAAAGCACCAATTCGGCGTACTACCTGGAAGACAACTGGTCGGTCACCGACAACCTGCTGCTGAACCTCGGCATCCGTATGGAGACCTTCGACAACAAGGATGCCGAAGGTCGCAGCTACATCAAGATGGACAACATGTGGGCGCCGCGTGCCGGCTTCGCCTGGGACATCAAGGGCGATGGTGCAATGAAACTGTTCGGCAACATCGGCCGCTACTACCTGCCGGTGGCCAACGTGATCAACATCAAGCAGGCCGGTGGCCTGCTTGATGAGCGCACCTACTATGCCTTCAACGGGTGGGACATCCGCGAGATCAATGGCAGCCGCTATGCCGTGCCGCGCACCGGTGCGCAGATCGGGCCGGTGGACAACTCGCAGGGCGATGGCACCGTGGGTGACCTGCGCTCGGAAGTGGACCGTGACATGGATCCGGTCTACCAGGACGAGCTGATCCTGGGCTTCCAGCAGATGCTCAACGAGCGCTGGTCCTATGGGGTGCGTGGCATCTACCGCAAGCTGCACAACGCCATCGATGACATGCATATCACTGCCAGCGCGCAGTGCGGCAACGCCGAAGTGGGCTGGGTGATGGCCAACCCGGGCAGGAAGGTCACCGTGTGGGGGGATACCAACTGCGACGGCACCTCCGATGGCTGGTTGACCGTGGACACCAGCAAGGAAGGTTTTGCCCAGTACGATGACAAGGGCAATTACATCGGCCAGATCGGTTGGGACAAGCCGCGTCGCGACTACAAGGCACTGGAACTGCAGTTGGACCGTGGCTGGGACGGCAAGTGGGCGATGAATGCCTCGTACACATTGGCCTATGGGCGCGGCAACGCCGAGGGACCGGTCAACTCCGATACCGATTTCGCCGATACCGGCCGCACCGAGAACTTCGATGATCCATGGGTCAACCGTGGAGGCTATGGTTACCTGGCCAATGATCGTCGCCATCAGTTCAAGCTGCGCGGCAGCTATGCGATCACCGAGAACCTGCTGGTCGGCGCCACGCTTGATGCCCGTTCCGGCGGCCCGGTCACCGGATTCGGTGTCGGCAACCCCAGCGGCAATACCAAACCCTTCCACAGCTACTACATCTGCGTGCAGAACTGCACGTCCAGTGTCCCCTCCGAGCGTGTCTACGAGCATTCCCCGCGTGGCGGCTACGGGCGCATGCCGTGGACCTACGAACTGGGTGCGAACATCACCTGGAACAAGCAGTTCGGCGAAGCCGACCTGAAGGTCAAGCTGTCCATCTACAACCTGACCAACCAGCAGAAGAAGATGTCGGTGGATCAGGAGAAGGAGAATGCCATTGGTCATATCAGCGACACCTTCCTGTGGCCGACCAGCTTCCAGTCGCCGCGCTATGCGCAGCTGACCGTGAGCCTGAACTACTGAGGCACGATCCGCGCCGTCCCGATGGGCGGCGCGGGTACCGGGTCGCACCCGTGAGGAACACCCATGCATCATCTGCTGATCCTCGCGGCCGCATTGGTCGCACCCTCCGCATCGGCGATCGACACCACTTCAATTGATGCCGATGTCGCGGCAGTGGTCCGGGTCGAACATCTCCCCGGGCTTGCGATGGCGGTGGTCGAGAACGGACAGGTGGTCTATCGCCATGCCGAGGGCGCGCGTGGCGATGGCGGCCGCATCGACGAGGACACGCTGTTCAAGATCGCCTCCAACAGCAAGGCGATGACCGCCGCGCTGCTGGCACGGCTGGTGCAGCAGGGCACGCTGCGCTGGGACGATCCGGTGCAGCGGTATCTGCCGGGTTTCCGCATGCATGACGCCTGGGTGGGCCAGCAGATGCAGGTGCGTGACCTGTTGATCCACAACAGCGGCCTTGGACTGGGTGCCGGCGATCTGATGCTGTGGCCGGAACCGAACGCGTTCACCCGCGCCGACATCATTGCCGGGCTGGCGCACCTGAAGCCGGTCAGCAGCTTCCGCAGCCGTTATGCCTACGACAACCTGATGTACGTGGTGGCCGGTGAGGTGGCCGCTGCGGCCGCAGGCAAGCCGTATGACCAGTTGATGCGCGAACAGGTGTTCGAGCCGCTCGGCCTTTCGCGCTGCCAGGTGGGTGCGTGGTCGGTGAAGCGCGTGGGCAATGTCGCGCAACCGCATGCCCGGCGCGGTGATCGCAATGAGGTTGTGAACGCAGATGGTGCGATCAGCCCGGACCTGCCGTCGATGGCGGCCGGCGGCATCCGCTGTTCACTGCGCGACATGACGCGCTGGCTGCAGGTGCTGCTCGATCCCGCGCTGGTGCCGGACTGGCTGGGCAGCGAGCAGCGGCGCACGCTGTGGACCCTGCACATGCCGATGCCGCTGGGTGAGCGCCAGCGGCGCTGGGACAACGCGCACTTCTACGGCTATGGCTATGGCTGGCGCGTGTCGGACATGGACGGGCTGTGGAAGGTGGCGCACACCGGCACGCTGTCGGGCATGTATTCGTCGCTGGCGCTGCTGCCCGACCGCAGGGTGGGCGTGGTGATGCTGATGAACGGCGAGGGCGAGGATGCGCGCACCGCGCTGATGCAGGCCACGCTGAAGCGGTTCACCGCACCGGACGCCGCGCGCTCGATGGATGTCTATCTGGCCGAGCTTAAGGGCGAGCGGGCCACGCGCGCGGCGAGCGGCCACCAGCGGCCTGAAGCCACTCCGGCGCAGGCGACGCTGGGCGCGGATCTTGGACGCTGGCAGGGCCGCTACAGCGACCCCTGGCTGGGGCCGGCGTCGCTGTGCCCGGGCAAAGGCGGGCTGCGCTTCAGCGTGGACAAGTCGCCAAAATTGCAGGCGGCCGTGTTGCAGTTGCAGGGGCGCTGGCTGCTGCGCTGGGATACGCTGGGTGACGAGGCGCAGGCGTGGCTGCAGCCGGGCGAGGGCCCGGCACCGACGCTGGACCTGCGCGCCACCGATCCGGACATCGACTTCAGCTATGACTTCCAGGACCTGCATTTCACTCGTACTGGCGACTGCCCTGGCCGCGACCGCCAGCGCCGCTGAACCACCGCGCGTCTCAGCGGCCACCGACGCGGCCAGCGCCGGTTTGGTGGAGATCCGCACGTTGTCGCCAGGCATCGACATGGACATCCGCTACGCCGGCGTCAACAACTTCACCGGCGCGCGCGTGCCGGGCTACGAGGCACCTTCCTGTTACCTGCTGGCGCCAGTGGCGACGGCGCTGGCACAGGTGGAACAGGACCTGCGCGCGCAGGGCTTCGGCCTGCGCCTCTACGACTGCTACCGGCCGGTGCGCTCGGTGCAGGCCTTCATGGCCTGGGTGAATGACCCGCGTGAGCTCTCGCGCAAGGCACGGCAGTACCCGGATCTGGACAAGCCACGGCTGCTGGCTGACGGCTACATCGCCGAGCGATCCGGCCACAGCCGTGGTGCCACGGTGGATCTGGGCCTGCTGGATTGCCGCAGTGGCACCTGCTTGCCGCTGGACATGGGCACCGACTTCGACTTCTTCGGCCCGCGCGCGCACACCCAGACCAGCGGGCTGAGCGCTGCGCAGCAGGCGAACCGCCAGCAGCTGGTGCAGGTGATGGCGCGCCGTGGCTTCGTGAACTACCCGCAGGAGTGGTGGCACTACACCCTGCAACCCGAGCCGGATCCCGGTACCGCGTACGACGTCCCGGTGCTTTAGGGGGTATCGGCAGGGCTGCGCCCTGCACCCGCTACAAGCCAGAGCAACAGCAACAGCGTGCATTCCGTGGGATGGCGGGGTGGCTCCGGTGGCGGGAGACGCCGTAAACCCATCCATGGGGGCTTGGCTGCGGCATCCATGCCGCGGACACTCCCGCCACCGGACCCACCCCGCCTTCGACAGTGGGTCGCTGCCGTTGGTAGGTGTCGACCTTGGTCGACACGGTAGATCCACGCCATGCGTGGATGCTTTTCGATTGATCATCGAGATAGTCGATTTCGATGGAGATTCATCCACGCATGGCGTGGATCTACTGGCCACCGGGAAGCCGTCGAAGGCGGGGCACTGTGAGTGTGCGGGGTGTGAGCCGCATGGATGCGGCGACCAAGCCCCCATGGATGGGTTCACGGCGGCCCCGCACACTCACAGTGCCCCGCCAACCCTCTGTATGCCGCTTTGGCTTTGGCTTTGGCTGTTGCTGAAGCCTCTGCGGGTGCAGGGTGCAACCCTGCCGATACCCTTACACTGGCCGCCATCCCACCGTTGCCCATCCGATGAACCTTCCTCTGCACTTCGGCCTGCTCGGTACCCTGGAAGCCGGCGCCATCGCCCTGCTGGTCGGGCTGCTGGTGTACTTGCTGTGGTCGCAGCTGTGCCGGCTCCTGCACTGGACAGTCGGTCACGCGATCGGCTGGTCCTGCGTCATTGCCGTGATCATCTCTGCCGGCGTCGATGCATGGAAGCTGTTCTACATGGGCATCGTGCGGCTGGAATCGCCGCTCTACGCGCGCCTGTTCCTCGCCACCATCCATGATCCGAACGAACTCGGCAGCCGCGTGGTGCTGGAAATCGCCGGCGCGCTCGCCGGTGTCGCCCTCGGCTGGGTGTTGTTCAGTTCGCGGTCATCGGCACAGAACGTCGACTGACGCAGGTTTTTCGTTGGTTGCCGGTTAAATCCGGCAGCGCTGAATGCGCATCTTATGAGCTGCTCACTTGCTGCTAACCACCGCGCTAAAGCATGCGCGGATGCGAGTGGTTAATCGTGTGTGTTGGAGCTGGTCGCGGGGCAAAATCGATTCAGAAACGCGGTGGCAGGGTAGGTGCCGTGCGGAGACAACACACCGCGCAACACCACCCAATTGGTAGGAGACACCCCTGATGACTATTCGCAACCGCAAGCCCCTGATCGCCCTGATCGTCGCCGCCGGCAGCGTGCTGGCCATTCCGGCGATGGCCCAGTCGGCCAAGCAGCAGGCCGCGCAGGCACAGAACGAAGCCGCGCAGGCGCAGCAGTCGGCGGCACAGGCAGGGCAGGCGGCTGACCAGGCGACCAATGCGGCCGCTGCGGCATCGGCGCAGGCCAATGGCGGTGGCCAGACCTGGGCCAGCATCGATACCGATGGCAACGGCACCATCAGCAAGACCGAGGCACAGGTGAACGCGGGCCTGGCCCAGGTGTTCGACCAGGCCGATACCAACAAGGACGGCGAGCTGAGCGCCGATGAGTACAAGGCCTATGTGGCCGCGCAGCAGGCCGGTGCAGGTGCCGGCGCGGCCCAGGGCCGCTGATCCACACCTGATTCGGGAAGACCGGTGCATGGGGACCCGGGCGGCTGCGTCCGCCCGGGTTTTTATCGTCACCAGCACCCCTGTATCCTTGCCCGATGAACACCTCCACGCCTGCGCCGTCGCGCGCCATCGGCCTGGTCGGTTTTGACGGTGACGATACGCTGTGGAAGAGCGAGGACTACTACCGCAAGGCCGAGCAGGATTACCTTGACCTGCTGTCGCGCTACGTCGACGTGCATGACACCCAGACCGCGCGCCACCTGCTGGAAGTTCAGCAGCGCCACCTGGGCACCTTCGGCTACGGCGTGAAGAGCATGACGCTGTCGATGATCGAAGCGGCCATCGACATCACCGGCCAGCGCATCGACGCGAAGGACATCCAGCGCATCCTGGATATCGGCCACGACACCCTGCGCCATCCGGTCGAGCTGATCGATGGTGTGCGCGAAGCCGTGGCGGCCATCGCCGAGCACTACCCGGTAGTGCTGATCACCAAGGGCGACCTGTTCCACCAGGAAGCCAAGATCAAGGTCGCGAACCTCGGCGAGCTGTTCCCGCGCATCGAGATCGTCTCGGAGAAGGATCCGGAAACCTACGCCCGCGTGCTGGCCGAATTCGATCTGCCGATGCAGCAGTTCGTGATGGTCGGCAACTCGCTGCGTTCGGATATCGAGCCGGTAGTGACCCTGGGCGGCTGGGGCGTGCATACCCCGTATGCAGTGACCTGGGCACACGAGACCCAGCACGGCGTGGCCGACGACGAACCGCGCATGGTCACCGCCGACACCGCCCACGATTGGCCGGCCGCACTGGCGGCGATCGAGGCCAAGGCCGCCGCGGCGGCCTGACAGGACCCGGCGGCTGCGGCAGAATCGGGGCATGAACGTCCGATTGCGCGCGCTGTTGTTGTCCCTGCTGCTGGTGCCGGCCACCGTGCTGGCCCAGCAGACCGTTGAGCGTTCGGCAGCCTACGAGGTGGAGACCGGTGACCGCTGGGTCGATGCCCAGCTGCAGGACATCAACCATTACGCCGAACGCTATCCCGACGCCTTCCTCGACGAGGTCTCGCGCTATGCCGGCGTGCCGCGTGGCTACATCAGCGCGCTGTTCACCACCCATGGCTGGCAGGCCGGGGACATCTATTTCGCCTGTTTCTGGGCCAAGGCCAGCGGCCAGACCTGCCGCGACAGCGTGCGTGCCTTCAGCCAGGACCCGGAGGGCGGCTGGGAGGCGGTGGTGAAGCGCATGCCCACCAAGCCGGACAACCTGCATTACCGCGCTGTGCGCCATGCCATCGTGGCCAGCTACCAGCACTGGGACCGGCCGATCACCCTGGATGCCACGCTGAGGCGCCAGCTCAAGCGGTAGTGCCGGCCGCTGGCCGGCAACTGCACCCTTCCAGGCATCCGGAGGTTGCCGGCCAGCGGCCGGCACTACCGGTTTCTTTCATGTTGCTCTGCATATCGCCGCCGCGCCGCGCTCCGGCGACAATACGGGTTCGAGCTGTTCCCCGTTCCCGTAATCGAGTGACTGATGAGCGCCTCTTTCGTTTCGCCTGATGTGATCCGCCGCCTGTTCGCACAGGCCATGTCCCGCATGTACCGCACCGAAGTGCCGCTGTACGGCACGCTGGTGGAACTGGTGGAGCGGATCAACGCGCAGGTGCTTGCCCAGGACCCGGCGCTGGCCGCGCAGCTGCAGCGCAACGACGAGCGTGCGCGCCTGGATGAAGAGCGCCACGGCGCGATCCGCGTCGGCACCGTGCAGGAACTGGCCACGCTGCGCCGTCTGTTCGCGGTGATGGGCATGTACCCGGTCGGCTATTACGACCTGTCGGTGGCCGGCGTGCCGGTGCACTCCACCGCATTCCGCCCGCTCACCGGCGCCGCGCTGGCGCAGAATCCGTTCCGCGTGTTCACCTCGCTGCTGCGCCTGGAGCTGATCGAAGACGAAACCCTGCGTGCCGAGTCGGCAAAGATCCTGGCACGCCGCCGCATCTTCACTGAGGGTGCGCTGGCGCTGATCGACCAGGCCGAGCGTGACGGTGGCCTGCCGCAGGCCGATGCCGAGCGCTTTGTCGACGAAGCTCTGGAAACCTTCCGCTGGCACGGCGATGCCACGGTCGATCTGTCGACCTATCACGCGCTGCACAACGCACACCGCCTGGTGGCCGACGTGGTCAGCTTCCGTGGCCCGCACATCAACCACCTGACGCCGCGCACGCTGGACATCGACGCCGCGCAGGCGGCAATGATCGAGCACGGCATGGCGGCCAAGGCGGTGATCGAAGGTCCGCCGCGCCGTGCCTGCCCGATCCTGCTGCGCCAGACCAGCTTCAAGGCGTTGGAAGAAGCCGTGCATTTCCCGGACAGCGACGGTGGTGATGCCGGCACCCATACCGCGCGCTTCGGCGAGATCGAACAGCGCGGCCTTGCGCTGACCCCGAAGGGGCGCGCGCTGTACGACCAGCTGCTGTCTCAGGCACGCGATACCGGTGGCGAAGGCAGCACCGGTGGCGACTATGGCCAGCGCCTGCAGGCGGTGTTTGCCAGCTTCCCCGATGACCATGACACGCTGCGCCAGGAAGGCCTGGGTTACTACCGCTACCAGCTGACCGATGCCGGCCGCGCCGCACCGGAGCGCGTGGCTGATCTGCCCGCTGAAGTACTGGTGGCCGCGGGCCTGGCCACGGCCGACCCGATCGTCTACGAGGATTTCCTGCCGGTCAGCGCCGCGGGCATCTTCCAGTCGAACCTGGGTGGCGAAGAGCAGCGCGCGTATGCCGCACATGCCAACCGCGAGGCCTTCGAGCAGGCGCTGGGCGTGGCGGTGAATGACGAGTTCGAGATCTACGAGCGGCTGCAGGCCGAGTCGCTGGCGGCGCTGCGCGGGTAAACCGCTTGCCGTGGAGCCGAGCGCGGGCTCGGCCCTACAGGGATTCTGCGGAGCGGGCCCTTGTAGAGCCGAGCCATGCTCGGCTGCACAGGGAAGGAGAGCCGAGCATGGCTCGACTCTACAGCCGCGGGCGTCAGCCCTTCATCGTGCCGGTATCCAGCCAGCGCTGATGCCACGACAGCGCTTCCGGCAGCAGGTGCGGGGTGTGCTTGCCGTAGCTCTCGCGGCTGGCGCGGTCGAAGTAATCCTGCAGCTGCGGACGGAAGTCCGGATGCGCGCAGTTGTCGATCAGCACCTGTGCGCGCTTGCGCGGGGTCAGGCCGCGCAGATCGGCCAAGCCCTGTTCGGTGACGATCACCGACACATCGTGCTCGGTGTGGTCGACATGGCTGGCCATCGGCACGATCGCCGAGATGCTGCCGTTCTTCGCGGTGGACGGGCTCAGGAACGCAGACAGGAAACCGTTGCGGGCAAAGTCACCCGAACCGCCGATGCCGTTCATGATCCGCGTGCCCATCACGTGCGTCGAATTGACGTTGCCGTAGATGTCCACCTCGATCATGCCGTTCATGCCGATGCAGCCGAGGCGGCGTACCAGTTCCGGATGGTTGGAGATTTCCTGCGTGCGCATGATGATGCGCTCGCGGTAGAAATCGATGTTGTCCTTGAACGTCTCGTTGGCCTGCGGGCTCAGCGCGAATCCGGTGCACGAGGCGTAGCTCAGCACGCCGTCGCGCAGCAGGTCGAGCATGCCGTCCTGGATCACTTCGGTGAACGCGGCCAGGTCGCGGAAACCGCTCTTGGCCAGGCCGGCCAGCACCGCGTTGGGGATGTTGCCCACGCCCGACTGCAGCGGCAGCAGGTTCGGCGGCAGGCGGCCCTTCTTCACCTCGTGCTTGAGGAACTCGATCAGGTGCGAAGCGATCTGTTCGCTGGTCGCATCGATCGGGCTGAACGGGCTGTTGCGGTCCGGGCCGTTGGTACGCACCACGGCCACGATCTTGTCCGGGTCGCAGCGCAGCGCGGTGTCGCCAATGCGGTCGTTGGCGTTCACCAGCGGAATCGGCTTGCGGTGCGGCGGCAGCGCAGTGCCGTAGTAGATGTCATGCATGCCGTCGACGCCGGCCGGCTGCCATTCGTTGACCTCGACGATCACCTTCTTGGCCAGGTCCAGCCAGGTCTTGTTGTTGCCGACCGAGGTGGAGGGCACCAGCGAACCGTCTTCACGGATGGCCGAGACTTCGATCACGGCGGTATCGATCTCGCCGTAGAAGCCGAACCACACGTGCTGGGCGACGTGGCTGAGGTGGATGTCGATGTAATCCAGCTTGCCCTCGTTGATGCGGTTGCGCGCATCCGGGTCGCTCTGGAACGGCATGCGCATGGCGATGCCATCGGCCTTGGCCAGCGCGCCATCGAGTTCCGGCGCGGTGGAGGCGCCGGTCATCAGGCTGATCTGGAAGGGCTGGCCCTGGGCATGCACCGTTTCGATGCGGCGGGCCAGTTCGACGGGAACGGCCTTGGGATACCCGGAGCCGGTAAAGCCGCTCATGGCCACGGTTTCACCGGGCTGGATCAGCGCGGCTGCGGCCTCTGCGGAGACCACGCGGTCACGGAGACGCGCGTTGGCGATGCGATCAACAGACATGACGACACGTGTTGCTGGGGGGAATTCCGATTATCGGCCATCCTCATCCGTACGGGGGGTTCTACCTTCGTGGAATGGCTTTTCCCTGGGGGCTCACCCAAACCCGTCGGTTTTGTTTTGCAGTGCAGCGTGCAAAGTGCTTTCGCAGCCCGCACGATGGCCCTGCATCCCGACGTGGGGGAGGGAGCAGAGCCCGCTGGCAGTTCGCTGCAAGCGGGCTTTTTTATTGCCTGTCGCCCAGTATGAATACGCAGCTCCCATCGGGGATCGGATCCTTTTGCCACAGGCAGAAGGCTCTGATTCCACCAGCGGCACCAACCGGCGGTATGTCGGGGTCAGAGCCCTTCGCCGTTGGCAACGGGATCCGACCCCGCGAGAATCAGCCCATGACCCTCGCCCCCGCTGACCTGCCCGCCTCCCTGCAGCCTCTTGTCGACCGCGCCCTGACGCGTCTGGCCCAGGTCCTGCCCGAGCCCATCCCGGCCGACCTGCTGCCGTTGCTGACCCGGCTGGCGGTGACCAGCGACTTCGCGCTGGACACCCTGGTGCGGCAACCGACGCTGCTGGCGCAGCTGGCCGCGCCCGGCTGCCCGCCGATCCCGGCCCCGGTGCTTGATCCGCTGCAGCCCAGTGATTGGCCGGCGCAGATAAGGCGCTGGCGCACGGCAATGTCCACGCGGCTGATCTGGCGCGACTTGACCGGTCTGGACGATGTGGCGCAGACCCTGGCCGGCGCCACCGCCCTGGCCGAGGATTGCCTGCGGCTGGCACTGGATGCCCTGCAGCAGGAATTCGCCCAGCGCCACGGCGTCATCGCCGACGAACAGGGTGCGCCGCAGCAACTGGTCGTGTTCGGCCTCGGCAAGCTTGGCGGTGGCGAGCTCAACTTCAGTTCCGATGTGGATCTGGTCTATGCCTATCCGCAGGGCGGCGAATCCGAAGGGCCGCGCCCGTTGGCGGCGGAAGAATATTTCGCCCGCCTCGGCCAGCGCCTGGCCAAGCTGCTGGATGAAACCACCGTCGATGGCTTCAGCCACCGTGTCGACCTGCGCCTGCGTCCGTTCGGCAGCGCCGGCCGCGTTGCGCTGTCGTTCGCGGCCATGGATCAGTATTTCCAGCGCGAGGGCCGCGACTGGGAGCGCTATGCGTGGCTGAAGGCGCGCGCGGTGGCCGGCGACATCGAGGCCGGTGAAGCGTGGCTGCAGACCCTGCGCCCGTTCGTGTACCGCCGCTACCTGGATTTCACCGCGCTCGATGGCCTGCGCGAGATGAAGGCGGCCATCACCGCCGAAGTCGCGCGCCGTGAACTGCATGAAGACATCAAGCGCGGCGCCGGTGGCATCCGCGAAATCGAATTCCTGTGCCAGGCGTTGCAGCTGATCCGCGGTGGCCGTGAACCAGCACTGCGCGAGCGCCGCCTGTTGGTGGCGCTGGACGCCTTGGTCGCCGCCGGACAGATCGCGCCTGAGGATGGCAGCGCGCTGCGCGAGGCTTACCTGTTCCTGCGCCGCCTGGAAAACCGCCTGCAGATGTTGCGTGATGCGCAGACGCATGTGCTGCCCAGCGATGCGCTGGACCGCGAGCGCATTGCCGTCGGCCTCGGCTACCCGGACTGGGACGTGCTGCGCGCGGCGTTGGCCGAACAGCAGCAGCGCGTCAGTACTGAATTCGCCGCGTTGCTGGCACCGCGCAAGGGTCAGGCCGCGCCCGATGCACTGGCCAACTACTGGCGCAGCCTGCCCGAAGGCAGCAATGCACCGCTGCTGGCCGAAGCCGGTTTCCTCGATGCCAACGGCGCCGATCAATCGCTGCGCGATTTCGCCCAGGGCACCGGTGTGAAGTCCTTGTCTGATGCAGCGCGTGCGCGGCTGGATCGCGTGCTGCCGGCACTGCTGCATGCAGCAACGCGTTCGCCGCAACCGGATGCCGCGCTCAAGCGCGTGCTTGGCCTGCTGCAGGCGGTGCTGCGCCGGACCAGCTATCTCGCGCTTCTGGACGAACAACCGAGTGCATTGGCGCGCCTGGTCGATGTGCTGGCGCGCAGTGCGCTGCTGGCCGAACGCCTGGCCGCGTATCCGCTGCTGTTGGACGAACTGCTGGACGTGCGCGTGTCCGGGCCGATGCCCGATGCCGCCGGCATGCTGGCCGAGTGCCAGCAGGTGCTGGCGGTGGAGGATCCCGAATCCGCACTGCGCTGGCTCAACGAGACACGGTTGGCGCTGAGCTTCCGCATGGCGATGGCCACGCTGGACGGCCGCCAGGGCGCGGTGGACAGCACCCGGCAACTGGCCGAACTGGCGCAGGCGGTGGTGGTCACCGTGCTGGCAATGGCCGAGGCGGACATGCGCGCCGCACACGGTGAGATTTCCGGTGGCCGCTTCGCGATCATCGGCTACGGCAGCCTGGGTGGCCTGGAACTGGGCTTCGGCTCCGATCTGGACCTGGTGTTCCTGCACGACAACCCGACCGGCGTGGACGCCAGCGACGGCGCGCGTCCGTTGGAGCCGGGGCGCTGGTATGCGCGCCTGGCGCAGAAGGTGATGGCGCTGCTCGGCGCGGTCACCGCCGCCGGCCGCCTGTACGACATCGACGTGCGCCTGCGCCCGGACGGTGGCAAGGGTTCGCTGGTGTCTTCGTTGGCCAGCTACACCGAATACCAGCGCGAACGCGCATGGACCTGGGAACACCAGGCCCTGGTGCGCGCGCGCGGCGTGGCCGGTGATGCCAGCCTGCTGGCCGATTTCGAACGGGTGCGTGCACAGACGCTGGGACGTGAGCGCGATCCGGCCACGCTGTATGCCGATGTGCTGAAGATGCGTGGGCGCATGCGCACCGAGCTGGACCGCAGCGATGCCGCACGGCTGGACCTGAAGCAGGGTGCCGGTGGCGTGGTGGACCTGGAGTTCCTGCTGCAGACCGGCGTGCTAGCGCGCAGTGCGCAGGCTCCTGCACTGCTGACGCCGCGCGATACGCGCTCGTTGATCGATGCGCTGGCGGTTGCTGGTTTCCTGCCGGAAGGCACCGCGCAGGCCCTGCATGGCGCGCATGCCACGTTGCTGGAGGTGGGTTTGGCCTGCACGCTGGATCGGCGGCCACGGTTGGCACCGACCACGCCCGCGATTGAAGAGGCATGTGCGGCGATTACGGCGGCGTGCAGAGCTGCAGAGCTGCCGTTCGCCTGAAGGGTTGCACCCACCAGGGCAATGGCCTGCTTTGGGTGGGTGCCGACCGTTGGTCGGCACAATCTGTCAGCAGCGATGAGTTCTGCAGGGCGTGCCGACCAACGGTCGGCACCCACCAGATTATTGGCCCGGTGATGCCCCGCTGTTGGCAACTACCGGATCAATGGCCTGGCGATGGTCGCCGTTGGTAGGTGCCGACCGTTGGTCGGCACAATCTGTCGGCAGCGATGAACTCTGATGGAACGTGCCGACCAACGGTCGGCACCCACCGGGTTCAAGGTGTGCGCCAACCAAGGTTGGCACCTACCAGGGCGACGCCGGTCAGCTGGTCGCGCGCAGCGGCGCCATCTTCCACAGCAACGCGCGGAACGGGGCCAGCAGGCAGACGCCGATCGCCAGCTTCACCGCCAAGTCGCCGGCGGCCCAGCTCACCCACGGTAGGGCGGAACCGGCAAACGCGATCGACCAGAAAATGGTGGTATCCACCGTCGCACTGCAGGTGGTGGCCACCATTGGTGCGCGCCACCAGCTGCCGCGGCGCAGGCGGTCGAACACGGTGATGTCCAGCAGCTGCGCCACGATGAAGGCCGAGCACGAGGCAATGGCGATGCGCGGGGTGGCCACCCAGATCGACAACAACACTGCCACCGCGAAACCGATCCACGCCACGCGGCGCGCCGGGCCCGGGCCGAAGCGGCGGTTGATCAGGTTGCTGACCAGGAACGCGACCGGATAGCTGAAGGCACCCCAGGTCAGCCAGTCGTTGATCGGGTACTGCACCAGCACGTTGGACAGCAGCACCACCGCGCCCATGGCCAGCACCGCCAGCACGAGGGCGCGCGGGGTCAGCGGGGCAAAAAGAGGGGCAGGACGCACGGACATGGCGAGCCGGGGGGGACAAAGGGAATCGCCCATTATCCGCCCGGCCCGCGGCAAAGCCAAAAACGCTCGTTCAGCTTTACAGCGCTTCGCTCATCACGTCGCCGGCGGCGTAGGCGGTCGGCACATAGGCCAACGCCTGGCCCTGCGCGCTCTTCACGGTCCAGCCGGCACCGGCCTCGGTGGGGTCGAAATGCACCTGCTGGCCGACTACGAAGGCCGCCGTCTGGTCTTCATGCACGCGCGCCGGCCAGCGCAGGGTGGCAGTCTGGTCGGCCTTGTCAGGTACCTGCAGCTGCACCTGGCGCTCGCCCGCCGCCGTGGTCTCCACCTTTTTCACTTCCATCGGCGGCAGCGGCACGGCCTTGGTGCGGTGGGCTTTCTCACGGCGTTCGCTGGCCTTGAACGGCGCCTTCGATAGTTCGGACAGGCCCGCCGATGCAGCGAGCGGCACCGACACCACGATCAGCGAGGTGATCAGCACGCTGGCCTCGCTGCTGTTCAACTGCGGCGCGGCGCCGGCATGGACGGTGGGCACCACCAGCGCCGAAAGCAGCAGGGCAGTGGCGGGAACGCGCAGGCAACGGAACATGGAGACCTCCTGGTCAGGGTGGGGACGGCGGCTCAGCGCCGGGTATCGAAAATGTCGCGCGGGCCGGTGGCCTCGGGCAGGTATTCCAGCGGGCGGCCCTGGTTGTCCTTCAGCTGCCAGCCCTGGTCGTTGCCAGTGGGCTCGAAGTTCACGGTCTGGCCCACGCTGAACTGCACGGCGGGATCGCCGACGCCGCGCGGGTACTGCATCGACGCGGTGTTCTGCGGATCGTTGGCATCACGCAGCAGCACTTCGCGGCGGCCGTCGACGGTGGTGGCGATGGCGCTCACCTGCATCTGCGGCAGCTTGATCTGCTGCTGGCGGGCCAATGGCTGGCCGGCGTCGGCCGCATCCTGGGCTTCCTTGGCTGCAGCTGCACGGGCCGAAGCCACCATCTGCGTGGACATCTCCAGGCTCGGCCCCTGCGGACCCGGGTCATGGATGATCACGATGCGGCGCTCTGCATGGGCGGCCGTGGACCAGGCCAGGCTCGCGACGATCAGCATCGGCATCAGGAAGGCAGGCAGGGTGCGCATGTCGTTCTCCTTGCTGGATTCAGGGCGTGGCGGCGGCAGCACCGGCCACCGGTATATGGGGGATCACCAGTTCCTGCTGCAGCTGGCTGCGCTGGTGCAGGAAATCGAATACCGATTCCACCGTTACCACCGAATAGTTGCCGGAGATGCGTTCGCCGGCCGGATGGTCGGTGGTGGTGGCGTTGGCCACGAACAGGCGCGCACCCACGCGCTTGCCGAGGCCGATATGCAGCACGCTGGGCTGGTACTTCTGCTGGCGCAGCCACTGCTGGGCCTGTTCGCGCTTGACGATGGCCGGCGCGCCTTCGGCCTGCGCCATCGCCGCGGCCAGTACTTCCAGCACCCACTGGTTGGAGTTCTGGTAGTCGGTGGCGAACGGATAAGCCACCACGTTGTACTTCGTTTCGTGCAGCGCCTTGGGCTGGATCGAGGGCGACACCAGCATCGCCTTCAACGCGGCACGCAGCGGCGCCGAGGGCACGCCGATGCGCAGGTCGGTATGGCCGCCGCTCTCGCCGACGAAGTTGCCCAGCCCTTCGTGGTACAGCTGCGAGCTGTCGGTCTTGCAGCGGTTGAGCAGGTGCATCGCGCGCCAGCGGCCATCGTCCTCGCGCAAAAGGAAGGCCAGATGGCTGTGTCGCAGGCCGTAGCGGCTCAAATCCTGGCCACCGCGTGCGGCGACCACCACGTCCACATCGGGCAGCGCATCCAGGCGCTCGGCGGTGGTCCAGGCCACGTCCAGCATCGCCGCCTGCGACGCCACGCTCGGGTAGCGCTCGCGGCACTCGGTGCTGTTGGCCCATGCCGGTGCGGTCGCCAGCAGGCTGGCGATCAGCAGGGCGGCGCGGGGCAGGCGGGAGAAACGATCCATGTCGATACCTTCAACGGCGGGCAGGCCCGCGCGCCGATCATACGCCGGTCAGCGCAACGGACGGTCCACGCCCTTGCGCTTGAGCTCGCGGTCGCAGGCATCGCTGATCGGCGCGATCGGCAACGGCGGGCGCTCGCCCGTCTTCGGATCGCGCAGCGCCGGCTGCTCGCGGTAAGCGTCCAGTTGCTGCTGGCATTGATACGAGATCGGATCCAGCTCGGTGGGCGTGGTGGAGCACGCAGCGAGCAGGGACAAGGGCAGCAGGAGCAGGGTGCGCATGAAGACGTTCAGCGTGATGGGGGAAGCTGGACTCTAACGGTGCGGGCGGATCGAAATGTTCAGAAATCGCTGCGCACCCGGCACCACCGTGATGCCGGGCGCCCAGGATTGCCGGCCAGCGGCCGGCGCTACCCCAATGCCAGGCGCTGCTTCACTTCTGCCGCCACCCGCGCGGTCTCGCGCAGCGGCTCGATGCGGTCGTACTGCCAGTCCAGCCAGTGCGCCTGCAGCCGCCCGCGCTCGCGCAGCTGCTGCTGGAAGCGCGCCAGACGGCCCTGCACGGTATCGGCCAGCGCCACCATCACCGGCATGCGTGTGGCGCAGGCTTCCGACAGCAGGTTCACCGAATCGGGCGACACCACCACGCGGTTGGCCCAGCCGAGCAGGCCACCATAGGGATTGGTGCCGTCGCCGCCGTCGCCCCAGATCACGTGCGGCAGGTTGGCGAAGGTCGCGCGCAGGATCTCGGCCAAGGCCGGCGGCGTGCGTCGCGAGGTGGTGGCCAGCAGGCTGCCACCCTCGCTGCGGATCTGCTCGGCCAGCGCCTGGAACACGCCCACCATCGCGGTCTCGTCCCAGGGCGCCAGCGGTGTCGGCCCGCCCACCAGCAGCGCGGTGCGCGGGCCCGGCAGGGTGCTGAAGCCGGCGAACGCGGCGCGGCCCCAGGCCAGCCAGTCATCGTCCACCGGGTTGAGGCTGCCGAGCAGGGTCAGCACGTTGCTGCCGCGCAGGGCGTCGTGTTCGGGCACCACCACCACATCCCAGTGGCGGGCGTTGATGCGCGGGTCGAGGATCTGCACCACTTGGCTGCCACGTGCGCGCAGCACGCGCAGTGCGCCGGCGGCCTGGCGGCCACAGCCGATCGCCAGCGCCGGGGCGTCTGCCGCCAGCGTCGCGAAGCCCTCGCCGTAGCCGTTCACATCGCCCGACAGGCGGCGCGGCGACAGCCAGCGCCAGGGAGCGCGGGGCTGCAGGACCAGCGGCCGATGGGTGCCCTGGCGCAGCGCAGAGGCCAGCGCGACCGCCTGGCGGACATTGCCCGCACGGCCGTCCGTGACCGTCCAGGGCGCACTCGATCGTTTCACCTGTGGCATTAATTCGTTTCAGCCCTGCTGGGTGTTGCAACAGTCGCGACACTCTACACTGCGGCTCGTCGATTCGCCCCGCGCCGCCCGCGGGCACTGACTTCCTTTCGCCGCCCTGGAGATCCACCGATGTCCCACGCGCTCGACGCTGCCGCCCTCGATCAGCTGTTCCGTACTGCCCGTACCCAGAACGCCTTCCTCGACAAGCCGGTCCCGGCCAGCCTGCTGCAGGAACTGTACGACCTGGTGAAGTGGGGCCCGACGGCTGCCAACACCACGCCGGCCCGCTTCGTCTTCGTTACCTCGAAGGAAGCCAAGGCCAAGCTGGCCCCGGCCCTGTCTGAAGGCAACCACGACAAGACCATGGCCGCCCCGGTCACCGTCATCATCGGTTTCGACCTGGACTTCCACGAGAAGCTGCCGTACCTGTTCCCGCACACCGATGCCAAGGCCTGGTTCGACGGCCCGCAGGAAGGCCGCCACGAAGCCGCCATCCGCAACGGCAGCCTGCAGGGCGCCTATCTGATCCTGGCCGCACGCGCGCTGGGCCTGGATGCCGGCCCGATGTCGGGCTTCGATGCGGCCAAGGTGGATGAAGCCTTCTTCGCCGGCACCTCCATCAAGTCGAATTTCCTGGTCAACCTGGGTTACGGTGACTCGGCGGGCCTGTTCCCGCGTCTGCCGCGCCTGTCGTTCGACGAAGCGGCGCGCATCGCGTAAGTCGCTGTATCGGTTTCGGGCCGTCACCTTGGCGGCCCCTGTTGTCCCCACCCTACGATCCGGAGAGTTCCTGAGATGAGCGCCACCCGTAAACTGCTGCTGCCGCTGGCCCTGACCCTGGCCATCGCCGCCTGCTCCAAGCCGGCCGACACCGCTGCCCCGGCTGCTGACGCCGCCGCCCCGGCCACCACCGAGCAGGCTGCCACCCCGGCTGCCGATGCCGCTGCTGCCGCGCCGGCCGCCGAAGCGATCCAGATCGCCTCGGGCACCTACAAGCTGGACCCGAGCCACACCGACGTGCTGGCGCAGTGGAGCCACTTCGGCTTCTCCAACCCGAGCGCGCACTTCGGCAATGTTGAAGGCACCCTGGTGTACAACGCCGAAGACGTGACCAAGTCCACCGTGGAAGTGAAGCTGCCGCTGAGCGGCCTGAACAGCTTCACCGCCAAGTTCGACGAGCACCTGAAGAGCGCCGACTTCTTCGACGCCGCCAAGTTCGCCGATGCCACCTTCAAGAGCACCAAGGTGGAAGCGGCCGGCACCAACAAGCTGACCGTCACCGGTGACCTGACCATCAAGGGCATCACCAAGCCGGTCACCCTGGACGTCACCGTGAACGGCGGCGGCGAGCACCCGATGGCCAAGGTTCCGGCCGCCGGCTTCGATGCCACCACCACCCTGAAGCGCAGCGATTTCGGCGTCGGCGCCTACGCTCCGAACGTCAGCGATGAAGTGAAGATCCGCATCACCACCGAAGCCACCGGCGAAAAGCCGGCGGCTTGATGCACCCAACTCACTCGTCGTGAGAAGGCAGAAGGCCCGCTGAAAAGCGGGCCTTCTTTTTGGAGCGCGGGTAGAGCCGGCCGCTGGCCGGCTGCATGCGAGGTGCCCGATGCCGATGGGATTGCCGGCCAGCGGCCTGCACTACCCGGTAGGTGCCAGCCTGCATCTGCTAGGTGCCAACCTGCATCTGGTGGGTGCGAACCTGCATCTGGTGGATGCGGATCTGCATCTGGTGGGTGCGGACCGTTGGTCCGCACGATCCCTCAGCGCAACGCGCCCAACCACACCCCACACGCTTCGCTCGGGCTCTGCTTGGCCTTCACCACCAGCCCGCTTGCGCGCACGAAAGTCTGCGCGGCCTGCGCCACCACCTGGCGCGCGATCAGCGCCGCCTGCTTGGTGGCAGCCTGCTGCTTGCGCAGCTGCACGATGTTGATCGAAGGCCGGCCCACCGGCGCGTACTTCTGGTCGCGGCGCAGCACGTCGGCCACCTGCGCCACTTCGAACTCGGCCTGCAGGTAGCGGTGCTGTGCCTCCACCAGCTCGCGCAGCGGTATACGCAGTGCGGCGGTGTCGGCGAAGGCGGCCAGGGCCGCGTCGCAGGCAGCGTCATCAGCGAAGCGGGTACGCAGCGCATCCACGCTGGCCAGGGTCAGTTTGGCCATGTGGGCCTCGTTGCTGCAGGAAAGGAGCGCGATTGTCGCATTGCTTGGCGGCTGATGCGTTGAACCGGGCGGCGGAATACCTGTAGAGCCGAGCCCACGCTCGGCTCATCGCGCGCAGCGCGAGGGTTCGCCGATCGCGGAACGAAGAGCAGCCGAGCATGGGCTCGGCTCTACAATGGCCCGCTGTATCACCCACGGAAGGAAGACCCATGCAGGACGCGCAGTACTGGTTGAACGAATTCTGGTCGGGCCTGAGCGTGCTCGATCTGCTGGGCGGCAGCCTGCTCGGTACGCTGCTCGGCCTGGTGCTGGGCATCCTCGGCTGGCGTTGGCTGCACCGCCGCGGTTGGCTGCAGCGGCGCAAGCGCTGGCATCACTGGCTGCTGGCCAGCTACGTGGTGCTGCTGCCGCTGGTGACCGCCTTCTTCGGCCTGCAGCTGGGCTTCACCGCCGGTGCGCACCGCGCGCTGTTCAAGCAGCTCGATCATTTCCAGCCGCACCTGCAGACCCTGGTGGAAGGCTGGAGCGAAGGCTTCACCGACTCGCTGGACGACCCGCGCATGCGCGAGGCATTGCGCAGCCAGGGCACGGTGGGCGATGTGGCCGACTCGATCGCCTCGGCCTATCTGAGCGAGCACCCGCTGCCTGGCCTCGACCGACTTGGCGATGGCCCCTTGGCGCGAGGTGCGGGCTGGGTGATCGGCAAGGTGCGCGAGGGCCTGTTGCGCGGCATGGTGGAAGACACACTGGTGGACAAGGCCGGCACCCTCGGCCTGGAGCCCAAGGTGGTGCGCGAGGCGCTGACCATGCATGTGGATGAGCTGCTGCACACCCGTGGCGTGCTGCGGCTGGTGAAGGCGCAGATCAACGGCATGATGCCCGGCGTGTACTTCGGGCTGCTGCTGCCGTTGTTGATCATCGCGCTGCTGGTGGCGCTGGAGATCTGGGCCGCGCAGCGGTTCGGGTGGACGCGGCAGATGGCCAAGCCGCCGGTCGCGGTCCCTCCTGTAGAGCCGAGCCCATGCTCGGCTCATCGCGCATAGCGGCGATGGGGTCATCGGTGGCTGAGTGAAGAGCAGCCGAGCGTGGGCTCGGCTCTACACAGTCAAGAGCGTGCGGACCAACGGTCCGCACCCACCAAGCAGGGTCCGCACCCACCGTCTTTGGGTCAATCGCCGTCGGTTTCGTCCGGGTGGGCCTTCCAGTAGCCGGTCGAGCGGATCCAGTCGCGCGGCACGCCCAGGTGGCCTTCGATGAACTTGCGCATCATCCGCGCGCGGCGCGACTCGGTGGCGATCCAGTAGTAGACATCGCCCTCCGGCGCCTCGAAGTCGGTCAGCATGTCTTCCAGCAGGGTGCTGGTCGCCGCCGGGAAGCCGTTGCGCTCCAGCCAGTGGATGCGCACGTTCTCGTACTGCGGCAGGTCCTGGCGTTCGGCCTCGTCGCTTACTTCGATGTACGCCTGCACTTCGGCGTTCTCCGGCAGCACGTCCAGCCAGCGGGCGATGGCCGGCAGCGCGGTTTCATCGCCGATCAGCACATAGGCGTCGTAAGTGCCGGCCACCACGAACGAGCCGCGCGGGCCGCCGATCACCAGCGTGTCGCCCGGCTGCGCGCGTTCGGCCCACGGCCCGGCAATGCCCTGGTCGTGCAGCACGAAGTCGATGGCCAGCTCGCCGGTTTCGTGGTCCCACCAGCGCGGGGTGTAGTCGCGGGCCGGCGAGGGCTCCTTGCCGTCCGGGTAGCTGCGGCCTTCGGCGGTCAGCACCGGCAGCACCATCTCGCCCGCAGCGTTGGGGAAGAACAGCTTGATGTGGTCGTCCGCGCCGGGCGAATCGAAGCCGGCCAGCGCGTCGCCACCCACCACCACGCGGCGCATATGCGGGGTGACTTCTTCGGTGCGCAGCACGGTCAGTTCACGGAAGCGCACATCCAGGCGCAGGCGCGTGTTGTTGTGTTCGGTCATGGGGTTACCTGTAAAGGTGTCGCGCAGTGCTGCGCGGCGTAGGGAAGACCTGGCTGGATTCAGTCTGGCTGGGTCGTTGAAATCGGTGGTTGCTCGTTACCGGTAGTACCGTTGAGCAGGGCCGAGGCCCGGGTCAGCAGCGCGGCCACTTCGTCCGCCTCGCCCTCGGCCCAGCGGCCGTGGTGATGCACCAGCGCCCGCTTGAACTCGCGCAGGGCGCAGGCCAGCGGCGGCGGCAGCGAGGCCTTGGTGATCTCGCGGGCACGGTCGAAGGCGCGTCGCTGCGCCAGCCGCACCTGGGTGCGCTGCACCTTCAGCTCGAACTCGCCGGCGGCGGTGATGCGGAAGATCCGCTTGCCACCCACTTCCTCGGCCTCGATCCAGCCTGCCTGCTCGAAGCTGGCCAGCAGCGGGTACATGGTGCCGGCGCTGGGCGTGTAGGCCTGCATGAACTGGTTGCTGATCAGCTGCATCAGCTCGTAGCCATGGCGCGGCTGCTCGCCGATCAGGGCCAGCACCAGCAGGCGCAGGTCGCCGCGGCTGAGTACGCGCGGCTGGCCGTTGCGACGGGGCACCGCCGAATCGGTGGAACGGGCTCTGGGAGAGGGGCTTCGGCTCATTTCGATATATCGGTAAACGAGTGTGCAAACGATATATCGATATGTCGAAAGCGACAACACCCGATCCGGCCACAAGCAGGTGCAATTTGGGCCACCGCTGGCCGCGGGCCCACAGCAAAAGGGGCGCCCCTTGCGAGGCGCCCCGGCGATGCTGTGGAAGGGAGCAGGGCCACCGGGCCCATCACTCACGGGCCACCCTGGGCCCACCGCCAGCGGCAATCCAGAGGCAGGTGCGACATGTTGTCGCCGGTTCAGTGCCGGCGCGCGGAATCCGCCCGCCGTGGCCACCGTGTTGCCCCACATCCGTCATCGGCAGCGGTAACACTGCGTCCTGCACATGGGCGCAGCGGCCCGCAAGCGACAGCCCGCGCAGCCGCCAAGGCCCGCCGCAGGGCCGTCAGCGGGCCCGGCAAGCCCCTTGCGGACACTGGCCGGTTGCATCCATACGCCTGCGTAGCCAAGTGACGAAAGCCCTTGGTGCGCTACACTTTGCGGTCTAGAAATCTATACAACAGTCGCGCGCGTGCGTGCGGTTATGGGAGCGCTAATGAACTGGTTGAACGAGGTGCTGAACAACGACCCGAATCCTGTGGAAACCCAGGAGTGGATCGAGTCGTTGAAGGCCGTTATTGATGTCGAGGGCTCCGAGCGCGCGCATCAGCTGCTGGAAGGCATGGTGGAACTGACCCGTCGCTCGGGCGCCTACCTGCCGTTCTCTCCCACCACCGAGTACGTCAACACCATCGAGCCGCAGCTCGAGGCCAAGAGCCCGGGCAATGCCGAGCTGGAATGGCGCATCCGTTCGATCATCCGCTGGAACGCGATGGCCACCGTGGTGCGCGCCAACCGCAAGCCGGGTGACCTGGGCGGCCACATCGCCTCGTTCGCCTCCGGCGCCACCCTGTACGACGTGGGCTTCAACCACTTCTGGCGCGCCCCGAGCGAGAACCACCCGGGCGACCTGCTGTTCATCCAGGGCCACAGCGCCCCGGGTATCTACGCGCGTTCCTTCCTGGAAGGCCGCATCAGCGAAGAGCAGCTGGACAAGTTCCGCATGGAAGTGGACGGCGGCGGCCTGTCCTCGTACCCGCACCCGTGGCTGATGCCGGAATACTGGCAGACCCCGACCGTGTCGATGGGCCTGGGCCCGCTGGCCGCCATCTACCAGGCGCAGTTCATGCGCTACCTGGAAAACCGTGGCCTGATCGAGAAGTCCGACCGCAAGGTGTGGTGCTTCATCGGCGACGGCGAGAGCGACGAGCCGGAAACCCTGGGTGCCATCGCGCTGGCCGGCCGTGAAGGCCTGGACAACCTGATCTTCGTGGTGAACTGCAACCTGCAGCGCCTGGACGGCCCGGTGCGCGGCAACGGCAAGATCATCCAGGAACTGGAAGGCGTGTTCCGTGGCGGCGGCTGGAACGTGATCAAGCTGCTGTGGGGCGGTTACTGGGATGCCCTCCTGGCCAAGGACAGCGACGGCGTGCTGAAGAAGCTGATGATGGAAACCGTCGACGGCGAATACCAGAACTGCAAGGCCTTCGGCGGCGCGTATACCCGCGAGCATTTCTTCGGCAAGTACCCGGAAACCGCTGCGATGGTTGCCGGCCTGAGCGACGACGACATCTGGCGCCTGAACCGTGGTGGCCACGACCCGCACAAGGTGTACGCCGCCTACCACCAGGCCGTGAACACCAAGGGCATGCCGACCGTCATCCTGGCCAAGACCGTGAAGGGTTACGGCATGGGCAGCGCCGGTGAGGCACTGAACCCGACCCACCAGACCAAGAAGCTGGACGACGAAGCGGTGCGCCACTTCCGCGACCGCTTCAACATTCCGGTGACCGACGCGCAGCTGGCCGACGGCCAGGTGCCGTTCTACCACCCGGGCCCGGATTCGCCGGAAGTGCAGTACCTGCAGGAACGCCGTGCCGCGCTGGGCGGTTACCTGCCGCAGCGCCGCCGCAAGGCCGACAAGACCTTCGTGGCGCCGAAGCTGGAAGCCTACGAGCGCCTGCTGAAGAGCAGCGGCGAGCGCAGCTACTCCACCACCATGGCCTTCGTGCAGAGCCTGAACATCACCCTGCGCGACAAGGAACTGGGCCCGCACATCGTGCCGATCGTGGCCGACGAAGCCCGTACCTTCGGCATGGAAGGCCTGTTCCGCCAGATCGGCATCTACGCGCCGTTCGGCCAGAAGTACAAGCCGGTCGATGCCGACCAGCTGATGTTCTACCGCGAAGACCAGAGCGGCCAGGTGCTGCAGCAGGGCATCAGCGAGCCGGGTGCGATCAGCTCGTGGATGGCCGCCGGTACCAGCTACTCGGTCAGCAACGTGCCGATGCTGCCGTTCTACATCTACTACTCGATGTTCGGCTTCCAGCGCGTGGGCGACATCGCCTGGCAGGCAGCGGACATGCGTACCCGCGGCTTCCTGCTGGGTGGCACCGCCGGCCGCACCACGCTGAACGGTGAAGGCCTGCAGCACGAAGATGGCTTCAGCCATCTGGTGGCCGGTGGCATCCCGAACGTGCGCAGCTACGACCCGACCTTCGGCTTCGAAGTGACCGTGGTGCTGCAGCACGGCACCAAGCGCATGATGGAAGACCAGGTGGACGAGTATTACTACGTCACCCTGATGAACGAGAACTACACCCACCCGGAAATGCCGGAAGGTGCGGCCGAAGGCATCGTCAAGGGCATGTACCTGCTGACCGATGCCGGCAAGCCGAAGAAGGGCGAGCTGCGCGTGCAGCTGCTGGGTTCGGGCACCATCCTGCGCGAAGCCATTGCCGCCGCCGAGCTGCTGGACAAGGACTTCGGCGTGACCGCCGACATCTGGAGCTGCCCGAGCTTCAACGAACTGCGTCGCGATGGTTTCGACGTGGAACGTGCCAACCGCCTGCATCCGGAAGGTGAGCAGCGCAAGGCCTACGTGACCGAGCTGCTGGAAGGCCGCCAGGGCCCGGCGATTGCCGCCACCGACTACGTGCGTGCGTATGCGGACCAGATCCGTGCGTTCGTGCCGATGTCGTACACCGTGCTGGGTACCGATGGCTTCGGTCGTTCGGATACCCGTGCGAACCTGCGCCGGTTCTTCGAGGTGGATCGTTACTACATCGCGCATGCCGCGATTGCGGCGCTGGCGAAGGAAGGGAAGATGACCGCGAAGGATGTGGCCCGGGCGATCAAGCAGTACAAGATTGATCCGGATAAGGCTAATCCTGTTGGGGTTTGATTAGCGATCACAGCCCTGGGATCGATAGAAAGAGAGCGGCCATCTGCCGCTCTCTTTTTTTATGTATATATTCATGCGATCTTAACGCCAGGGGCGGCTCCGCCTTCTGCGGGCCACACATGGATGCGAGCGATGAAGAAATTTGAAGGATGGGCTGGCGTTACTCTGCACGATCTCCTTGTTGCATATAGGAAGGCTAAAGCAGACTGTTTCTTTGAGAAGACATTCCCATCAGCCGCGAAGTTCGCCAGTTATGAGGCTGACCTCGTTGGTAATCTCAAGTTGTTTCTAGATCAGCTGAGGGCCGGAGGCGAATTTTCGAAGATTGAAGGTCTCCTGGGTGAATATCGGCTAATTCCAAAAAAACTCAAGACCGAACGAAAGCACGATGTTGAAAATTGTGGCCATGTGCACTTCTCTAACTCGAAAAGGAATTTTGAAAATATAAAAAATTCCTTTGACGTTATTCCGGATTTCCGGGTCATTGGAGACTTTCCAGTAGAGGCGCACATTCTTTCGGCCCTCTGGATAAATTTTATTGGCCACAAGCTGGATGCAAAGCTTTCGAAGGCCTGTTATGGCGCGCGTCTCAGGCGAGTGAGGCCGGACGGAGATGGTGCTGGAAACTTTCATTCGAGATCGATCGGATCATTCCCGCCCTACTTTCAGGCTTATCAGAAATGGCGTTCCGACGGCCTGAATGCTATTCGGCGTGAGCTTGAAACAGATAAGCACGTCATCGCGGTGTCGCTTGATTTAAAAAGTTATTATCACACTGTTGATCCGGGTGCTATCTCTCTTCCAGGGCTTCTGGATGAGCTGGGAATCAATCTTGATGCCCATGAAAAGGAATTCAATGAACAGTTCTCTGTCTTTCTTAAGGCATGGTCCGATGGAGCTAAGTCATTCTGTAAAATCCTTTCGGTTGATTCAGAGAATCTTCGCGGCGGGTTGGTAATTGGTCTGACTGCAAGTCGCGTGATCTCTAATGTAATCATCGCGAAGTGGGATCGACTAATTAAAGAAAAGCTGGCCCCAATCCACTACGGGCGCTACGTTGACGACATGTTCCTTGTTGTTAGGGACAATGGTGTGGTTAATAGTGGTCCGCAGTTCATGCAGTATCTTTCCAGGTGCCTTGGTGATGGCGTTCTCAAGGCGCCCGTCGCTGACGATTCTTGGAAGATCGATCTTGGCGTGGATGTGGTTGGTGAGTCGGAAATAGTACTTCAGGCAAATAAACAAAAGTTGTTTGTGCTTCAGGGGAATGCAGGGCTGGATCTACTTGATAGCATTGAAGGTGAAATTAATGCTCTTTCAAGCGAGCACCGGCTCATGCCATCCCCTGACGATCTCGAAAGATCAACGGCTGCTCGAGTTCTCTCGGCAGCAGGCGTGGTCGGTGATAGTGCGGATACGCTGCGGCGCGCAGACGGCCTAACAATAAGAAGGCTAAGTTGGGCGCTTCAGCTTCGGCATGTAGAAACGCTGGCAAGTGATCTGCCTCCCGTTCAGTGGTCTGAGCAGCGGAAACAGTTCTATGAGTTTGCAGACAGCCATATTCTTCGGCCCGACACCATATTTTCTCACATTGACTATGTTCCCAGGCTTCTGGGTTTCGCTGTCTCAATGAGTGAGTGGGCTGACGCAAAGAGGATCGCCCTAAGATCCTATGATTCATTTACAGAGCTCGCTGCGGCAGTGCCGGAGGGGGCTGCTGTCGTCATTAATGGAGTTTCCACAATCTCATCTGCGGTGCTTTGGGGGGCTGCGAGGAGGGCGCTTACAATGCATTTCTCAGATGCTCTGATGAGATTCATTAGCCCCAAAGTTCTAATTTCAGATCGTAAATTTAGTGAGCGATCGCTTCTGGAAATTTTCGCTCTTGAGCATTCGCAGGAGGGAGTTTCGGACCTGGAGGACGGCTTGGATATCGGCTATGGATTCAGAGATGTGGCCAAATCCGTCGCACGGAGTGATCTTGCGAAGGTGCCATTCAAAAAGATAATGTTTGGAAAATTCTCCTCTAAGATGATCGAGTCAATACCAGAAGATCAAGAGTCCCAACTCCTCGATGAATTGAACGATTCAAGCGTCTTTGATGTTGAAGCGCTAAAAGAATTTCTTTCTTCGGTAGAGCAAAGCGGCAAGAAGCGAAAATTTGATGGCCCTGACGAGCAGGAAAGCATTCTTCCGTATGTATTTCCAACGCGTCCATTGACTCCGGCAGAGATTACTGAGCTGGCGCCAGAATGTGTGGATCCTAATTTGGCGAGAGCGGCTGGTCGGACGCCTTCTCAAATATGGGCCCGCTATACACGTGCGTTAAGAGGAGTATGGGTCCGCCCGACCCTTCTTGCTGACGATGTTGATGCGGATGATGCCGGGTCAAAGCGGTGGAAGCGTTTCACCCGGATTGGTACCTCACGTAAAGACAAAGTTGTGGTTGCACTTCCTAGCGTTGAGACAGCAGACAACGATTGGGCCGCAATGGCATGCGGAAGTGGAAGTTTGTCGCGATCTAGATATAAGGCAATTTCAGAGATCGTTAATAAAGCGATAAGTCTTAAGGATCGTCCTGACTACCTAATATTCCCGGAGCTTTGCTTGCCCATTGAGTGGGTGGAAAGTGTCTCGTCTAGGCTAGGAGATGCAGGTATTAGTCTCATTGCGGGAACGGAGTATCGCCACGTATCGAAAAACGTTGTATACAGTGAGGCCTGTTTGGTTCTATCTGACGATCGAATGGGTTTTCCCTCATTTTCAAGAATTTGGCAGCCAAAACTGGAGCCAGCGGTTAATGAGGACAAAGAGCTGCAGGCTATCCATGGGAAAAGGTGGAAAAATTTCAACCGATCAAGATTCCCGGCTTCCAAAGCTCGAACTGTATATATCCACAATGGAGTAAATTTTGGTATTATGGTTTGCTCTGAGCTACAGAACAGCAGGGCGCGCATCTCATTTCAAGGTGCAGTGGATGCACTCTTTGTTCTCTGCTGGAATCCGGATTTGGACACATTCTCATCGCTTGTGGAATCAGCCGCGTTAGATATTCATGCGTACACCGTGTTGGTAAACAATAGGAAATACGGTGATAGCCGAATCCGGGTTCCTGCAAAAAAATCCTTCGATCGAGATCTGGCGAGAGTGCGTGGCGGGGATAACGATTTTCTCGTTGCTGCCACTTTGGAGATTTCCACTCTGAGGAAGTTCCAGAGTCGGTCCAAGAGATGGCCGGGCGCACAGGATAAGTTCAAGCCCGTTCCAGAAGGATTCAAGCTTGCAAAATCCAGAAGGCGCTTCCCAGCTGGATGAGTTCCTGGACCATTGACTGTAATCTCTGCTGCGGCGCCGTTCTTCGTGACGGCGCCGCTAAGTTCACGCTCAGGCTGTCTCGGGGGCGCTCGCCCCTTGGGCAATGGACCTCTCTCCCGGATTGGCGGTGAAACGCCGAGATATGCAGCAACCTCGGCAACCCTAAGTACCGAAGTGCTGCGCCCACTCGCGCCCAGGATGAACTACATCCCGCCGGGGCCTCATGCAATTATGCCGCCCTTTTCCTGGGGCGCGCTGCCCGAATGCGTCAATCATTGAACTCCACAGGGGCGTGAAATGGCGAACAACCGGCGATTCGCTGGGCGGAATCCAAGTATGGTCGTGAACCAGAAATAGGCAGATTAAGTCCTAAACTTAAAGTCTATCGCAGATCTTATGCCATCCGCGTGTTCCATGAGCCTGTTAGAGATTATCTTATTCGGCGGTGTATCGGTGCCTGCTCGCATACGCGCACCATCCAGGAAGCAAATGATCCTACTCTGTTGTCTCAGAGGCTGAGGCAACTAGCTGGAGCAGCTATGTGCCCAGGCACACTGCGACCGGTGCCAGGCTAGCGAATCAGGGCTGGCCGAAAGCGTCGCTGATATTGGGGACGCCAGTTCCTTACCGACGAGGTCGCTATAGCTTGACTGATGCAACGCAGGCGCCAGAGACACCCGCAAGGACCTCGGGTCCACGGCGATAAGGTAGAGGTCAAAAAGGGTATGAACGTCTGCGCGCAACAGCAGGCCGTTGCTGACCACGTTACTCGACTGGCCGGAATAGGGGCGGATGTGGGCTGCCTCAAGAGCATCGACCACATTGCATCCCGTCATAGCACAGCGGCCACCGTATGCGTCCAGCAGTGCTTTACGGAAGGCAGGCTGCCCGCGGCGCCGAACGATAGCTGCTAGCACACGCTGCCTCTCGTCCACCTCGTCTGTTGGGGAGAAACTGCCAGATGCTTCCGCCGCTTTGGCCTCCTGTTCCAACAGTCCTCTTGTAGGACCAGAGACCGACGTGAGCGTCTCACCGGAAAGCCCGAGGAGCTTGGCAAGTTTCGGCTCAACCTTTGCGCCCACGTTCGATGCTGGAAGCAGCCCGGGTAGCCAAGCTTTGCCTGCCTGATCTAGAACATGGGAGATGTTCTGCATTCGGTATTCCCAGGCCTTGGACGTGCGTCCGTGGCGGGCCGCCAGTTCCCGGTAGACCCTTGCCTTCTCGAGGGCTGATCCATTGGCAAGACGAGCCTCCATTTGGCGATACGCCTCAACGGCAGCAGCCAATTCTTCTTCAGTCCACCTACTCACAGCTTTCCCCTGTCCGCGACTGCACGTGGCGCCCAGGGGAAAGTATGCCGTAAACGACACAATGAGCTGCTAATGGCTTGGAACGGAAGAGCGTAGCGCTGTTGGTCCAAACCGCAGGCTGTTCAGGCCCGTCGGTACGTCTCGTATGTGGAGTTCAGTTGCAAAGCTCTAGTCGGCCGGAAGTAGTCGGCTGCTCCAGCGCTGGAGCAGAGGTTGAACGCAATGCGCCTCACTGGCTCGGCCTATGAAGCTTAGGATGAGCAACTGTGATGAGGAATTGTCCAACAGCAGAGCGGGCTGACCTCGGCAAGCGAGCTCGAAGTACCTTGCTTCAAATCGCCCGGTACCGAGGACCGCATCTTCAGCCGCTACGCTTAGGGCTTCCTCCCGCATGACAGCAAACTCTGCAGCCGAGACCTTGGGGTAGTTTTTCAGCTCCAGATCACCTTTTGGCAGGTGCAAGTGGGCGAGCGCTGAACCAATCAGCACTGCCAAACACAGTATTGCGTACCTCAGAGACTTCATTGGAAGTCCTGCAGATCAGAGGTGAGCGGAGAATAGGGCTGCGACGACAGCCGGCAGCTTAGTACTTGAGGTTCAAGCCTCCGGCCCTACTCCCTAACCTGCAACCGCTCAGCAACCTGCGCAGTCAACGCCACGCACGCCATCTTCAACCCTTCCATCATCCGATCCCCAAGGTACTCCTCGGACGCGCCGTTCTGCCGGGCCCGCTCCGCAGCCAGCATCAGCTCCGCCACCACACGCAACCCGGCTAGCGCGCAATCCGCATCTGCCAACTGAAGGCACCGCCCAGGCAGTTGATGCCGCTCCGGCCACGGCTGGCCGTCCGCAGCCGCACCGGTTCCGATGCGGTGCAGCGTGGCGACGAAGGAGTTTGGATCGGGGGAGGGTTCGCGCTCGGTCTCGGCTGTATCCGGATTGTACTGCGCGTGCAGGGAACGGAAGTCCGATGTGTTCATGGCAATGCTCCGTACAGGACAGATAGCAGCGCCACCAATTAAAGGTGGCGGACGGTGCGGGCTCGAAAACCGGTATGTACCAGACCGGCGGATCCGAAGATCCCCACGCACCGTCCGCCATGGAACGCGAACGGATTGCCAGCCGGCGCCACACAAAAGGTGGCGCCGGCCGGCAAGCGCATACATCTGGTACATAGACGGGTTTTCGAGTCCCGCGCCACCCTTTTCCGGTGGCACGCCAAGAGATACCCGTACAGCTACCAAATGCCAAGAAACTGCAGAACCGGCGATTGCCAGTCCTGACGCTTTCGGCATTGTCGCACACGGTGTTAAGCCGGCAAGCGATTGCGCCGCAACGGTCTTGAAGGGCTTGGCGTTATTGGCCCCAAGTGCAGGAATGCCCGCAGTCAGGGCCATGGAGTAGGGTCAATCGCGACAGATTGGGCCGGCGGTTCAGCCGGGCGGCGCCTCGGCCGGAGGCACGAAGCTCAGACGCACCCGAACCCGCGCATGCCGTGCGACGCCCTCAACCACGACCGGATCAAAGCGCCACTGGTCCACTGCGGTAAAGGCCGCACGATCGATCTCCCGCAGTCCACTGGACCGCACCACCATCACGTTGGAAACGTGGCCCAGCTCATCCAGCTGAGCAACTAGCAGCACCTGCATGGGACCCTGCAGCAAGGTATCGGGCGGCGTGGCAGGGGTCGTTGAATAAACAACGGCAGGCGCCTGCTGCAGCTCGAAGGTGGGGTTGTCACCACGCTCTACGAACACTTCAGTGGAAACCTGCGGGTCTGCCGCCATGGCCATGGCAGGTGTAGTGCCCAGCAGCATCAGAACGAGGTTCAGTGCCAGGGCGGTGTTCAGGCGGGGCATACGTGGCTTCCATTCCGGTGCGCTGCCAGCATAGCGGCCATCCCCTGGCATCGCTTGCCTTGAATGCCGGCGTGCCGGACGGCTGCACGGTTCACGCAGGCACACCCGGCCGTGGCCACAGCGCATCGTCGCGTTCCAGGTCGTAGTCGCTGCCGAACGCCAGTGCAGCCTCGCGTGGAGGGAGGTCTGCGTAGCAGCCCAGCAGGTACTCATCCATGCCGGCGTCGCGGTGGTCGATGGCGAACAGGTGGAGCAGCTCCTTGTCGAAGGCTTCCAGCCATGTGGGGTCGATTTTGGTCATGGGCATCCTCCAGTGGTGGGAGGGAAAATGGTCTGTCTCCATCTCAGAGGATGCGATGGAGGGCAGACTCTGCCTATCAGTCATCACTGGCTGGTATCAGCGGAAACCGTGAGCCTGCCGCATCTGCCTCGAAACGACCATGCCAAGAGGGGTAAGCTCCATCTGCGGTGTCATTGAAGGGAATCCAGGGACGCAGGCGATGAAGCAAAGCCCCATCCAGGGCCCTCAAGCGGGCCAGTTCTACTTGTTCTCACCAGATCTGGAAAGCAGCCGTCCTTTTCGGGGCGCCGAGGTTGAGAACCTGTCGGTGTTGCTCGATCCACCACGCATCATTCTGCGCCCGGACAATGGGGGTTTCCCGGCGCTTCGCGAGAAGCCACGCGTAGTCTTCGATGCTTCAAAGGGGCCTGAGCCACGTGACCTGGAGGGCGGCTTCAGCGGGTACTGGCTCGTCTCGGAACGGCTATGGCAGGTGATGAATTCTGTGGATCCGCATGCGTTCGACTTTGTTGAGTGTGATGTCCGCCTGGCCGATGGCACACCTATGCCACGGCGTTTCCTGTGCGACGTCGTGCGTGAACTGGACGTGATAGACGAGGGCCGTTCAAGGCTGGATATCGAGATCGATGAGGAGTTCGTCAATGGAAAGTTCTATTCGCTTGCAGGAGGGACGAGACTGGCCATTCGCTCTGAGGTGGTACGAGATGCGCATGTCTTCCTGACTCCATTCAGCACGTTCGTGATCGCGAGCCGCGATTTTGTTGATGCAGTTCACATGGCGGGACTCCCCACGAACCCTCGGGATAGCGGCATCTCGTTCGTAGATGCTGCGGAAATCTGACCTTGGGGAGCAAACAACTGATGGCAAGCCAGCTGCGGCGTGTTGAACGGCTGCACGGTTCACTCAGGCACGTCCGGCTGTAGCCACTGCCCATCGTCCAGGTCCAGGCTGTAGTTGCTGCCGAACACCAGGACTGCCTCGTGCGGTGGAAGGTCCGCGTAGCAGCTTACGAGCGACTTCGATTCACATTCACAGTGTGAGATGACAAGCATGGGATCAGCTTCCACCTACCAGCCGCGCAAGGGCGAGTTCTTCAAGCTACGACCGGATGCTACCCGTAGAGGAGAGGGGCACGGGGTGGTTTTTGATAACGAGGACGCGTTGCTTGCGACTCCCAGGCTGATCCTCTTACCCGAGGCCGGTGGCTTCCCTCCACTGCGTGAAACCCCGCGCTTGGTCTATCGGGAGCGGCAGGGTGTCCATCCACAGGACCTGGAAGGCGGGTTGAGCGGCTACTGGCTGGTCTCCGAGCGTTTGCGCCAGGTCATGGAAGAGATTGACCCTGACGCGTTCGTTTTCGCTGATACCGACTACCGCTTGGAAGACGGTTCAAAGGGGCCAATCTACTTCCTTTGCGACGTGGTCCGCACGCTGGATGCCTTGGATGAGGAAGCCTCCCAGCTCAAAATCGTGATCAGCGATGAGTACAAGGCAGGGAAATACTACCGCCTGACCGGTGATGTCCGGTTGGCGTTCAAACGCGAAGTGCTGGGTTCGGCTCACGTTTTCAGATTGCCGTTCCATGGCGGGGTATTCTGCGACCGAACGTTCAAAGATGCGGTGGAAGCTGCCGGCATAGTCACGGCCAAGAGATCCAACGGGCTCTGGTTTGAAGATGTGGTGAACTGCTGAGTCGGTCCTGGCGCCGACAGGATGGGGCACGACTGCGCTCCAAATATGCGGAGCATGGTGCACGCGCCCCGAAAAGTCATAAATTTCATGATTGCTTCGGAAACCATTGATGGTCAAAATTGCAGTTATCGTCTGTCTTCCCGCAGGCGGCGCGGGCTATGATCTCCGGGAGGACTCGCCGTCTACACTCGAGGTCTTCACATAGCTGGCGGCGAACGCCTTCCCGGGCCGCCGCTCTGTCTCCAGGCTGGAACACGAGATTTGGGAGGAACAAGCGCATGGATTCGTCAAAGCCTAATCAGCCTGCGCCTGGCGAGTTCTATCTGCTGATGCCTGACACGACCCGAAGGGGGAGAGGGCACGGCGTTGAGATCGAGAATGAGGACGCATTACTGACGCCTCCAAGGCTGATCATCCGCCCCGAAGAAGGTGGTTTCCCTCAACTGGCGCAGAGACCGCGCCTGGTCCTCGATCCAAAGCTGGGGGATCCACCTCAAGACCTCGAAGGAGGAATGAGCGGCTACTGGTTGGTATCGGGGCGTCTTAAGAAGGCCTTCACCGAAATCGATCCCGTTGCCTTTGAGTTCGTGGAGTGTGATTACTTGCTTCCGGACGGCACAGAGGGCCCAACGTACTACCTGTGCGAGGTTGCTCGCGAACTGGATGCCGTCGACGAGGAAGCGTCTAAGTTCCGGGTCATCGTTGATGAGGGCTATCCGGGCGGAAAGTTCTACGACCTTCGTGGCGGATCAAGCTTGGCATTCAAGAGGGATGTAATCGCGGATAGTCACGTCTTCCGGACTCCATATTCTGGTGACCTTGTCTACTGTGACCGCATATTCCGAGATGCCATACGGGCTGCGGGAATAGGAAGTGACGGTGAAACACGCGGCCTTAGGTTCAAGGACGCATTCGATATCTGAATCAGATATGTGATTTCATGGATGAGGTGTTGATATGCCGGCTGATCGTCCGATCCTGCAGGATCACCATGTAATCGAGCAGCAGACCTTCAGGAATGATCCGCTGCTCAGGGTGCTTGCCAAGGCAAAGCTCATTGAGAAAGATGCCTTTGAGAATCGCCTTTACATGCCAGCTGATCGGGAGCTCGCGCAGTCAATGCGGATCTCGCCGCATAGTGGCGGTCCGATAGCTGACTATCAGGATGGCATCGGTTTTGAGCTGAGACGGTTGCAGTTTTCCCCAGACGGACAGGAAGCGCTGCGTGGTGATCCAGCGGCACTCCAGCGCGTAGCAGCGCAGGTCAAAGACCTCCGCGACACTATGACGGTCGGCCTCGTCAATGGAGACCTTTATACGAACGCGCCGCTTGGCATGCGCGCTGATGACATTCGGCCCGTGACGCAGTCGTTCTTCCTCGAGAACCGGAGTTACGCCCAGCTTCACGCATCGAAGATTGGTTCGCTTGCCAGCTTCGGACCGGTAGACCGCAGCTATCTGTTGGTGACGGAATCCGAGTCGCGCATCGTTGCTTTGCTTGAACATGCCGACCTGACGGGAAACAAATTTACGAAAGGCGGAAATCTTGAGCTTCAACGAAGCGGGTTGTCTCTCGCAATTTCCAATGCCCATCATGAAGGACGTACTCTTCTTTCTGAGTCGAGCATTCTGACCGTGGAGCGCGTGCTCGGCGAGGAAGCCGGGCATCGCATTCGCAGCCCGCGCTCGCAGCAAGGCGGTGCGACATTGGACCTCCTCCTCGGCGAAGCCTCCACCAGCCAACTGATCCGATCCGGCGGCCTGCTCGCCTCTGGCGCCGACGCCGTCATCACCGCCCGTCGCACCTCGCAGCTGTTGGAAGAAGGCAACGGCACCGCCGCTCAGTCCGAGCTTACTCATGCCCTGGCGCGAAACGGCGGTGGCTGGATCGGCGGCATGGCCACCGCGTCGGTGATCGGCACGTCCAGTTTCGTCCCTGCGGCCATCGTCGCGGGCGATGCGCTGCTGATGAGCAAGGCGTTCGACAAGGGCGCTGATCTGCTCGACAACCGCGCCGTCTACCGGCAGACCGACAAGGCCGATGTCACATGGCAGTTCAATGGCCTGAACTGGCAGCGCCAAGCGGTCATGGACAGCGCGGGCGACGGCCTGGGCAATCCGGCTGAGCGCAGTGTGGGCGCCAGTTACGAGAAGGCCCGCGAGCTGGGCGCATACGCCCATGTAAAAGCGGTAGAGCTGGCGCTGGGCAAGGCGCCGCCGCCGCAGGATCCTTTCAGTATTCCGGCGAAGGACGGCGAGGGCCGTCTGGACAATCCCAACTGGCACCGCGACGCGCAGACCGAACAGTGGACGCGGCAGGTCAAGATCGGCCTGACCGGCGCCAACGACCGGGGTGTGTATGAGACGCAGACCGCCAGCCCCGAACGCGCCAACGAGTTGAATCGCGAGGCGGTGCAGCGCATCGAGAACAACATCGCCAACGGCAAGGCCGCGATTGCTGCCAGCTACCTGGAGACCTACGCCGCTACCCGCGCCAGTGACTTCGTGCCGCTGGTGCCGGAAGCGGTGGAGCAGGCCCTTGCCAAGCCCGACGCCGTCCAGGGCTCGGACAGCCAGCTCTACCAGCGCGACGAAGCAGGGCAATGGCACCACGCTGGTCAGATCGCACAGGGGAACATGGCGCTGGAGTTGGAGCTGACCCGCACCATCCAGCAGCCATCACTCGATCAGTTCAACCAGACCATTGCCGCGTTGGACGCGCAGCCGTTGCCGTCTGCGGCCGAAGTGAACCAGAACGAGCTGCGCCACAGCTACTACGCTGCGGGCGTTGCGCTGTCACCGGCGTGGGAGCAGGCGGTTTCCCTGGCCACGGCGCGCACCCGCGAGCAGCACGGCATTACGGGTCCTACGTTGCAGGAACTGGGGCCTGTAGCCGAGGGCAACGCGGGCGCCTCTCGGCCCATCACCCATTACCAGGTGGGACAGGATGGCGTGGCACGCGCCGTCGCGACCACCAGCACGCAGGAGCTGCAGGCCGCATGGAATGAGGTGCGGGCGCGTGCCAATGAGCAGGCGCCGTTACCGGACTCGCCCGAGCTGCGCATTGCCGCGCTGTCGGTGGGTGAAGAGGAGGCGTACCGGCAGGCACTGCTGGAGGCCAATCGGCAAGGTGCTGCGCAGGTGGATGCGGGACAGGCTGCACGAGCGGCCGCGCAGGTGGCACATGGCGACAAGCCATCTGAGCAGGGCGGGAATGTGGAAGTGCGGCCTGAAGAGCCTGCGACTGCGCAGCCCGTCGTTTCTGCGGCGGTTACGGCAGTGCCGCCCGCGGTAGTGGTCACGCCGCCGCCTACGCCCGCCCCACAGGACAAGCCCGAGCCTCAGCGGCACGCCGAGCAGCGCGATCCGTCGCGACGTGAGACGGAGCCCCGACCTCAGCCCCATCCAAACAACGAGGCGCCCACCGAAGACCGTACCGCCTCACAGACGCCGGAGCCCGCTGGGCCGATGCAGGCGCACCCGGCCGCACCTGAGCGCGCGACGCCACACGCCTCCGCGCCTCTGGATGCGGCAACGCAGGCGATGCCCACGCAGCGCACGGAGCAGGCACGGGAGCCGGAGCGGATGGCCCCGGTGCCTGCGGTTGCTCCCACTCCAAAGCAGGACATGGCAGTGCAGGAGGTGGAACCGGTGCCCTTCAAGGAGCCGCTACCTGCTGAAGCTGCGCGCGATCCATGGCCTTTGGAGCAGGAAGCGGCACAGCACGTGCCAGAGCCCGAACCGGCTCCATTGGATGACCTCCAGCCCGTCACTGCGGCTGTCACTGTTCCTGCCGAGCCCACGATAGCGCCAAGCCCTGAGCCAGCCGCGCCCGCACCGGATGAGGCATCGGCCCCGAACCAAGCGCTGCAGGACCCCACGCAGCCCGGCCACCCCGATCACGCGCTGTATCAGCAGATCCGTGAGGGCGTGGAAGCGCTGGACGCCAAGCACGGTCGCAGCTTCGATGAAGTCAGCGAACGCATGACCGCCAGCCTTCTGGTTCTGGCCAAGGACAACGATCTGGAACGGGTGGACCATGTGCTGGTGAGCAACGCTACGCGCGAACACCCGGCCGGGCACACGCTGTTCGTGGTGCAGGGCGAGCCGAGCAATCCGGCGCATCAGCGCGCTGCGATGCCGACCGAGCTGGCGGCGCAGACATCAGTTGAAGAGTCACTGCAACAGTTCGACTCTGTCAGCCGTGAAGCGCATCAGCGTGCGCTTGCCAATCAGATGGATCAGCAGCTGGAAGACCAACGGGTGCAGCACGACATCCAGATTCGTGCGGCTAGCATGTGATTCGGTGGAACGTGCACTCAAGTTCAGATGGATGCTGCCGATAGGGCGTTACGCGCGTGCATTGCGCGCTTGGCCGAAGCTCATCGATGAGCTTCCGATGACTTGTGAATGCAGATGGATCCGCAATGAAAGCAACAGATCTGATTGAATCGTTGACCCGGAAGCTGGGAACCACCTCGCAGGGTGAGCTGGCCGCTGCTCTGGGGGTTTCAGTGGGAACGCTGATCAACTGGAAGAATCGCGACGAGGACCTTAGTGCCAATCAGGTGGCTTCCGCGTTGGCGAAGTCGCGGGAAGCGGCCGTGGATGAGTCGCAGTTCAGGGCGATCCAGCCAATTGTAGAGTTCTACACGATTGACCGGTGCCTGACCAAGCAAGAGAAGAGTTGGCAGGTTTTCAACGGTGGTTCGGGCGCGAGCAAGTATGCGCAGGGAGTGAAGGCCGAGCTTGAAAATAGCTGTGGCATCTACATCTTCTATGATTCACGTGGCCAGGCCTTGTACGTCGGAAAGGCTCGTGAGCAATCGCTCTGGAAGGAAATCAACCTGGCCTTCAATCGACGGCGCGATGTGCAGTCCATCTCGCTGGTTAGCCATCCCGATCGGAATCGGGAGTTCAAGCCAGGCTACGAAAAGCTTCGCCAGCCGAAACGGGTCAGGCTCGAGCTGTTCGACTTGGCTGGGTACTTCAGTGCGTACGACGTGGACCCGGGAATGATTGATGATCTCGAAGCCCTGATGGTTCGTGGCTTTGCCAACGATCTTCTGAACATCCGCATGGAGACGTTCGCCCACTCGCGAAAGTGACCGTTCTGTGGTGCGTGACGCGCAATCACGCCAGGCTCGGGAGGTCTGATCGGATATCGAGTGTAGGTGCATGAATGCTCAGTTTCCGCAAGACTCAACTATTCCTAAGCATTTTTCGTTGCTGGTGCGAAATACTGCTCCGATGATTGCGCCCACTGAGAGGCAGCTTCGGCGCACCGTGCTGTCTCCTGTGCGATGAGATGTGTCGGGCAAGAATGAGCTTGCATGTCGGGACGGGCCGATTGTTTCGATGCTGCCCTTCCTTCGTTCCGCGTATTTCCAACGGATGGCCTGCATGGGCTTTCGCTGGAACTTTCAACGATCTGGATTCACGTGCCGGCATGCATTGGCAGGTCGGCCCAACTTCGCTCTTCAAGGAGAAATTCGTGGCAAAGGAACTTACCGAAAGCAAGATCATGCAGGCGCTGGACTATGCCTACGAGAAGGCCATGAATGGCTTGCCGGGTGTCGACTCGGCCATCGAGATGGCTGAAAGCTACATGCGGGAGCCGGGCACACTGGAGGACAAGGCAAATTCGCTGGTTCGCTGGCAAAACACCAAGGCCGCGACCTCGGGGTTCGTCACGGGGTTGGGGGGGCTTCTGGTCATGCCGGTGACGATTCCAGCCAATCTTGCCAGCGTGTACTTCATTCAGATCCGAATGATTGCTGCGATCGCGCACATGGCGGGATACAACGTTCACGATGACAAGGTGAAGGCAATGGTTTACGCATGCCTGACGGGGAACGCCGCAAAGGAAGTGCTGAAGGACGTCGGCATCCAGTTCGGAAAGAAGCTGGCCCAGGCGAGCATCAACCGGATCACCGGCGCAACGATCATTCGCATCAACAAGGCTGTGGGCTTCCGTCTGCTGACGAAAGCTGGCACCACCGGCGTAGTGAACCTCAGCAAGATGGTTCCTATCCTTGGCGGTGTCATCGGCGGGGCGGTCGACGCCGCCACGACCAACATCGTGGGCAACGCCGCAGTGAGTGTCTTCATTGCAGATGAGTCGTCTACTACGCCGGCACCCGTGGTCTGAGCAGTATCTGCGCGCCGGATACGCTTCCAGCCGGATCCGGCGCAACTCCTCGTGTGGTAACTGAGATTCAGCCCGCCACCACCGGTTGCAGTGCCGCTCTCATGAGATTGCTGGCTGGTTCACATATTCATCAAGTCGCGATCGGCGTCCTCTATTCCTCCACCTGCCCCCCATCCCACCTATGCCATCATCCAGCCAGGACCGCAGCACCCATCAAGGCTGAACAGGCATGGAGCAGGCAACACGCTACACCGCAACGCTGTACCTGGCTGCCCCCGGCACCCCGCTGAAAAGCGGAGGCATCTCGCCGCGCGGCCATATGTACCTGCAGGTAGCCGCAGACGACGAGGCCCACAGCTACGGCTTCGCGCCACCGCGCCACGCGCCGGGCGAAGCCCGCACCGGCGTGCAGTACGCGCAGGTGCGCCACGACGATGCCGACGAACATCTGGACCCGTACTACAGCCGCACCCTGGAAATCACCGAGGAGCATTACGGCTGTCTGCGTGATTTCGCGGAGGAGCCGGCTGAGTTCGAATTCGATGTGGATCGCCCGGCCACCATCAACCGCTGCAGCGATTTCGTCTGGGCCGCGCTGCACTATGCCGGCCTGCATCCGTTGCCGGCACCGCTGGATGGCGGCAGCAACCTGGGCGAGTTCGCGGTGCTGTTCAACCTGCCGGAAATCCAGTGCATCGCCGCGCCGTTCCCGGGAAGTGATCTGAATGCCGAAACCCACCATGCGATGCCCGAGCGCGAGGCCGAGCACCATCGCCAGGGCGACCGCGCCAGCGATGAGCCGCCGCCGACGCCGATTGAAGTGGCCGGCACGCTGCTGGACCCTTCGCATCCAGACCATCGCCTGTTCTCGCAGTTGATCCAGAAAGTGGCCGAGCTGGACGCTGCGCATGGCCGCCCGTTCGATGCGGCCAGCCAGCGCATCAGCGCCAGCCTGCTGGTGCTGGCCAAGCAGAACAATCTCTCGCGCGTGGACCACGTGCTGCTCAGCCAGCCAACGAAGAGCAGCCATGCGGCCGAGAGCATTTTCATCGTGCAGGGCGACCGCAACGACCCGGGGCACCGCCGCGCCAGCATCGCCACCGAGGTGGCGGCCAAGACCGATGTGGCCGATTCGCTGCGCTTGAAGGAGCAGTAATCCGCGCGCCTGCCATACGCGCGCCGGCGCACGCCACGCCCCCCACCTGCTACCATTCCCCCGCAACCCCAGCCAGCCCACCCGCGCAGACAGATGCAGGTCGGGCCGTCGCAGTACGGCCCAGCGAGCCAGGACACCTTCCCGTGCCCATTCAAGGACGCTCGCATGTTCCGTAATCCTCTTTTCCGCTCGGCCGCCCTGGCCGTTGCCGTTTCGCTCAGCCTCGGCGTGCCCTCGGCGTTCGCCGACAACGCACCCGCCGCCACCGCCACCGCCACCGCTGTCCAGCGCCAGGCTGTGGCCAAGGGCCTGTACGAGCTGGCCTACAGCCCGAAGCAGAACGCCGTATTCGTGGCCTCCTCCGGCGGTTTCGGCGATGACGCCGGCCCGGCCCAGGTGCTGCGCCTGAACCCGTCCACGCTGGACGTGGAAACCCGTATCCCGCTGGAGCGCAAAGCCTTCGGCGTGGTGCTGGATGACGCCCACAACCGCCTGTACGTGGGCAACACCGTGGACCTGTCGGTGACCGTGGTCGACACCGCGCAGAACAAGGCCGTCGGTACCATCCAGCTGATGGAGAAGAAGACCGGCAAGGACGGCAAGGCCGCCTACACCCACGACCTGCGCGAGCTGGTGGTCGACAGCGCGGCCAACCGCCTGTACGTGACCGGCCACAGCAGCCAGCCGGACGTGAGCAGTGTGCTGTTCGTGATCGATACCACCACGCTGAAGGTGATCAACACCATCGACGGCCTGGGCAATGCCAAGGCGCCGGGCCTGGCGCTGGATGCGGCCAACAAGCGCGTCTACACCAGCAACCTGCTGGCCGACCTGGTGGTGGTGGGCACCGATTCGAACAAGGTGGTGGCCCAGCACAAGATTGCCGCCGAGCAGCCGATGAACATCGCGCTGGACCCGGCCGGCAAGCGCCTGTTCGTGACCGACCAGGGCTCGGAATTCCTGCGTGGCTACCAGGCCAAGAGCAGCGGCCTGGTCAGCAAGCATCCGGGCCAGCGCGTGCTGGTGCTCGACCGCAGCAGCGGCAAGGAACTGGCCAGCATCCCGACCGACGCCGGCCCGCTGGGCATCCTGCTGGACGCACCGCGCAAGCGCCTGTACGTGACCAACCGCGAAGCGGGCACGGTGACCGCCTACAACAGTGACAGCTACCAGAAGGTGGCCACCTACACGGTGCCGACCCACCCGAACAGCCTGGCGCTGGATGCGAAGAACAACGTGTTGTTCGTGAGCATCAAGAACGGCGAGAAGGATGACAAGGGCGCTGACGAGAGCGTGGCGCGGATTCAGCTGTAACTGCGGTGCACAGGCTGTAAACGCAGGGGCAGGGCGCAACGCGCTGCCCCTTTTTCATGTCGCAGCGTTTACCCCAGCCGCGGCGCGGGGTTCTGCATTTCCTGCGCCTGCGCCTCAGCCTGCTGCTGCACACCCAACCCCAACTTCTGCATCGACTGCTCCACCGGCGTCTGCGCGGCCACTGCGGTCGGCATCATCGCCCGCAGGTGCGCCGGATTGGCCGGGTCGCCCTGTACCACGAAGATGTTGTGTCCCGCCGGCTGGTTGGCCGTGGCGTTGCTGACCAGCACGTGGTCGACCTGCTGCAGGCCCTGCTCGCGGGCGAGCACGGTCAGGCTGGCGGTCAGTCGCTCGCTGGTCTGGTCGAATGGGCGGCCATGCTGGGCGTCCAGTGCGGCCACGCCCTGGCGGATCTGCTGGTTGAGGCCGTACTCGGGATGGTTGGGGGTGATCTCTGCCATGGGGCGATCTGCAGCGGTAGGTCGTGATGGACCTGGGCAGTATAGAACCGGCCCGTGAACCACCGCATCGCGGCGATCAGTCCGCCGGCCGATGGTCGTAGCTGATCACCCGCTCGGCCAGCCAACGCCCGTCCACGCGGCGCCAGACCTGGATGAAACGGGCCTGGCCGGTCCAGCGCTCGACGCCCTTTGCATCGCGCTCCTGGAAGCGGTGGTCGCCGATCTCCAGGGCGCGATCGTCGTGCAGCGGAAACACCTGCAGCGAGCTTTCCACCAGCTCGCGGCGCAGATGGGTGCGGTTGGCGAGGGTGCTGTCGCACAGGGCGGCCACGCTGCGGCGGAAGTCGTCACGCTTGCTGGCGGACTTGCCCGCCTTGTCATGGAAGAACTCCATGTCTTCAGTGGTCATGGCCGCAGCCTTGTCGGCGTCGCAGTCGTCGAACGCGGCGGCGAACAGCTGCGCGTCGGCCTGGTGGATCTGCTCGCGCAGGGTTTCGGTAGCGTTCGGCGTGGCGGCCAGGCCGGCAGCAAGCAGGGGCAGGGTGAGCAGCAGCATGGCAAGGCTCCAGGACGGGATTCACGCAGGCTCGCACGCCGCTCTGGGGGCCGCAGCTGCCCTGCGACGAAACGGGATTTCCAGGGAGTGAATGCCCGCCTCGGTGGATCGGCCGGGTGGCGTGGCCTGTGCAGAGGGTGTCATGGCGGCCGGCGATTCCATCACGACCGCGATAGGGCCCGGTCTCTAGCCTGACATCCTCCCCTTCCACAGGAGCTCCCATGCCTGCCTCCCGCATCCGCCTGCACGTTGAAGACACGGGTGGCGACGGCCGCCCGGTCATTCTGATTCACGGTTGGCCGCTGTCCGCCGATGCCTGGAAGACGCAGGTGTCGATCCTGCGCGATGCCCAGCACCGGGTGATCAGCTACGACCGGCGTGGCTTCGGCCGTTCTGACAAGCCGGCAGAAGGTTACGACTACGACACGCTGGCGGCAGATCTGGCGGGGGTGATCGAGGAGCGTGACCTGCGCGACGTCACCCTGGTCGGCTTCTCGATGGGCGGTGGCGAGGTGGCGCGTTACGTGGCCAACCATGGCCAGGATCGTCTGCACAGCGTGGTGTTCGCTGCGGCGGTGCCGCCGTTCCTGCTACGCAGCGACGACAACCCGGACGGCCCGCTGACCCAGGACAAGGCTGACGAAATGCGCAGTGGATTGGAGAAGGATCGCGAAGCGTTCTTCGATGGCTTCACCCGCGATTTCTTCAGCGCCAATGGCCAGCTGATGGTGACCGAAGAGACGCGTCAGGCGGCCATCGCGCTATGCCACCAATCCGACCAGACGGCGGCGCTGGGATGCATGCACGCATTCGCGACCACTGATTTTCGGGACGATTTGAAGAAGATCACCGTGCCAACGCTGATCCTGCACGGCGACAGTGACGCCATCGTGCCATTTGAAGGTTCCGGGCAGCGAACGCATCAGGCGATTGCAGGCAGCGAAGTGGTGATCCTTGAAGGCGCGCCGCATGGGTGCAACACCAGCCATGCCGACCACTTCAATCTGGCACTGCTGAACTTCCTGAAGCGGTAAGCTGCGACCATGCGTGAGCCGAAGACACCCCCGTGGAAGAAGCCCAACCCGAAGGGCCAGACCTCGCAGCCGCTGTCACCAGCGCAGAAAGAGGCGGCGCGGCAGCGTGCGGAAGAGAACGGACGGCGTTATCCGAATCTGGTGGACAACATGTGGGCGGCGAAGCTACCGCGGGGATCCTGATCTGTAGAGCCGAGCCATGCTCGGCTTGCGCGCCCAGCGCGTGCCTTTGGTCGGCGGGCAACAGCAGCCGAGCGTGGGCTCGGCTCTACAGGTCGGCCAGCGGCTTCCAGCCGGGTTCCAGCCGGGGTGAGATCTCGCGCTGGCGGACGGTGATTGCCTCAGCCGGCAGCCCCGCCAGGCGCGCAAGCTCTGCACGCAGCACATCGGCATCCACAGGAACGGCCGTAGCCACCTGCAGCCGATCACCCTGGTGCCTCACCTGTACCGGTAGCGTGGCGCGCGCGTCATGCTCGCCGCCGCTGCGCCCGATCGGGTAGCGCATTGTTACCGGCCGTGACAGCTGCATCAGTGCTGGCTGCCACGCCTGCAGCACGAGGGGCTGCCCGGCAGCGGGAACATGTACTTCAGCAATCGTGGCCGGGTAGCCGGTGAGGCTCTCGACCATGACCTGGAAGCGCGCGCCATCCGGCACGACCAGCACGGCGGCGATCAATGCGGAGAGCGAAACGAACACCGCCGCGAGGTTCCAGCTGCGCGGCGCGGTGGCCGGGCGGGTTGCGGTGCGCAGCCCCGGTCTGCGCCGCAGCTTGCGCGCGTAGATGCGCCGGTCCTTCCGGCGCGGGCTGCTGCTGTGCTCGGGCAGGTTCAAGGGAACGCGTGGAAGGCGCGCCACACGAGCCTTGATCAAGCGCGACAGCAGCATCCACGCGATCACGAACGCCAGCAGCGGAAGCAGCGTTCTCACCCACAGATACAGCGTGACCATCCACAACACCTCTACCTACGGCCATCCATGCTCATCCACATCCTACCGGGAGCACGCGACGGTTGTCGTATCCGCCAGCCGACAAGCACAGGGCGCTTGGTTAGGATGGTCCTTTGTTGTCACGGATGAACCGATGGTCTCTGCTGCTACCCGCTTCTGTCGTATCTGTGGTCCTGGCCCGATCCTGCTGGCGCTGCAGGTGGTGGCGCTGCTGGCGGTAGCCCTTGCAGCCGGCTTCTTCCACTACCGCGTGGGACTGCTGCTGGAGCCGGTGGATGACGCGTGCGGTGGCCCCGACCCGGTCGCGCGCATGCAGGTGGCCGAACAGCTGCTGGCGCGGTCCACTGCGCTTGCTCCGTGGCAACCGCTGCAGTGGATTCCGATGGCGGGCGTGGTACTGGCGCTGCTGGGCGCGATGTCGATCAGCGTCTACCGCCTGGGCCGTTTGTCGGAACGCCTGCGACGCGCCAACTGGGGATTGATGGCGCTGCACGCAGCGATCCTGGCACTGGCCGCCAGGGCATTGCATCTGTACGACATGGCATGGATCAGCGTAGCCAAACTGTCCCCAGCGGCGTGCCTGGTGGAACTGGGCGAGCAGGGCCGGCTGCCACTGGCACAGGCGCAACAGGTGGTGTTCGGCATCCTCACCCGCGAGCACGCGCCGCTGCTGCGCAATCCCGATGACCTTGCCCTGGTGCTGGTCGCGTTGATGCTGATGGCGATGGCTGCGGGATTCATGCTGTGGCGGGCGATCGTGCGCGAACGTCAGGTGCAGTCGCCCAGCCCATAGCGGGCGTTTGACCGGCCACGCGCCCGCAATCGCGCTAAAGTCAGCACTTCGCTCCTGCAAGGATGTGCTGATGCGTTGGTTGCTGCGTGCTGTGCCATTGCTGCTGTGTTCGTTGGCGGTGCACGCCGCCGAAGTGGATCGCCGGATTGCGGTGACCATCGACGACCTGCCCTGGGCGCGGGTGGACGAGATCGTTCCGCTGGACCTGCAGTCGCGGCATGAAGCGCTGATGGCGCAGCTGCGCCAAGCGGGTGTGCCGGTGGTCGGCTTCGTCAACGAGAACAAGCTTGAGATCGACGGGCAGGTGCAGCCGGCGCGGGTGCAGATGCTGCGCGACTGGCTGGATGCCGGTTATGTGCTGGGCAACCACTCCTACTCGCACATGGATCTGAATGCCAAGGGCGTACCCGCGTTCCAGCAGGATTTCCTGCGTGGCGAGACAGTGCTGCGGCCGCTGCTGGCCGAGCGTGGGCTGAAGCCGCAGTGGATGCGTCACCCCTATCTGCGTGCAGGGCGCACGCCGGACGAACGCGCGGAGATGGACGCGTTCTTCAAGCAGCATGGCTACCGCGTGGCGCCGGTGACGGTCGACAACGGCGAGTGGGTGTGGGCGTTCGCCTATGCCAACGTGATGAACGAGCAACCGGATTCCCCGGCGCGCGAGGCGACGCTGGCACAACTGCGAAAAGGCTATGTGCCGTACATGCTGAACAAGCTGGATTACTACGAGAAGCAGTCGCAGGCGTTGCTGGGCTACACGCTGCCGCAGGTCTGGCTGATGCACGCCAACGAACTCAATGCGGCCACGTTCGCTGAGTTGGTGGCGGCGACGAAGCGCCGCGGTTATCGCTTCATCTCACTGGATGAGGCGATGCGTGACCCGGCCTATGCACGTGGTGCCGAAGGCTACAGCGGCCGTTACGGCCCGAGCTGGCTGCACCGCTGGGCGATGGCGGAGAAGAAGCCGAAAGACTTCTACGCCGGAGAACCGGAAGTGCCGAAGTGGGTGATGAAGCTGGCCAAGGTGGATTCGGAGTGAGGCTCAGCGCTTGACGGCCAGCACGCCGTCAAGCGCCAGCTCGGCCTTGAAGCCGGCCTTTTCCAGACGCTTGGCTACTTCACGTGGCACGTCGCGGCCGCTGGTCAGCTTGTTCGGCGCGCCGGTGTAATGGAACAGCCGGCCGCCCTTGCGGATGACGCGGGCGAGGTGGTCGTAGAACACCTGCGAGTACAGTTCGCCGGCGATGCCGAAGCGCGGCGGGTCGTGCAGGATCGCGTCGACACTGTTGCTTGCCACCTGTTCGATCTGCTGCGAGACATCGCCGTGGCTGAACTGCAGGCGGCCACCGGCCGCAGCCGAGTCCGGATCCGGCGACCACGGGTTGAGCGTGCGCAGCCACATCACGTCGGCATTCTTCTCGAATGAGCGGATCTGGCCGACACCGGCCTCCAGCGCGCAGGCGGCGAAGTAGCCCAGGCCGCCGCAGGTATCGAGGATGACCTTGCCGGCCGGGGCGACCAGCTCCACCTTGCGGCGTGCATCCTCGAACGGGGACAGCTTGGAGGTCGGCAGCATCTTGATGCCGTCGATCTCGAAGGTCGGTGCGCCCCATTCGGTCGGCACCAGCTTGATCAGCGAGCCGCTGTAGCGCGAGATCGGCGCGAACTCCTCGCCGTCCCAGTAGTACAGCGTGCGATCCTTCAGCTTGCCCGGCCACGGGTAGGCCTGGCCACGGAAGTGGAAGCCGTCGGTATCCAGTGCCACGCTGTCCTGGCTGCGGCCGAGGTCGAGCGAACCCTGCCAGTCGGCAGCGCCCTTGTCGTGGGCACGGCGCAGGGTGTCGGCGCTGTCGCGGGTCAGCAGGGGGCCGGTGTAGTGGGGCACGGCGGGTACCGGGGCGGTTCGGGGGAGGGCATGGTACCGCAGCTGTTGCCGGGGCCACGCGTGGCTGCTGTTGCGGTAGATCCACGCCACGCGTGGGCTCGGCTCTACCGCTGGCGGGTGCAGCTGAAGCCGTGCGTGGCTCCTTCTCCTGAGATCGTGCCGACGCCACGTGATGGCTGCATGCCCTGCAGCGCGCACGACCGATGGTGGACCTCCTGGGTTTCCGGTGGCTGCCGATCAAAGTCGTAGCGCAGGCTGCCGTCTTCCTGCAGCAGCCAATGCACGGTAACGCGTTCGTGGCGACCATCACCGAGATCCCAGTCCAGGGTGCGCATGATCAGGGTCTGGCCATCGGGCAGCTGCCGGACTTCGTCATAGGCACCCTGGGTCTTCGGCGCGCTTACCGAAAGCAGCAGAAACAGCAGCATTGCCATCGCTCCTCAAAGAAAACAGGACGCGCCCATAATGCCCTGAGCCGCCGTCAGAATCATTGCGTCTTACGGGCACTTCACTGCATACACCGGCCCAGCACCGATCAGCATCAACGCCATGTAGTCACTATCACTGGCCTTGCCCTTCAATGTTGCGTCCTTGTTGAAGTGGAAGATGCCGAAGCCACCAGCCATGCGGATCAGCGCGCTGTCGATCTGTTCGGCGTCATCGCGGAAGTAGCGGCTGATCTCGCTGCGGGTGGCCTTGTGCAGAGCATTGGGTTCGCGCTGCCACTGGTCGCCGCGGCTGAAGGAGACGAAGTACTGGCCGCCTTCCCGTTCGATGCGGAAATCGGCCGGCTTGCGCGCGCTGGTGGCGAAACAGCCCTGCAACGGGTCGGCGCTGAAAGGAAGCCCGGCGTCACCACTGCAGGCGGTGAGCAGCAGGAGGGCACCGGGCAGCAGCAGGCGGAGCGTGCGCATGGGATGTCCCGACAGGGCAGGTGAGGCTAGTGTAGGCAGCACACGGGCGTGGTCCGTACAGAAATTCGGCAAGGACACAGGGGTTTTCGGATGGCGCAGGGCAAGGCACCGTGGTGCGGCATGGCCAGTTGGCTGGGGATCGTGGTGGGCTGGGGCGCGGGCAGCCTGGCTGCGCAGGCGGCGGTGGCCGCAGGCGGTAATGGCATGGCTGCGGGATTGGGCGTGGGCGTGCTGGGTGCGGCACTGGTGGGCTGCGGTCTGGCGGTGGCTTCGCGCGTGCGCGGCGAGCGCTGGCCGTGGATCGGTATCAGTGGTGCGGTGCTGAGCGCGCTGCCGCTGCTGATGTACCTGCTGCGGATGATGCTGAAGCTCTGACTGCAGAGCCGAGCCCATGCTCGGCTGATGGCTTGCGACAGCCGAGCATGGCTCGGCTCTACCAGGGTCAACGGCAAGCCGAGCATGGGCTCGGCTCTACAAGTGCGAAGGCAGCCGGACAGAATCAGCTGCGGTGGATCTCCACCGTCACATGCACCAGCTCCTCATGGATCGCCAGCGCGTTGCGCACGGTATCGGCATCCAGCGTGACGTCGCTGGTGACCACGCTGGCGCTGACCGCATACTTGCCGCGGCCCACCTGCCAGACGTGCAGGTCGGCCAGGCGTGCCGGCCACGGGCCCTGTTCGATCACCTCGCGCACTTCGGCCACCACCGGCGCGTCCATCTGCGCGTCGAGCAGGATGCGGCCGCTGTCGCGCAGCAGGCCGATCGCCCACACCGTGACCAGTACGGCGCCGACCAGGCCCATCACCGGGTCCAGCCAGGTCAGGCCCAGCAGCTTGCCGCCGAGCAGGGCGACGATGGCCAGCACCGAGGTGGCGGCGTCGGCCAGCACGTGCACGTAGGCCGAGCGCAGGTTGAGGTCGTGACCGTGTGCATGGCCGTGATCGTGGTGTTCGTGGTCATGCCCGTGGCCATGATCATGCCCGTGGTGGTGATGCGCGTGGCCCGGGCTGTCGTGCAGCCACCATGCGCAGAGCAGGTTCACGCCCAGGCCCACCGCAGCGATTGCGATGGCTTCGTTGTAGTGGATCGGCGCCGGTACCCACAGCCGCTCCAGTGACTGCACGGCCATCAGCGCGGCGACGCCGAGCAGGGCGATGGCACTGGTGTAGCCGGCCAGGATTTCGATCTTCCAGGTGCCGAAGGCGAAGCGCGGATCGTGCGCGTAGCGGCGCGCGCAGCGGTAGGCGAACACCGAGAGGCCCAGCGCCAGCGCGTGCGAACTCATGTGCCAGCCGTCGGCGAGCACGGCCATGGAGTTGAACCACCAGCCGCCGACGATCTCCACCAGCATCATGCCGACGGTGAGCCACAGGGCGCGGCGGGTATTGCGTTCGGCCAGCGGGTTGCCGTCGTCGAAGCGGTGTTCGTGGCGGCGGGCGGCGGCGAGGGCGTCCAGGTGCATGGGGGAACCAAGGGGGCGGAGTGGATACCCCCATAGGGTATATGATCCGGTCATGGCCCATGTACACAAGAATCGAAAGCAGCTGCTGACCCGGGTACGCCGTATCGCGGGTCAGGTGGCGGCGTTGGAGCAGGCGCTGGACAAGCCCGAGGGGGAAGCGAGTGACTGCGCGGACGTGCTGGTGCAGGTCGCCGCCGTGCGCGGTGCAGCCCACAGCCTGTTGATGGAGCTGCTGCACGAGCACCTGCAGGAACACGTAGTGGGTGCCGACGACCCGCAGAAGCGGGCGGACGAGGCCGAAGTGCTGGTGGAACTGCTGCGCCGCTACGGCAAATAGCAGGGGTAGTGCCGGCCAGCGGCCGGCACTACCCGTGTCGGTGCCGCGCGTTCCAGATATGCGTGGCGGCCAGCAGCAGGCTGCCGGTGACGGTCATCGGTGTTTCCCAGGCATGCGTTGGCAGCGCGAGCGCGCCGGCCAGCAGCAGGCCTAGACCCACGCCGGCGGTGGCCCAGGCCAGTACCGGCAGCGGGTGACGGCGCTCGGCCCGCCACAGCGCGTAGCCGGTCAGCGGCAGGGCGATGGCCACGAACAGCAGGTGCACCCATTCCGCTTCGGCCCAGGTGCCGAACAGCGGCAGCGCGGCGGCAAGCAGGGGCAGCGCCAGGCAGTGCAGCAGGCACAGGCTGGACAGGGCGACCGCGCCGGCATCAAGCAGGGCGGCAGAAGGTGACTTCATCGGGGGAGGTTCCTTGCGCAACAATTGTTATACAGTAACATTTCCGTTCCGCAGCCAACCCGCTCCGACATGAACACTGTTTCCCGCGCCGACCGTCGCCTTCCGGTCACCGTACTGTCCGGTTTCCTGGGGGCCGGCAAGACCACCCTGCTCAACCAGATCCTGCGCAACCGCGAGGGCCTGCGTGTAGCGGTCATCGTCAACGACATGAGCGAGGTCAACATCGATGCGCAGCTGGTGCGCGAAGGTGGCGCCGAGCTGCGCCGCACCGAAGAGACGCTGGTGGAATTCAGCAACGGCTGCATCTGCTGCACGCTGCGCGATGACCTGCTGCAGGAAGTGCGGCGCTTGGCCGATGCGGGCCGCTATGACTATCTGCTGATCGAATCGACGGGCATCGGTGAACCGATGCCGGTGGCGGCCACCTTCGCGGTGCGCGACGAGCAGGGCTTCAGCCTGAGTGACATCGCGCGGCTGGATACGATGGTGACGGTGGTCGACGGCAGCGCGTTCCTTGCCGACTTTGGTTCGACTCTGCGCCTGGCCGAGCGCGGCCAGCAGGCCGGCCCGGATGACGACCGGGGTGTGGTTGACCTGCTGTGCGAGCAGGTCGAATTCGCCGACGTGATCGTGGTCAGCAAGGTGGACCAGGTGGATGACGAAGTGCTGCAGGACACGCTGGCCGTGTTGCGTGGCCTGAACCGCGACGCCAAGCTGCTGCTGTCCAGCTTCGGCGATGTGCCTCTGGCCGAGCTGCTGGATACCGGACGCTTCGACATGGAGCGCGCGCAACGTGCGCCGGGCTGGGTGAAGGAACTGCGCGGGGAGCACACACCGGAGACCGAGGAGTACGGCATCGGCAGCTTCGTCTACCGCTCGCGACGTCCATTCCACCCCGCGCGATTCGCCCGCGCGCTGCAGTCGGGGATGCCCGGCGTGATCCGCAGCAAGGGCTGGTTCTGGTTGGCCAATCGCATGGATTGGGTGGGCGAGCTGAACACCGTGGGCGCGGCGACACGGACGCAGGCCGCAGGCTTCTGGTATGCCGCGCGCGACCGCGTGCGTGCCGGCCTGGAAGACACCGCGCCGTTGTTGCCGCCGACACAGCTGCCTTACAGCGACCTGGGATGGGCGCGGCAGCAGGCCGATTGCTGGAGCGCGCCGCTGCCGGGGCTTGAGGAATTCCCGGATTCGGCTGCGCACACGGCGATGCAGCGGCTGTGGCACCCGTTGTGGGGTGATCGGCGCCAGGAGCTGGTAGTGATTGGCGTGCACATGGACGAGCGTGCGGTGCGCGCGGAGCTGGATGCCTGCCTGCTTAATGACCAGGAACTGCGTGCGGGGCCATTGCTGTGGCAGCAGTTGCCACAGGCGTTCCCGGTGTGGAAGCGCTGATCGAACGGCTCCTGTAGAGCCGAGCCGACGCTCGGCTGCTGTTGCGCTGGATCCACGCCACGCGTGGATGGATGCATGGCGGAGTCGAGCATGGCTCGACTCTACAATGTGATCCGTCGCGGCCAATCCTGTAGAGCCGAGCCGACGCTCGGCTGCTGTTGCGCTGGATCCATGCCACGCGTGGATGGATGCATGGCGGAGTCGAGCATGGCTCGACTCTACAATGTGATCCGTCGCGGCCAATCCTGTAGAGCCGAGCCGGCGCTCGGCTGCTGTTGCGCCGGATCCACGCCACGCGTGGATGGATGCATGGCGGAGTCGAGCATGGCTCGACGCTACAAAATTGAATCCACGCATGGCGTGGATCTACAACGCGTCACGCCACTGCCAACCCCCGGTGCTCACCTGCAGCACGTGGGTCGGTCGCAATGCCTGCAGCAGGTGCCGGTCGTGGCTGACCATCACCAGCGCGCCCGGCCACGCCGCAAGCAGTTCCTCCAACGCCTGCAACGCACTCAGATCCAGCGCGTTACCGGGCTCGTCCAGCAGCAACAGTTGGGGCGCGGGATCGGCATACAACACGCTGGCCAGCGCACCCTTCACCCGTTCGCCATCGCTGAGGCTGTGGGCGTTCTGCTGGATGCGCTGTGCATCCAGCCCGAGCAGGGCCAGCCGCGTGCGCAGCTCGCCTGGGTCCGTGCGCGGGTTGGCGGCCTGCACAGTGTCGAGGATGCTGCGTTCGCCGGACAGCCCCAGCAGCTGCTGGTCGAGCAGGGCGAGTGGCGCATGCCGTTGCACGGTGCCACTGCAAGCAGGCAGCTGGCCGGCCAATACACGCAGCAGGGTCGATTTTCCGCTGCCGTTGTCACCGACTACGGCGATGCGCTGGCCGCGACGGATCTCCAGCTGCAACGGCGCACTGCAGCCATGGGGCAGCACCAGCGAATCCGCCTGCAGCAGCCGCGCGCTGCCACGCTCGCCCGAACCAGCAAACAGTGCCAGTTCCGGGGCGGCATGCACTGCGGATGCCGCTGCGCGCAGCTGCTCTGCACTGGCCTGCAGGCGCTCGGCCTGCACCTGCTGCGCGCGGCCATGACTGGCCTCGGCACGCTGCTTCTGCCGGCCGAGCAGGATCGGGGCCTGGTTGGCCTGCTTCGCGTCACGGTTGCCACGTGCCTGGCGCTGCTGCTGGCGTTCGTGCTGTTCGCGCGCGCTGCGTTGCTGCTGCCGGTGCTGTGCACGCGCATGGTCCAGCTGGGCGGCGACGGCTTCACGTTCGGCGGCGCGCGTGTCGGCGTAGTGCTGCCACGGTCCGCCGTAACGCTGCAGCCCGCGCGCATCGAGCTCGACGATCTGCTGCATGTGTGCCAGCAGTTCGCGATCATGGCTGATTGCCAGCAGGCCACCGCGCCACTGCTGCAACTGTTCGTACAGCTGTTGGCGATGGCGTGCGTCGAGGTGGTTGCTGGGTTCGTCCAGGATCAGCCAATCGGCACCACTGGCCCAGGCACCGGACAGCGCGACCTGCATCGCCTGGCCACCGCTGAGGCGCGCGGCGGGCTGGGTGGGATCGAGGTCGTCGGGAAGCTGCAGCGCGCGCCATTGCCGCTGCAGGCGCTCGCGCAGATCCCAGTGATCGCCGACGCGGGCGAAGTCGGCTTCGTCCACGCTGCCGGCTTCGATGCGTTGCAGTGCGGCCAGTTCCGCGCCGACACCGGCCAGTTCACCGACCGTGCCGGCGGGTGGATACCCGGGCGTCGGCAACAGGAATACGCGGCCGCTGCCGCGTACCTGGCCGCTGTCTGGCAATAGCCGGCCCGCCAGCAGGCGTGCGAGCACGCTCTTGCCGGCGCCATTGGCACCGACCAGGCCGGTGGCGACCGGTTCGAAGGAAAACGTCAGATCGGAAAACAGCGGGCGGCCGTCGGCCAATCGATACGACACGCGATCGAGCGTGAGGGAATGCGGGGTCATGCGACCTCCATGGATGCCGGGTTCTCCCCTGCGCGCAGGGGCGGGAAGAGTCAGGCCGTCTAGTGGGAAGACGGCGGCATCAATGGCGCATTGGTCGCGAGCCTCTTGGAGGAATGAGCGGCCAGTATAGCGGGGGTTGCTGAATGGCTGCGTGCAGCTGTAGAGCCGAGCCATGCTCGGCTGATCTTCGCTTGGGTTCCGGTGAGTCGAGCATGGCTGGACTCTACAAGAAGCATCCACGCATGACGTGGATCTACGGCACGGTTTCCAGGCGCGCTCCGACGAAGTCGATGAACACCCGCAGCTTCGGAAGCACGTGTCGTCCGGAGGGCCACAACAGATGGAAGGTGCCGCAGGAATGCACGTGCTCGTCCAGCACGGTCACCAGCCGGCCGTCGGCCAGTGCATCGCGCACCGAGTGCACCGGCACGAAGGCCAGGCCGATATCGCGCAGTGCCAGCGCTACCCGCGCTTCGATGGTGTTGGCCACCATGTGTACCGGCAGTTCCTGCGGTGTTTCATGGTCGGGCCAGTGGATCGGCCACGGCTCCAGCTTGCCGCTGCTGGGGAAGCGGTAGTGCAGCAGCGTGTGCTGCATCAGGTCGGCCGGCGTGCGGGGCGTGCCGCGGCGCTGCAGGTACGCCGGCGAGGCAACGACACGCCGCGGGAATACCCCCAGCCGGCGTGCGTTCATCCGCGAGTCGCTGGGTTCGCCGACGCGCAGCACGGCATCGAAACCTTCCTCGATGACATCAACCAGGCGGTCACTGAAGTCCAGGTCCAGGCGGATATCCGGATACGCCGCCATGAATTCGGCCATCAACGGCAGGGTGAGGTCGCCGACCAGGGGCAGGCTGATGCGCAGGGTGCCACGGGGCGAGGCGTGCGGTTGTGCCAGCTCGGTGCGCGCGGCATCGCGCTCGTCGAGGATGCGCCGGCAGCGCGCCAGGAACAGCTGGCCCTCGGCGGTGAGGGTGATGCTGCGCGTGCTGCGGTGGAACAGGCGCACGCCCAATGCCTGTTCCAGCCGCGAAACGCATTTGCCGGCGGCCGAGGCCGAGATGCCCTGCAGGCGCCCGGTCTCGACGAAGCTGCGGGTATCGGCCGCGTGCACGAAGGTCTGCAGATTGGCGAGGTTGTCCAGGACTGACATGGGCGTGCGGGCGATGAAAGCGGCAGGGTAGATTGGCGCGGCCGTAGCGGGCGGCTCCGCCATCGCAACACTGTGGTGCGGGGTGGCGTGGGGACCGTTGCGGCCTTGCAGTTCCGGCCATCATGCCGATTGCGGACTGCACGGTCCATGATGCCCGGAGCGGCAACCGGCTTTTTGCGCTGCGCCGTGCTGCCTAACGTGGCGGGCCTCTCCCCACGGATTCCCGCGATGAATGCCGCTCCTTCCCTTGAACCCGCGCCGACGCTGCCTTCGGTGCAGCGGCTGCTGCAGCAGGTGCACCCGCAGCGCCTGGTCGGTGCGGTGGTGCTGGTGCGCGAGCACGGTGTGCTGCGCCACGCCAGCGCGACCGGGCTGGCCGATCGCGAGTCGGCCATGCCGATGCAACGCGATCAGCTGTTCCGGCTGGCCTCGGTGAGCAAGCCGCTGTTGACCACGGTGATCCTGCGCTTGGTGGCCGAGGGCGTGCTCGACCTGGATGCACCGGTGCAGCGCTGGCTGCCGGACTTCCGCCCGGCGCTGGCCGATGGCAGCACGCCAGCGATCAGCCTGCGCCAGCTGCTCAGCCACAGCAGCGGGCTGGGCTACCGCTTCCTGGAAGCCGACGTCGACGGCCCATATGCACGCGCTGGCGTCAGCGATGGCCTGGATGCCAATCCCATGAGCCTGGCGGACAACGTGCAGCGTATCGGCCAGGCACCGCTGCTGTTCGCCCCCGGCAGCCAATGGCTGTACTCGTTGGGCGTGGACGTTGCCGGTGCCGTGGCCGAAGCAGCGACGGGTGAAACCCTGCAGGCACTGTACGAGCGCTTGCTGGCCGCCCCCTTGGGGCTGCGCGACACTGCATTTGCGGCACGCGACGCGGCACGGTTGGCTACGCCCTATGTGAGCGACGCGCCGCAGCCGCATCGCCTGCAGGAAGGCGAGGTGGTCGCTCCGTTCGAGGGTACGGTCGGCATCGAGTACAGCCTCGCGCGTGCCACCGATGCCAGCCGTTTCCCTTCGGCCGGCGCTGGCCTGGTCGGCACCGCCGATGACGTAATGGCGGTGCTGGAGGCCTTGCGCGATGTGCGGGCTTCGAATCTGCTGCCGCCCGCACTGGCAGCGCAGATGGCCACCCCGCAGGTAGGCGAACAGGGGCCGCCGGAACCGGCCGGCTGGGGCTTCGGGCTCGGCTTTGCTGTGCTGCGTGACGCCGCCGCCAGCGGCACGCCGCAGAACGTAGGTACATGGCGTTGGGGCGGTGCCTATGGGCACAGCTGGTTCGTCGACCCTGCGCGTGGGCTGAGCGTGGTGGCGCTGACCAACACCCTGTACGAAGGCATGGACGGTGCCTTCGTTGATGAGCTGCGTGATGCGGTGTACGCCGATCTGGAGACCGTGCGATGAGCGGCCATGCCATCGATGCGGCCAGCCCGGCCGGTGAAGCCACGCGCCTGCCGTGGGCGGGACTGCTGGCGCTGGCCGGCGGCGGCTTCATCACGCTGCTGACCGAGACCCTGCCGGCCGGTGTACTGCGGCCGATGGGCGAAAGCCTCGGGGTGAGTGATGCGGCGGTCGGCCAGCTGGTCAGCGTGTACGCACTGGGCTCGGTGATGGCCGCACTGCCGATGACCGCACTGACCCAGCGCCTGCCACGGCGCCCCTTGTTGCTGGCCGCCATCGCTGGCTTCGTGGTGGTCAACACGCTGACCGCACTGAGCAGCAGCTACCCGCTGATCCTGGCCGCACGTTTCTTGGCCGGCGTGTGTGGTGGCCTGCTGTGGTCGCTGGTGGCCGGCTACGCCGCGCGCATGGTGGTGCCCTCGTTGCAGGGCCGCGCGATTGCAGTGGCGATGGTTGGTTCACCGCTGGCGCTGTCGCTGGGGGTGCCGGCCGGCACGCTGCTGGGCCAGCAGATCGGCTGGCGCTGGGCGTTCGCGTTGATGAGCGTGCTGAGCGTGGGGCTGCTGGCCTACGCGCGCTGGGCGCTGCCAGCCTTGCCCGCTGCCGGTGCCGGCCAGCGCACGTCGCTGGGCGCGGTCTGGCGCATGCCCGGTGTGCGCAGCGCGCTGCTGGTGATGGTGCTGTATGTGTTGGCGCACAACGTGCTCTACACCTACATCGAACCATTGGCGGTGGAGGCGGGTGCCGGCCCGTGGCTGGACCGCCTGCTGCTGGCCTTTGGCGTGGCCGCCATCGCCGGCATTGGCATTGCCGGCTGGGGCGTGGACCGTCATCTGCGCACGCTGGTGTGGGCGGCGGTGATCGGTTTCATCCTGCCGGTGCTGACCCTGCTGTTGTGGCCAGGCCAAGCGACGCCGCTGCTGCTGGCGACGATCCTGTGGGGCGTGGCCTTCGGCGCGGTGCCTACGTTGTTCCAGACCGCACTGGCACGTCGCGCAGGTGCCGCCGCGGATCTGGCGCAGTCGATGCTGGTGACCGGCTGGAACCTGGCCATTGCTGCCGGTGGCGTTGCAGGGGGTGTGCTGCTGCAGGCGGGCGGCCCGAACCAGTTGGGATGGCTGCCGTTGCTGCTGCTGGCGGTGAGCGCTGCATGGCTGCTGGCGCGGCCGAAGGCCTGGGCGTAGGCGCAGGTCAAACGTTACGGAGGTGCCGGCCAGCGGCCGGCACTACCGTGGTCCACGCCATCCACGCATGGCGTGGATCCACCGAGCGCAGCGACCCGCGTTTGCTTTTGCTTTCTTCTGTTGATTCCGTGGTGGGACGCTGCGGGATCTGTCGGAGGCCGGGGCGGTCGGGTTCGCGGGGGTGTCCGCGGCATGGATGCCGCGGCCAAGCCCCCATGGATGGGTTTACGGCGTCCCCCGCGAACCCGACCGTCCCGGCCAACCCAGGGATAGCTGTCCGCGACCCACCACGAGGCGCCCTGCCGTTCGCCGTCCTACTCCACTCCCTCACGCTCGATCGGCACGCTGCGCGGATTCTGCATGTGCTCCCGCGCCGCGCCGTATCGCTGCTGCCGCTTCTGGTGGAACGCCACGAACTCATCACGGGGCAGCGGGCGCGAAAACAGCCAGCCCTGCCCGAACTCCACGTGCCGGCTGTGCAGGTAGGCCAGTTGCGCCTCGGTCTCCACGCCCTCGGCCACCACCCACAGGCCCAGCTCCTTGGCCATGTCGATGATGTGCGGTGTCACCGGGCTCGTCGCGCTCTCGGTGCCGATCGCATCGATGAACGATTTGTCGATCTTCAGCGCATCCAGTGGCAGCTGTTCCAGGTACTGCAGGCTGGAGAAGCCCACGCCGAAATCGTCGATGGCCACGCTGTGACCCGCACGGCGTGCCTGCGCCAGCATCGTGCGGGCGCGATCCAGGTCGAGGAAGCCGCGCTCGGTGGCCTCCATCCAGATCTGCTGCGGCAGGATGCCGCTGCCGGCCATGTGCTTGGAGATCATCTGCAAGGCACGGCCGCTGCTGATGTCCTCGGCGGCCAGATTGATCGCGATGTGTGCGCTGCGGTCGGCCACCAGCAGTTCGCGCATGTCGCGCACCACGTTCTCGATCACCAGGTCGGTGACCGCGGCGATCATGCCGGCCTCTTCGGCCAGTGGAATGAAAAGGTCCGGCCGCACCTGGGTGCCGTCCGGGCGCTGCCAGCGGATCAAGGCCTCGGCGCCAACGCAGATGCCGGTGTCCAGTTCGATGATCGGCTGGTAATGCAGGTACAGCTCGCGGCGACGGATGGCGGTGGCCAGCTCGCCACGCAGTGACAGGCGCCGCCGCGACAGCCAGATCACCAGGCCGGCGCCGGCGGCTGCCAGCAGGATGCCCAGCGGCACGAACAGCCAGGCCTGCTGGCGGAAGGTGGCGGCGAGCGCAGTGCGTGGCGTGGTGGCGATCGCCAGCCATTCCTCGTTACGGGCGGTGGCGTAGAGCGTGTTCTGGTCCAGCCCTTCGCCGGGATTGCGTAGCAGGGTCTCCAGCAGTGCCGTGTCCATGCCGTCCTGCTTGGCCAGCAGGCGCCCATCCGGGCTGGCCAGTGCCAGGCGGACATGCGGATCCACGATGACATCGACGAAGCGGCGCGGATCGACCAGCACGTCGTAGGAGCCGTACAGGATCGACAGCACCTGGCGACGGCCGCTGGCTTCGGGCCGCACGTCCACCGCGATGCCGGCGCCGTCACTGGTCACGTGGTCGGCCCTGGGCTGGCTGACGTCGGAGCGGAACGGGCCCCACGAGGTGCAACGCAGCTTGCCGCCTTCGAAGTAGCCCATCTGGTCGGCCGATGGCGTGGTCATTACCAGCGTCTGCATGCGCCGGATGTGTTCCTCATCGCAGCCCGAGGCGGTACTGGCCTCGGCCGATTTCAGCGCGGCCAGCGCCTCGTGGTAGGACAGATCGGAACGGCGCAGGGTGCGCAGGGCGATGTCGTGCAGCCGTTGCTGTTCGACGCTGATCGTGCGGTCCCAAGTGGCATAGGCCATCACTGCGATCGGCAGCGCCGCAGCCAGCAGCGCCAGCGCGGTGCCGCCGATGATCACGCGCAGCCGGCTCATGGCCGGAGCTCCAGCGGGGCGGGCAGGGCAGGGTGCATGGGCGGGGCCGGTCCTTGGGCAGGTGCGGCTATCTGAGCATGGCGCCGGGCCGGGTGGAATGGGACGAATCCGGTATTGGGTCACATTGTGATGAAAGCGGCCAGGTTTGACGTGATCGGGTCGTCCTGCGCTGGCGCTCCGCGCCGCGGAGGACTACCGTCGAACGCTTCGCCCGCCCCTTTCCGCGCCCATGACCGAGCCCGCAACGCCCCCCGAGCACCTGCGCCGCAGCCTGTCCAACCGCCACCTGCAACTGATCGCCATCGGCGGTGCCATCGGCACCGGCCTGTTCATGGGGTCGGGCAAGACCATCAGCCTGGCCGGACCGTCCATCGTCTTCGTCTACCTGATCATCGGCGCGATGCTGTTCTTCGTGATGCGCGCGATGGGCGAGCTGCTGCTGTCCAACCTGCAGTACAAATCCTTCATCGATTTTTCCACCGACCTGCTCGGCCCCTGGGCTGGCTTCTTCTGTGGATGGACCTACTGGTTCTGTTGGATCGTGACCGCCATTGCCGATGTGATCGCGATTGCTGCCTACGCACAGTTCTGGTTCCCCGGGCTTGAAGCCTGGAAGCCGGCGCTGGCCTGCGTGATGCTGCTGCTGTCGTTGAACCTGGTGACGGTGAAGCTGTTCGGTGAAATGGAATTCTGGTTCGCGCTGATCAAGATCGTGGCGATCTGCGCACTGATCATCACCGGCGCCGGGCTGGTGGCGTGGGGCTTCACTTCACCCAGCGGCCACACCGCGTCGTTGTCGAACCTGTGGAATGACGGCGGCATGTTCCCGATGGGCCTGGTCGGCTTCTTCGCCGGGTTCCAGATTGCGGTGTTCGCCTTCGTCGGCATCGAGCTGGTCGGCACCACCGCCGCCGAAACCGCCGACCCCGAGCGCAACCTGCCCAAGGCGATCAACTCCATCCCGGTGCGCATCATCATCTTCTACGTGCTGGCGCTGATCGCGATCATGGCCGTCACCCCGTGGCGCCAGGTGGTGCCGGACAAGAGCCCGTTCGTGCAGCTGTTCGTGCTGGCCGGCATTCCCGCCGCCGCCAGCCTGATCAACTTCGTGGTGCTGACTTCGGCCACGTCCTCGGCCAACAGCGGCATCTTCTCCACCAGCCGCATGCTGTACGGCCTGGCCGAAGAGGGCCACGCCCCGCGCGGGCTGTCGAAACTGTCGCGCGCCGCCGTGCCCGCCCGTGGCCTGCTGTTCTCCTGCCTGTGCCTGCTGGGTGGCACGCTGCTGATCTACCTGATTCCGAACCTGGTGACCGCCTTCACCCTGGTGACAACGCTGGCGACGGTGCTGTTCATCTTCGTCTGGTCGCTGATCCTGGTGGCCTACATGGCCTATCGCCGTCGCTACCCGGAGCGCCACGCTGCCTCGATCTTCAAGATGCCTGGCGGCGTTGCCATGTGCTGGGCCTGCCTGGTGTTCTTCGCCGCCGTGCTGGTGCTGCTGAGCCTGCAGGCCGACACCCGCCAGGCGCTGATCGCCAGCCCGGCGTGGTTCGTGCTGCTGGGCGTGGGGTATTGGGTGCGTCGGAGGACCGCGAAGTAGCCCGGCGTTTTCGTTCCATTGATTGATCCAGAGATCTTTCTGGAGTGGGGTCAGAGCCCGTTGCTCAGCAACGGGATCCGACCCCGCCTCCTCGCAGGAAATCGGCCGTTGCCGTTGCTGTTGAGGTTGCCGGCCAGCGGCCGGCACTACCACGGGTGCAGGGCGCAGCCCTGCCGACCCCCATTCACCCAGCATTAGCGGGCGCGGCCGGATGATCCGGCCGCCATGTCCCGTCGCCCTCTCCTGCTTGCGCTGTTGCTGCTGCCCTGCCTGTGGCCCGGGCATGCCGCCGCGCGCACCGTCTACCGCTGTGTGCAGGGCAACACCGTCAGCCTGGCGACCGCCCCGGAACCCGGCTCGCGCTGTACCGCCAAGGAAATCGACGACAACGCCATCCAGGCCCCGAACCTGTGGGGCAACATGGGCGTGTTCAGCGGCGTACTGTACGAGCGCGAGCAGGACGGCGTGCTGGTCTATTCCACCCGCAACCTGCCCGGCTCGAAAGTGTTCCTGAAGTTCACCGTGGCTACGCCGCCGGGTGAGCCTGCCCACGAAGGCCTGGGCAAGGTCGGCAAGCCCCAGTTGGCCCAGCATGCCAAACAGTTCAAGGCCGCCGCCAAGGCCACCGGCGTGGATGACGCGTGGCTGCGCGCGATCGCCCATGCCGAGAGCAACTTCGATGCGCTGGCGGTCTCGACCAAGGGCGCGCAGGGCGTGATGCAGTTGATGCCGGACACCGCGCAGGAGTACGGGGTGAATGATCCGTTCTCGCCGCAGCAGTCGATCGATGGTGGCGCCCGCTACATGCGCGCGCTGCTGCGTCGCTACAACGGTGACCGGCCGCTGGCAGCTGCCGCCTACAACGCCGGCATCGGCGCGGTCACCCGCTACAAGGGCGTGCCGCCCTATGCCGAGACCCTGGCCTATGTGGACAAGGTGATGGCGCTGTACGCGCGCTACCGTGAAGCGATGGGCATCCGTACCGAGGTGCCGGCGCGCTAGGCGGACGGTGCTGCCTGCACGTGGCGTTGTAGAGCCGAGCCCATGCTCGGCTGCGCCAATTGCAGCCAAGCATGGGCTCGGCTCTACACAGAATCCGCTCAGCGCGAGGTTGAGCTGCTGACCAGTTCGTAGCGTTCGATGCGGCCGACGCGGGCGACCTCGGCCTGTACGTCCGCGCGCTGCTTGAGGGCACGCCAGGCCGCATCGATCTTCACGTCACCCGGCAGCGACGGATAGGTACGCATGTCCTGCAGGCTGGCCAGCGTCTCGCCGCGGTCATCGGGTGAGCGCAGCTGTTCGATCAGCACCGCCGCTGCGCCCTCCAGGTTGCCTTCGTCCAGCAGCATCTCGCGATGGAACAGGCGTGCGTCGTTGCGCTGGGCAAGGATCACTTCGCGCGCGGCGTCCATCGCCTTGGCATCGCCCCGCTCGCGCGCGGCGGCGAACTGCACCAGGGCCTGTGCAGCCTTGCCGTAGCCGGCGAGGCCCTGGATGTCGCTTGCCGTCTGCGCAGCCTCCTGCATGCGGCCCAGCGAGGTGAGCACGAAGCTGACATTCAACTGATGCTCGATGCCGTCCGGGCCCAGTGCGCCGATGCGGGCGGCCTGCTGTGCCGCCGCCAGTGCATCGTCGGTGCGTCCCAGCCGGCGCAGTGCCGTAAGCCGGCTGTTGAGCAGCCACGCCACCCATTCGGCTTCCGCCGCCGAGGGCGACTCACCTTCGGCAGCCGCACCAGCCATGCCATCGGTCAGTGCCAGCACTTCCTCGTTGCGGTCCAGCATCAGCAGCGTGCTGCTGAATTCGGCCATGCGTGCATCCAGCTTGCGATCCAGCAGGCCGGACACGCGCAGTTCGTCGAGGTGCTTCTGTGCAACCTGCACCGGATCGAAGCGGGCATCGTTGTGGTCGATATAGCGATCGAAGCGCTTGTCACTGCGCAGCCGGATGATCTCGGCGGGGGCGGTGATGCGCGCCAACGTGGCCGGGATGTCGTCGCTCCGGCCGTTGTCGGCCTGCAGCGTGGCCAGTGCCAGCCACAGTCCGGTCGGCTCCAGGCCGCCGCTCTTCCAACCGTTGTCGAACAGTGCCTGCAGCAGCTCCATGCGCTGCTGCGGCTGGTCGCGCAGGCGGTACTGCAGATAGTTGATGGCCTGGTGCTCAAGCGGCAGCGGCGCGTCGGCATGCTTCAGCGCCTGCACCAGAAGCCTGGTGGCCGGAAAGGGCTTGTTCTCGGAAAGCTCCAGCGACATCAGGGTCAGCAGGATCTGTGCATCGTCCGGCAGTGCTTCCTGAGCGCGCTGCAGGTAGCGGCGGGCCTGGTCCGGCTTATTCTGCACCATCGCGGTCCAGCCAGCCACCTGTGCGGCGCGACCGCGGTGTTCGGCATCGAAGTCATCCAGCATCGGATCTTCCATCAGCCGTTCCATCGCGATCAGCGCGCCCAGCGTGTTGCCGCTGCGTGACTGCTGGATCGCCTCATCCCAGCGCGTGGCGTAGGCCATGTGCATCGCATCGGTGGTGATTGACGGCTTCTGCGGCGCCACCGTGATCGAGGCGGCGGCGGATGTGCTGGCCAGTGCGGCCACCAGCAGAGCGGCGAGGGGGAGAGTGCGGGGCATGGAGGATCTCCATCCGTGGGAACCGCATTGAACCCGCTGCAGCCAGCGAGAACAAGCGCGATGGATGGAACTCTGGCGTTTGACCGTAAGATTGACCATGGCGGATCGTGCGTTCAGCGTCTATTGTCGGTGCCTCTTCAGACAGCAGGCAGGCAGCGCAGCACGATGGCACGGTGGCAATGGATGGCGGCAGGCGTAGCGTTGGCGACGGTAGTGGCATTGGCTGCGACCTGGTGGGAGGCACCGCTGCACACGCTGGCTGAACCCGCAGGCCTCGCGCCCACGCCGCTGGCCTGGACCGCGCAGATCGAGCCGCTGGCCGGCGATGGCCACCCGGGTGACCGTGATGGCGCGTCCGCGCAGGCACGTTTCGCTGATCCGTACGCGCTGCTGCGCAGCGCCGATGGCAGCGTCTATTTCACCGATGCCGGTGACAACAACCGGATCCGCCGCCGCCTGCTTGATGGCCGCGTCGAAACCGTAGCCGGGCAGGGCGAGGGGCGCGTTGATGGCCTGGCACTGCAGGCCAGTTTCAATACGCCCTCGGGCATTGCCGCCGACGCGCAGGGCAACCTGTATGTGGCCGACACCGGCAACCATGCGATCCGCCGTATCGGCACCGATGGGCAGGTGACCACGCTGGCCGGTGGTGAACAGGGCCACGTTGATGGACCTGCCGCACAGGCGCGCTTCGATGCACCGATGGGCATCGCAGTGGACGCGCAGGGCCAGGTCTACGTGGCCGATACCTACAACGACCGTATCCGGGTGATCGGCACCGACGGCAGCGTGCGCACCCTGGCCGGCGGTGAGCGCCCGGGAATGGCCGATGGCGTGGGCGCTGCGGCGCGCTTCGATACGCCGGTGGCACTGGCCTTCGATGCGCAGGGCGCGCTGCTGGTGGCCGATCTGTTCAACAACGCGGTACGCCGCATAGGCGCTGATGGCACGGTCAGCACCGTGGTCGCCGCCGGTGGCGTGATCAATGGGCCGCTGTCGCTGGCCACCACCCACGATGGCGTGCTGTACGTGGGTGATCTTGATGGCCGCATCGTGCAGGTGACGCCGCAGGGCCACCAGATCGCACTGGTTGGCAATGGTCGCCTGCCGCGCCTGGCCCGCCCCAGCGGATTGGCGATGGATGCCGATGGCAGCGTGCTGGTGGCCGACGCCGCCAGCTACCGTCTGCATCGCCTGCGCCCGCTGCCGGTGGGTGAACTGCCGGCACCGGCACTGGTCGGCCCGGCGGCCGATGCCGCGTTGCCGAAGACGGGCGGCCGCTGGCCGCTGGCACCGCAGGACGGTTGGCATGAAGTGGTCGGTACGTTGGGTGAGGTGCGCGGCAACTTCACCGGCGAGAGCCGCCACCACCTGCATGGCGGCTTCGACGTGCGCGGTGATGTGGGCCAGACCGTGCTGGCGATCGCCGAAGGCAAGATCAGCAGCCCGGTGGCCGCCTGGAACCTGGGCGAGCAGGCCGAAGGCCTGGCCGTGGACCGCCTCAAGTATATCCACATGCGGGTCGGCCGGACCCCGCGTGACGAACCCTACGACGCGCGCTGGCAGGCGCTGTACGATGAGCAGGGCAAGCTGGAGCGGATGCGCGTGCGCCGCGGCGTGCGCATCCACGTCGGTGATCGCCTGGGCAGCATCAACAACCAGGCGCACGTGCACCTGGCCGTCGGCACCGGTGGCTTCGAAACCAACGCCGTGGCGCTGGGCTTCCACAACTACGCCGACCGCTTTGCGCCGCGCATCACCGATGTGGCGCTGCTGGACGACAACGACCAACCGCTGGCGGCCGGCAGCGACGGCGTGGTGATGCTGGCGCGGCAGGGCCGCGGCGTGCAGATCGTGGTGGAGGCCTGGGACCAGGTTGACAATAACCTGCCGCGCCGCCGCCTGGGCATGTACCAGGTGGGCTACCAGATTCTCGATGGCGGCGGACAGCCGTTGCAGGGCTACGAACAGCCGCGCTGGAACATCGTGTTCAACCGCATGCCGCCGCAGAAGGAAGCGGTGCGCGTGGCCTACGCACCGGACAGCGGCATCACCGTGCATGGCAGTGCGGTGACCCGTTTCCGCTATCTGGCCACCAACACCGTGCGTGATGGCCTGATGGAAACCGGGCGCTGGCAGCCGGCGGCGTTGCCGCCGGGCGAGTACATCGTGCGCGCCAGCGTGCGCGACTACAGCGGCAACGAAGGCGTAGGCCCGCGCGAGATCAGAGTGCGGCTGCTGCCATAGCCGCAGCCGGGGCGCCGCAGCGTTCGCGCTCGGCGTCCATGTCTTCCAGCGGCCGCACCTCGATGCTGCCGAAGCGTGCCCACGGGAAGTCGCGGGCGATGCGCATGGCTTCGTCGCGGTCGCGCGCCACGATCAGGTTGAAGCCGGCCAGCAGTTCGCGGGTTTCGGCGAACGGGCCATCCAATACACGGCTGTGGCCATCACGCACGCGCAGGGTCTGCGCGGTGTCGACCGGCTGCAGCTTCTGCGCGGCCAGCAGCGTGCCCTCGGCCTGCAGCTTGTCGGCGTGGGCCAGGCAGTCGCGCATCAGCGCGTTGAACTCTTCGGTGGGCAGGGCCTGCAGCAGAGCAGGCTCGATGTAGATCAGAAGCAGGTACTGCTGCATGGCACGGTCCTGGCGGGGGCAGATGCTCATGATGGCGCAGGATTGCGCGTGGGCATGTTGCAGCGCGGGAAGCGGCGCCTTCGGCGGGGATCGGCGAACGGCGGAGCCCCTCCGTGGTGGGGGTGGGTTGGTCGCTCAAAGCTGGGGTCTTGGCGATTGGCCGGGTGGGGAGACAGGGCAGGGGGCGCTGCAAGTACGTCCATGTAAGCTCGGTCGCCGCATCCATGCGGCTCACGCCCCTGCCCTGTCTCCCCACCCGGCCCTGGACAGGTTCCTGCGGCGTCCACCACGGGAAATCACAAGCAAGAGCAAAAGCGGGTCGCTTCGCTCGCAAAGCCGAGACCGCCAGCCATCCGCCGTTGCTGTTGCCGTTGCTGTTGCCTTTGCCTTTTTTCTTGATCTTCCCGTGGTGGGTACCGCAGGCAGGAAGCTGTCCAGGGCCGGGTGGGTAGGCGGGGCGGGGGTGTCCGCGGCATGGGCCCGAGGCATGCCTCGGGCGGGTTGGGCACGATGCCCAACCCCGGTCTTGCCGTGTGCGCAGGACAGCGCACACGAGCAAGCCGCGGCCAAGCCCCCAGGGACGGGTTTACGGCGTCCCCCGACCCGTCTACCCATCCGGCAAAGCCCATGAGCCCAGCTTTCAGCGACCAACCCACCCCCACCACGGAGGGGCTCCGCCGTTCGCCGACCCCCGCCGCAGGCACGCTTTCCGCGGAAGAAAAAATTTCCAACAGACGTGTCGATTCCCAGCCCTCTGGTTCGTTGTACCCAGTGAAGGGCACGCACCACGCGTTCCCACGGGAGACCGCAATGAAAGTGATGGTGATCGTGAAGGCCAACGCCGACTCCGAAGCCGGGCGCATGCCCAGCGAACAGGAATTGTCCGAAATGGGCGCCTTCAACGAACAACTCGTGGCCGCCGGCATCATGCTGGCCGGTGAAGGCCTGCATGCCACCCAGCGCGGTCGCCGCATTCACTTCGGCAGCAGCGCACCCAAGGTCGAGGCCGGTCCGTTCGGCCCCGCCGGCGACCAGATCGCCGGTTTCTGGCTGTGGGACGTGCGCTCGCTGGACGAGGCCGTTGAATGGGCCAGCCGCGCACCGTTCAACAGTGGCGGCACGCTGGAACTGCGCCCGCTGATCACCGCCGAAGACTTCGGTGAAGCCTTCACCCCCGACTTACAGCAGCAGGAACAGCGTCTGCGTGCACAGCTGGAAGGTTGACCCGATTCATCTCCCTGCCGGGCAGGACCCGGCACTACTGCCCTGAACCGCACAACGGAGTATTGCCATGAAACTGATTCCCTTCCTCGGCTTCAGCGGCCAGGCCCATGAGGCGATGGCGTTCTACGCCAAGGCACTCGGTGGCCAGGTCACCTCGGAAATGAAGTACCGCGACATGCCGCCCTCCGATGGCTCGCCAGGCTGTAACGAGATGCCGCCGGAAACCCTGGACCACGTCGCGCACAGCCAGCTGGAAATCGGCAGTGCCATCGTGATGGCGGCCGATGGCCCCGGCGGTGGCGAGGGCGGCTCGACCACCATCAATGTCGATGTCGACAGCATCGAAGAAGCCGAACGCGTGTTCGCGGCGCTGGCCGAAGGTGGCCAGGTGCAGATGCCGATCGCTGAAACGTTCTGGGCGCACCGCTGGGGCATGGTGACCGACCGCTACGGCAAGCCGTGGATGGTCAACTGCATGAAGCAGCCTTGATCCCTCTTTCTTTCATCCACAAGGAGCTTCACCGATGAGTGCACCGCAACCACAGATGATCTTCGTCAACCTGCCCGTGCAGGATCTGAACGCGTCCAAGGCATTTTTCGCCGCGCTGGGCTACAGCTTCAACCCGACCTTCACCAACGACGATGCGGCCTGCATGGTCATCAGCGAGAGCATCTTCGTGATGCTGCTGACCCAGCCGTTCTTCAAGCAGTTCACCAACAAGGCGATTGCCGATGCGCACAGCCACACCGAGGTGATCACCTGCCTGTCGGCCGACAGCCGCAAGGCGGTGGACGTGATGGTGGACAAGGCGCTGGCGGCGGGTGCAAGCGAACCGCAGCCGGCGCGCGACTACGGCTTCATGTACCAGCGCGGCTTCCAGGACCTGGACGGCCATCTCTGGGAAATCGCACACATGGACGGCGAGCCGGGCTGACGGCCGCCGCAAGGGAGAACCCTCATGGCTTACGTGGATGCTTACGTGCTGCCGTGCCCACAGGACAAGGTGGCGGCCTACCGCCGCCTTGCCCGCAAGGCCGGTGCAGTGTGGAAGGACCATGGCGCGCTGCAGTACATGGAATGCGTGGCAGACGATGTGGAGCCGGGAAAGCGTACGTCGTTCCCGCGGGCGGTCAAGGCCAAGCCCGGTGAAACGGTGATCGTCGCATTCGTGGTGTTCCGCTCGCGCGCGGCGCGCGACCGCGTCAACGCCCGGGTGATGGCCGATCCGCGGCTGGCGTCGCTGGGCCCGAAGGACATGCCGTTCGATACCCAGCGCATGTTCTGGGGTGGCTTCAAGCCCATCGTTGAAGCGTGAGCCACGGCGCTTGTGCAGGCCGGGCGTGCGTGCTGTGATCGGCGCATGCTCGATCCCGCACTGACGCAGCGTCTGGAAACCCTCTGGCGGATGGAGTCGCCGGTGTTGATCGCGCGCCTGGCGCGGCTGCTCGGGGGCGATGTCGGCCGTGCCGAGGAGCTGGCACAGGACACCTGGCTGGCCGCGCTGGAGCGTTGGCCGGAGCAGGGCATCCCGGACAACCCCGGAGCCTGGCTGATGACCACTGCGCGCAACCGTGCCATTGATGTGCTGCGCCAGCACCAGCGGGTGGCGCAGCAGCACGCACAGTGGGGCGAGGAACTGCATCCGGCGGCGCTGCCGGCACCGGATGACAGCCAGGCGCTGGAGGATGACCTGGGCGATGACCTGCTGCGGCTGATGTTCGTGGCCTGCCATCCCGTGCTGCCAGCCGATGCACGGGTGGCGCTGACCCTGCGCCTGCTCGGGGGCCTGACCACCGTCGAGATCGCGCGTGCGTTCCTGCAGCCGGAGCCGACCATCGCCCAGCGCATCGTGCGGGCCAAGCGTACCCTGGCGCAGAAGCAGGTGCCTTATGAAGTGCCACGTGCTGACGCGATGCCCGAGCGGCTCGGATCGGTGCTGGAGGCGATCTATCTGGTGTTCAACGAAGGCTATGCGGCCAGTGCCGGTGACGACTGGATGCGTCCGGCGCTGTGCGAGGAGGCATTGCGGCTCGCGCGCATTCTGGCGCACCGGCTGCCGGTGCCGCCGGTGCTGGGCCTGCTGGCGCTGATGGAGCTGCAGGCCTCGCGTGCCGCAGCACGGACCGATGCGCAGGGCGTGCCGGTGCTGCTGGACCAACAGAACCGCGCGCGCTGGGACTGGCTGCAGATTGAACGCGGGCAGCAGGTGCTGGCGCGCGCGCTGGCCGCCGGTGGTGCTGATGATCCCTATGTACTGCAGGCGCGCATTGCAGCGTGCCATGCAGCGGCGCGTCGCCCCGAGGATACCGACTGGCCGCGCATCGCAGCACTCTATACGCAGCTGCTGCAGGTGCAGCCCTCGCCAGTTGTCGCATTGAACCGCGTGGTGGCGATACTGCGCAGCGACGGTGCCTTCGCGGCCTGGGCACAACTGCAGCCATTGCTGGTGGACGCGCGACTGCGCGAGTACGCGCCGCTGCAGGTGGTGCGCGGGGAGCTACTACAGAAGCTGGGGCGGGAGCAGGATGCACGTCACGCTTTTGCGGAAGCCGCCCGACTCAGCCAGAACCAGGCAGAGCGCGGCCTGCTGCGGCGAAGGGCCGGTCTGCCCCCCGCGGAGTGATCTCGACGAAGGCAGCACTTGTCGGCAGGCCCGCGAGCCGTTATGTTTCGCGCCCAGTGGGCGCATGAGCGTCCGCTTTCCGTGCGTAATGACCGAGGAGCGGTTGGATGTATTCAAGGACGAAGAGCGCATCGCGCGCTTTTGCGCGCCTGCTTGCCTGTGCCCTGTGCCTGGCCGTATGGCCGATGGCCGTGCAGGCGGCAGACAAATCACAGCAGGCCTATTGGGCCGGTTTTGCCTATACCGCTGATGCCGCTGCCGTGCAGGCGACCACGCCGCATGCGCATGCCGTGCTGGAAAAGCGTGGCTTGATCCCGCTCAACCAGGCCCTGGCGCAGGGGCTCAAGCGTCGCTCGCCGGCCAATCTGGAACTGATCGATCAGCCGGTGGCGATGCTCGACGGCACCACCAGTGCCACCGTGCTGGCCGCAGCGCTGGACCGCGAGCTGGTGTCGGTCGAGCCGATCGGCAACCAGTACAAGGTGCTGGTGGAAGTGGCACTGCAGGCGTTGTTCTTCGATTTCCGCGAGCGCCAGGTGATCGCGTCCTATCCGCTCACCCTGCAGCGTATCGACGTACAGGACTACCGGCCGGACAGCGACGATATCGACGCGATCGTCGCCGATCTGCTGTACGGCAACGCTGCCACCAGCCTGTCGCAGGTGCTGGCCGCCAGCCTTGCCCAGGCCAAGCTGCCCGATGCCGCCGTGCGTCGCCTGCAGGTCGGTGGCGTGACCCTGTCCGACGCGGTCCGCGCCAAGCTGCCCGACCCGAAGTGGGAAGCGCCGCTGCGCGCCACGCTGGCCCATGAACTGTCCAAGACGCTGTCGTCCAATACCGGTGTCGGCCTGCTGCCGCCGGCCTCGGGCCAGGCGATCGGTGGTGCGATGGCGGCGCGCTTTGCCGACGGCAAGGTCTACCAGCTGAAGATCCCCGAGCCGGACTACGTCATCAACCTGCAGGTGGATGCGTTGAAGAACGGCGTGATCGAAGAAACCCCGGCGATGAAGACGATGCTGTTCGGCGCGTTCTTCACCGCCAAGGTGACCGAGCCGTTCTCCGGCAAGGTCTATTTCGAACAGCCGCTGCGCAAGGGGGCCACCAAGGTGGTGCCGGTCACGCAGTGGCAGGTCGACCAGTGGTCGGCCAGCTACGAAACCCTGCTGGCCGGCTTCGACGCCTTCGCTGGCGCTGCCGCCAAGCGCGCCGATTCGCGCGGCTGGCTGGACGAACAGAAGCCGGGCGGCCGCCCGTTGCAGCAGCAGACCCAAGCCCTTCAGGAGTTGATCAAGTCATGTCGTTGATGCGTACCATCCTGCTCATCCTCATCGCCCTCGTGGTGGCCTCGCCGGTCGCTGCACAGACCGCCAGTTCGCGCGGTACCGGTTCGGCCAGCTACGGCCTGCGCCTGAGTGCCGACACCCGCGCCCAGGCCCTGAACAAGGCCAAGGTCAATGCACTGGAGGCGTACATCGCCGAAACCGGTGCGGCCAAGCTGCGCCTGTTCGAAGCACGTCGCGCCGAGTTCATCGGCGAGATCGACCGCTACGTGCTCAGTGCCGTGCAGCTGTCGGACACCGAAGACAAGAAGGCCAAGACCTACACTGTCACCGTCCGCGCAGAGATCAACACCACCCTGCTGCAGACCAAGCTGGATGCCGGCTCGGCCGTGGCCGGTGCCACCGCCGCCCAGCGCTCGCTGCTGACCTTCCTGTTCATGGCGCGCTCGCAGGACACCGTGCAGTCGTTCCAGGACAAGGAATACCGCCGCACCGACGTCAGCTCCAGCTACAACGAGAACACCCGTGAAGGCGACAGCTTCCGTGGCAACTCGGTCAGCACCAACGGCAGCATCAACCAGAATGCGTCGATGTCGGTCACCAGCGGCGGCAGCACCACCCAGCGCAGCGACAACATCAGCTGGAAGGTGGCCAACGCGGCCGAAGTGAACACCGCGATGACCGGTGCCTTCAGCGCCGCCGGCTACGAAGTCGTTGAAGCCGAGTACGTGGAAGGCGAGTCGCGCGGCCTGCTCAGCATCGAGCGCATCCGCAAGGACTTCAGCACCGGCAACGACCTGGCCCCGGCCACCCTGCGTGATACCGCCAACGGCATCCGTGCGGCCAACATTCCGTACATCGCCGTCGGCACCCTCGACGTCGGCATGCGCGACCGTGACCCGGCCAGTGGCAACACCCGCGTGTTCGTCACGGTCACCGGCAAGGTGCTGGATGTGACCGGTCGTTTCCCGCGCACCGTGTCGTCGGTGGGCCCGGTGCAGTTCTCCGGTACCGGCCCGAATGAAACCGTCGCCCGTACCAACGCGCTGCAGCTGGCGGCTGAAAAGGCCGCGCAGCAGATGATCAACGAACTGAACGTCAAAGCGGTCCGCTGATCCGCCACCCAGGTGGGTGCCGAGCTCGCTTGGCATCGCCCTGGGGTTACCGATTTCCCACGTGCCGCTTCGCGGCCGTCTCTCCCAAAGGACACTTACATGATCCGCAATACCGCTCTTGTCGTGGCCATCGCTGCCGCCACCCTGTCGATGCCCGCCCACGCTGGCCTGGGCAAGCTGAAGGACCTGGCCGGTGCCGCCACCGGCACCTCCAGCAGCAGCGCCTCCAGCGCTGCTGCCCCGGACGAAGCCGCGCAGGAAGCGCTGGTGCGTCGTTTCGTTACCTCGCAGTCGCACTCGCTGCAGGCCCAGACTTCGTTCGCCCGCGCCTTCGGCCTGGCCGAGCAGGTGCAGCTGCTGGAAGCCGAGCGCCAGGCGCTGTCGTCGGGTTCGGTCAGCGTCGATGCAATGAAGAAGTCGGTGTCGGTCAGCGAAGCTGCGCAGGCGGCGATCAACGAGCGCCAGGCCGCACAGCCGGAACTGAACGCTGAATCCAAGCAGCACTACGCCGAAGGCCTGGTCTCGCTGCTGTCCTCGGCCGCCGAGGCACAGAAGCTGGGCGGCGAAGCCAGCAACTTCACCGCCGGCATGAAGAACCTGGGCGCGACCCAGCTGGCCACCGTCGGCCGCAAGCTGGCCGCCGGTGCATGGGTGGCCAAGGAATCGCCGGGCTTCATCCAGGGCCTGTACGGCTCGACCAAGTCGGCCGTGACCTTTGCCAAGAAGAGCAAGGTGAAGGTGCCGTCCAACGCCGATTCGATGCTCGACAAGCTCTGATCCGAGGCGAATCTCCATGCGTATGACCTACCGTTTGATCGGCCTGGGCCTGGCTGCCGCGCTGCTTGCAGCGTGCGGCAAGCAGGACACCCCGGCCGAAGCGCCCGCACCCGCCAAGGACAAGGCAACCAGTGCACTGGCCAGCAATGCGCCAGTGGAAGTAGCGCCCCTGCGTGGTACGCCGGATTTCGGTGGTACCACCCAGGTCGCGCGCGAAGCCGACGGCATCGGCAGCACCCCGGAATTGGCGGTGCTGGCGGCATTGCAGTCGGCGGTGGCGCAGGTCAACGGCGTACGCGTGGCCAGCCAGATGCAGAGCCTGCGTGCAGGCCTGCATGTGGATGTGGATGACGAACACGTCGGCGATATCCGCGCCGACGCGTTCACCCAGCAGATGATCGCCGGCTCGCAGGGCGCGGTGCTGGGCTATGAAATCCTGTCGCAGGATGAAGTGCGGCAGCTGGACGAGGAAACCATCGCCCGCGTGCGCGCCAGCGACGAAGGCTGGAGCTTCAAGGGCTCGGCGTCGGCCAGTGCATCTGGCGAAGCCTCGGCCAAGAGCGGTTCGGCCTCGGCCAGCGTCAAGCAAAGCTACGACGAGAAGGTTAACGTCGATGCCAAGCGTGGCGCCAGCTCGTTCGATTCGGACGTCACCCATCGCAGCATGCGCAGCTACTGGAAGGTGCGTGTGCGCGCACAGATCGCCCAGTACCGCGCACCGGACGAGCAGGGCAAGCCGAAGATCGTGGTCGCCCTGCCGCGCACCAAGGCCGGCAGCTACGCCGTGGGCGACGGCCGTGTGGACGCCGATGAAGTGGCCGACGCGATCCGCGCGCGCCTGTCCGACACGCTGACCCAGACCCAGCGCTTCATCGTGCTGGATCGTGAGTTCGGCGACGAACTGCAGGCCGAGATCGACCACATCAACAGCGGCAACGTGCGCCTGCAGGACACAGCACGCGTGGGCCAGCAGCTGGCGACCGATCTGATCCTGATCCCGACCATCGAACGCTTCGAATACCCGCGCAGCGTGCGCAACCTGCGCATGTCCGACCGCCAGGTGACCTCGTACTCCGGTGGCGGCCGTATCACCCTGCGCCTGATCAACGCCACCACCGGCCAGGTGGTGATGTCCGACAGCTTCGACCACCAGCTGGCCTCGACCGGCCCCAGCACCCTGCCGCGCGTGGTCAACGGCCGCAACATGGCCGCGGCGATGATGGAGTCGCTGTCTGGCCAGATCGGCACCACCATCGTCACCACCCTGTTCCCGGTGTCGGTGGTTTCTGTGGATGGTGACCAGGTAGTGCTGAGCCAGGGCGGTGACACCGTGCAGGCCGGCCAGCGCTGGCAGGCCGTGCGGCTGGGCGAAGAACTGAAGGACCCGCAGACCGGCCGCTCGCTGGGCCGCAGCGAACACCCGTGCTGCACCATCCGCATCGACCGCGTCGCCGCACAGACCTCGTACGGCACCATCGAAGACGGCGTCGACGCGATGCGCGGCGGTTTCCGTCCGGGCCAGATCGAACTGCGCCAGAAGCTGGGCAGCAAGCCAGCTGCTGCTGCCAGTGCGACCGCCTCGGCCGCGCCGGCTGCCGCCGCTCGTCCGGCGGCCAAGCCGAAGCCCAAGCCCGCTGCAGCCCCGGCCGAAGACCCGAACTGGTAACACGCGCAAGCAACACACCGATGGGGTCAGAGCCCTTTCCCGCCGGGAAAGGGCTCTGGCCCCTTCGTGTTTCCGTCCGTGTCGACCAAGGTCGACACCCACCAACAGCAGCAGAAATCTGTCGAAGGCGGGGTGGGTCCGGTTGCGGGGGTGTCCGCGGCATGGATGCCGCGGCCAAGCCCCCAAGGACGGGTTTACGGCGTCCCCCGCAACCGGACCCACCCCGCCATCCCACGGAATGCCGCTGTTGCTTTGGCTGTTGCTGTTGCTGCTGCCCTGGCCTCTGCAGGTGCAGGGCGCAGCCCTGCCGAATCCCATTACACTCCAGAAGGATTTCCCTGCTGGAGAGAGCAATGAAACGAGTGGTACTGGGCGTGCTGGCCCTGTCGGTGTCGAGCGCACTGATGGCGGCCACCCCGAAATTCGATGGCGCGCGGATCTCCGCCGACGTCAAGGAACTGGCCTCCGACGCCTACGAAGGCCGCTCGCCGGCCACCGCCGGCGAAGAGAAGACCATCGCCTATCTCAGCAAGCAGTTCGCCGATGCCGGCCTGCGGCCCGGCGGTGACCTCAAGGACGGCAAGCGCCTGTGGACCCAGGCCGTGCCGCTGCGCAAGGGCGACATCGTCGGCGCACCGCAGCTGGCGCTGCACCAGGGGGGCAAGACCGTTGCGCTGGAACAGGGCAAGCAGATTGCCGTGCGCGCCGCCATGAACGGCGCCAGCAACGTCGACATCAGCAAGGCCCCGCTGGTGTTCCTCGGCTACGGCGTGAAGGCCCCGGAGCGCAACTGGGATGACTTCAAGGGCGTGGACCTGAAGGGCAAGATCGCCGTCGTACTGATCAACGACCCGGACTTCGAGACCGGCCAGGGTGATTTCGACGGCAAGGGCATGACCTATTACGGCCGCTGGACCTACAAGTACGAGGAAGGCGCCCGCCAGGGGGCGCTGGGCGTGCTGATCGTGCACGAGACCGCACCGGCGTCGTACGGCTGGGCCACTGTGGCCGGCTCCAACACCAACACCATGTTCGACGTGGTGCGCGACAACCCGGCGGAAAGCCACCCGTTGCTGGAAGGCTGGATCCAGCGCGATCTGGCGGTGGAGCTGTTCCGCTCGGCCGGGCAGGACTTCGAGGCGCTGAAGAAGAAGGCGCAGCAGCGTGACTTCACCCCGGTGCCGCTGACCGGCGCCAGCCTGGACGCGAAGTACGCGGTGAAGACCGAAGTGATCACCTCGCACAACGTGGCCGCACGCCTGGAAGGCAGCCGCCACCCGGACGAGACGATCATCTACAGCGCGCACTGGGACCACATCGGCGTGGGTGAGCCGGACGCGCGTGGCGACCGCATCTTCAACGGTGCACTGGACAACGCCAGCGGTACCGCCTCGTTGATCGAGCTGGCGCGCGGTTTCGCCAAGCAGAAGCGCCCGCAGCGCTCGGTGGTGTTCCTGGCGGTCACTGCCGAGGAAAAGGGCCTGCTGGGTTCGGAGTACTACGCCACCCATCCGCTGTATCCGCTGGAAAAGACCGTGGCGGTGATCAACATGGACGGCATGGCGCCGTTCGGTCCGTCGCGTGATTTCGGCATCTACGGTGCCGCGCGCTTCGAACTGCTGGACCAGCTGAAGGACGTGGCCAAGGGCTGGGATATCCGCTACACGCCGGACCCGAAGCCGGAAGCCGGCCTGTTCTTCCGCTCCGATCACTTCCCGTTCGCCAAGCGTGGCGTGCCGGCGCTGTCCTGGTCGGCTGGCCAGGACTGGGTGGACGGCGGCGTGGCCGCAGGCAAGAAGGCGTCCGAGGACTACACCGCCAAGCGCTACCACCAACAGGGCGACGAGTGGCAGCCGGATTGGGTGTTCGCCGGTGCCGCCCGCGACCTGGAAGTGCTGTACACGCTGGGCAACCAGCTGGCCAATTCGCGCAGTTGGCCGAACTGGAGCAGGGACGAGTCGTTCCGCGCCGTGCGTGACGCCAGCGCCGACCAGCGCAAATAACGGCGTTCGGTAGCGCCGGCCGCTGGCCGGCAACCGCACTCGGTCCGGGCAGCCGTCCCCTGAGTCAGGGGGCGGCGCCATAGGCGCGGGGGTGTGGGTGCTGGTGAGATGGGGCCCACGGCTTGCGCAGGCGAGCCGTGGGAGCGCCAGCGCGAATGCGCAGGCGCGTTCCCGGCGTTTCCGTAACGGCTTCCATCCCCGCTTTTCCCCCCTTCGTCGCAGCCCGCTTGTTTGCCCGGCGGGCCGCCCTATGCTCGGCTCACCCCCTTCCTCCAAGGCGCCGCCGTGTTCGCCAGCCTCTCTCTCCTGATTCGCCATCTGCTGGCCTGGGCCGCGGCACTGGTTGTCGCCGGCATGGTCTGGAGCGGCATCTTCAGCGGCATGAACGACGGCCCGGGCTGGGTCTTCGGCCTGCTGGCGATGTTCCTGATGATCTCCGCGCTGGGCAGCGCGATCACCCATATACGCCGGGTCTGGCTGGTTGCCGGACGATTGGATTCGACCACGTTGTCCGGGCGCCAGCGCCGCCAGGTGGAACTGCCGATGGATGCCGGCCAGGCCTACGCCGTGGTGGAAGCGGCGATCGCCGAGCTGCCGCGTGTCGAAGACGTTGAGAGCTCGGCCGGCAGCCTGCAGGTGCGCGCTTACGTTCGCCGGGTCGATCTCTGGAACGGCCGCCAGCCGTCGCGCTGGAACCTGCCGGCGCGGCTGGCGATCAAGCGCAACAGCGTGCTGGCCACGGTCACGCCGGGGCAGGGCACCAGCACCGTCACCCTGCTGTTTGAACCGGATGCGGGCTGGTGGGCCGACCTGCTGGCGCTGGACGAGGGCAGCAACTTTGAGAACGCCGAAGCGGTCACCCGCGCGATCAGCCGCCGCGTGGCCGACCAGCGTCGCGATGAGCAGGCCGCAGCCGAACAGACCCAGGTAGAGAAGGAGCTGTCGGTGGCGCGCTTGAATCTGCTGCACGCGCAGGTGGAACCGCACTTCCTGTACAACACGCTGGCCAACGCGCAGGTACTGACCCGCACCGACCCGGCGCGTGCCGAACAGATGCTCGGCCACCTGATCCAGTACCTGCGCAGCTCGTTGCCGCAGGTGGACGAATCGGTATCCACGCTGGGCGTGGAGCTGGAGCGCACCCGCGCCTACCTGGAGATTCTGCGCATCCGCATGGGCGCGCGGCTGGCGGTGGAAGTGCAGGTGCCCAACGAACTGCACGGCGTCCACCTGCCGGCGATGGCGCTGCAGACGCTGGTGGAAAATGCGATCAAGCATGGCCTGGAACCCAAGCCCGGCGGTGGCACGATCTGGATCCTGGCGCGTGGCTTCGATGACCATGTGACGGTGACCGTGGCCGACGATGGCCTCGGCTTCGGCCAGGGCACCAGTGGCACCGGCATCGGCCTGAAGAATCTGCGCGAGCGCCTGCGCCTGACCTGCGGCGAGCAGGCCGGCGTGGCGATCGTCGCCAACTTCCCCAGCGGCGTGGCCGCGACCATGACCCTGCCGCAGTCGAACAAGGAGCGCAGCCATGCCGCTTGAAGCGCTGATCGCTGAAGATGAAGAACTGCTCCGGCAATCACTGGTGGAACAGCTGGGCCGGCTGTGGCCGGACCTGAGGCTGGTGGCCGAGTGCGAGGATGGCGCCGGTGCGCTGGAACAGCTGGCCGAGAAACAGCCGGACATTGCCTTCCTCGACATCCGCATGCCCGGCATCAGTGGTATCGAGGTGGCGCGTTCGCTGTCCGAGCTGAGTCCGCGTACCCAGGTGGTGTTCGTCACCGCCTACGACCAGTACGCCATCGACGCGTTCGAGCAGGGCGCGATGGATTACCTGCTGAAGCCGGTCAGCGACGAGCGCCTGCTGGCCACCCGTGAACGCATCCTGTCGCGGCTGCCATCAACGCGCCAGGACGATGCCGTGCTCGAACGCCTGCTGCAGCGGTTGGGTCCATCGCAGGGCGCTGCCGAGCGCCCACCACTGGCCTGGATCACCGCCAGCAATGGCCGCGAAACACAGCTGATCATGCTGGAGGACGTGGCTTACTTCCGTGCCGACAACAAGTACACCACCGTGGTGACCGCGGCCGGTGAGAGTCTGCTGCGCACGCCGTTGCGCGAACTGCTGGAAGTGCTCGATCCGCAGCACTTCCGCCAGATCCATCGCTCGACCATCGTCAACATGAAGGCGGTGGCGGCGGTCAGCCGCGACGATACCGGCCGCGGCGTACTGCGGCTGCGGGGGCGTGCCGAAACACTGGTGGTCAGCCAACCGTTCATGAGCCTGTTCCGCGGCATGTAGCCGCATCCTGGAGGCACCATGCGCCTGTTCCTGCTTGCCTGCATTGCTGCGCTGTCATTGGCCGGCTGCGATAAGTCCAGCAATACCTCGATCACCCGCACCCGTGCCAATGGCGTGGATACGCTGTACAGCAAGGGCACCGTGGCCGATGGCGAGGCGAGGTTCCAGTGCATCGCCAGCAGCAGTGGCCACTGCCACTACCTGGTGCTGGACCCTGCCTGCAGTACCGATGCGGCGTGCGCAAAGCCACCGCTGCGCCGGTTCGCGGTGGCGGTGGGACAGACCGAGGCGATACGCGACCTGCCCAACGGCTTCCGCCAGTGCGTCAGCCAGGACCCGATAGAACAATGCCACCGTGAGTGATCACGGTGGCATTGTGGGTCCCCCCGCTTCCCTGAAGGGTCAGTAGGCAGGCTGCAGTGTCAGGTCATGGTGGTGCTCGTTCTCGCCGACATGGTTGAGGCGACCAACCAGTTCGGAGTGCTGCTTCATGCGCCCGATCTCGGTCATGATGCGGATGTCCTCATGACGCAGTTCGCGCCTGGCGGTGACCGCCTGCTTGTAGTCCAGCACTTCCGGATAGTGCTCGGCCAACTCCAGCGCCTCGGCCACGTGCTCGACGCTGTCGGCTTTGGAGCTGATGCGGGCGCGGCTGTTGAACGCCTTCATCCAGCGCTCGAAACCGGCGGTGCGGTCGAACATGTTGGCCATGAACCAGATCACGAACAGGATCGAGATCCATGAGCCGAACACCACCACCACACGGGTGAAAGTGATGTGGTAATCGTCGCGCCACAGGTAGTTGGTGATCAGGCCGAGGATCAGCAGTGACGCTGCCTGCCAGCCGACGATCGAGGCGATCAGCCACTGGCACTTGGCCTGGGCCAGCACAGCCACTTCATCGCGGATCTGCTGCTCGCTCAGATTGCGCCAGTGCGCGACCTGTTTGTCGAACGGGCTGCTGTAGAGCTCGTTGTCGCGAAGCAGTAGTCCCAAACCCTTGAACAAAGCAATCATGGCTGGCTCCCTGTGGAACGTGCGTCGATCAGCATTGGACGGTGTGGCGGGTTCAGTTCTAGCACTTCCAGCGAGCCGTGCAATGGGCGCAATGCCTAGCGGCGTAAGGGTTTTGTCTGAATGGGTGAATGCTGTTGCGTTGCAGCATCATCGTCGCAGCCTGCGACAGGATGTCGCAGGGTGAAACGTGCTGCGGGCGCACATGAAACCGTAGCTGAGCGCGGAGACTCGCCGTCGGCGTCGTGATCGACCAGAATCGGGGCCGACCGCGCAAGGCGTGGCCGTTCTTCCGCCTTTCCTGGACCTGTGATGCCGGCTTTGCTGCAGCGACTCTCCCGCCCCGTGACCGCGCCGATCCGGCGCTGGGTCCTGGAGGCCTTCCCGCGTGGCCAGAGCGGCATCGATTACGACCACCCGCTGGGTGACCCGGGCTGGTTCGGCCCGGACAGCGTCACCTGGCGACTGCATGCGGAATTCCCGTCGATGCTGGCTGGTGGCCTGTGCGCACTGATGCTGCAGACCCTGCACCCGCGCGCACTGGCCGGGGTCTACGACCATTCCAACTTCCGCCAGGACCTGGTGGGACGCCTGCGCCGCACCACCGCCTTTGTTGCCGGCACCAGCTATGCGCCTGCCGGCGAAGTGGAGACGCTGGTGGCCAAGGTACGCCGCATCCATGCGCAGATCCGCGGACAGACCGCGCAGGGCGAGGCCTATGCCGCCGATGATCCGCAACTGCTGACCTGGGTGCATGTGACCGAGGCCTTCGGTTTCCTGCAGGGCTTCCGTCGTTACGGACGCGAGGTGCCGGAGCACATCGCCGATCGTTACTACGACGAATACCGCTGCGTGGCCGAGGCACTGGGCGCGGTGGATGTGCCGCGCAGTGAGGCGGAAGTGGCGGCGTACTTCTGCGCGCGGCAGCCTGAGCTGCGCGTGGACGAACGCTCGCGCGAGGTGTTGGAGGTGTTGTCCGGCGTGCGCCTGCCGGTACCGGTGCCGGGGTTGTCGCGCGAAGTGTTCCTCGGTGCCGGTGCGGCGCTGCTGCCGGACTGGGCCGAGGGCATGCTGGAAGACAATGCACGCCAGCGTGCGCAGGCTGCAGCGTCGGCGAAGCTGATGCAGGGCATGGCACCACTGTTCCGCCGCGCACTGCCTGATGGCCTCGCCAGCCGCGCCTGCACGCGCATGGGCGTGCCGGTGTCGGTGTTGCGCGAGTGGCCCACCGCTCCCAGGTAGGTGCCAACCTTGGTTGGCACGCATTTCGCACGGTGCCGCAGAAGCGCCAACCAAGGTTGGCATCTACCCGAGCGGATTCCACAGTAGATCCATGCCATGCATGGATGCATGTCACCGCGCCGACTTCAACCCACGCAACAGCATCTCCAGCGCCGCCGTCGCCTGCCGCAGGCGCGCGTCGCCATCCTCGCCCTCGGCGATCCAGAACGCGGCCTCGGCCAGGCTGCCGTAGATCAGCGACGCCAGCGCCTGCGCATCCACCGGCGCCACCACGCCCCGCGTGATCAACTGTTCGATCAGGCGTTGCATCGAGTTCACGCAGTACTGCTGCGATTCCGGTGAGGCGCCACCCAGCACCGCGCGCGCATCGCGCAGCACGATGCGCTGGATCTCCGGTTCAAGTGCCATCTGCAGGTAGGCGCGGCAGCGCTGCAGGAAACCGTCCCAGGCGTCGTCGGCACCATCGCTGATCGCCTGCAGGCGCACGTCGGTCTCGGCATCGAGCTGTGCGACGACCGCTGCCAGCAGTCCCTTCTTGTCGCCGAAGTGGTGGTACAGCGCGCCGCGGGTCAGCCCGGCCTGGGCGGTCAGGTCGTCCATCGAGGTGGCGGCATAGCCATGCTCGCTGAACACCCGGCGGGCGGTGGCCAGCAGGGTGGCGCGGGTTTCTTCCATCTCGGCGCGGGTGCGACGAACCATCCGGAGCTCCTTACATACACAGTGCATGATTATTTACATACGACGCGTATGAATGTAGCCTCTTATTCATACGCTTTGTATGTATTGTCATGGCGCCCCGTGCGCCAGGCAAGTCGCTGCCCTGGAGAACCTGATGGCCACCCCCTATCGCGACTTGTTCGCGGCCCCCGGCACCGCCGGCCTCGCCCTGGCCGGGCTGCTGGCACGCCTGCCGCTGCCGATGACCGGTATCGGCATCATCACCCTGCTGTCCCAGCTGCGCGGCAGCTATGCATTGGCCGGTGCGGTGTCGGCCACCTTCGTGCTGACCTACGCGTTGCTGTCGCCGCAGGTGTCGCGCTGGGTCGACCGGCACGGGCAGGGCAGGGTGCTGCCGTGGGCCACGGCGGCCAGTGCGGCCGGTCTGCTGTTGCTGCTCGCGTGCACGCTGCTGGCCGCGCCGGACTGGACGCTGTTCATTGCGGCGATGCTGGCCGGTTGCATGCCCAGCGTGTCGGCGATGGTGCGCGCGCGCTGGACTGCGATCCATCGCGGACGCCCGCAGTTGCAGACCGCGTATTCGCTGGAAACCGTGTTCGACGAGGTGACCTTCATCGTCGGGCCACCGTTGTCAGTCGGACTGTCGGTGGCGGTATGGCCACAGGCTGGCGTGCTGGTGGCCGCCCTGCTGCTGGTGGTCGGCGTGGCCGCACTGGTGCTGCAGCGGCGCACCGAGCCACCGCTGCAGCACGACGAAGGTGCAACATCCCCGCGCTCGCTGCTGCGGCAACCGGAGATCCGCCTGCTGGCGTTGCTGATGCTGGCGATGGGCGTGATTGTCGGCACCGTCGACATCACCAGCGTGGCCTTCGCCGAACAGCGGGGGCAGCCGCTTGCCGCCAGCGCGGTGCTGTCGGCCTATGCGCTGGGCAGCTGCGCGGCGGGCCTGCTGTTCGGTGCCCTGAAGCTGCAGGCACCGTTGCAGCGCCTGCTGCTGACCGGCGCAGCGGCCACCGCACTGACCACGTTGCCGCTGCTGTGGGTCGGCAGCCTGCCGGCGTTGGCTGTTGCCGTGCTGTTGGCCGGGGCGTTCTTCGCGCCGACGATGATCGTGGCGATGTCGCTGGTCGAACAGCACGTACCCGAATCGCGCCTGACCGAGGGCATGACCTGGTTGCTGGCCGGATTGAACATCGGCGTGGCGCTGGGCGCGGCGCTGTCCGGGCAGAGCGTCGATGCGGGGGGCGTGCGCAGCGGCTTTGTCGTTGCGCTGGTGGCAGGCGGTGGCGTGCTGCTGTTTGCCGTGCTCGCGCAACGTGCACTGCGCCCGTCTGCTGCATCCACATCCATTGAAGGCATCATCCCGTGAGCGCTTCATCGCCTGCGCATGCCGCGCCTGTGCCCCGCCATCCGTGGTGGGCGGTTTCCGCCGTCGGCCTCGCCACCTTCTCGGTGGTCACCACCGAAATGCTGCCGGTGGGCCTGCTGACCCCGATCGCCGAAAGCCTCGGTGCTTCCACCGGCACCGCCGGCCTGATGATCTCGCTGCCGGCCCTGCTGGCGGCCCTGTTTGCACCGCTGGTGGTGATCGCAGCCGGTGGCATCGATCGTCGTCGCATCCTGTGCGCGCTGCTGGGGCTGCTGCTGGTCGTCAACGTTGCCTCGGCGCTGGCACCGGGCATCGGCTGGCTGCTGGCTGCGCGTGTGCTGGTGGGGTTCTGCATGGGCGGCATCTGGGCCATCGCCGGCGGTCTGGCCGCGCGCCTGGTGCCGGCTCACCGCACCGGCATGGCCACCTCGATCATCTTTGGTGGCGTGGCCGCGGCATCGGTGCTGGGTGTGCCGCTGGGCGCGCTGATCGGGGATGCATTGGGCTGGCGCCGCGCGTTCGTGGCGATGGCGTTGTTCAGTGTGGCGGTGATGCTGCTGCATCTGCGGGTGGTTCCCGCGTTGCCGGTCCGCACATCGGTGCGGCCGCAGCAGTTCGTGCAGCAGCTTGGCCAGCGCGACCTGCGGCGCGGCCTGTGGCTGACCGTGTTGCTGGTGTCCGGGCATTTCATCGCCTTCACCTACGTGCGGCCGCTGCTGACGTCCGTATCGGGCGTGGATACGTTGTGGATCGGTGCACTGCTGTTTGCGTACGGCCTGGCCGGCATCGTCGGCAACTTCATTGCCGGGCCGCTGGCTGCGCGGCGCCCGCGCGGTACGTTGCTGGCGATCGCGTCTGGCCTGCTGCTGACACCGCTGCTGTTCCTGTGGGCGGGAAGCACACCGTCCGCTGGCATCGCGGTGCTGCTGCTATGGGGCCTGGCCTATGGCGGTGTATCGGTGGGCCTGATGAGCTGGATGATGAAGGCGGCACCGCAGGCCGTGGAGATCGCCACCGCGTTGTATGTGGGCGTGTTCAACATCGGTATCGCGCTCGGCGCTTGGGGCGGTGGCCGGCTGCTGGACGGCGTGGGCCTGCAGGCGAATCTGTGGGCTGCGGTGGTGTTGGCTGGGGGTGCTCTGCTGATGGTTGCCACCACCCGCAGGTAGATCGACGCCGTGTGTGGATTCCTGTCCCGTGCCGACCAAGGTTGGCACCCACCGGAGCGGGACATGTGCCAACCAGGGTTGGCCGCTACCGGGAAATGAAACGGGCGCCTTGCGGCGCCCGTTCCGGTTACATCACCACACCTTGACCCGCTTGTCCGGGGCCAGGTACAGCTTCTGGCCTTCCTTCACTTCGAACGCCGGGTACCAGGCGTCGATGTTGCGTACGGTCAGTGCGCGGAACTGGCCCGGTGCATGCACATCGGTCAGCAGCGAGTTGCGCAGCGCCTGCTCGCGGCTCTTGCTGCGCCACGCCTGGGCGAAGCCGAGGAAGAAGCGCTGGTCCGGGGTGAAGCCTTCCAGGGTCTGGCCCGGCTTACCCTGCAGCGACAGTTGGTAGGCGTCGTAGGCGGTGCCCAGGCCGGCCACGTCGGCGATGTTCTCGCCCAGGGTCAGCTTGCCGTTCACATGCACGCCCGGGAACGCTTCGTAGCTGCTGAACTGTGCGGCCAGCGCATCACCAGCCGCGTTGAACTGCTTCAGGTCCTCGGCGGTCCACCAGTTGTGCAGCTTGCCGGTTTCGTCGAACAGCGCGCCGGCGTTGTCGAAGCCGTGGCTGATCTCGTGGCCGATCACTGCGCCGATCGCACCGTAGTTCACCGCATCGTCGGCGGCGCCGTCGAAGAACGGCGGCTGCAGGATCGCGGCCGGGAACACCAGGCGGTTTTCCAGCGGCACGTTCATCGCATTGATGGTCTGCGGCAGCATCGCCCACTCGCTGTGGTCGACCGGCTTGCCCAGCTTGGCGATGTTGCGCTGGTATTCGAACAGCTCGGCCCGCTGTGCGTTGCCCAGTGCGTCATCGCGGCGGATCTCCAGACCGGCGTAGTCGCGCCACTTCTCCGGATAACCCATGCCCACGGTCAGGCCGGCCACCTTGGCCTTGGCATGTGCCTTGGTCTGCGGCGACATCCACGACAGCGCATCGATGCGCTTGGCGAAGGCGGCGATGATGTTCTTCGCCATCTCGTCCGCGCGCTCCTTGGTCTTCGCGTCGAAGTGCTTGTCGACATAGCGCTTGCCGATGGCTTCACCGACTGCATGGTTGGCGTCATCCACGGCGCGCTTCCAGCGATCGCTCTGCTGCGGCGTGCCGCTCAGCGCGGTGCCATGGAAGGCGAAGCGGGCATCGGCGAACTTCTTCGGCAGGTACGCGGCGGCGCGGTCCAGCGCGTGGAAGGCCAGGTAGTCCTTCCAGGCGTCCAGCGGCTCGGTGGCGACCAGCTTGGACAGGCCGGCCACGGCCTTGGGCTGCCACACGATGAAGTCCTGCTGCTTGCCCAGCGCGGCTGCATCGAGGAAGGCGTTCCAGTCCATACCCGGCGCCTTGGCATTGAAGTCGGCCTGGGTCCAGGGGTTGGCACCCTTGGTCACGTCGTTGGTTTCTTCCTGGGTGGCATGCGCCTGCGCGATCTTGGTCTCCAGCGCGAGGATGCGCTGTGCCTTGCCGGCCGGGTCGGCAACGCCGGCCAGTTGCAGCATCTGCGCGATGTAGGCCTGGTACTGCTTGCGCAGCTCGGCCATGCGGCCGCCGCCCAGGTAGAAATCACGGTCCGGCATGCCCAGGCCGCCCTGCACCAGGTAGGGCGCGGTGCGGTCCGGCTGCAGCATGTCCACCGACACCCACAGGCCGAACAGGCGGTCGGTGTAGAAATTGGTGGCGTTGAGCAGGTCGACGTCGGCACGCATTTCGCCGCCGAGGGTGCGGGCCAGGCCGGCCTTGTCGGTGATGGCCTCGATGGCCTTCAGCTGCGGCTGCACCGGTGCGATGCCGTGCTGCTCGATGCCGGCCTCGTCCATGTAAGCCGCGTAGTAGTCGCCGATCAGCTTGTCGTCACCGCTGGCCTGGGTGTTGCCGGCGGCGCCTTCGAGAATGGCGCGGGTGTCGGCCAGGGTCTTCTCGGCGATGACGTTGAAGCTGCCGAAGCGCGAGCGGTCGGCCGGGATCTCGGTGTTCTTGACCCAGGTGCCGTTGGCGAAACCGAAGAAGTCATCGCCGGCGGCAATGCTGCGGTCCATGCCGCTGGCATCGAAGCCGAAGCTGCCCAGCATCGGCTTGGCCGCAGCGGGCGCGGCATCGGCCGGCGCGGCGGTGCCGGCCGCCGGATCGGCCGGACGGTCGCAGGCGGCCAGGGACAGGCTGGCAACGATGGCCAGTGCCAGGGTGGGACGGCGCAGCTTGGACATGGACTTCTCTTGCAGCGGAAAACCCCAAGTCTAATCCGCTCCGGCCCGGCTCGCCGTCCCGTGGTGCCGCCTGTCCTGTGCAGGATCTGGCTGAACGCGCGGAAGCGATCTTCACGCCGTCACCGGCGTGGTGCATGCTGGCCCCAGGAGCCCTGCGCGGACACGGGGAGGTGGCCATGCGGGGGCGGGTCAGGCGTCAAGAATGGCGTCCGCCGGCCGTTGAGGTCGGGGATGTGGAGGATTCGTTCGCGCATGAAGCCAGCCGACAGCACAAGGAAGATCAACCGATGCCCGCGCTGAAACGGGCGTTGGCCCGGCCACTGCGCGCCATTACCTGGGGCGGAGTGCTGCTGGGCGTGCTGCTGGTGGCTGGCCTGGCCACCATGCTGATCAACGACCACCAGCGCCGGCTGGAGGCCGCGCAGCGCCAGAGCCGCGCGCTGGCGGTGGGTAGCGAACGCCTGCTGGCGCTGGAGCTGCGCAACCTGGAGCGGGCGATGTCCGGCATTGCAGCCGACGCCGCCGAACTGTTCCGCAGCGTGCCCGCACAGGCGCCGGCTCTGCTGGATGCCTCGATCGACGGCGTGCTGCGCCGCCATGCCGAACTGCACAGCATTGTCGTACTCGATCGTCATGGCCGCTCGATCACCGCCGGCAAGGGTGATCTGAACCTGCCGCTGTGGACCGACCCGCAGCGCCGTGGCCAGGGGAGCGCGCTGTACATCGGCCCGCCCCAGCGCGCCAGCGACGATGGCTGGGTGGTGCCGCTGGCGCTGCCGATGACGGGCGACCGCTGGTTGCTGGCGCGGCTGCGCTGCGGTGAGTTGCAGCGCATCATCGGTGGTCTCGATGTTGGTCCCAACGGACTGGTCTCGATCAGCGACGCTGAAGGCTACATGCTGGCCCGCGTGCCAGACCCCCATGGCACGGTCGGCCGCCGCTACGATCTGCCGCGCCGCGACCTGCTCGGCAAGCAGGCGGTGGTCGAGCTGGGCAGCCTGCCGGGCGCGGTGGATGGCGTGCCGCGCATCATCACCATCAGCACGCTGGAGCGCAGTCCGCTGGCGGTGCAGGTCGGGTTGGCCGACGAGGACGTGCTGGCACCCTGGTGGCCGTACCTGCAGGCGTCGGTGGCGATCGTGCTGGCCTACATCGTAGTGCTGCTGGTGCTGCTGTACGCCGTGCGCCGCAGTACCCGCCGCCAGCAGTCGATGGCCGAGGAGCTGAAGGCGGGCCACGCCGAGCTGCGCCTGGCCCACCAGGTGGGCCGCATCTGCACCTGGTATGTGGACGAGGACGCCGCGCTGCTGCGCTGGTCGCCGCTGGCACGCGAGATCTTCGGCGTGCAGACCGATGCGCTGCCCGTAGCGGATTTCTTCGCACGCGTGCACCGCGATGATGCGGCACGGCTGCAGGAGGCCTTCGACCAGGCGTTCGCCGGCGGCGCGGTACTCGACGAGGTGTTCCGCCTGGTGCTGCCCGGTGGCCAGGTGCGCTGGGTCGGCGCGCGTGGGCAGCGGGTGGAAGTGGCCGACAGCGAGCGGCGCATGATCGGCGCGCTGAGCGATCTGACCGAGCGCTACCAGGCCCGCGAGCAGATGAGCGAAGTGGAGCGCCGTTTCCGCCTGCTGTTCGACCGCAATCCTGCGCCGTTCTGGGTGTTCGATCCGGACACGCTGCGCTTCATCGAGGTCAACGATGCGGCCGTGCGCCAGTATGGCTACAGCCGCGAAGAGTTCCTGGCGATGAGCATCCTCGACATCCGCCCGCGCGAAGGCTGGGACGAGGTGAAGGGCGCGATCGCCAAGGCCCGTGTCGGCGAACTGCAGGACGCCACCGTGCGCCTGCACCGGCGCAAGGACGGCAGCGTGTTCGAAGTGCGCGCACACCTGTCCCGGCTCGATTTCGATGGCCAGCCCGCCTGCCTGGTACTGGCCGAGGATGTCAGCGAACGGCTGGCCTACGAGCGTGACCTGGCCTACCAGGCACGGCACAACCCAGCCACCGGCCTGCTCAATGTGCGCGCCCTGACCGAGCAGCTGGACGAGCAGGAAGCGGGCTACACCATCGCCTTCGTGCAGCTGCGCGGCCTGCAGCTGGTGGCCGATACGCTGGGCCGCGAGATCGGCGATGCGGTGCTGCAGTCGATGGCGACCCGGCTCGGTGGCCTGGGCGCGCGCTGTGGCACGCTGGCGTTCCAGCCGGCGGAGGACTTCGTGTTCGCCATCGGTGCCGAGCACGATACCCAGCGGGTGCTGGACGATCTGCTGCAGATCGTGTCGGCGCCGATGCGGGGCAAGGATTCGCTGCACCAGTTCGAGCCGCGCATCGGTGTGGCCGTGCATGTGCCGGGTGATGGCCACTCGGCCGAGCAGGTGATCGGCATGGCTGCACAGGCCGCACATGCCGCGCGCGCCGAGGGCAACGTGGTGGTCTGGTTCGACGCGGCGGTGACCACGCGCCTGGCCGATCGCCTGCGTCTGGCCGGGCGCATCCACGCCGCCATCGACAACGAATTCCAGCTGTACTTCCAGCCGATCCGGCACGCCAGCGATGGCAGCCCGGCGGCGCTGGAGGCGCTGCTGCGCTGGCCTCAGGCCGACGGCAGCTTCATCCCGCCCAACGAGTTCATCCAGCTGTGCGAGGAGACCGGGCTGATCCTGGCGCTGGGCCGCTGGGTGATCCGTGCGGCGGCCAAGGCGCAGCGGAGGCTGGTCGAGGCCGGCTGGGGCGAGCTGCCGATCGCAGTCAATGTGTCTGCCGTGCAGTTCTTCAACAGCGACCTGGTGGCCGAGTTCACCCGTGCCCAGCAGGAGTTCGGCCTGGCCCGCGGCGCGCTGCACGTGGAGTTGACCGAGAGCAGCCTGATGCGCAAGCCGGCGCAGGCGATGCAGACCATGCAGCGCCTGCACGAGCAGGGCATCAGCGTGTCGCTGGATGATTTCGGCACCGGCTATTCCAGCATGTCCTACCTGCAGCATCTGCCGCTGGACATCCTGAAGATCGACCGCAGTTTCGTTGCCGACGTGGAAACCAACCCGCGCAATGCCTCGATCTGCCGCGCACTGTTGTCGCTGGGCCACAGCATGGGCCTGACCATCATTGCCGAAGGCGTGGAAACGCCGGGGCAGCTGGACTGGCTGGCTGCGCACGGTTGCGACCAGGTGCAGGGTTACCTGCTGGGGCGGCCGGCACCGCTGGAACGGATCATCGAGGCGCTGGATGAAGTCCCCGCCTAAGTGGTAATGCCGGCCGCTGGCCGGCAAGCGCCAGGCTCGGCTACACCCCGGCCTCCACCAGGTGGTCGATGAAACTGCGCACCTTCGGCGCGAGGTGGCTGCGGCTGGTGTAGACCGCGAAAATGCCGATCGGCGAGGCCTCCCATTCCGGTAGCACGCGCACCAGGCGTCCATCGGCCAAAGCGTCTTCCAGCAGGAAATCCGGCTGCAGGATCACGCCCATGCCGGCAATCGCCGCTTCACGCAGCACATCGCCGTTGTTGGCGTGCAGCAGGCTGTTCACCGCCACCTTCACTTCACCGCCGGGCCCCTGCAGCGGCCAGTTGTTGCCGGCCGCCCAGTAGCTGTAGCTCAGGCACGCGTGCGCCTGCAGGTCCTGTGGGGTCTGTGGGGTGCCGTGTGCGGCGAGGTAGGCCGGCGCGGCGCACAGGCTCACCCGCGATTCGCCCAGGCGGCGTGCGATCAGCGTGGGGCTGGGCTCGCGGGTGATGCGGATGGCCACGTCGTAGCCTTCCTCGACCATGTCGACCAGGCGGTCGGACAGGGCCAGGTCCAGTTCCACCTGCGGGAAGCGTTCGCGGTAGCTGGCCAGCAACGGGCCGAGGCGGGCAATGCCCCAGCTGACCGGTGCGTTGATGCGCAGCGTGCCCGAGGGCTCCAGCGCCTGCGCACCGATGCTGGCCTCCAGCGCGTCGAACTCGGCCAGCAGGCGCACGCACTGGGCGTAGTAGGCAGCGCCGGCACTGGTGGGGCTGACCCGCCGCGTGGTGCGGTGGAGCAGGCGGGTGGACAGGCGCTTTTCCAGGGCCGCGACCTGGCGGGTGACGCCGGCGGTGGACATGTCCAGGGCCTGGGCAGCGGCACTGAAGCCGTTGCGCTCGACCACCGCCACGAACACACGCATCGCCTCGAGGGTGTCCATTGTTGCGCCTTCTGAAATAAATACGGTCAAACGATCGTATTTATCGGCCCGTGAAGGCGCAATAACCTGTGCCCACTCCCTTCAAGGTGCTTTCCCATGCACGCCACGACCCCTCCTGTTTCGCCGCTGGCGCCGTATGGTGCCACCCTGCTGCGCCTGGCCCTGGGCGTGCTGTTCCTGGTCCATGCGCTGATCAAGTTGCTGGTGTTCACTCCGGCTGGCACGGCGGCATTCTTCGAGTCTCTGGGCCTGCCCGGCGTGCTGGGCTACCTCACCATCGGCGTCGAGCTGGTGATCACCGTCGCGCTGCTGCTGGGCATCTACGCGCGCTGGGTGGGCCTGGTCGGCGTGCCGCTGCTGCTGGGCACCATCGTCACCGTGCACGGCGCCAACGGCTTCGGTTTCGCCAATGCCGGCGGCGGCTGGGAATACCCGGCGTTCTGGGCGCTGGCGCTGGTGGTGCTGTTCCTGGTCGGCGACGGCAAGTGGACCCTGCGTTCGCGCTGATCGCCGCCTGATCCTGCAACTGGAGAATTCCATGTCCCGCCTGCCTTCGCTGTACATCTCCCATGGTTCGCCGATGACTGCCCTGCATCCGGGCCAGGTCGGCGTGCGCCTGGCCGAGCTGGCGCGCGACCTGCCGACGCCGCGCGCCATCGTGATGGCCTCGGCGCACTGGCTGGGCCGGCAGCCGCTGGTCGGCGCGCATCCGCAGCCGCCCACCATCCACGATTTCGGCGGCTTCCCGCGCGCGCTGTTCGAACTGCAGTACCCGGCGCCGGGTGACCCGGCGCTGGCCGAAGAGGTGGCCGGCCGCATCGCTGCTGCCGGTTTGCCGGTAGCGCTCGACCCGCAGCGTGGCCTGGACCACGGTGCGTGGGTGCCGCTGCGGCTGTTGCGCCCGCAGGCCGACATCCCGGTGGTGCCGGTGTCGATCCAGCCGCTGCTCGGCCCCGAGCACCAGTTCGCGCTGGGTCGCGCGCTGGCGCCGCTGCGCGAACAGGGTGTGCTGCTGGTCGGCTCCGGCAGCATCACCCACAACCTGCACGACTGGGGCGACTATCAGGACGGCAAGGAAGCGCCGTACGTGCGGCCCTTCATCGAATGGGTGGAGCAGCGCCTGGCCGCCGATGACCGCCAGGCCCTGCTGGATTACCGCCGGCAGGCGCCGTTCGCCGAACGTGCGCACCCGACCGACGAGCACCTGCTGCCGCTGTTCTTTGCGATGGGCGCGGCCGGCGAGGGTGGTTTCGGCGCACGCCGCATCGACGCCGGCATCGACGCCGGCTTCCTCGCCATGGATCTGTACCGTTTCGACGGGGCATGAGCCGGGGCTGACGCGCGACGGCCCCGGCCGTCGCGGTCGTGGCCGCATGTGGTAGTTTTTTCCGGGTTTCCGGCGCTGGCCTTCGAGCCTCCCCGCGCGCCGCTTCCTGGAAGAAGCATGCATACCATTGAAGTCGTCCTGGCGATGCTGGTAGCCGTTGTCGCCAGCGGCTACCTGGTTCGCGTCCTGCCGTTTTCGTTGCCGCTGCCGCTGGTGCAGATCGGCCTGGGCGCGGTGATCGCCGGGGTGTTCAACCGTGGCCATGCGCTGGAGCCGGAGGTGTTCTTCCTGCTGTTCCTGCCGCCGCTGCTGTTCCTGGATGGCTGGCGCATTCCCAAGCAGGGCCTGTTCCGCGACAAGGGCGCGATCCTCGAGCTGGCCTTCGGCCTGGTGGTGTTCACCGTCATCGGCGCCGGCTTCCTGATCCACTGGCTGATTCCGGTGATGCCGCTGGCGGTGTGCTTCGCGCTGGCGGCGATCGTGTCACCCACCGATCCGGTGGCAGTCGGTGCGATCGCGTCCAAGGCACCGATTCCCAAGCGCCTGATGCACATCCTCGAGGGCGAGTCGCTGCTGAACGATGCGTCCGGCTTGGTCTGCTTCCGCTTTGCGGTGGCGGCGGTGATGACCGGCACCTTCTCGTTGGCCACGGCCTCGCTGACCTTCGTGTGGGTGGCGGTGGCGGGATTGGCGGTCGGCGTGGCGGTGACGCTGGGTGTATCGACCTTCCAGCGTTGGCTGTGGCGTCGCTTCGGCGAAGAGCCGGGCGCGGCGATGCTGGTCAACCTGCTCATTCCGTTCGCGGCCTACCTGCTGGCCGAAGAGATCCATGCCTCGGGCATTCTTGCCGCGGTCGCCGCCGGCATCGCGATGAGCTACGTGGAGTTGACCGGCCGCGTCTCCGGCAGCATGCGCGTGCAGCGCGCCGGGGTCTGGAACATGCTGCAGTTCAGCTTCAACGGCATCATGTTCGTGCTGCTGGGCGAGCAGCTGCCGGGCATCGTCGAACGCGCCACCACCACCATGAACGAGACCGGCCACCAGAGTGCGTGGTGGCTGCTGGTGTATGTGGTGGTGATCAATCTGGCGCTGGTCGTGCTGCGCCTGTTGTGGGTGTGGCTGTCGCTGCGCTGGAACCTGCTGCGCGCGCGCCGTCGCGGCCTGGAGCGGGGCGAGGCACCGAACTGGCGCATCGTGGTGGCAACCTCGGTGGCCGGTGTGCGCGGTGCGATCACCCTGGCCGGTGTGTTGACCCTGCCACTGTTCCTGCCCGATGGCAGTGCGTTCCCGGCGCGTGACCTGGTGATCTTCCTGGCCGCGTCGGTGATCCTGTTCTCGCTGCTGGGCGCCAGCATCGCGCTGCCGCGGCTGTTGAAGGGCCTGCAGCTGCCGTCCGATTCGGGCGAGCGCAAGGAAGAAGACCTGGCGCGCCGGCTGTCGTCGAAGGCGGCGCTGGCCGGGGTCGAGCGCATGCGCCAGCAGATGGTGATGAACCAGAACACCGAGAACGTGCAGCTGTACAACGACGCCGCCTCGCGGGTCAGCCTGCTGTACCAGCGCCACCTGGAGAAGGACAGCGACGGGCCCGACGTGGACCCGGAGAAGGTGCGGCGCATGGAACTGGGCTACCGCCAGCTGCGCAGCGCCGGCCTCAATGCCGAGCGCGAGGAGCTGTTCCGGCTGACCCGGCGCGGGGTGATCTCCGATGAGATCTCGCGGCGCCTGATCCGCAACCTGGACCTGCTGGAATCGCGCAAGCGCGAATGATGCCCGGGCCGGGCCGTGCTGGCGCCGATGCGGATCCGGCATTGGAATGTAGAGCCGAGCCTATGCTCGGCTGCTCTTGCTTGAGGCGTCATGAACCCGGAACGAAAAGCAGCCGAGCATGGGCTCGGCTCTACATGCCGGTGCTGCTTACTCCGGCTTCTGGTCCAGGAAATACGCCTCGACCTTGCCCTTGACCTTGATGGTCATCGGGTTGCCGCGGCGGTCGCGGGCCTTGCCGGCCTGCACGCGGATCCAGCCTTCGCTGACCGAGTATTCCTCGACGTTGTCGCGCTCGACGTCGTTGAAACGCACGCCGACGCCGCGCTCCAGCGCCTGCGCATCATGGAAGGGGCTGGCCGGGTTGATCGCCAGGTGGTCGGGAGGGGTATCGCTCATCGCTTCATTCACAGTGACGGCCACCAAGGCCGGCTTCAGCGGCACAGGATAAACCGTAGAATGCCGGCCTGCCCCAGAGGAAGTTCCGCCATGCCCGACAACAGCGACTATTTCGACTTCGAGGAAGACATCCACGACTTCGACGAAGACGGCTTCGAGGCCCGGGTCTGGAACCTGCTGGTGCTGATCAACCCGGGCGACGAAGAGCTGGCCCTGCAGCAGTTCAACCGCTGGCGCGAGCACCTGGCCGAGGACGGGCAGCCGCTGGAAGCAGACAGTGACTGGGTGCCGGCACTGTTCACGGCCATCGCCTGGCAGTCCGGCTTCGAGGTCGAGCGTGATGATCTGGATTCGCTGCAGTCGGCGGTGAACGAGCTGTCTGCGCGCTTCAACCTGCAGCTGGACTGGGGTGGCGACCTGGACGACGAGGATTTCGCCGAAGATCTGGACGGCGTGCAGCTGATGTCCACCGCTTTCGACCGCCTGCGCGAGCACAACTACACGCTGTGGAGCGTGGATGCCGGCAGCGACGGCTTCACCGGCGTGATGGCACTGACCCGCGACGACGACGCGATGCTGGCGCTGTGCTCGCTGCTGAACGTGGAAATCCGGCTGGGCAGCGACCCGTTCTGAACGGGCCGGCAGCGCTGCGCATGTAGAGCCGAGCCTGCGCTCGGCTGCAGTCCGTTCTCTTGTAGAGCCGAGCCCATGCTCGGCTGCAGTCCGCGTAGAGCAGCCGAGCATGGGCTCGGCTCTACAGGAGGCAAACGGCAGCCTGCCTATGGCCGGTACTGCGCCCTGGCGTTGGCAATCACCGCTTTGACCAGGTCACGGTCGGCGTGCCGGGAAATCGCCCGCGCACCGAGCGCGATGGCCTGCGCGCGCAGCTCGGCGGTGACGTCGTAGTGGGCACCGCTGGCCTTGTTCTGGAAGGCCCGCGGGGGAATGCCGAGCTGCGCCGCCATCGCGTGCAGCTCGGCCAGGGTGTCGGCCATCAGGTGCGCCCAGCGCTGTCCGCGCCAGGGATGCACCGCGTCATCGACGTAGACCGTCACCGCCGCGGCCGGTTCAGGCCTGCGGCTTGCTGTCGCTGTCAGCGGCCGGGGTGGCCTCGGCATCGGCAGCAGCTTCAACCACATCGCCTTCGGCGGCCTCAGCGGCTTCTTCGCCTTCTTCAGCCTCCACGGTCTCGAACTCGGCGACCAGCTTGTCCAGGTACTCGTCAGCGGTCTGGCCGGATTCGGCCGCCAGGGTGTCCAGCAGCTTCTGCAGCAGCTCGGAGTACTCCAGGTTGACCTTGCGGCCTTCCTTCTCCTGCACGTTGGCCAGGTGCTTGAGCATGGCCAGCATCGGCACCGGGTTCTCGGCGTTGCCCATGGTCTGGCCGCCGATGGCCAGCAGCCATTCACGGCCCTGCAGGCCGATGGCCGCGACCACCTGGCCGTCTTCGTTGGTCAGCACGGCATGGTTCTGCACCTGCTGCTGGGCGTTCAGGCGGAGGAACGGGCGCTTGGCCTGCTGCTTCTTGCGCTTGTCGCGCTTGGCCTTGGAGTTCTGGGACATGGGGTGGGGTCACCTGGAAACGGAAAGACCGCCATTGTAGCGGCCGCGTGCAGGTGGGGTCAGATCCCTTTCCCATGGAAAGGGATCTGACCCTGATTCAGCGCGCAGGCCCCTGCGCGGCCTGCACATCCGGGTCGGCGGTGGGCGCCGACAGCCCCACCTGCGGGCCGGCACCGGCCAGTGCGGCCGCTTCGGCGGCCTGGGTCATCACCACGATGCTGATGCGGCGGTTGATCGGGTTCTGCGGGTCGCCCTTGTCGAACAGCACCGACGAAGACAGGCCGACCACGCGGGTGATCTTGCTGTCCTCCAGGCCGCCGTCCACCAGTGCGCGGCGTGCGGCATTGGCACGATCGGCGCTCAGTTCCCAGTTGCCGTAACCGCGTGCAGCCGAGTAGGCGGTGATGTCGGTGTGGCCGGTCAGGCTGATCCGGTTCGGCACGTGGTTCAGGTAGTTGGCCAGCTCGTGCAGGATCTGCTGCGTATACGGCTTCAGCGTGGCGCTGCCGAGGTCGAACATCGGCCGGTTCTGCTTGTCCACGATCTGGATGCGCAGGCCTTCCGGGGTCAGGTCCAGCAGCAGCTGGTCCTTGAAGGGTTCCAGTGCCTGGCTCTTGCTGATCGCCTCCTGCAGTTCCTTCATCAGCGCTTCCAGTTGCTGCTTGTCGCGCTGCTGCTGGTCCACCGGCTGCGGCACCGCTTCCTTCTGGTTCTGGAAGGGATCGTTGCTGCTGCCCCGCGAGATGTCGGTGGCACCGCCGAGTTTGATCATCGAGGTGCTGGCGCCGCCCGGGCCGGCCATGCCGGGCGCCGGCGTGGCGTTCTGCCCGCTCAGCGGGCTGGGGTTGCGGAAGTACTCGGAAATGGCCGCACGGTCGTTCTTGTTGGTGGTGGCCATCAGCCACAGCACCAGGAAGAACGCCATCATCGCGGTCACGAAGTCGGCGTAGGCGACCTTCCACGAACCACCGTGATGGGCGGCGTGCCCGGCCTTCTTGACCCGACGGACGATGACGGTGGGCTTGGTCTCGGCCATGGCTTACTTGACCGTCTTCAGGTGCTGCTCGAAATCGGAGAAGGCCGGGCGCACGTTCGACGGCAGCGTCTTGCGGGCGAATTCCAGCGCGATCTTCGGGTTGTAGCCGCGCAGGCAGGCCAGCAGGGCGGTCTTCACCGATTCGTAGATGCGGCTGTCCTGCTCGGCGCGGGCCTCCATCGCGGCCGCCATCGGGCCGACGAAGCCGTAGCCCAGCAGGATGCCCAGGAAGGTGCCGACCAGCGCGCCGGCCACGTGGCCACCGACCTCGACGATGTCGCCGCCGATCGAGCCCATGGTGATGACGATGCCCAGCACTGCAGCGACGATGCCGAAACCGGGCAGTCCGTCGGCGACCTTGGTCAGCACCTGCGAGGGCGCCATCGCCTCGGCATGGTGTTTTTCCAGCTCCAGTTCCAGCAGCGGCTCCAGCTCATGCGGCTCGATGTTGCTGCCGATCATCAGGCGCAGGCAGTCGGTGATGAAGTCGATCAGGTGGTGGTCGGCCTGCACCTTGGGGTAGTTGCCGAACAGCGCGCTCTCGGCCGGCCGCTCGACATGGTCTTCCAGCGCCATGAAGCCTTCGCGGCGGGCCTTGTTGAGCAGTTCATAGAGCAGGCTGAGGACGTCGATGTAGTCCTGCTGCTTGTAGCGCGGGCCCTTGAACACGCCGACCATGGCCTGCAGGGTCTGCTTGACCGTCTTGGCCGGGGTACCGACCAGGAAGGCACCGAGCGCGGCGCCGCCGATGATGACCAGCTCGTAGGGCTGCCAGAGGGCACCCAGGCGGCCGTGGGCACCGAGATAGCCCCCGATCACGCTGATGATGACGACCAGGAATCCAACGATGATGAGCATGGGGCGACGCAAGGAGAGGGGATATCTCCTTGTCGGCCCGTCGCCCGGTTTTCTGAAGAGGGAATTCTGTGAAATCGGTCAGCGGGGTGTTTCAGCCCGCCACGCCGCTTTCTGCGCCGCCACGCTGCAACGGGTCGGGCCAGGGCTCGCCATTGCCGGTGAACGAAAGTGAGACGGAGTTCAGGCAGTGGCGCTCGTAAGTGGGCGGCGGACCGTCCGGAAACACGTGGCCGAGGTGGCTGCCGCAGCGCGCGCAGGTGATCTCGGTGCGCACCATGCCGTGGCTGGTATCGCGGATCTCGCGCACGTGCGCCGGGTCGAACGGGGCAAAGAAGCTGGGCCAGCCGGTGCCGGAATCGAACTTGGTGCTGGAGCGGAACAGTGGCAGTGCGCACAGACGACAGCAGTAGACGCCCTCGCGCTTGTTGTCGAGGAACACGCCGCAGAACGGCGCCTCGGTGCCGTGCTGCAGCAGCACGCGGCGTTCCTCGCTGCTGAGACCGGCAACCAGCGCCTCGGTCTGGGTGGCAGTGGGGGGCGTCAGATCGAAGGCAGTCATGCCGGCTCTCCGTGGGGTCGATGGCCTGGGGATGGCAGAAAACGTGGGGGTGCCGGCGCGCGCTTGCAAGTGTGATGGCCGTTCATGGGCGGCACACAGGTGCAGGCGCAAGGTGAATGTGATCCACGCCGGAGCGTGACATGAAACCGACCCTTTCCCTGCTGTTGATGGCCCTGCTGCCCTTGGTCGCGCAGGCCCAGGTACCGACATCGTCGAGCCCGACCGCCACCCGCAGTGCGACCACCGTGGCACCGCCGCCGATGGTGCCACCGCCGCAGGCGGCCCGCCCGCAGCCGCAGGTGCTGCCGTCGCCGCAGCCGGCGCAGCCGATCAAGTCCACCGGCCCCGCCCAGATCGCGCCGGCGCCGGTCCCGAAGCCGGCCGACAAGGTCTATGACCGCAATGGCCGCATCGTGCCTGGCGTGCGCCCGGCCGGCCCGAACCGCGTGTTCGACTCGCGCACCGGGCGTTATTACGACAGCGTGCCGGCCGGCGATGGCCAGCAGATCAAGCGCTGACCTCGGGTGCCAACCCAGGTTGGCAGCGACCGCACACGGCGCGGGCTGAACGCACGAAAACAGCCTCTTGGCGATCACCGCTTTTTCGCCTGCGATTAACCGTTCCGGGACCACCGTGGCCCTGCGCCGGCATTCCGCCGCCGCATGTCCTTCGTCCACTGGATCGCGATCATGAAAAACCAGCAGAACCGTCATCCCGGCAAGGAACCGCAGGGCCGTAACCCGCAGCAACAGCAGCAGCAACAACAGCAGCAGATGGAGCCGCAGCAGCACAAGGGCGGCAAGCAGCAGGAACAGCGCTCGCAGAAGCATCCGCAGCAGCGCTGACTGTTGCCATGACCGGGGTCAGAGCCCGCTGCGCGGGATCCGACCCCTTGCCGAATCCTGACCGGGGTCGGATCCCGCAACGCGGGCTCTGACCCCAATTGCAGGCGCGCCTCAATCCGGAATCGGCAGGCTCAGCGTTTCCTTCACCTCTTCCATCACGATGTAGCTCTTCGACTCACGTACGTGCGGCAGTGTCAGCAACGTGCTGCCGAGCAGCTTGCGGTAGGAGGCCATTTCGCTGATCCGCGCCTTCAGCAGGTAATCGAAGTCGCCCGATACCAGGTGGCACTCCAGCACGTTGGGCAGCTTCAGGGCCGCACGCCGGAACTCCTCGAAGATGTCGCCGGACTTGTAGGCCAGGCTGATCTCCACGAACACCAGCAGGCTGGCCTTCACTGCGGCCGGGTCCAGGTGGGCGTGGTAGCCGGTGATCACCCCTTCGCGCTCGAGCCGGCGTACGCGCTCGGTGCACGGGGTGGTCGACAGGCCGACCCGCTCGCCCAGTTCGGTGAAGGAGATACGGCCCTCGGCCTGCAGGATGCGCAGGATCTTGCGGTCGATCTTGTCCAGTTCGCGGGTACGGGTGGCCATGGCCGTCAACCTTGGGGAATGAATTGCAGGAGAACATCCTGCCGGTTGATTTCAAAACAGGCAAATCAACTGGGAATGGCTGTCTATACTTCCCCAATTATGGTCCCGGCGCGCTCCAGTGCAGGGAATGATCGGGTTGGAGAAGTCCCATGCGAGTCCTAGTTCTCGGCAGCGGCGTGATCGGCACCACCAGTGCCTGGTACCTGCGACAGGCCGGGTTTGAAGTCACGGTCATCGACCGCCAACCCGGACCGGCGCTGGAGACCAGCTTCGCCAATGCCGGCCAGCTGTCGTTCGGCTACACCTCGCCGTGGGCGGCGCCGGGCGTGCCGAAGAAGGCCATCGGCTGGCTGTTCGAGAAGCACGCGCCGCTGGCGATCAAGCCGGGCATGGACCTGGCCCAGTACCGCTGGCTGTGGCAGATGCTGCGCAACTGCACGCATGAGCGCTACGCGATCAACAAGGCGCGCATGGTGCGCATGTCCGAGTACAGCCGCGACTGCCTGAACGAACTGCGCGCGCAGATCGGCATCGAATTCGAAGGCCGCGACCTGGGCACCACCCAGTTGTTCCGCACCCAGCAGCAGCTGGATGCCTCGGCGCAGGACATCGAGATCCTGGCCCAGTACGGCGTGCCGTACGAGGTGCTGGACCGCGCCGGCATCATCCAGACCGAACCGGCCCTGGCCCATGTCGATGGCCTGGTCGGCGCGCTGCGCCTGCCGCGTGACCAGACCGGCGACTGCCAGCTGTTCACCCGCCGTCTGGCGCAGATGTGCGTGGATGCCGGCGTCGAGTTCCGCTTCGACCAGGACATCACCGCTCTGGAGTTCGATGGCGACCGCATCACCGGTGTGCGCATCGACGGCAAGCTGGAAACCGCCGACCGCTTCGTGGTCGCGCTCGGCAGTTATTCGCCGGCGCTGGTCGCATCGTTGGGCATGCGCCTGCCGGTGTACCCGCTGAAGGGCTACTCGCTGACCCTGCCGATCACCGACCCGGCGATGGCGCCGACCTCGACCATCCTCGATGAGAGCTACAAGGTGGCGGTCACCCGTTTCGACGACCGCATCCGCGTCGGTGGCATGGCCGAAGTGGCCGGCTTCGACCTGTCGCTGTCGCAGCGCCGCCGTGAAACCCTGGAGCTGGTGGTCAGCGACCTCTACCCGAAGGGCGGTGACCTGTTGCGTGCGCAGTTCTGGACCGGCCTGCGCCCGGCCACGCCGGACGGTACGCCGGTGATCGGCGCCACGCCGTTCCGCAACCTGTACCTCAACACCGGCCACGGCACGCTGGGCTGGACCATGGCCTGCGGCTCGGGCCGCTACCTGGCCGACCTGATGAGCGCGCGCCAGCCGCAGATCAGCACCGAAGGCCTGGATATTTTCCGCTACGGCCAGTACGGTCACGCGCCGCAACAAGAGAACCGCACATGCGTCCTGCCCGCGCGCTGATCGATCTGGGCGCCCTGCGCAGCAACTACCGGCTCGCCCGTGAACTGGGCGGTGGCAAGGCCCTGGCGATCATCAAGGCCGATGCCTACGGGCATGGCGCAGTGCGCTGTGCGCAGGCGCTGGAAGGCGAGGCCGATGGTTTCGGCGTGGCCACCATCGAAGAGGCGCTGGAGCTGCGCCAGGCCGGCATCCGCGCGCCGATCCTGTTGCTGGAAGGCATCTTCGAGCCCAGCGACATGGCGCTGGTGGCCGAGCATGACTTCTGGTTCGCCGTCGGTTCGCCGTGGCAGCTGGAAGCGCTGGTCGCGTTCGACAGCCCGCGCCCGTTGACGGTGTGGCTGAAGCTGGACAGCGGCATGCATCGCCTCGGCCTGGACGTGGACAGCTTCCGTGCCGCGCATGCACGCCTGTCGGCGCTGCCGCAGGTCGAGCGCATCGTGCTGATGACCCACCTGGCGCGCGCCGATGAGCTGGACAGCGAACGCACCCACGAACAGGCGGCGACCTTCGCGCGGGCCATCGACGGTCTGCACGGCGAGACCAGCGTGTGCAATTCGCCGGCGCTGCTGGGCTGGCCGGATGTACGCAGCGACTGGGTGCGCCCGGGCCTGATGCTGTACGGCGCCAATCCGCTGCCGGACAACACGGCACTGACCGAGCGCCTGCGCCCGGTGATGACGATGCAGTCGAAGGTGATCGCCGAACGCTGGATCGAGGCAGGTGAGCCGGTGGGCTATGGCGCCCGCTTCGTGGCCAAGGCGCGCACCCGCGTGGGTGTGGTCGCGCTCGGTTATGCAGACGGTTATCCGCAGTTCGCCCCGAATGGCACCCCGGTGCTGATCGACGGCCAGCCCGGTGCCCTGATCGGGCGCGTGTCGATGGATATGCTGACCGTGGACCTGACCGCGCATGCGCAGGCCGGCATCGGCAGCGTGGTGGAATTGTGGGGCAGCGCACCGACGCTGTCCGAACTGGCGCCGCGCTGTGGTGTGAGCGCGTACCAGCTGCCGTGCGCGGTCAAGCGCGTGGCGAAGGTATACGTGTAGAGCCGAGGCCACACTCGGCTCCGGTAGCGGCCGACCTTGGTCGGCGCCGTCTAATGCGTGTCGACCAAGGTCGACACCTACCGGTGGGTCGCGTTGCCAGGCATTGCCGCGGCAGCCCGGTGGGTCGCGTCGCCCGGCATTACCGCGCGGCGGTGGCCTGGCTGGCCAGCTGGCGCTTCACCCAGTCATCGATCAGGCGCTTTTCGTAGCGCAGCGGATCACTGTCGCTCTTCAGCCCCAGGTTGTGCAGGTAGCCGGTATCGCTGAGGCGCGCGTCGCCCTCGCTGACGATACGGCCGCTGGCGTCCTTCAACGTGTACTGCAGGCTGATCCGTGGCGGGTAGATGTCGCGCATGATCCGGATGTCGCTGCCGCGCGGGCCGTGCCAGGGCTCGTAGTCGCCGGCGCGCTTGATGTCCACCAGGGTCACATCGAGGGTCTGCCCAGGCTGCAGCGGCTTGGCAGCGGTGGTCTGCAGGTAGCGGGCCAGCTGCTGTACCCAGTCACCGCGTTCGGCCTCGAAGCGGTTGCTGCTCTGGCGGATCTCGGTGAATTTGGCCGGATCCTCCCATTTCACGCTGACCGGGCCATTGGCCTGCAACGCGCGTGGCGCGTCCGCATCGGTCACGGTGCGCGGTGCAGCGTTGGCGCCGCCCGCCACCAGAGCGCCTGCCAGCAGGGCAATCGCGAGTGAGCGTTTCATGACGGTCTCCTGCGTCCCCGCACTGGGGACGATGTTGATCACAGATCGAGTGTGATCCTGTGGCCGGGCCACCGCAACGGCCGATTGCAACATGCGCAAGAGCGGTTGCCGCCAATTCATCGACGTCAACCATGACTGACGGCGCTTGACGCTGTGAATACGCGCTTTGGAAGATGCTGTGCTTCCAATCCGGCCTGCACAGACGCCCTTGTCCACACTGCCGCCCCTCGTGGAGCGCCCACCGATGATGGTGCCAGCGCCCGAACCCGACCTGCATCATGGCGTGCTTGAGCGCATCAACGCCGGGTTCTGCGTGATCCAGGTGCTGTTCGAGGGCGATCGCGCCGTGGACTACCGTTTCATCGAGGTCAACGATGCGTTCGAGCGCCACACCGGCTTGAAGGACGCGCGTGGCCAGCGCATGACGGCGCTGGAACCGGGCCACGAGCAGGACTGGTTCCGCATCTACGGCGAGGTCGCGCGCAGTGGCCGCCCCGCCCAGTTCGAGATGGAAGCGCGTGCGCTGGGCCGCTCGTTCGCGGTTGATGCGGTGCGCGTGGGCCGACCGGGCGAAGACAAGGTCGGCATCCTGTTCTTCGACATCACCGCACGCAAGCAGATGGAAGTGGAGCTGGGCGAAAGCGAAGCCCGCTTCAGCGCGCTGGCCGACGGCCTGCCGATGCCGGTGTGGGTGCTCGACGAGCGCGGCCATGCCCGTTTCGTCAACAGCGCTTTCAGTGAGTTCTTCGGTGGTGACGAAACCCGCGTACCGGAAGATGTCTGGCGTGGCCTGGTGCATCCGGACGATGCATCGGTGTTCGAGTACGAGCTGCAGGAAGCACTGAAGGCGCAGCGGTCGATGCATGCGCTGGTGCGGGCCCGACGCGCCGATGGCGAGTGGCGTTGGCTGGAGATGAATGCCCGCCCGCGCTTCTCGCGCATGGGGCGCTTCATCGGCCTGGCCGGCAGCAGCCCGGACGTGACCGAACGCCGCGAGATCGAACTGGCGCGCGAGGAGCTGCTGCAGTCCGAGCGTGCCGCGCGCAGCGCCGCCGAGAACATGGCGCGGCTGAAGGACGAGTTCCTGGCCACGCTGTCGCATGAACTGCGTACGCCGCTGACCACCATCCTCGGTTGGAGCGAACTGCTGCTGCAGCGCGTGGACAACACCAGCCCGCTGTACAAGGGCCTGAATGTGATCGCCAACAGCGCCGGTGCGCAGAAGCGGCTGATCTCGGACATGCTCGACCTCAGCAGCATGCTGCTGGGCAAGGTGCAGCTGGAGGTGGAGATACTGGACCTGCGCGACCTGCTGGGCGAAGCCATCGGCGCGCAGGAGCTGGTCGCCGAAGGCAAGGCGCTGGACGTGAGCCTGCTGCTGCCGGAGCAGCCCAGCCTGGTGCTGGGCGATGCCACCCGCCTGCAGCAGGTGTTGTGGAACCTGCTGTCGAATGCGATCAAGTTCACCCCGGCCGAAGGCCGTATCGACCTGCAGCTGCAGGCCGACGGCAACCACTGGGTGATCACCGTGCGTGACACCGGCGACGGCATCGCGCCCGAATTCCTCAATCACCTGTTCAGCCGTTTCCGCCAGGCCGATGGCACCACCACGCGCCGTCATGGCGGCCTCGGCCTGGGCCTGGCGATCGTGCAGCAGCTGGTCGAACTGCACGGTGGCACTGTCACCGCCGCCAGCGAAGGCCATGGCCACGGCGCCACCTTCACAGTTCGCCTGCCGCAGCACATTCCCGATGCCGAGCGGCGGCCGTTGCGCGAAGTGATCAGCGGGCCGATCCTGGAGCCGGTGATCGTCGAGCCGTATCCGCTGCGTGGCATGCACGTGCTGGCGGTGGAAGACCAGCCGGAAGTGCTGGAGTATCTGCGGCGCATGCTGGAAGAGCAGGGCGCGAGCGTGTCGGCAGCCAGCTCGGCCGGTGAAGCGCTGGCGCTGCTGGCCGATACCGGGCACCTGCAGTACCACGTGATGCTGACCGACATCGGCATGCCGGGCATGGATGGCTATGGCCTGGTGCGCACGCTGCGCGAGGACATGGGCGTGGATGCGATGACCCTGCCGGCGGTTGCCGTGACCGCGCTGGCACGTGCCGATGACCGGCGCCGAGCGCTGGCGTCAGGCTTCCAGGAACATGTGGCCAAGCCGTACTCGGTGGCACAGCTGGTGGCTGCGGTACGCAAGGTGCAGGTGCCACGGGCGGACAGCGCGCTGCACTGAGCATTCACGGCCGATCGGCGACCCTGCACGCAGGAGGTCGCCGATGTCCCGTACAGCTCCCCGTATCCATACCGATCCAGAGCAGATCGCGCGCCTGGAAGCCCTGTTGCCGCAGCTGGAAGGCGAAACGCAGGTGCAGCTGACCCTGCACGACGGTCGCCGCCTGCTCGGCACCGTGGCGGTGAAACCGACCCTGCAGCAGTACCGCAACGAAGCCGGCGACGAAGGCAGCAACGGCCAGTTGCGCCTGGATGACTACGACACGCCGGTGCAACAGCACCATGTGTGGCTGGATGAAATCGCCAGCGTCAACCGCCTGCCACCCAGGGCGCCTTGATCGCATGTGGAGCCGAGCCCACGCTCGGCTGCGCCGTCGCCCGAGCGTGGGCTCGGGCGCTACCGGTGTGTCAGTGCTCGAACAAGGTCGGCGTCGCCTCGAACCGGCGCGCATAGGCGCGTTCTTCCGCCACCCGGGCCACCTCGTCATCGGCCAGGTCCGGTGCGCCGTACACCGCATAGGCTACGCTGCCGTCGGCGCCATGACCGACCTGGTGCAGCCGGTAGCGCGAGTGGCCGCCGCCGGTATCCTCGGGGTAATGCACGGGCGGATGGCTGCCTTCCAGGTCCATTTCACTGTTGTCGACCACGCCACCGACGAACAAGGCTCGCATGCAGGTTCTCCTGGGTTTCCGGGGGAGCCTCTACCCTGAACGTTTCAATGTTGCTGGCAGATCAAGGCCCCGTTCGGGTTTCGCAAAGCGGCATGCCGGGGCCGGCCCGGCCAAGCCGGTACAATGGACGGCCCTCACGCTTGAAGTACCCGCGCCGATGGCCTCCAGCGACGACGCTCCCCTGCAGACCCTGTTCCTGCCGTTCTCCCAAGGCGCCCTGCGCTGGCCGGAGGGCCCGGTGGCCTTCCTGCGTGCCCGCGACGGCTGGCCGCTGCGCGAAGCGGCCGGCAACCGCGAGGTGCACTGCGAGCAGAGCTTTGCCCCGTTCGCGCAGCCGCTGCAGCAGGCCGCCGGCTGGACCGTCAGCGGCCAGCTGGATGATGTGGCCGGCAAGGGCCGCTACCCGCTGGTGCTGGTGCTGCCGCCGCGCCAGCGTGAAGAAGCCCGTGCGCTGTTCGCCCGCGCGCTGGCGCTGGTCGCCGACGGCGGCCGCATCGTTGCCTGCCAGTCCAACAACGAAGGTGCACGCTCGGGCGAGGGCGACTTCAAGCAACTGACCGGCCTGGGCGGCAGCCTGACCAAGAACCACTGCCGCGTGTACTGGACCGCCCCGATGCAGGGCCAGCACGACGCCGACCTGGCCAAGCGCTGGTCGGCACTGGATGCGGTGCGGCCGATCGTCGGCGGCCGTTTCCTCAGCCGCCCGGGCGTGTTCGCCTGGGACCGCATCGATCCGGCCTCGGCGCTGCTGGCCGAGCACCTGCCGGCCGACCTGGCCGGCCGCGCCGCCGACCTCGGTGCCGGCTACGGCTACCTGTCGCGCGAGCTGCTGGAGCGCTGCCCGAAGATCACCGCGCTGGACCTGTACGAAGCAGAGCAGCGCGCGTTGGCACTGGCCGAGCTGAACCTGGCACCGCCGCCGCGTCCGCTGCCGCTGCGCTTCCTGTGGCAGGACGTCACCGCCGGCATCGAGCCGGGCTACGACGTCATCATCAGCAACCCGCCGTTCCATACGCCCTCGCGCGCCGATCGCCCGGACATCGGCCAGCGCTTCATCGCCGTGGCCGCGCAGGCGCTGCGCCCGGGCGGACGCCTGTACGTGGTGGCCAATCGCCACCTGCCGTACGAGTACACGCTCAACGAGAGCTTTGGCGCAGTGCGCGTGATCGCCGAGCGTGATGGCTTCAAGCTGGTGGAAGCGGTGAAGGGGAAGGGCAAGTGAAGCTGGTCAAGCTCATCGCCAACCTGGGCTATGGCAGCCGCAAGCAGGTGCAGTGGATGTTCCGCGAAGGCCGCGTCACCGACGCCGACGGCGAGGTGCTGTATGCCGACGACCAGGTGCCGCACGAGGCGATCCGCGTCGACGGCGAGCCGCTGGACCCGCCGGTGGGCCTGTCGATCGCGCTGCACAAGCCGGCCGGCTACACCTGCTCGACCAAGGACACCGGCCGCCTGATCTACGACCTGCTGCCGCCGCGCTTCCGCGACCGCGATCCGGTGCTGTCCACGGTGGGCCGCCTCGACCGCGAGACCAGTGGCCTGCTGCTGCTGACCGACGACGGTGGCCTGCTGCACCGGATCATCTCGCCGAAGTCGAAGCTGCCGAAAGTCTATGAGGTCGAGTTGAGCGATGACCTGCGCGGCGACGAGGTGGCGCTGTTCGCCAGCGGTACGCTGATGCTGGAGTCCGAGAAGACGCCCCTGCTGCCGGCTGAACTGGAAGTGCTGGATGCGCGTCGCGCGCGCCTGGTGCTGCACGAAGGCCGCTACCATCAGGTACGCCGCATGTTCGCCGCCACCGGCAACCACGTGCAGGCCCTGCACCGCAGTCGTGTTGGCGGGCTGGACCTGCAGGGACTGGACGAGGGGCAATGGCGGCAGCTCACTTCCACCGACCTGGATACGCTGTTCGCTCCATGACCACCATCGCTGCGCTGCCGTTCCTTCCCGACGCCGTCATCTTCGACATGGACGGCCTGATGATCGACAGCGAGCGGGTCTCGCTGGCCTGTTGGAGCGAGGCCGCCGACGAGTTCGGGCTGGGCCTGGACGAGGCGGTGTTCCTGCGCATGGTCGGCCTCGGTGACCGCGACACGTACGCACTGCTGCGCGCGCAGGGGATCGAGGACAGCGTGATCGACGCAGTTGCGGCACGTTGCCATGAGCTGTACGAAGCACGCACACAGACCGGTCTGCCGCTGCGGCCGGGCATCCTGGAGCTGCTGGAGCTGCTGAAGGCACATGCGATCCCGCGTGCGGTGGCAACCACCACGCGGCAGCCGCGGGCCAACCGCAAGCTGGCCGCTGCTGGCCTGCTGCCGTACTTCGATGCGGTGATCACCAGCGGCGACGTGGCGCGGCCGAAGCCGGCACCGGATATCTACCTGCTGGCCGCGCAGCGGCTGGGCCAGGCGCCGGAGCGTTGCTTGGCGCTGGAAGACTCACCGGCCGGTACGCGCGCGGCGCTGGCCGCCGGCATGACCGTGATCCAGGTGCCGGACCTGGTGCATCCTGATGAAGAGCTGCGCGCACTGGGCCACCGCATCGTAGGGTCGCTGGTGGACGCGCACGCATTGCTGGTGCCGTTGTTGCCGAGGTAACCGGTAGGTGCCGACCGTGGGTCGGCATACCCCAATGCCCCCTGTGGGTGCCAACCTTGGTTGGCACTGAGCCGAGCATGGCTCGGCTCTACATCTATTTGGTGGGTGCCGACCGTTGGTCGGCACGCCTTCCCCATCACACCCGCCCGAACACCAGCGCGGCGTTGGTGCCACCGAAGCCGAAGCTGTTGGACATCACCGTATCCAGCTTCTGCTCGCGGCTTTCGCGCAGGATCGGGAAGCTCTCCACCTTCGGGTCCAGTTCGCCGATGTTGGCCGAACCGGCGACGAAGCCATCGCGCATCATCAGCAGGCAGTAGATCGCCTCGTGCACGCTGGCCGCACCCAGCGAATGGCCGGACAGCGCCTTGGTCGAGGACAGCGGCGGCACCGCATCGCCGAACACTTCGCGGATCGCATTGAGCTCGGTGACGTCGCCCAGCGGCGTGGAGGTGCCGTGGGTGTTGAGGTAGTCCAGTGAGCGATCGACGCCCTGCAGCGCCATCTTCATGCAGCGCACCGCGCCTTCACCGGACGGGGCGACCATGTCGGCGCCGTCGGAGGTCACGCCATAGCCGATCAGCTCGGCATGGATGTGCGCGCCGCGCGCAACGGCGTGGTCGTAGTCCTCCAGCACCAGCATGCCGCCGCCGCCGGCGATGACGAAGCCGTCGCGGTCCTTGTCGTAAGGGCGCGAGGCGCTGGCCGGGGTCTCGTTGAAGCTGGTCGACAGCGCGCCCATCGCATCGAACATCACGCTCATCGACCAGTGCAGGTCTTCACCGCCACCGGCGAACATGATGTCCTGCGCGCCATGGCGGATCATGTCCGCGGCGGCACCGATGCAGTGCGCCGAGGTCGCGCAGGCGGCCGACAGCGAGTAGCTGACGCCCTTGATCTGGTAGGCCGTGGCCAGGCAGGCCGAGACCGTCGAGCACATCGTGCGCGGCACCATGTACGGCCCGACCTTGCGCACACCACGTTCGCGCAGCAGGTCGACCGCGCCGATCTGCCATTCGCTGGAGCCGCCGCCGGAACCGGCAATCAGGCCGGTGCGCAGGTTGCTGACCTGCTCGGGGCTGAGCCCGGCATCGGCGATGGCATCGCGCATGGACAGGTAGGCGAAGGCCGCCGCATCGCTCATGAAGCGCTTCTGCTTGCGGTCGATCAGCGCCTCCAGATCGAGGTCGACACGACCGCCAACCTGGCTGCGCAGGCCCGCTTCGGCGTGGTCGGCCAGGGCGGTGATGCCCGAGCGCCCTTCGCGCAGCGCAGCCGAAACGGTATCCAGATCATTGCCGAGGCAGGACGTGATGCCCATGCCAGTGATGACGACGCGACGCATCAGAAGCTCCCGGTTTCAGTGAACAGGCCGACGCGCAGGTCGCGCGCGCTGTAGATTTCGCGGTCATCCACGTACATGCGCGCGTCCGACTGGGCCATCACCAGCTTGCGGTTGATGACACGGCTGATATCGATCTCGTAGCGCACCAGCTTGGCCTCCGGCAGCACCTGGCCGGTGAACTTCACTTCGCCACAGCCCAGCGCGCGGCCCTTGCCGGGGGCGCCCAGCCAGGTCAGGAAGAAGCCGGTCAGCTGCCACATGGCATCCAGGCCCAGGCAGCCGGGCATCACCGGGTCGCCGATGAAGTGGCAGCCGAAGAACCACAGGTCCGGGCGGATATCCAGTTCGGCGCGTACCATGCCTTTGCCATGCGGTCCGCCGTCCTCGCGGATGTCGGTGATGCGGTCGAACATCAGCATCGGATCGTTGGGCAAACGGCCGGCGGCGGTGCCGAACAGTTCACCGCGTGCGCTGGCCAGCAGCTGTTCGCGGTTGAACGCGTGGAGACGGGTCATGAAGCACAATCCTGGAAGCGGGGAAACAGGGAAACAAGCGCTCGAGGATGCCCGTGGAAACTGCGCCGATCAAACATTTCAACCGTACGCAACCGTAGTGTTTTCAATGGAATACGCGCATCCTGTTGATGTGCAACGACCATACTTCGGCGTGTGGCCCATCCGGCACGCCCCCGCCCTTTCCGCCTGACATGACCCGACTGCGCAAGATCATCCACGTCGACATGGACGCGTTCTACGCGTCGGTGGAGCAGCGCGACGATCCGTCACTGCGCGGCAAGCCGGTGGTTGTGGCATGGCGCGGCGCTCGCTCGGTGGTGTGCGCGGCGTCCTACGAGGCGCGCGTGTTCGGGGTGCGTTCGGCGATGCCGGCCGTGCGTGCCGAGCGCCTGTGCCCGGATGCGATCTTCGTGCCGCCGGACTTCGCACGTTACAAGGCGGTGTCACAGCAGGTACGCGCGATCTTCCTGCGGCATACCGACCTGGTCGAGCCGTTGTCGCTGGACGAGGCCTACCTGGACGTGACCGAGCCGAAGAGCGGCATCGAACTGGCCACCGACATCGCCCGCACCATCCGCGCGCAGATCCGCGAGGAAACGAACCTGACTGCTTCAGCCGGCATCGCGCCCAACAAGTTCCTGGCCAAGATCGCCTCGGACTGGCGCAAGCCCGATGGCCAGTTCGTGATTCCGCCGCAGCGGGTGGATGCCTTCCTGCTGCCGCTACCGGTGAACCGGGTGCCCGGCGTCGGCAAGGTGATGGAAGGAAAACTTGCCGCGCGCGGCATCGTCACCTGTGGCGATCTGCGGCAGTGGGCGCTGATCGATCTGGAAGAGGCGTTCGGCAGCTTTGGCCGCAGCCTGTACAACCGCGCACGCGGCATCGACGAGCGGCCGGTGGAACCTGACCAGCAGGTGCAGTCGATTTCCTCGGAGGACACCTTCGCCGAAGACCTGCCGCTGGAAGACCTGGGCGAAGCGATCGTGCAGCTGGCGGAGAAGACCTGGAATGCCACGCGCAAGACCGAACGGGTCGGCCACACCGTGGTACTGAAACTGAAGACCGCGCAGTTCCGCATCCTCACCCGCAGCTTCACCCCGGAACGCCCACCGGAATCGATGGAAGAACTGCGCGACATCGCACTGGCCCTGCGCGCCCGCGTCGACCTGCCGGCGGAGACCCGTTACCGCCTGGTTGGCGTCGGCCTTGGCGGCTTCCGCGAAAAGGAGCCGGTAGTGCAGGGGGAGTTGTTCGAGCACGACATGAACAATCCCGCAGATACCTAATCATCAAACAGTGGGGTCAGAGCCCGTTGCGCAGCAACGGGATCCGACCCCGTGCCGACCAACGGTCGGCACCCACCATCAGCAGCAGGTTCCGACAGATAGCGGGAAACTGTCGAAGGCGGGGTGGGTCCGGTTGCGGGGGCGTGAGCCGCATGGATGCGGCGACCGAGCTTACATGGACGTACTTGCAGCGCCCCCCGCAACCGGACCCACCTCGCCATCCCACGGATAGCCAGCTGTTGCTGTTGCCTCTGCGGGTGCAGGGCGCAGCCCTGCAAAAGAAAACTCCCTACTTCATGGCCACTGCATCTCGCCCTTGGCCACCTTCGCACTCAGCTCCAGCGACGCCACGCCTGCCAGCTTCGGGTAGCGCACCTGCATCGCCTTCACCAGCGCCGCACTGTCCTTGGCCTTGGCCGCCTCAACATCGAACGCACGGATGTAGTCTGCGGTGAAGCGCAGCGCACTGGCATCCAGCGCCGCACCCGGCGCGTAATGCCCCGGCACCACCACCTTCGGCTTCAGTGCCTGCAGCCGCTGCAGGGTCTGCAGCCAGTCAGCATGGGACTTGCGTGTCTGCGTGTCGGCCATCCACACATGTTCACCGGCCACCACCGGAATGCCACCGACGATGGCGCGCAGCGACGGCACCCACAGCACCGTGCGGTCCGGGGTCGGGCCATCCAGGCCGATCAGCGGCAGGCGCTGGCCTTCCAGCTGCAGGGCGTCGCCATCCAGCACCTGCGGCACCACGATGCGTGCCGGCACGTCGGCGCCCATCTTCGGTCCCCAGTAGGCCAGCTTGCCGGCCTGGGTCTGCTGGATGTGGGCGACGGTCTGCGCGGTGGCGACGATGCGCGCCTGCGGGAACGCGTCCTGCAGGGTGGCCAGGCCGAAGTAGTAATCCGGATCGCCGTGGCTGATGTAGATGGTGGTCAGCTGCTTGCCGCTGGCGCGGATCAGCTCGACCAGCTTGCGCGCATCGCTGGCGCCGAACTGGGCATCGACCAGGATCGCATCGTGGCGGCCTTCGATCAGCACCGAGGACACTGAGAACATCGCCTGCGGGCCGGGATGGAAGGTCTGCAGGTGCAGCTGGGATTTCGTTGCCGTGGCCGGCGCCGGGGTGGCCGATGCGGCCATCAGCGGCGCACTGGCGAAGCCGGCGGCCAACGCGAGGGGAAGCAGCAGGGCAGCGGTGCGCATGGGGAATTCCTTGTGTCGGATGGGGAGCCGAGCGTGGGCTTGGCTCTACAGGGCTCGCGCGTCGATCAGTATGCTGCGGTGATGATCTGCTTCGGATACTGGTGCGCTTCCAGCTCGGCGACGAACGCCGCGCCGTAGTCGGCGTAGCTGATGCGGCTGTGGCCGCTGGCATCGGCGAGGAAGGCCTTGGGCTGCACGCGGTACTGGCCACGCTCTTCGCCCGGGCCGATTTCGGCAGCCGGCGAGAAGAAGGTCCAGTCCAGGTCGTCCACTGCCTGCAGGCGATTGAAGGCTTCACGATGGGCCAGCGCGTATGGCTTGTAGGCCTCCGGGAAGTTCGGCGTGTCGACCAGCTGCACGCCGGGTGCGACTTCCAGGCTGCCGGCGCCACCAACCACCACCAGGCGCGGTACACCGGCCTTGCGGGCGGCGGCGGCCAGCTGCGCGGCCACTTCGCCGACGCGGCCGATGTCATCGCCCGGACGCGGGCCATAGGCACTGGCCAACACGTCGTGGCCGGCGATGGCGGCGACCAGGGCTTCCTGGTCATCCAGCGAGGCGATCACCGGGTGGGCGCCGGCCAGTTCTGCCGGAAGGTCCTGCGCGCTGCGCACGATGACGGTGAGTTCGTGGCCGTTGGCCAGCGCGTGGCGGGCGATCTGGCGGCCGATGTTGCCGGTGGAACCAACGAGGGCGATCTTCATGGCAGGACTCCGTGGGGTGGTGTGGGGTGGGAATGGGGTCACTCTAGGCCGCTGCAGTCGCTCGAAAAACAGCGTATAACGCGCTTGTTTGTTGCAGGAATCGAGCAGATGGATCGACTGACCGCCATGACCGTGTTTGTCGAGGTGGCCGAGCGCGGCAGCCTCACCGCCGCCGCCGAGGTGCTGGACATGTCGCGGGCGATGGTCACCCGCTACCTGGCCGAGGTTGAAGGGTGGCTGGGTGCGCGCCTGCTGCACCGGACCACGCGCCGGATCAGCCTGACCGGCCCCGGCGAGGCGGCGCTGGCGCGCTTCCGGCAGATGCTGGCGATCGGCGAAGGACTGCAGGGCGAGCTGGCCAGTGATGATCCCGAGCCGCACGGCACGCTGCGGGTGACCGCCAGCGTGTCGTTCGGGCAGAGCCACCTGGCACGGGCCGTGGCCGGCTTCGTTGCGCGCCATCCGGCGGCACGCATCGAGCTGCTGCTGGTCGACCGCACGGTGAACCTGGTGGAAGAGCGGGTGGACCTGGCCGTGCGCATCGCGCGCCAGATCGACCCCAGCCTGATCGCACGGCGGCTGGCCACCTGCCGCTCGGTGTTGTGCGCGACGCCGTCCTACCTGCAGGTGCGCGGCACGCCGACCGCCCCCGAGCACCTGGCCGCGCACAACTGCCTGACCCACCATTACGTCGGCAAGAGCCTGTGGCAGCTGCACCGCGATGGCCGTTCGCTGTCGGTGGCGGTGGGCGGCAACATCAGCGCCAACGAGGCCTCGCTGCTGCTGGAGGCGGTGCGGGCTGGTGCCGGTATCGCCATGCTGCCGACCTACCAGGTGGCACCGCTGCTGCGCACTGGCGAGCTGATCGAACTGCTGCCCGAATTCAGCCTGGACGAACTCGGCATTCATGCCGTGTACGCGTCACGACGCCAGCAGCCCGCTATCATGCGGCGATTCCTGGATTTCCTGGGCGAGTGTTTCGCCAGCCCGGCCTTCCAGGATCTGGATTGGCGCCCACCGGGCAAGGAGAACACATGAACCATGGACAGGCCTTGATCGACCACAACCGTGCTGCCTGGGACCGCCAGGCCAGCGAAGTGCGCGAATGGTCGCGCCCGGTGGAAAGTTCAACCATTGCCGCTGCGCGCGAAGGCCGCTGGCAGGTACATCTGACCCCACGCGCGCTGCCGCTGGATTGGCTGGGCGATGTACGCGGCCGCCGCATCCTGTGCCTGGCTTCGGGCGGCGGACAGCAGGCGCCGGTGCTGGCGGCGGCCGGGGCAGACGTCACCGTGTTCGACCTGTCCGACGGGCAGCTGGAACAGGACCGCAGGGTCGCTGCGCGCGATGGCTTGCAGCTGCGCACCGTGCAGGGTGACATGCGCGATCTGCACGTGTTCGCCAACGACAGTTTCGATGTGGTGTTCCACCCGATCTCGAACCTGTATGTGCCTGATGTGCGCCCGGTGTGGACCGAATGTCGCCGCGTGCTGGCACGCGATGGCATGCTGATGGCCAGCTTCTACAACCCGGTGCTGTTCGTTGGTGCGCGCGATCCGCAGCTGGATGCGCAGGGCCTGATCCGGCCGCAGTACGCCATTCCCTATTCGGACCTGGAAGACCTGCCGCCGGCCGAGCGCGAGGCGAAGCTGGCACGGGGCGACGCACTGACCTTCGGCCACAGCCTGACCGAACTGATCGGTGGTCAGTTGGATGCCGGCTTCATCATCGATCGCTTCATGGAGGACTGGCAGCCGCAGCCGCGCTTCCTGATCGACCGCTATCTGCCCACCTTCCTGGCTACCCGCGCACGCCGCATCGGTTGAGGCGGATCGGCGCAAAAACCAGCGGCGTACAATGGACGGCCCCACGTCATGCAGGTGCCGTCCCTTGTCGTATCCCTATCCGCTGGTCGTGTTCGACCTTGATGGCACGCTGGTTGACAGCGCAGCTGATATCGCCGAAGCGCTGAACCGTACGCTGGAGGACATCGGTGTGGCACGCGTGCCGGAAGCCACGGTGCTGGGCTGGATCGGCGACGGTGTGCGCCGCCTGGTCGAACAGGCCGTGCATGCCGCGGGTCGTGAGGTCGACCTGGCCGAAGTGATGCCGGTCTTCATGGTGCACTACCGCGAATGCCTGCTGCGCAGCCCGCGTCTGTTCGATGGCGTGGGTGAAGCGCTGGCGCAACTGCGTGCACGCAACGTGCCGCTGGCGATCTGCACCAACAAGCCCGAAGCGCTGGTGCCGCCGCTGCTGCAGCACCTGGGCGTCGGTGATGCGTTCGCGCTGATACTGGGCGGCGATTCGCTGCCTCAGCGCAAGCCCAGTGGCGAGCCGCTGCGGCACATCGCTGCGCACTTCGGGCTGCCGGTGGACGCCTGCCTGATGGTGGGTGATTCGTTGACCGACTACCGCGCCGCCGAAGATGCCGGCATGCCGATCGCGCTGGTGCGTTACGGCTACCCGCGTGGCCTGGACCTGGCCACCGCGCATGCCGTGGCGGTGATCGACGACCTGCGTGAGTTGCCGGGGTTGGCCGCCGGCATTCCGGTGTAGCGGTAGATCGTCGCCATGCGTCGATGGAAAAAGTGCCGGGCAATGCCCGGCACCTTCTTTCACTTCGGCTGGTAACGCACGCTCAGCTGGTACTCACGGCCCGGCTGGTTGAACCACGCCACCGTCTCATACCTGCGGTCGAACACGTTGGCGGCGCGCGCCAGCAGCGACCACGCCGGCGTCAGCGCGTACTCGGCGCGCAGGTCCAGCGTGCCGTAGCCGCCAACCTTCACCGAGTTGCTGGCGTTGTCAAAGCGCTTGCCCGCGCCCTGTACGGTCAGGCCGGCGCGGAAATCGCCGAAGCGGCGGTCGATGTCCAGACGCGCAGTCTGCCGTGCACGGCGCGGCAGCCAGTTGTCAAACTGGGTGCTGCCGTGGGTGCGGTTGCGCGGGTCGGTGTAGCTCAGCTGCGCGTTGATGTCGAAGCCGGCCAGCAGCACGCCACCGGTCAGCTCGGCACCACGGATGCGCGCCTTCTCCACCTGCTGCATTTTCATCGTGGACGCATCGTAGGTGATCAGGTCATCGATGCGGGTTTCGTATACATCCAGGCCCCAATGCCAACCCTGGCCCTGCTGCGAAACGCCGAGGTTGGCGCTCTTGGACTTCTCCGGATTCAACGTCGACACGCCGCTCCACGGGTCGTACAGGTCGCTGAAGGTGGGTGCCTTGAAGGCCGTGCCGTAGCTGGCATTGACGCGCAGACCATGCTCCAGCTGCATCGCCCAGCCGAGGCTGCCGGTGGCGTGGTTACCGAACTGCTGGTTGTTGTCGTTGCGGGCACTGACCTGCAGCTGGTGGCGGCCGAAGCGGCCCTGGTACTGCACGAACACGCCAGTGTTGCGGCGGCTGTCGACGAGATACCCGGCGCTGCTGCCATCCAGGTTGTCCTCACTCCAGTCCACGCCGGTGCTCAGCAGCTGACCTTCGGCCAGCGTGATGTCACCCTGCAGCGAGGCGCTGTCACGATGGGTCTGCGCGCTGCCAAACACCCCCGGTGCGCCGAAGTTGTCGGATTCATTGTCGCTGCGGCCGACGTTGGCAGTGAATGCCAGGCGTTCGGACGGGGTGTAGCGCGCCTTGCCGGCCAGCACCTGCTGGCGGGTTTCGGAGTAGTTGTAGTAACCGTCGTAGTGGTTCTTGCCGTCGGCCCGCAGTGCGCTGCCTTCCACGTTCCACTGGTCGTTGAAGGTATAACCGCCGCGCAGGCTCTTGGACAGGTTGCGGTAGCCATCGCGGTCGTGTTCGTCGGCAAAGCAGCCGGCAGTGAACACCGAGGAAGAGCCGCGGCAGGCATCGATGCCGTCGGAATGCTGGTAGGCGATGTCGGCGCCGAACCAGCCGCGCTCGGTGCCGCCGCCGATGCCGCCGCTGGCTTCGCGCAGCCCGTTGCTGCCACCACCGAGCTGGAAGTGCGGGGCGAAATCGCCCTGGTTGCGGCGGGTGAAGATCTGGATCACGCCACCGATGGCGTCGGCACCGTACAGGCTCGACTGCGGTCCACGCACGATTTCCACGCGCTCGATCTGCGCCAGCGGCAGGTCCTGGTACATGGCCAGGCCGAGGTCGGCACTGTTGATGCGCACGCCATCGACCAGCACCACCGTGTGGCCCGAGTTGGTGCCGCGCAGGAACAGCGAGCTCTGCTTGCCGAGGCCGCCGGCATTGGTCAGGTTGACGCCGGCGCGGCCGCGCAGCAGCTCCTGCAGCGATGTGGCCTGGCTGGATTCGATCTGCGCGCGGTCGATCACCTGCGCCGGCGCGATGCTGTCCTGCAGCGCGATGGGGGTGCGGGTGGCGGTGACCAGGATCTGGTCGAGCGCCGTGGTGTCATCGGCGGCCTGGGCCAGCGCGGGCAGGGCGGCCAGCACGGCCAGGGACAGCATTCGGGACTGCAGCTTCATGGGGAACTCCAGGTGCCACGCACGCCCGCGTGGCGAAGGGGAGGAGCCGCGAAGGCAGGCACGCGCCGATGCCGCAGCACAGGCCGCGTCATCCAGCGCCATGCCCACCGCATCGCGACCTGAGGCTTCCGGGCCGGTCTCCGGGCTTGCCGCCGGGTGGCGCGAGGCCACCGTCCAGGCGCCTTCCCATGCCTGCGGCACAGTGGCGGTGTTGCCTGGAACTGACGTGCTTACCGTTGCGGGGGCAGCGCCGGCCTGGCGTGGAATCACGCGTCACCGGCTTCCCGTTTCAACCTGCCGGCAGTGGCCGCAGGTCACCTGGAAGTGCGCGCAGTCTACGGCATCGCAGGCGGCCCGTAGCACCGCGCTTGCTCGACTGCCTTTGCCGTGCCTTTAGAATGGCCCCTTGATCCCGTGGTGCCGTTGCCGATGTCCGCCTGTTTTCCGCTGTTCCCGCGTTGCCTGTACAGGACGCACGCATGATCCTCGACCTGGTCCGCCATGCCGGCAACGGTCGCGATGAGTTCCTCGATGGCCGCAGTGATCCACCGCAGCTTGCCCGCCTGCCGCAGGAACTGGTCGACGCTTACGCCGCGCATCCCTGGGAGCGGGTGATCAGTTCGCCGCGGCTGCGCTCGCTGCACACGGCGATGGCCCTGGCCACCCCCCGTGGGCTGGACGTGGAAGCGGACGAGGAATGGGAAGAGCTGGACTTCGGCGATTGGGACGGGCAGTCGCTGTTCGACCTGCCGGAGGATGCACTGGCGGCCTTCCATGCCGACCCGCACGCGTTCCCGCCGCCGAACGGCGAAAGCTGGGGCCACTTCGAGCGGCGCATCGCGCGCGCGCTGGATCGCCTGCTCGATGATGACGATCCGGTGCCGACGCTGGTGGTCAGCCATGGTGGCCCGCTGCGCATGGTGCTCTCGCAGGTCTGCGGCCTGCCGATGTCGCTGTGCTGGGCCCTGCGCATCGATCACGGCACGCGCCTGCGGGTGTGGCTGGAGCGGGGCGAGGTCGGGCTGGTGGGCGAGCTGCTGGAGCTGCAGCAGCCCTGAGCTGCTCTTGTAGAGCCGAGCCATGCTCGGCTGCACTTCGATCAGAAAGGCCAGCCGAGCGTGGGCTCGGCTCTACAGGAGGGCGCGGCTCAATCCTCGTCCGCGCGCTCGGCCACGCTGTCTTCAGCGTCATCATCAGCATCGAAGCGCTGCTCATGCACCGGGCCCGACGCCGGGCCGGCTGCCTTCAGCGGATGCGCAGCGATGCGCGCTTCGTAATCCTGCACCAGCGCCTCACGCTGCGGCTCGCTCAGTTGCTGCCAGTGGCAGTCCAGCAGTGCGCCTTCCAGCGAGTACAGCAGGTTCAGGCTGGGCTTGAAGCCTGCGCGCTTGACCTTGACGAAGGCGCCCACGGCACCGATCGCAACCAGGTCGTCGCGGCTGCGCAGGCCGACCTGGCGCAGCCACGCCGCACTCTTGGGGCCGATGTTGCGCAGCTTCGGTGCGCTCATCCCAGCGCCTCGACGAACACGCGGGCGATGGCTTCCAGGCCGGCCTGGTCGTCGGCATCGAAGCGGCCGGCCTTCGGGCTGTCGATATCGAACACGCCGATCAGTTCGTCACCGCGCAGCAGCGGCACCACCAGCTCCGAACGCGAGGCCGAATCGCAGGCGATGTGGCCGGGGAAGGCATCGACGTCGTCCACGCGCTGGGTCACGCGCTGGCTGGCGGCGGCACCGCACACGCCCTTGTCCAGCGGGATGCGCACGCAGGCCGGCAGGCCCTGGAACGGGCCGACCACCAGCTCCTTGCCGTCGTACAGGTAGAAGCCCACCCAGTTCAGGTCGGGCAGGGCGTGGTAGACCAGTGCCGAGAGGTTGGCCGCGTTGGCGATGCGGTCGGACTCGGCGTAGACCAGGCCACGGGCCTGTTCCAGCAGCTGGGCGTATTGTTCCGGCTTGCTGCCGGTGAGCGAGGCATTGGCGAACATGTCTGCAGTCTAGCAAGCGCGCCGGGCCGGCGATAATGCACGCTCTGTTGCCCCGTTGGAGCCCGTCGATGCCGTTGCCCGCCACGCTGCCGCCCGCCCTGTTCGTCACCGGCACCGATACCGAGATCGGCAAGACCGCGGTCAGCACCGCACTGCTGCATGCGCTGCGCCGGCGCGGACTGCGCGCGGTCGGCATGAAACCGGTGGCCAGCGGCAGCGAGGACCTGGGCCACGGCCTGCGCAACGAGGATGCATTGGCGCTGCAGGCGGCCAGTTGCCCGGTGCCGGACTATGCTGACCTGAACCCGTATGCGCTGCGCCTGCCACTGGCGCCGGAGCTGGCCGCTGCCGAGGATGGCGTGCAGGTGGAGCTGGCGCCGATCGTGGCTGCATTCGAACGTCTGCGCGCGCAGGCCGATGTCGTGGTGGTGGAGGGTGTTGGCGGTTGGCTGGCGCCGGTCTCGGCCACGCTCGATCAGCTTGACCTGGTGCGCGCATTGCGGTTGCCGGTGTTGCTGGTGGTGGGCATGCGGCTGGGCTGCGTCAACCACGCGCGACTGACCGCGCAGTCGCTGCAGGCCAGCGGCGTGGAGTGCCTGGGCTGGATCGGCAACCACATCGACCCGGCGATGCAGCGTCAGGATGAGAACATCGCGACGCTGCAGCAGCGCCTGCCGATGTTGTGCTGGGGGCGGCTGCCCAATCTTCCAGGGGCGGATGGTGAAGCGTTGGCGGCGCACCTGCTCGATTGATCTGTTTCCTGTAGAGCCGAGCCCATGCTCGGCCCAGCGCGAAGCAGCGGCGAAGATCAGCCGAGCGTAGGCTCGGCTCTACAGAAGCTGCGCGATGCCAGCTCCCGCGCGATCGCACCCAACCGTTCCACCGCACCGATGAAGCGCGCATCCAGGGTCTGGCAGCACGACAGCCGCAGGCAGTGGCGGTAGCGCGCCCCGCGCGAATAGACCTGGCCGGGCATGAACACGATGTCCTCCTGCAGTGCACGCTCGAACAGCTCGCGCGTGTCCACGCCCGGCAGTTCCAGCCACAGCAGGAATCCGCCCTGCGGCTCGGTGGCACGGGTGCCGGCCGGGAAGTGCTCGGCCACCAGCTGGCGCAGCCGTCCCACCTGCTCGCGATAGAGGCGACGCATGCGGTGCAGATGGTGTTCGTAGCTGCCCGCTTCCAGATACGCCGCTACCGCGTCGCCAAGCAGCTGCGGCTCGCCGCCGGTGGATTGGAACTTCAGCAGCGCGATGCGTTCGGCGAAGCGGCCGCCATCCAGCCAGCCGATGCGATAGTCCGGCGCCAGCGTCTTGGAGAAACCACCGACCACCATCACCCAGCCATCGCGATCGAAGGCCTTCAGGAGTGGTGCCGGTGGTTCGCAGAACTGCAGCTCGGCGTACACCGCATCTTCGATCAGCGGCAGCTGGCGTGCGTTGACCAGTTCGGCCAGGCGTTGCTTGGCCACTGTCGGCATGGTGCAGCCCAGCGGGTTGTGCACGGTTGGCATCACCACCAGAGCGGCCAGTGGCGTGTGCTCCAGCAGCGCATCCAGCGCATCCACATCCAGCCCGTGCTGCGGGTGGGTGGGCAGCTCGATGGCCTGCAGGCCGAGGTTGGCCAGCAACGGGTAGAGGTTGAAGTAGGACGGCGCCTCGATGCCCACCGCATCACCGGGCTGGGTGACTGCACGCAGCGCCAGCTGCAGTGCCTCCATCGCCCCGTGGGTCAGCAGCAGGCGATCGCTGTGGGTGTGCAGACCCATGCGCGGGCCACGTCGCACGATCTGCGCCAGCAGCCGGGGTGAACCGTTCGGTCGCGCATAGGTTTCCACCGTCTGCTGGCCGTGGCGCAGTACCTGCGCGGTATGCCGGGCCAGCTGTGCACCTGGATAGAACTGGCGACCGCGTGGGCCGGCGAAGGCCAGGTCGATCACGCCGGGGCGACGTTGTGCCTCCAGCACGCGGGCCATGAGCACCTGCTGCAGCGGCGCGGTGGGCGCGGACGGGGTGTCGCGCAGCGAACGTTCCGGCACCGACAGCCGCGGCGCCACCTCGAAGCCGGCCTTGGGCCGCGGAATGACCAGGCCGGCGTCTTCCAGCTGGCGATAGGCGGCAATCACCGTGTTGAGGCTGAGCCTGCGTTGGGAGGCCATCTGCCGCAGCGAGGGCAGGCGGCTGCCCACCGGAAGGCGACCGCCGTGGATGGCCTCGGCCAGTTCGTCGGACAGCCGTTGGTAGCGGGGCGGGATCATCGCGCTCTGGTCATCTGTATCCATCGAAGTTCCCGCCATCTGGTGCTGTACCCATGATGATGGCGAGCCTAGCATGTCGTTGTCGTCCGGGCCTGATCGGGGCACGGACGATACTTCCCAAGCGCACGGCTGGATGGCCGTGCGTCTTTTTTTTTGTGTAGAGCCGAGCCCATGCTCGGCTGCTGTTGGCGGAAGAGCAGCCGAGCGTGGGCTCGGCACTACATGAGCGTCGTTACCGCATCGGCACCAGCGCTGCATCGCGCCGGTACAACGCCGGGAACTGCTTGCCCAGCGCGGCCAGCTTCGGTGCGTCGTAGTAGCGGATGTAGGCCGCCTGCGGGTAGTTCGTCATGTAGTTCTGGTGGTAGCTTTCGGCCGGATAGAAGCGCTGGCCGCTGACCAGCTGGGTGACGATCGGCGCGCGGTAGCTGCCGGCCTGGCCGAGCTGGGCGATGTAGGCGCGGCTGGCCGCCTGCTGGCGTGGGTCGTCACTGAAGATCGCCGATCGATACTGGTTGCCCTGGTCCGGCCCCTGCCGATTGAGCTGGGTAGGGTCGTGCACCACCGAGAAGAACACCTGCATCAGCTGCGCGTAGCTGACCTGGCGCGGGTCGTAGTCGATTTTCACCGCTTCGGCATGACCGGTCTGGCCTCCGCTGACGCGCTCGTAGCGTGCATCGGCGCCGCTGCCACCGATGTAGCCGGAGACTGCGTTGCTCACACCCTTGACGTGCTGGAACACGCCCTGCACGCCCCAGAAGCAACCGCCGGCGAACACCACGCTGGCGTGGGTGGCGTCATCGCGGAACGCGGCGTCGCCCGTGGGTGCCGGTAGTGCCTGGGTCCGCGCGCTGGTTTCGGCCGGTGCCGCGATGGCGCCGTGGTCAACGAATAGCACACCGGCGATCAATGCCGTGGCCACCAGACCTGCAACACCGGCGGCGATGCCTTGTTCAAAGGAGAGTTTCATCGTGTGCTCCCGGTTCAACCGAAGGTGAAGGCATAGGCCTGCACGCCCGCGTCGAGGAACTCGATCTCGAAGCGATGCGGGCCGACCGTGCCGCGCTGGCGGATCAGCTGGTACAGGCGGTGCTCGTCGACCACACCGCTGCCATCGGCACCGACATCGCTGCCGGCATCGACGGCAGGCAGTGGCTTGCCGTCCAACAACACGCGGAAGCGCACCGGCTTTCCTTCCTGGGTCGGCGCCAGCACCAGGTGCAGGTCGCGCGCATGGAACTGGAAGGCGATGCGGCCACCGGCCTGCTGCAGCTGCGCAGCCTCGTCGGTGACGGTCCAGCGCCCGGACAGCCCCCACTGGTTCAACGCGAGCGTAGTAGGCAGCGCGTAGTCGAACGCGGCATCACTGCGCTGCCCGCCGGGCGAGGCGAACTGCTCGGCGCGGGCGTGGCCCAGATAGGTTTCCGGTGAGCGCAGATTGCCCATGTCGGCCTGCACGGCCACGCCCTTCAGCTCGGCGGCAGCGGGATCGGCCGGCGGCGGTAGATTCGTCTGGCCGGCTTCGGTCAGCAGGCGACGGATCATCTGTTCCGAGCGCGCGTAGTTGCCTTCGCCGAACTGGTGGCCGCGGATGTTGCCCTGCGCATCGACGAAGTACTGCGCCGGCCAGTAGCGGTTGTTGAACGCGCGCCAGATCGTGTACTGGTTGTCGAGCGCCACCGGGTACTCGACCTTGAGTTGCTGCACGGCCTTCATCACATTGCGCGGGTCACGTTCGAAGGCGAACTCCGGCGTGTGCACGCCGATCACCACCAGGCCGTGATCGCGGTAGCGACGTTCCCATTCGTGCACGAACGGCATCGCGCGCAGGCAGTTGATGCAGGAGTACGTCCAGAAATCGACCAGCACCACCTTGCCGCGCAGCTGCTGGGTCGCCAGCGGTGGGCTGTTGAGCCAGCCGGTGGCGCCGTCCAGCGCGGGCAGGGTGCCTTCCACCGGCAACGGTGCATCGGCCGCGGCGTTGGCACCGGTCATCATCATAGGCGGTGCAGCTGGCTGCGCACCGGGTACCGCGTCCAGCAGGCCCTGCTCGATACGCGCAGTGCTGACCGTCGAAAGGCGGGTCAGCAGGCCGGTATCCCATCCCAGGCCGATCGCCACTACGGCCAGCAGTGCGGCCACACCCAGCACCTTGCGCAGTACATCGCCGAGGCCAAGCCGCGCCTGCAGCGCACGGAACACGCGGCCGCCCACCCACACCGCCAGCGCCAGTGCGGTGATTGCACCCAGCGCATACGCCAGCAGGAGCGCACTGGTACCGACGCTGGCGCCATGCAGGGCAGCACCGGTCAGCACCAGGCCGAGGATCGGCCCGGCGCAAGGTGCCCACAGCAGGCCGGTGGCGATGCCGATCAGCAGCGAGGTCCACGCGCCGCCGTGCCCCGCGGCATCCGCCGCATCGGCACGCGCGCTCAAGCGGGCACCCACGCGCTGGAACGGCGCCAGCAGATGGTCGGCCAGTCGTGGCCATAGCAGTGCCACCGCGAACAGCGCCATCAGCAGCAGGGCGATCCAGCGTCCAACCTGGTTGGCCTGCGCCACCCATTGGCTGCCCACCGCGGCCAGGCTGGCGACCACGGTGAAGGTCAGCGCCATGCCCAGCAGCAACGGCAGTGTGCTGCGCAGGAATGGACGGTCGGCACGCGCGAACACGAACGGCAGCACCGGCAGGATGCAGGGGCTGAGCAGGGTCAGCGCGCCCCCGAGGTAGGCAAGCAGCAACAGCAGCATCGTCAGGCTCCGGAAGCAGGGGAAGAACCGACCGGCACCCGCCAGCCGTCGGCGGTGCCATCCGTGGCGCCGGGAACGAACACCATCGCCGCACCGTTCATGCAGTAACGCAGCCCGGTCGGGCGCGGACCGTCGTTGAACACATGGCCGAGGTGGCCGCCGCAGCGGCGGCAGTGCACCTCCACCCGCAGCATCCCGAAGGTGACGTCGCGGTCTTCGCCGATGGCGTTGTGCAGCGGCGCCCAGAAGCTGGGCCAGCCGGTGCCGCTCTCGAACTTGGTGGAGGAGGAGAACAGCGGCAACGCACAGCCGGCGCAGGCGAAGGTACCCTGCCGGTGTTCCTTGTTGAGCGGGCTGCTGTACGGGCGCTCGGTGGCCTGCTGGCGCAGCACCGCGTACTGCGCCGGGGTCAGCTGCTGGCGCCACTGCGCATCGCTGTGCATGACTTCGAACTGTCGCGGTGGGCGCGCTTCAGCGGCCGCGGGGGCGGCGCGGCTGCACGCCCCCAGGCCGAGCAGGCCGGCGGCGGTGGCAACACCGCCCAGGCCCAGCAGATGGCGGCGGGACAGGGACATGGCGGACTCCGGGAAGGGGCGACGGGGCCATGCTGCGCCCGCCCGGGTCAACGAATCCTCACGCAGGATTCAATTTTTCGTGAGGTATCGGCAGCCGTCCCGCGCCACAATGCAGCCAGCCTCCCCACTGGCCCCGAGCTGCCGATGTCCACCAAACGCGTGCTGATCGTTGAAGACGATGCCCACATCGCCGACCTGCTGCGCATGCACCTGGGCGATGAGGGTTACGACGTCGCCCACGCCGCCAGCGGTGACGCCGGCCTGCGCCTGCTCGAGCAGGACGGCCCGTGGGATGCGCTGGTGCTGGACGTGATGCTGCCCGGCGTGGATGGCCTGCAGGTCTGCCAGCGTGCACGCGCGATGGCGCGTTATGTGCCGATCATCATCATCAGTGCGCGTGGCAGCGAAACCCAGCGCATCGTCGGCCTGGAGCTGGGCGCCGATGACTACCTGGCAAAGCCCTTCTCGATGCCGGAGCTGGTGGCACGGGTGCGCGCATTGCTGCGCCGCGCCGAGGCGATGGCGCAGAGTGCCCGCATCGATGCCGGCGCGATCGAACTGGGCGGCCTGCAGCTGGATCCGGTTGCGCGTACCGCCTCGGTGGATGGCAACACGCTGGAGCTGACCCCGCGCGAGTTCGACCTGCTGCTGTTCTTCGCCCGTCATCCGGACCAGGTGTTCGCGCGCATGGAGCTGCTCAACCAGGTCTGGGGCTACCAGCACGACGGCTACGAACACACGGTCAACACCCACATCAACCGCCTGCGCAGCAAGATCGAGCCGGACCCGGCCAATCCACGGCGGCTGCTGACGGTGTGGGGCCGTGGCTACAAGCTGGTCGATCCGGCCGGGGCGGCGGCATGATCAAGCCGAACCTGTGGCAGAAGCTGGCGGCGGTGATCGCCGCGCTGATGCTGATGTGCTGCATGGCGCTGCTGGCACTGCAGATGCGTGCCAATACCCGCCACGAGCAGGAGGTGGTGCAGCGGCTGTCGCTGGGCCTGGCCGAGCACATCGCCCAGCGCAGCGAGTTGATGGATACCAGCGGCATGCGCGATGCTGCGGTGCGCGCGCTGTTCGGCCAGTTGATGGCGGTCAATCCCAGCGTCGAGGTCTACCTGCTGGACGACCAGGGTCGCATCCTTGGCCACGATGCACCCAGTGGGCATCTGGTGCGCAACCGGGTGGACGTGGCGCCGCTGCGTCGCCTGCTTGCCGGTGCGCCGTTGCCGATCCTCGGCGATGACCCGCGCAGCGCGGATGGCCGCAAGGTGTTCAGTGCAGCACCGCTGATCGTGCAGGGCCGCCAGGCTGGCTATGTGTACGTGGTGCTGGTCGGCGAGCACCGGCAGATGCTGGCCGACGATCTCGCCGCCGGCAGCCAGTGGAACACCACGCTATGGTCAGTAGTGCTGGTGGGGGGGCTCGGCCTGCTGGCCGGGCTGGTGGCCTTCTACTGGGTGACCCGGCCGCTGCGGAGGCTGACACGGCGCATCCAGGCGTTCGACATCGACGCACCTACGCCGTTGCCGCCGCCGGAGCCGCTGCGCCCCGGTGAGCGCGATGAGCTGGTGATCCTGGAACACGCGCACGCGCAGATGGCGCAGCGGCTGGGTGAGCAATGGCAGCAGCTGCGCCAGCAAGACCTGCAGCGCCGCGAGCTGGTCGCCAACATCTCGCACGATCTGCGTACGCCGTTGTCGTCACTGCACGGCTACCTGGAAACGCTGGCATTGAAGGACGCCACGCTGTCGCCGGATGAGCGCCGCCGCTACCTCGGTATCGCGCTGGCGCAGAGTGCCAAGGTTGGTCGGCTTGCGCGCGCACTGTTCGAGCTGGCGCGGCTGGAACATGGCGAAGTGCGCCTGGAGTGGGAAGTATTCGCGCTGCCGGAACTGCTGCAGGACGTACTGCAGAAGTTCGAGCTGGCCGCGCAGGCGCGCAGCCAGCGCCTGCACGCCGAGTTCCCGCCGGGCCTGCCGCTGGTGCGTGCCGATCTGGGCCTGGTCGAGCGGGTGCTGACCAACCTGCTCGACAACGCGTTGCGGCATGCGCCGGAGGGTGGCCGGATCGAGGTGTGCCTGCGCGCGACGCCGGACAGCGTTGAGGTGAGTGTTGCCGACGACGGTCCCGGAGTGGCCCCCGCGCTGCGTGCGCAGCTGTTCCAGGCGCCGGCCGCGCTGGGCGCACGACGCGGTGACAACGGTGGCCTCGGCCTGCTGATCGTGCAGCGCATCGTGCAGCTGCATGGGCGCCGGATCGAACTGCGCGATAGCGAGCAGGGCGCGCTGTTCGTGTTTGCCTTGCCACGCGCGGAACCGGCGGTCTAGCAGGTCGTCTCGCCCTCCACGGCACCACCGCTTTCCAGCGGCAGGTGCAGGCGGATGCAGGCACCGCCCAACTCCGAATCGGTTACCTCGACGTGGCCGCCATGCTTGTCGGCCACCACCTGCACCAGCGCCAGGCCGAGGCCGAAACCGGGGCTGCCCGGATCCAGCCGCACATAGGGTTGCAGCACCTGGCCGCGCAGTTCGGGCGCAATGCCGGGGCCGTCGTCCTCCACCTGCAGGCACAACCAGCCGTCGTTGACGGTGCTGGCGATGCGTATCTGCCGCCGCGCGTAGCGCAGGGCATTGCCGAGCAGGTTGCGCAGCGCCAGTTCCAGCATGTGCCGGTTGACGTTGACCAGCCCCGCCGGCGACAGCGCCTGCTGCACGGGCATCGGCAGCGGCGCGAACTGGGCCACCACGCCGCGCACCAGTGCCGCCAGCTGCAGGCGCTGGCGGGTCAGCTGATGGCAGCGACCGAGTGCGGCGTACTCCACGCCGGCATCGGTGAGGTGTTGCAGCCGGTCGACATCGGTGCGCAGGCCGCCCAGGGCATCACGCTGGATCTCGTCCAGCGCGGTGTCTTCCAGGTCGGCCAGGCCGAAGCGCATCCGCGCCAGCGGCGTGCGGACTTCGTGTGCCACCGCCTGGGCCAGCACGCGCTGGCTTTCCAGCAGCTGCTGCAGCTGCTCGGCCATGTGGTTGAAGGCATTGGCCAACGGCCGCACCAGCGCGGTACCGGCGCGCGGCGCGCGCGTGTCCAGCTGGCCGTCGCGCATCTGCCGGGCGGCCTGGGCCAGCTGAGAGACGTCGCGCCACAGGCGGTAGACCATCACGTACATCGGCAGCGCCACGGCCACCATCAGGATCAGCAGCAGGATGGCCACGCCTGACACTTCGCTGTCCTGCCAGCCTTCCTCCGGCAACGCTTCATCCAGTGGCCCCAGCATCACGGCATAGTCGCTGTCACCGATCCGCTGCAGGCTGCGCATGTGTTCCAGGTCGATCTGCACCCGGCCGTTGTTGAACGGCGGTCGCTGGCTGGCCGACAGCGCCTTCTCCGCCTCGGCCAGCGGCACCATCCGCAGGGCATAGGCGAAGTCGGCGTCGAGCCCGCGTGCCAGCGCCGGCCATTGCTCGCGCGGTGTTTCCGCGAAGCGTTGCTGCAGCAGCGCATGGGTGCCCCGCATCTCGGCCTGCAGCCCGGCTTCGGTGCGGTCTTCCAGCAGCGCATCCCAGGCCCACAGGCCCAGCACGATCAGCAGCAGGTGGGCGACCAGGAAGCCAATGCCGTAGCGCAGGAAGTGGAAGGCGTGGCCGCGCATCGCCGAAGGCGTGCGCTTCATCCCCATGCCGAGCGGCTGAACAGGTAGCCGCGTCCACGCACGGTCTTGATCCGCTCCGGTTGTTCAGGGTTGTCGCCCAGCTTGCGGCGCAGGCGCGAGATGCGTGCATCGATCGAACGGTCCAGGCCGTCGAAGGCGATGCCACGCAGGCCGCGCAGCAGTGCGTCGCGGTCCAGGATCTGGCCGGCGTTGCTGGCCAGCAGGAACAGCAGGTCGAACTCGGCCGTGGTCAGCTCCAGCAGGCCACCCTGCAGGTGCACGTTGCGGGTGGACGGGTCGATGTTCAGCTCGCCGAAGCGCAGGCTGCCGTCACGTGGCTCGACCCGGCGATGGCGGCGCAGGTGCGCACGCAGGCGGGCCAGCAGCACCCGCGGTTCGATGGGTTTGCCGATGTAATCGTCGGCCCCCAGCTCCAGTCCCAGCACCTGGTCGATGTTGTCGGTGCGGGCGGTCAGTACACAGATGATGCCGTCATAGTGCGGCCGGATCTGCCGACACACTTCGAAACCATCCTGGTCGGGCAGGCCGACATCGAGCAGGACCAGGGCCGGCTTCTCGGCCAGGATCCGGGCCACCGCACGCTCACCACTGCGCTCATGGGCCACCTGGTAGCCATGCCGCTGCAGATAGTCGCTGACCATCGTACCCAGGCGGGCATCGTCTTCAACCAGTACGATATCCAGCATTTTCAAGGCCTCCGTGGGGCATACGTACCGCCACGGCACGAGCGCGGCGATGCTATCCCAGCCTTCGGGCCACCCGGGTCCAGGGGGCGGGCGCCATTCAGCCGGGGTTGCTGGCGCGCGGGCCGGGCCTCAGGCCTGGCAACAACTTGGCGTCCAGCATAGCTTGTTGCCGTTACAAAACGTTACCTTCGTGATACGTCTGGTGACCATCGCTGACAGCAAAGCGACTGACGCGGGGCAGGTGCGGCGCCGAGCATGGAGTCTCCTCCGCTCCGCGTGCCGTTCCCATGTCGCCCGCCGCCCCCCGCCTGCTGAACCCGTCCCGCCGCTGCCGCTGCGGAGGTGCCCGATGAGCGGCGTGGTCGGCGCCTGGCTGCCACCCGCCGAGGACGAACAGCTGCTGCAGCAGCTGGCGCCGATGCTGCGCGCCCTGCAGCAGCGCGGCCGCGGCCGCATCGGCTACTGGACCGACGCCGAGGCCGGCCTCGCGCTGGGCCACTGCCGGGCACCCACCGATACGCCGTTGCAGCCGCTGAGCTCGGACTGCGGCCGTTACGTGCTGTGCCTGGACGGCCGGCTGTACAACCGTGGCGACCTGCAGGCGCAGCTGCGCGATCTGCCGCGCAGCTGCAGCGATGCCCGGCTGCTGCTGCAGGCGATCGTTGAATGGGGGGTGGAGCGCGCGCTGTCGCGTATCGAAGGCGCCTTCGGTTTCAGCGTATGGGACCGTGAGTCGCGCGCGTTGTGGTTGGCGCGTGATCCGGTCGGTGAGCGGCCGCTGTACTACGGCTGGTTCCAGGGCCAGTTCCTGTTCGCCTCGGAAATGAAGGCGCTGCAGGCCTTCGCCGGCTTCGCGCCGAGCATCGACCAGGATGCGCTGAGCCTGCTGCTGCGCCACGACTATGTGCCGGCGCCGCACACCATCTACCGGGGCATTCACAAGCTGGTGGCCGGCGCGGTGCTGCGCGTCGATCTGGATGACCACGCTGCCGGCGGTTCCAGCCAGGCGACGGAAGGGGGGACGCGCTACTGGTGTGCACGCGATGCGATGCAGCGTGCGCTGCAGGAGCCCCTGCAGCCGACGCCGAGCCTGGAACAGGCCACCGACCAGCTGGAAGCCGTATTGCAGAAGGCCATTGCCGCACGCATGCATTCGCCATTGGCGTGTGGCGCGTTCCTGTCCGGCGGCACCGACTCGTCGCTGGTGACCGCGATGATGCAGGCCCAATCGACCTTGCCGATCGAGGCGTGGACGGTCGGTTTCGACGATCCCGGCCATGACGAAAGCGATTGGGCCTCGCAGGTCGCGCGCCATCTGGGCGTGCAGCACCATCTGCACCGGATGGATGCGCGGCAGGGCCTGGACCTGCTGCAGCGCCTGCCGCAGGTCTGGTGCGAGCCGTTCGCCGATGCCTCGCAGCTGCCGACCCTGCTGGCCAGTGAACTGCTGGGTGCGCGCAAGCCGGTGGCGCTGACCGGTGACGGCGGCGACGAACTGTTCTTCGGTCACCCCAGCTACGGCCGCGCGCTGCGCAATGCACGCCTGTGCGGTGGCCTGCCGGACTGGGTGCGCGACCTGGCACGGCGCAGCGGCAACCGCATGAACGTGGAGCGTGGCCGACTGGGCGGCTGGCGTGCGCTGGTGGCCGAGGTTGCCGCCAACGACGTGGAAGGGCATTACCTGCAGCGTGTCACCCGCTGGCGCCAGCCGGCGCAGGTGGTGCTGGGCGCGCGCGAACCGATCACGATCTTCCAGCAGCAGGACACGGCGCTGCCGGCCGAGGCGCGTATCCAACTGCTGGATTTCCGCATGGACCTGGCCGAAGGCATCCTCGCCAAGGTTGATCGCGCGGGCATGGCGGCGGGCGTGGAAACCCGTGCGCCGCTGCTGGACATGGAGGTGGTGCGGTTGGCCTGGCGCCTGCCGCAGCATCTGAAGTACCACGACGGCGAGCACAAGCGGATTCTCAAGCACCTGCTGGCCCGCTACCTGCCCGAGCCCCTGGTGTACCGCCCCAAGCGTGGTTTCGGTCCGCCGATGGCACGTTGGTTGGCAGGCCCGCTGCGCGATTGGGCGGAGGCGCTGCTGGACCCGCAGCTGCTGCGCAACCAGGGCTGCTTCGATGCGGCGCGCGTGCGCGGCATCTGGGAGGCGTTCCTGCGCGGTGAGCGCAAGTGGCACACGCACCTGTGGAACGTGCTGATGTTCCAGGCGTGGCACCAGCACTGGCACGGTGGTCGCGGGCGTTGAGGTTCCTTCGCGGTGGGTTCTGCGTGGCGCAGGGCGGAGGCCCTTGCGTACGAATGTCCTCCGACGCCGGCCGTTGGCCGTCACCTCCCCCTTTACTTCGTACGCAAGGGCCTCCGCCCTGCGTTCGGAGTTCGTCGGCGCCTCGTTGAAAGGTGGCCGCGAGCGCTGCGCTTTACCTGCCGCACGCCGAGCCTCGTCGGGGTGGGCAGGGGTCTGGGCAAAGTAAAGGAGGAGGTGACGGCCAACGGCCGACGCCGGGGGACATTTGCCCAGGCCCCTGCCTGCCCCGGCGGGGCCCATCAGCTTGCAGAGAGATAGGACGAAGACGCACTTCGGTATCCAGACGCCAGGCAAAAAAAGACCCGGCAGAGGGAGGGATCTGCCGGGTCCGGATTGCGTGGGGGGAGGGACCCACGCAATGAGCGTTGCGTCGCGTCAGTGGTTGTTCGCGTCCGCCGTTGATTCGTTGTAGCCCTGTGCCAGTTCGGACCAGGCCTTGCTGGCCTGCAGGCCGAGCCCGACCATGTCCTGCTGGGCCTGACCCAGCCGCTGCAGGTTGTCCTGCCACAGTTGCGCGCCCTTGGAGAGCGTAACGGCCGCGTCTTCACTGCGGGCCAGTTCGCCCAGCCAGCCGCTGGTGGCGGTCAGGTTGCGCTCCATCGCCTTCAGCTGCACGCCGAACATGCTTTCCGCGTTCTCCAATGCCAACCGGTTCGCGCGCGTTGCCGCGGCGGCGAGCTGGCGGGTGGCATCACTGAAGCGATCGCTGAAGGCGGCGGCCATGGGGCATCAGGAAGTGGCTTGATGCAATGCAGCATACGCCCTTGATGCCGCAATGCAACAAAAATAACAAAGGCGCCCAAGGCGCCTTTGAAAAACCTTTCAGATCAATGGGTTGATCAGATCGCAGGGCCGCGGTAGCGGCAGCCCGACGTGCAGGTTTCGTGCACGGTGATCTCGCTCAGCGCTGGCAGGCTGGGCTTGAGTTCGTTCCAGATCCACACCGCCAGGTTCTCGCTGGTCGGGTTCTCAAGGCCGGGGATGTCATTGAGGTAGTGATGGTCCAGGCGGTCGTAGATAGGCTGGAAGGCCGCCTTCACGTCGCCGAAGTCCATGATCCAGCCGGTCTGCGCCCCCGGCTCGCCCTCGACCTTCAGTTCCACCCGGAACGAGTGGCCGTGCAGGCGCGCGCACTTGTGCCCCGGCGGCACGTTGGGGAGGCGGTGCGCCGCCTCGAGCATGAAGACTTTGAAGATTTCCATGGCGCGATTGTACGCCGTGGGCGGTTCGGCAGCCTGAGCGGATGTTGGGCTTTCGTGAAGCAACTCTTTCCATCCGGATGAAGAGATGATAGTTTCTCTTATATCCGTATGAAGAGATGTTATTGGCCGGATCCCGGCCAGGCATGGATTACTGCGGAACTTCGTCGCCCTTTCCACCTCCCCCACATCGTCATGCCCAAGCACACCCTGCTCGTGGCGGCCCTGGCCGTCGCTCTGGCCGCGCCTTTGTCCGCCGCCGCCGAAACCCTCGCCGACGCCAGTGGCGAAGCCAGCACCCTGGCCGCCGTGCGCGTCACCGGTTCCAACATCAAGCGTACCGATACCGAGGCCTCCAACCCGGTGCAGGTGATCGGTCGCCAGCAGCTGGAACAGATCGGCAAGGCCACCGTGGCCGACGTGCTGCGCTCGATCTCGGCCAACACCGGCAACGCCAGCAACGAAACCACCAACAACGGCTGGGCCTCCGGTTCGGCCGGCATCGGCCTGCGTGGCCTGTCGCAGAAAAACACGCTGGTGCTGCTCAACGGCCGCCGCCTGGCCAACTACGGCTTCCCGGCCGGCGGCCTGTCCGACACCTTCGTCGATCTCAACGCGCTGCCGCTGGTCGCGGTCGAACGCATCGAAGTGCTCAAGGACGGCGCCTCGGCGGTGTACGGTTCCGATGCCGTGGCCGGCGTGGTCAACATCATCACCCGGCAGAACTTCGAAGGCGCCGAAATCGGCGGCAGCTTCGGCGGTGCCGACCAGGGCGGCCTGCACGAGCAGAACCTGAAATTCGTCGGCGGCCTCGGTGATCTCGACACCGATGGCTACAACATCCTCTTCAGCCTGCAGGGTTACAACCGCGAGCGCCTCGATCAGGACGAGCGCAACCTGACCAGCAGCGGCATCTACACCGACAAACCCGGTGGCCGCTGGAATGGTTGGTCGGCCAAGGGCGCGCGCTATCTGGTGAACGGTGTGTCGGTACCGATGCTCGACGCCAGCGGCAACTGCCCGGCCGGCACCACCCGCGTTGCCAGCGCGCCGATTGATGGCCTGTCCGGTGACACCTGCGGCTTCAACCAGGCGCCGTTCACCACGCTGATCCCCTCCACCAAGCGTTACCAGGCCTATGCCAACGGTACCTTCCGCCTGAACGACAACGTCGAAGCGTTCGGCGAAGTGCTGTACAGCCAGATCAAGAGCGCCGCATGGTTCGGCAGCAGCCCGTTCTTCACCCTGGAGAGCGGCCGCTTCGCATTGAACGCGAACAGCGGCCTGGCCGAGCCGGTGTCGTCGCTGCTGCCGGCCAACAATCCGTACAACCCGTACGGCCGTGCGATCCCGATCGAGTACACGTTCTTCGACCTTGGCGGCACGATCAAGACCAACCGCTCCACGGCCTATCGCGGCGTGTTCGGCCTGCGCGGCACCACCGCCAACTGGGACTGGGAAGTGGCTGCATTCGGTGCGCGCAGCAGCGAACGCGAGAGCGTGTCCGGCGGCTTCGCCAACCGCTGGGCGCTGGCCGATGCGCTGGCCACGGGCAGCTACAACCTGCTCAACCCGGCGGCGACGCCGCAGTCGGTGCGCGACTCGATCAACATCGCCACGCTGCGTCCGGCCGAATCCAAGCTGCAGGGCATCGATGCGAAGATTTCCGGCAGCCTGGGCCACACCTGGGCCGGCGAGATCGGCTTCGCCGCCGGTGCCGAGTGGCGCCGCGAGAAGCTCGATTCCAACAACCCGTGGCAGATCGACGCCGGCCTGCAGGTGCGCCCGGCGATCGCCGAAGTGCACGGCAAGCGCCAGGTCAGTGCGGCCTATGCCGAAGTGAACGTGCCGCTGGCCTCGACGCTGGAGCTGTCCGCCGCCGCGCGTGCCGACCATTACGATGATTTCGGCGATGCGTTCTCGCCGAAGATCGGCCTGCGCTGGCAGCCGCTGGACTTCCTGCTGGTACGTGCATCGGCCTCGAAGGGCTTCCGTGCGCCGTCGCTGTCGGAGAACTCCAACAGCACCAGCATCGCCTACGGCAGCGTGGTCGATCCGCGTGATCCGGACGTGCCGGGCTCGCGGCAGAACCCGACCTTCTTCACCGTTGGCAACAACGAGCTGAAGCCCGAGCGCACCAAGAGCGTGAACTTCGGCGTGGTGCTGTCGCCGTGGGCCAACACCAACCTGAGCGTGGACTACTACCGCATCCAGCTGGACAACCTGGTCGGCACCAACAACACCCAGACCCTGGTCAACGACAATGTCGCCGGCGCGGTGCAGCGCGATGAGCGTGGCAAGCTGCAAGCGGTCTACAACCGCTACCAGAACCTGAGCGAGCTGAAGACCTCGGGCATCGACGTCGAGCTGCGCCAGCGCATTCCGACCGCTGCGCTGGGCGACTTCACCGTGTCCTCGGCCTACACCCACGTGCGTGACTACCGTCGCCCGACCGTGGTCGGTGGCCCGCTGGTCGACTACGCCGGCAGCAACCTGGGCGCGACGCTGCCCAGGGACAAGGCCACCACCACGCTGGACTGGAAGTACGGTGACTTCAACGCGGCGGTGACCTGGTACTACACCAGCAGCTATCGCCAGGAAGCGAGCACCGCGGCCACGGCCGTGCAGCAGCGCGTCGGCAGCTACAGCCAGTACGACCTGTACCTGGCCTACACCGGCATCGACAAGCTGACCGTGTACGCCAAGGTGCAGAACCTGGCCGACAAGACGCCGCCGTATGACGCCTCGTTCCCGGGCATCCGTGCGCCGTACGACTTCAGCCAGTACGACCTGCGCGGCCGCTACTTCACGTTGGGCTTCGATTACCGCTTCTGATCCATCCGCTGCGGCCGGTCGCCTGAAGGGACCGGCCGCGCGACCGCCTGCCGTTGTGTTCCAGGGGAGTCACCGTGTCCTTGCATCGCCGTGCCGTTCTTCCGTTGCTGCTTGCCGCCGCCACCGCACTGTCCTCGCCGCAGCCGGCGCAGGCACAGAGCGCGTACTTCTTCCCGCAGGTCACCGACGCAGTGGCGTTCGATGCAGCGGTGCCGACGCCGGAGCAATTCCTTGGCTACCCGATCGGCAGCCGTTACACCCGGCACGATCAGCTGGTGGCGTATTTCCAGGAACTGGCGAAACGCTCGGACAAGATCAGCGTGCGCGAGATCGGCCGCAGCTATGAAGGTCGCCCGCTACTGATCGCTACCGTCACTGCTGCAGGCAATCATGCGCGGCTGGAGCAGATCCGCCAGCAGCACGCGACCCTGGCCGATCCGGCACAGCCGCGCAGCGCGGCGGGCGATAGTCCGGTGGTGGTGTGGCTGGGCTACAGCGTGCACGGCAACGAGACCTCCAGTGCCGAAGCGGCGATGCTGACGGCGTACTACCTGGTGGCCAACCGCAGCGCCGAAACCCAGCAGTGGCTGCAGCAGGCGGTGGTGCTGTTCGACCCGGCACAGAACCCGGATGGCCGTGATCGTGCCGCCAACTGGCACAACGCGTGGGCCTCCGAACCGGCTTCGGCCGACCCCGCCGACAAGGAACACGTCGAGCCGTTCCCGCAGGGCCGCACCAACCACTACTTCACCGATCTCAACCGCGACTGGCTGGCCCTGACCCAGCAGGACTCACGGCCGAAGGTGGAGGTGTTCCACCAGTGGTACCCGAACGTGCAGATCGACTTCCACGAGATGGGCAAGGACAGCACCTACTATTTCGAGCCCTCGCCGAAGAGCATGCACAGCCCGCTGATTCCGGCGGCGTCGTATGAATTCAACAAGACCCTGGCCAAGTACCACGCGCAGGCACTGGATGCATTGGGGTCGCTGTACTACACCGGTGAGAATTTCGACAACTTCTCGCCGGTGTACGGTTCCACCTACCCGGACTTCCATGGCGCTGTCGGTGTTACCGTCGAGCAGGCCAGCTCGCGCGGCCGCGTGCAGGAATCGGTGAATGGCCTGCTGACCTTCCCCTTCACCATCCGCAACCAGGTCGCCACCGGGCTGGGCACGGTGCGTGGTGCGGTAACTGAGCGCAGTGGCCTGTTCGACCTGCAGAAGCAGTTCTTCCAGAGCGCGCTGAAGCAGGCCGCACAGCAGCCGGTGAAGAGCTTCGTGTTCGGCGATGCGCATGACCCGGCACTGACCCGTCGCCTGCTGGAACTGTTGCTGTTGCATCGTATCGAGGTGCGCGCGCTGGATCGTGCCGTCACTGTCGATGGGCAGCGCTTCGATGCCGGCAGCGCCTACGTGGTGCCGGTGCAGCAGGCGCAGTTCCGCCTGGTCCATTCGATTTTTGCCGAGACGCCGCCCATCAAGGGTGATGTGTTCTACGGCAGCACCAGCTATGCGATTGCACCGGCGTATGGCGTGGCGTTCGCCGGCAGCCGTAGCCGTATCGAAGGCGGCGCACGCGTGGCCGTGCTGCCGGTGGTGCAGGGCAAGGTACTGGGCGACCAGGCCGGATTCGCGTACGCGATCGACTGGCGCGACTACAACGCCGGGCGTGCCCTGGCCGCGCTACAGCAAAAGGGATTGAACGTACGTGCAGGGTTCCAGCCGTTCACCACCGCGACCGCACTGGGCGATGTCAGCTTCGCCGCCGGCAGCCTGGTGATTCCTGTTGCCGGGCAGTCGCTGCAGGGTGCGGCGCTGCTTGAGGCAGTGACGTGCGCCGCGCACCAGGCGGGTGTGCAGGTGCACGCGCTGTCCAGTGGCCGCAGCCGCGAAGGCATCGACCTCGGCAGTGATGGCGTCAAGGCGCTGCGCAAGCCTGCGGTGGCACTGGTGATGGGCGAGGGCGTGGCCGCCACCGAGATCGGCTCGGCCTGGTTCCTGCTCGACCAGCAGTTGCATCTGCCGGCCAGCAAACTGGACCCGCAGCAGCTGGGCAAGGTGCCGCTGGACCGCTACACCACGATCGTGTTGTCCGGTGGTAGCTACACAGGCATCGATGCCACGGCAGTGGCTGCACTGAAGCGCTGGGTACAGGCCGGCGGTTCGCTGGTGACCTACGGCAGTGCCTCGAAGTGGGCGATCGAACAGAAGCTGGCCGACGGCGAGAAGCTCGGCAAGGAAGAAGACGTTGCTGACGAAAGCCGCCGTGCGTTTGGTGACCAGCGCGACATCGCCGCGATCGAGCGGGTCAGCGGCAACATCCTCAGCGCCGACGTGGATACCAGCCATCCGCTGGCCTTCGGCGTGCCGCGCCGGCAATTGGCGATCAACAAGGAGAACACGGTGACGCTGCAACCGAGCACGAACCCGTTCTCGACGGTGGTGCGCATTGATGCGCCGCCGCGGGTGAATGGCTACCTGTCCGAGCGCAACCGCACGCGGGTGGCAGGCAGTGCATGGCTGCTGGTGTCGGCGCAGGGGCAGGGCAATGTGGTGCTGTTTGCCGATGATCCGGCGCATCGCAAGTACTGGCATGGCACGGACCGGCTGCTGATCAACGCGATCTTCTTCGGGAATCTGGTGAATCCGAGTAAAGCGCGGGGTTGAGGCGTTTGACGCCGAGTTTCTGTTGTGCCTGGGAGGCAGGGGGCCTCAGCCAGGACACGCCGTAAACCCATCCATGGGGGCTCGATGGCGCCATCCTTGGCGCCAACGGTCCTGGCTGAGGCCCCCTGCCTCCCATGACAGTTCCCTGCGGGCGCGGACGCATCAGACCCCAAGGCGGGAGCAAGGGCAAATACAAAAGCAAAGGCAAAAGCAAAAGCGGGCACTGCGCCCTGCGCCGTCCCAAGCGAAACCAGCCGCCAGCTTCTACTCACGGTAGCCAGCAACAAAAAAGGACGGCGCGTCAGCGCCGTCCCTCGATAGCCCCCCGCGCAGCGGGAGACGTCATCCATTTTAGCTGGGATCAGCCGGCGCGACCGCCGCCGTTGCCGCCCTGGCCACGGCCGCGGCCGCCACCATTGCCACCACCGCCACGACGCTGGCCCTGACCCGCACCGGCACGCTGCTGGCCATTGCCACCGCCCTCGCGACGGCCACCACCGGCCTTCTTCGGGCCGGCATGTGCATGGCGCGGCGCATCGCCGTGCGGACGGCGTGCGTGGCTCTTGCGCGGTGCGCGCTCGCCGGTATCGTGCTCGGCCTTGCCCGGTGCGCTGTTGCCCCAGCGGATCGGCGTCTGCAGCTCGAAGCCCGGCACGTCGCGGATGTCCATGTCGCGGCCCAGCAGGCGGGTGATCGCACGCAGCAGCTTCACTTCGTCCTGCGCCACCAGCGAGATCGCCTGGCCGGTGGCACCGTTACGGCCGGTACGGCCGATGCGGTGCACGTAGTCCTCGGCCACCATCGGCAGATCGAAGTTGATCACCTTCGGCAGCTCGTTGATGTCGATGCCGCGCGCGGCGATGTCGGTGGCCACCAGCACGGTCACGCGGCCGGCCTTGAAGTCACCCAGTGCACGCAGGCGCTGGCCCTGGCTCTTGTTGCCGTGGATCGCCGCGGTCTTGATGCCGGACTTTTCCAGGAACGTGGCCAGCTTGTCGCTGCCGTGCTTGGTACGGGCGAAGACCAGGGTCTGCTCGCGGCTGTCCTGCGCCAGCAGGTGCAGCAGCAGGTCACGCTTGCGGCTGCCATCGACCGGGTGCACGCGGTGGGTGATGGTTTCGGCCACGGTGTTCTTCGGCGTCACCTGGATCTGTTCCGGGTTGCGCATGAACTCCAGCGCCAACTGGCGGATGTTGTCCTCGAAGGTGGCCGAGAACAGCAGGGTCTGGCGGTTCTGCTTCGGCAGCTTGGCCAGGATGCGCTTGATCGACGGCAGGAAGCCCATGTCGAGCATGCGGTCGGCTTCGTCCAGGATCAGCACTTCGATGCCGGACAGGTCGACGCTGCGACGCTCAAGGTGGTCGATCAGGCGGCCCGGGCAGGCCACCAGCAGGTCCACGCCACGGCGCAGGATGTCCAGCTGGTTGCCCATGCCGACGCCGCCGTAGATGCAGGCGCTGGGGATGCGCAGGTACTTGCTGTAGCCACGCAGGCTGTCATGCACCTGGGTGGCCAGCTCGCGGGTCGGGGCCAGGATCAGCGCACGCGGCTTGCGCGGGCCGGCACGCACTTCCTGCGAGGCGGTGCCCAGGTGCTGCAGCAGCGGCAGGCCGAACGCGGCGGTCTTGCCGGTACCGGTCTGAGCGCCGGCCAGCAGGTCGCGACCGGCCAGCGCCAGCGGAATCGCCTGCTGCTGGATCGGGGTCGGGTTTTCGTAGCCCTGCTCGGCGAGCGCACGCAGCAGGAAGGGCGCAAGGCCCAGGGATTCAAAAGACATTGAGATTGCTCCAAGTACAGTTAACGCCTGTCCGAACGGACAGACGGGGGCAGATCAAACTGATCGGCTGACTCGGAGCGTTCCCGTGAACCGCGCTGCGAGAATTGGGTGCAGCCGGCACGAAGCGCAGGCTGGAATGCGTGACGAACGGCGTCGGAGTGGGGGCGGGCGAAGAGGGCGGACCCTGGTCGCCGGCGATCCCGGAGGGAAACGGACGGCCGCTGCAGACCCCTCAAGTCTAAACGATGTTTGAGACTTCACGCAAAAAGGCCTGTTCAGGTAAGGGGCTCTCTGCAGGGCTGCGCCCTGCACCTGCAGAGGCCGGAGCCAAGGCCAGAGCAACGTCAGAAGCCGGGTTCCTGCGGGTAGGCGGGGGTGGGTCCGGTGGCAGGGGACGCTGCAAGTACGTCCATGTAAGCTCGGTCGCCGCATCCATGCGGCTCACGCCCCTGCAACCGGACCCACCCCGCCTTCGACGGTTTTCCGCGATCTGTCGGATCTCATTCGATCAATTTCGATGTCTGAAGGATCTCGACGATGAATGATGTGGATGTTCGATCCGTCATCGGGAACCTGTCGGGGGTGGGGTGGTGTGGGTGGGCAGGACCGTTGGTGCCATGGATGGCGCCATCGAGCCCCCAGGGATGGGTTTACGGTGTGTCCTGCCCACCCACACCGCCCCGCCCAACCAGCAGAAAGCCAGAGCCGCTTTTGACGTTGCCGTTGTCTTGAGCAGGTGCAGGGCTGCAAGCCCTACCGAACCCCCCACTACGGTAGGGTGGGCCGATGCCGCGCTGCAGCTTGGCGCCGCCGCAGATTTGATTACACTTGAAACTTGTTTGCCCACGACTCCGGACACCCACCCATGAAGCTTGGTTCTTTGAAGGAAGGCGGCCGCGACGGCACCCTGATCGTCGTCTCGCGCGACCTGCGCCACGGCGTGCGCGCCACCGGCATTGCCGCCACCCTGCAGCAGGCCCTGGAGGACTGGAGCCACATCGCGCCGCGCCTGAACGCCCTGTCCGATTCGCTCAACGCCGGCGACGCCGACGGCGTGTTCGACCTGGATGTGCAGGCACTGGCCGCGCCGATGCCGCGCGCCTACGAATTCGTCGACGGCAGCGCCTACCTGCCCCACGTCGAGCGCGTGCGTCGCGCGCGTGGCGCCGAGGTGCCGGAGAGCTTCTACAGCGACCCGCTGATGTACCAGGCCACCAGCGCCGGCTTCTACGGCCCGCGCGATGCGGTCAAGGTGGTCAGTGAGGACTACGGCATCGACCTGGAAGCGGAGATCGTGGTGATCACCGACGATGTGCCGATGGCCGCCAGCCCGGAACAGGCGGCAGGCCACATCCAGCTGGTGGGCCTGGTCAACGATGTCTCGCTGCGCAACCTGATTCCGGGCGAACTGGCCAAGGGCTTCGGCTTCCTGCAGTCCAAGCCGCGTTCGGCGCTGTCACCGGTGTTCGTCACCCCCGACGAGCTGGGCGCCGCCTGGCAGGACAGCAAGGTGCATCTGCCGCTGCTGACCCACATCAATGGCCAGTGGTTCGGTGCGCCGGAAGCAGGCGTGGACATGCAGTTCAATTTCGCCCAGCTGGTCGCGCATGCGGCCAAGACCCGTCCGCTGGGCGCCGGCACCATCGTCGGCTCGGGCACCATCGCCAACGAAGACACCAGCAAGGGCGCATCGTGCTTTGCCGAGCAGCGTGTGGTCGAAACCCTGCGTGACGGCAAGCCAAGCACGCCGTTCATGTCCTTCGGCGATGTGGTCCGCATCGAGATGCTCGATGCCGCGGGCAACAGCATCTTCGGCGCGATCGAGCAGCGCATCGAACAGGCGGCCAAGCCCTGAGCATGGAGGCGGCGATGGAGATCCCGGTCGACGACGGCATCGTGCTGTACACCTACTGGCGATCCAGCGCCGCCTACCGCGTGCGCATCGGCCTGGAGCTGAAGGGCCTGGCCTGGGAGGCCCGGCCGGTGCACCTGGTCCGCGAGGGCGGCGAACAACACCTCGACGCCTATCGCACGCTCAATCCGCAGCAGCTGGTGCCTACGCTGCTGCATGACGGTCAAGTGCTGACCCAGTCACTGGCGATCGTGGAATACCTGGACGAGCGCTTCCCGCAGGTACCGCTGCTGCCGGCCGACGCCGCCGGCCGCGCGCGGGTGCGTGCGCTGGCCCAGCTGGTGGCCTGTGACATCCACCCAATCAACAACCTTCGGGTGATGCAGTACCTGGAGCGCAGCCTGCAGGTGCCGGCCGACGCCCGCACGCAGTGGACCCTGCACTGGATGGCCGAAGGCTTCGCTGCCATGGAGGCGATGTTGGCCAGCAGCAGCGCTACGGGCGCGTTCTGCCACGGCGACCGCCCCGGCCTGGCCGACCTCTGCCTGCTGCCGCAGCTGTACAACGCACACCGCTTCGGCCTGGACCTGACGCCGTACCCGACCCTGCGCCGCATCGAAGCGGCCTGCCAGGCGCTGGACGCCTTCGACCGCGCCCGCCCGGAAAACCAGCCCGACGCCGCCTGAACCCAAAAAAAGGGGGCGGAGGGGATTAAGTCGTCAATGCATATACGACTTAATCCCCTCCGTCCCCTTCTTGCAGCAGTTGCGCGAGATCATCGCGGAACAGCGCATAGGCCTGTTCGCGGCGGGCGCCATCGCCCTGCCGCAGCACCCACGCCGGATGCACGGTGGCGTAGCCGCGGGTGCCGTCCTCCAGCGTGTGCCAGCGTCCACGGTCGCGTGACAGATTGAAATCACGGCCAAATACCGAGGCTGCCGCGGTTGCGCCGAGGCAGACGATGACCTGCGGCCGCACCCGCGCGATCTCGCCCATCAGCCATGGCCGGCAGCCCTGGATGTGGCGGCTTTCCGGACGCTTGTGCAGCCGGATCTTGCCGCGGCGCTCATGGTGGAAGTGCTTCACCGCATTGGTCAGGTACAGTGCCGCGCGATCGATTCCCAGTTCAGCCAGCGCACGGTCCAGCAACTGGCCGGCCGGGCCGGCGAATGGCTGGCCGCGCAGATCCTCGACGTCGCCCGGCTGCTCGCCGACCACCATGATCCGGGCATCGACCGGGCCTTCACCGAACACCACCTGCGTGGCCGCTTCCCACAGCGGGCACTGGCGGCAGGCCAGCGCCTGTTGGCGCAGTGTCTGCAATCCCTTGGCGTCGGCGGCGGGCATTGGCGCCAGCGCCCGCGTAGGTATCTTCCGTTGCGGTGCCTGCGCGGGCCGGTCATGCATTTCCTGCACGCGATCGCCCGCATCGCGCACCAGGCGCGGCAGCAGCTGCGCCTCGGGCAGGTGGCGCCAGTACTTGGCTGGCATCTCCTGCATCATCATCCGGGTATTGAGCCGGGCCGGATTGAAGATGCTGGCGTAATAGGTCTGCCACAACGCCTCCCGTGCATCCTCTGCCGGGGCGTCCTCGCGCCGTGCGCCGGGGCCGAAGGCCAGCGCCTGTCCATCCCATGCCACGCTGCGTGACGGCGTCAGTATGGCCCAGTGCATGCCGGTGAAGCGACGCCCGAAAAACGGCGCCACCCGATCGATGATGTGGTGCTGTGGCTCGAACCACGCGATGAACGCCTCGGGCTGGCCGGGCACCTCGCGGAAGCGCACGAACGCCTTCATCTTGTGGGTATCGCGGCGAACGGCCTGGGCGAGCGCGGTTGCGCGCAGCACGTCGGCATCGGCGGGATTCGACAGCACCGAGCGCTCGCCATGGGTGATGCGCCACAGCAGCCGGTACAACAGGGCCATGCGCTGCATATCGCGATGACACAGGCAGGTTGCCGCCAGTTCAAGGAAGTCGCGCGGTACGTTCGGCACGCCGGCGTCGGCCAGCACGGGCGCGGAGCTGACCGCCGGCGCATCCAGCAGTGATGCGTCGCTGCCCTCCAGCCAGTCCAGCTGTTCCGGTGCGATGCCGCGCAACAGGGCATCGCGCGCACCGTTGCGCCAGGCCTCCAGCGACCACGGCGGCTCCACCCGCAGCGACCAGCGCTGTGCGTCAGGCTGGCGGTGGGGCATCGAACAGCGATCCCTGACGGGGCGGTGCGGCCAATTGGGCGCGCAGCGCAGCCGGATCGTCCAGCGCCCTGCGCGGGTGGTGGTCGGCCAGCAGCACGAATGGCAGCAGTTTGCTCATCGGCGCCTTCAGGCGTGCCACATCGGCAACCCGCAGGCGACCGTGGCGGCGCGCCATCAGCACCCGCTTCACATTGCGCACGCCCAGCCCGGGTACGCGCAGCAGCATTTCCTTCGGCGCGCGGTTGAGATCCACGGGGAAGCGTTCTGGGTGGCGGATCGCCCAGGCCATCTTCGGGTCGATGTCCAGATCGAGCATGCCGGCCTGGGTGGTATCGGTGATTTCATCCACGCCATAGCCGTAGAAGCGCAGCAGCCAGTCGGCCTGGTACAGGCGGTGCTCGCGCTGCAGGGGCGGCGGCTGCAGCGGCAGCTGGCGGCTGGCATCCGGAATCGGGCTGAAGGCGGAGTAGTACACCCGGCGCATGCGGTAGTTGCCGTACAGGCTGTCGGCGCTTGCCAGGATCTGCTGGTCGTTGGCCCCGTCCGCGCCGACGATCATCTGCGTGCTCTGCCCGGCGGGTGCGAAACGGGGAGGGCGCGGGCGTGCGCTGCGGGTGGACACCGGCGCGACCACCGCCGGCACCTTGCGCGCTTCCTTCGCTTCCTCGATGCGCCAGCGCAGCTCGCCCATCGCACCGCGGATGGACTGTACGGTCTTCTCCGGTGCCAGCGCGCTCAGCCCGGCTTCGGTGGGCAGCTCCACGTTGATCGACAGCCGGTCGGCGTAACGCCCGGCGCTGGCCAGCAGTTCCGGCGACGCTTCGGGAATGGTCTTGAGGTGGATGTAACCGGCGTAGCGGTGTTCCTCGCGCAGTTGCCGCGCTACTTCCACCATCTGCTCCATGGTGTAGTCCGCATTGCGGATGATGCCGCTGGAAAGGAACAGGCCCTCGATGTAGTTACGCTTGTAGAAGTCCAGCGTCAGCGCGACCACCTCGTCCACGCTGAAGCGCGCGCGGGGCACATTGCTGGACACGCGGTTCACGCAATACGCGCAGTCGTAGACGCAGAAGTTGGTCAGCAGGATCTTCAGCAACGAAACGCAACGGCCATCCGGCGTATAGCTGTGGCAGATGCCCATGCCTTCAGTGCTGCCGATGCCGCCGCTGGCGCGTGAGTCGCGCTTGCCCGAGCCGCTGGAGGCGCAGGAGGCATCGTATTTGGCGGCGTCAGCCAGGATGGCAAGCTTGCGGATGGTTTCCATTGCGGAAACCTACGGATCGGCGGTCTTATTGGATGAGACCGCCCCTGAACCCTTCAGGTCAGAACCCGTGGGTGATGCTCGGCGCGCCGGCCGAGAAATCCGCGTACGGGTCGTGTTCGCCGCTGCTGCCTTCGGACAGGCGGAACTTCAACGCCAGGCCATCGCGCGAGTCGGCCGCGCGCAGGGCCTCCTCCTGCTCGATGGTGCCAGCCTTGGCCAACCGGAACAGGCACTGGTCGAAGCTCTCCATGCCTTCCTCCAGTGAGCCTTCCATTGCCGCCTTGATCTCGTGCACCTGGCCACGACGCAGCAGGTCGCGGATCATCGGCGTGTTGATCAGCACCTCAGTGGCCGGCAGGCGACGGCCTTCCTTGTTCTTCACCAGGCGCTGGCTGATCACCGCACGCAGGTTCAGCGCCAGGTTCATCAGCACGTTCTTGTGCGCGCTTTCCGGGAAGAAGTTGAGGATGCGCTCGATGGTCTGGTCGGCGTTGTTGGAATGCAGGGTGGCCAGGCACAGGTGGCCGGTCTCGGCGAAGGCGATGGCCGCCTCCATCGTCTCCGCGTCCAGGATCTCGCCGATCAGGATCACGTCCGGCGCTTCACGCATCGCGTTCTTCAGCGCGTTGTGGAAGGCATGGGTGTCCAGCCCGACCTCGCGCTGGTTGACGATCGACATCTTGTGCTTGTGCAGGTACTCGATCGGGTCCTCGATGGTGAGGATGTGACCGGTGGTGGTGCTGTTGCGGTGGTCGATCATCGACGCCAGCGAGGTGGACTTGCCGGAACCGGTGGACCCCACCACCAGCACCAGCCCGCGCGGGGTCATGATGACGTCCTTCAGCACCTGCGGAAGGTTCAGCTCCTCGATGCTCGGGATGCGGCTGCGGATGGCGCGGATGACCATGCCGACTTCGCCCCGCTGCTTGAACACGTTGACGCGGAAGCGCCCGGCATCGGGCAGGGCGATGGCCATGTTGAGCTCCAGCTCGCGCTCGAACTGCGGCACCTGGCCTTCGTCCATGAGCGAGTAGGCGATCTTCTTGACCATGCCCGGCGGCAGGCCGGTGTTGCCCAGCGGATAAAGCTTCCCCTCGATCTTGATGTAGACCGGTGCTCCGGTGGTCAGGAACATGTCCGAAGCGTTCTTTTCGGTCATCAGCTTCAGGAAGTAGCCGATATCCATTGCGAATTTTCCCCAACGAAACGGCCGACGCCCGTTGCCAGCACGGTGTCGGCTTGACGACAATGGCCGTGAACCGACAACCGGTACGGCCTCCCCAATGAAACGACTTAGCTTCGCACGAATGCGCCATGGCCTGTATGTGATGGCGTTTGCATTCGCACTGTCTGCCCCCGCCTGGGCGCAGGACGGCGCACTGGAACTGGCCCAGGCCCGGCAGGCGGTCGACAAGGCCACCCAGGCCGACGCCGACCAGTACGCCCCGGACCTGATCGGGCTGGCCCGGCAGGGGCTGGAGCAGGCCCAGCGTGCTGCCGGCGACCGCCGCGAGCGCAAGAACGCCCCGGCGATGGCCCTGCGCGCCGCCGCCGATGCCGACCTGGCCCGCGTCCGCAGCGAGGAAGCCACCGTCACCGCGCAGCTGCAGCTGCGCCGCAACGAGGTCAACCAGCTGCAACGCCAGCTGTCGACCGGGGAGGACCGCCGGTGAAGCCGATGACTGCCGCAACCCTGGCCGCGCTGCTGGCGCTGCCGACCCTGGCCATGGCCGCCGAGAACCCGATGGTGGCGCAGCTGAGCCAGCGCCTGATGGCCATCCAGGCCAATCCCGACACCGCTGAGCTGGGCGCCTTCGAGCGCATGCAGGCCCAGCAGGCCATCGCCACCCTGGACAAGGCCAAGCGCCGCGACCAGGAGCTGGCCACCTATCTGGCCGAGCGCCGGGTGGAGATCGCCGAGACTGCCGTGCGCACCGCGATGGCCGCGCGCGAGGTCGACCGCCTGGAGCGGACCCGCAGCGACCTGCTGATCGAGGCCAGCCGCCGCGACGCCGCCCGTGCCCGCCAGGAAGCCGAGCAGCTGCGCATGCAGGCGCAGATGCAGGCCGAGGAGGCTGAGCGTCTGCGCCAGGCCGCCGAAGCCGAGACCCTGGCGCGACAGGACGCTGAGAACGCCCTCACCAGCGTGGCCGGCAAGCAGCAGCAGCGTCTCAGCGCCGCCCAGCAGAACGCCGCCAAGCTGGCCCGCGAGGAAGCCGAGCTGGTGTCCGGGCAGAAGCTGCCGGGCTCGAAGTTCGATGGCCGTGGCGAAGTCTTCACCTTCAGTGGTGACGCATTCGCCACTGGCGCCTCCAGCCTGTCCGGTGGGGCACGCAACCAGGCCAAGGCACTGGCCGAGTACCTGAACATCGGCAAGAAGGGCCGCCTGCGGATCGAAGCCTATGACAGCGCGAACGGGGTCGGTCAGAAGCGTGCCGAGGCCCTGCGTGATGCCCTGGTCGCGGCGGGTGTCGCCAGCAACCGGATCCAGCTCAGCGGCAAGAAGGCGGCGTCCACCCGGGCGCGTTCGGCCGAGGTCATCATCGCCCCGTAATTGCTTGATATTGTTTGTTTTTCGTTGCGATGAGCATTCAGCCTGAACCCCGCCCCGGCGGGGTTCGGTCTTTTTGCCGCAGGGGTCTTGTACCCCGCCTTGAGCAGGCGTAGGGTCAATCGTCCGGGACGCAATGCCGCGGACCGGACGATGGGAGGGCCGGGCCGATGCAAACAGGGCGCGAACCGCAGCGAATCGACGTGCGCAGGCCAGTGCCGCAGGTCGTTGCAGGCGTCCAGGTGGCCATCGACCGGCGCTCCTCCATGAACAACGCCCCGTGCCTTGCGGCCGGGGCGTTCGTGTATCTGTCGAAGGAGGTCCATCATGTTTGAAGATCAGCCCCAGAGCGAGATCGACGCCCGTCGCGCGCGTGATCCGGAGTTCAGGGCACTCCATGACCAGCACCGCAAGTTGAACAAGAAGTGCATGGACGCGGAGTTGGGTGTACTCCCGATCGATGATGTCACCCTGGGTCGCATGAAGCGCGAGAAGCTGCTGGCCAAGCAACGACTTCTGCGAATGTACGAGACACCGCTCGCAACGACGTCCCCCACGCTTTGACGCACCTCGTCACGCCCGGAACGGCGTGACCCGGCCATCGATGGCCCCGCCGGGTGCTCCTGCCCCGGCATCGCGGCACCGCCGATGAGGCGGCCGCGCCAAGGCACCACAAGCGGTGGTGCCTTGGCCTGCAGGCACAACTCACCGATGCGGGCGGTACCGGTCTCCTCGTCGATCCGGGGCCGTCCGCATCTCTTTTTGCGAAGGGCACCCCGCTGTCCTGCCGACCTGACTTTCATCGCCATCCGTCGGATAATCATCGGTCCGGCCCTGTGTGGCGCGAACCGAAAGTCCTCCGAATGCCCATCCATTCTTCCGTCCTCGAACTCATCGGCCAGACCCCGATCGTCAAGGCCCAGCGCCTGGACACCGGCGTCTGCGAGCTCTACCTGAAGCTGGAGAGCGCCAACCCGGGCGGATCGATCAAGGATCGCATCGGCCTGTCGATGATCGAGGCGGCGGAGCAGCGCGGTGACCTGAAGCCGGGCGCGACCCTGGTCGAGGGCACGGCCGGCAACACCGGCCTCGGTCTGGCCCTGGTGGCCCAGCAGAAGGGTTACAAGCTGATCCTGGTTGTTCCCGACAAGATGAGCCGCGAGAAGATCTTCAACCTGAAGGCGATGGGCGCTGAAGTGCGTCTGACCCGTTCGGACGTGGCCAAGGGGCACCCCGAGTATTACCAGGACCTGGCCAAGACCATCGCCGAGCAGACCCCGGGCGCCTACTTCATCAACCAGTTCGGCAACCCGGACAACCCGGCTGCGCATGAATTCGGTACCGGCCCGGAGATCCTCGAGCAGATGGGCGGCGACCTCGACGCCATCGTGTTCGGTTGCGGCAGTTCCGGCACCATGACCGGCCTGTCGCGCGCCTTCGCCAAGCTGTCGCCGAAGACCGAGCTGGTGCTGGCCGACCCGGTCGGCTCGATCCTGGCCGAGTACATCAACGACGGCAATCTGAACGACAAGTCGGGCAGCTGGCTGGTGGAAGGCATCGGCGAGGACTTCCTGCCGTCGATCTCGGATTTCAGCCGGGTCAAGAAGGCTTATGCCATCAGCGACGCCGAGAGCTTCCACACCGCACGCGAACTGCTGGGCAAGGAAGGCATCCTGGGTGGCTCGTCCACCGGCACCCTGCTGGCCGCCGGCCTGAAGTACTGCAAGGAGCAGACCACGCCGAAGAAGGTGCTGGTGCTGGTGCCGGATACCGGCAACAAGTACCTGTCGAAGATGTACAACGACTACTGGATGCTGGACAACGGCTTCCTGCAGCGCCCGCAGCACGGCGACCTGCGCGATCTGATCCTGCGCCCGTATGGCCAGCGTGACACCGTGGTGATCGGCCCGAATGACCTGCTGACCACGGCCTACCAGCGCATGAAGCTGTACGACGTGTCGCAGCTGCCGGTGATGGATGGTGACCAGCTGGTCGGCATCGTCGACGAAAGCGACGTGCTGCTGCATGTCTATGGCGATGAGGCCCGTTTCCGCGACAGCGTCGCCACCGCGATGGTCAGCAAGCTGGACCGGCTGGACGTGAAGTCGCCGATCGAGGCCCTGCTGCCGGTGTTCGACCGTGGCCAGGTGGCGATCGTGATGGACGGCGACGCCTTCCTGGGCCTGATCACCCGTATCGACCTGCTGAACTACCTGCGCCGTCGCGTGCAGTAAGCCGCTGATCGAAGACGTTCGCTGCTGAATTCCGGTTTATCCGCGTCAAAGGTCGTTAAGGCCGCGCTGGTAGACTTCCGCACCTTCGATGGCGCCGTGCGTCGGCGCCCCTCAGGAAACAACATGTCCAACGCTACTTCCCAGGATCGCGCCCTGGCCCTGGCTACTCTGGCCATCCACGGTGGCCAGTCGCCGGACCCCAGCACCGGCGCGGTGATGCCGCCGATCTACGCCACCTCGACCTATGCGCAGTCCAGCCCGGGCGAGCATCAGGGCTTCGAGTACTCGCGTACCCACAACCCGACCCGCTTCGCGTATGAGCGTTGCGTGGCGTCGCTGGAAGGTGGCACCCGCGGCTTCGCCTTCGCTTCGGGCATGGCGGCCAGCTCGACCGTGATCGAGCTGCTGGACGCCGGCAGCCACGTGGTGGCGATGGACGATATCTACGGCGGCAGCTTCCGCTTGTTCGAGCGTGTGCGCCGCCGCACCGCCGGGCTGGATTTCAGCTTCGTCGACCTGACCGACCTGGCCGCGTTTGAAGCGTCCATCACGGCGAAGACGAAGATGGTCTGGATCGAGACCCCGACCAACCCGATGCTGAAGATCGTCGACATCGCCGCGGTGGCCGCCATCGCCAAGCGTCATGGTCTGATCGTGGTGGTCGACAACACCTTCGCCTCGCCGATGCTGCAGCGTCCGCTGGAGCTGGGCGCGGACCTGGTCCTGCACTCGGCCACCAAGTACCTCAATGGCCATTCGGACATGGTCGGTGGCATGGTGGTGGTTGGCGACAACGCCGAACTGGCCGAGCAGATGGCCTTCCTGCAGAACTCGGTGGGTGGCGTGCAGGGCCCGTTCGACAGCTTCCTGGCTCTGCGTGGCCTGAAGACCCTACCGCTGCGCATGAAGGCACATTGCGCCAACGCGCTGGCCCTGGCCCAGTGGCTGGAAGAACACCCGGCGGTGGAAAAGGTGATCTACCCGGGCCTGCCGTCGCACCCGCAGCATGAGCTGGCCGGCAAGCAGATGGCCGGTTACGGCGGCATCGTCTCGATCGTGCTCAAGGGCGGTTTCGACGCGGCCAAGCGCTTCTGCGAGAAGACCGAGCTGTTCACCCTGGCCGAGTCGCTGGGCGGCGTGGAAAGCCTGGTCAACCACCCGGCGGTGATGACGCACGCCTCGATTCCGGTCGCGCGGCGGGAACAGCTGGGGATCAGCGATGCGCTGGTAAGGCTGAGCGTGGGTGTGGAGGAATTGGGGGATCTGCAGGTGGATCTGGAAAGGGCGCTGGGCGGCTGACTGCCCAACCCTCTTCCCATGACTCGTCCGGACTCCATTTCGGCTGCGGCTTCGGTGCGCGTGTTGACGTGGCTGCGCAGCCAGCCGTGGCTGCGTGTTGCCTTTCATCTGTTGCCCATCGGGCTGCGCGAGCGCGCATTGCGGCTGTTCTCGCGCCGGTTGCAGGCACAGACACGATTTGTGCGCACCGCAGCCTGGCAGAGGCAGCTGCGCTCTGCCGATGAGGTAGTCGTTCGTGTTGCAAGCAGTGCGGCAGAGCAGCCCGGGATCAACATCCTTGGCTACATCCACGGCCAGTTCGGGTTGGCCGAAGCTGCCCGCAGCTATGCGCGCGCGGTGATTGAACAGGGTGTGCCGGTTGCGCTTCGCGATATTGATCTTGGCTTGCCGAACGCTCGCGGTGAGCATGTGCTGGATGCCTATATCGATGATCGGATGCCGCATGCGGTCAGCATCATCTTTATCAATCCGGATTATCTTGAGCAGGCCTTGGCCAGTGTTTCGCTGGCCAGGGGGCAGGGGCGTTACCTGATTGCCTGTTGGTTCTGGGAGCTCGAACGCCTCCCGGACAGCTGGCTGCCGGCGCTGGAGCTGGTGGACGAGGTACTGGTGGCAACGCGCTTCATCCAAGGTGCAGTGGCGGAGGCAACCAGCAAGCCGGTGACGCGTATCCCGATGCCGCTCGGTGTCCTGCACGACAGCGGGCTGCAGCGTGCGGACTTCGGTTTGCCGGAGGATGCATTCATCTTCCTCACGTCCTTCGATTTCAGCTCGCGGATGGAGCGCAAGAATCCGGAGGCCGTGATCCGCGCATTTCGGGAGGCATTTCCGCCAGAGCGCCGTGACGTGCGATTGCTGGTCAAGAGCAGCAACGGTCATCGCTTCCCGCATTTGCTCAAGCACCTTCTGGTTCTGGCCGGCAGTGACGAGCGCATCATCATCCGTGACGAAGTCATTGCACGCGAACACCTCAATGCGCTGCAGCGATGCTGTGACGCCTATGTGTCGCTTCATCGCGCCGAAGGCTTCGGCCTGGGATTGGCCGAGTGCATGGCCATGGGCAAGCCGGTCATCGCCACCGCGTGGTCGGGCAATATGGAGTTCATGGATGCCGATTCGGCCGCGTTGGTCGATTTCACACTTGTTCCGGTGCGAGACGGCGAGTACCCCGCAGGTAAGGGCCAGCGCTGGGCGGACGCGCATGTTCCTGCGGCCGCGGCGTGGATGCGCCGGTTGGCCGACGACCCGGCCTTCGCCACGGAGCTGGGGCTGGCAGGACGCGGGCGTGTCGAGGCAGTTCTATCCTCCCACGCCGCCGCCCGCAGCGTCGTTGAACGCGTTCGCCAGCTCCAGGTACGCGCCCTCACAACGCAGGACATCATGCAGACAATGAAGTACGAGGCAGGCAATGAGTGACATGATCCGGTCCATCTGGGCCTACCGGTATTTCATCCTTTCGTCGATCAAGAATGAACTGCGGGTCCGCTTCATCCGCAGCAAACTCGGCGCATTGTGGATGATCATCCACCCGCTGATGCAGGTCGTCATCTTTGCCACGATCCTGTCGGAGGTACTCTCGGCGAAGCTGCCCGGCATCGACAACAAGTACGCCTATGCGTTGTACCTGATGGCGGGGACGCTGTGCTGGAGCATGTTCTCCGAGACGGTCGGCAAATGCGTGTCGCTGTTCGTGGACAGCGGCAATCTGATGAAGAAGATGGCGTTCCCGCGCATCTGCCTGCCCTTCATCGCCGGCGGCACGATGCTGGTCAACAACCTTCTGCTGCTCGTTGCGATCTTCGTGGTGTTCGCCGTGCTCGGCCACTACCCGGGAGCGCAAGCGCTCTGGCTGCCGATCCTGATCCTGATCACGCTCTTCTTTGCGATGTCGATCGGACTGCTGCTGGGTGTGCTTAACGTGTTCATGCGTGACATTGGGCAGGTGGTGCCCGTCGTGCTGCAGGCGCTGTTCTGGCTGACGCCGATCGTCTACAACATCCGCATCCTGCCTGAGCACGTGCAGGGCCTGTTCAAGTTGAATCCGTTGTATCCGCTGGTGAGCAGCTACCAGAACGTCCTGCTCTACGACCAACCGCCGGTGTGGGCTGACCTGGCCTGGCTGGTTGGCGCCGCATGCGTGCTGGCGCTGGCATCGTTGATCGTTTTCCGTCGTGCCAGTCCCGAGATGGTGGATGCACTATGAGTGGTGAGTTGCGTGTTGAAGGCGTAGGCAAGGCCTACCGGGTGTGGGGCAGCGAATGGCTGCGCGCAGCGAGCTGGTTCGGCCTGCCAACCCGCCCGCGCGAAGAGCACTGGGTCCTCCGGGACGTGTCGTTCTCGATCGCGCCCGGCGAAGCGGTGGGTGTGATCGGGCAGAATGGTGCCGGCAAGAGCACGTTGCTCAAGCTGATCACCGGTACCGCACAGCCGACCGAGGGGCGAGTCACGCGTACCGGCCGGGTCGCGGCCATCCTTGAGCTGGGAATGGGCTTCAACCAGGACCTGACGGGCCGGCAGAATGCTTTCCATTCCGCGGGTCTGATGGGGTACAGCCAGGAGCAGATCGCCGAAGCCATGCCGGGCATCGAAGCGTTCGCGGAGATCGGTCAGTACTTCGACGAGCCGGTGCGGACGTACTCAAGTGGCATGCAGGTGCGCGTCGCATTCGCGGTCGCAACGGCGTTCACCCCAGACCTGCTGATCGTCGACGAAGCCCTCTCGGTGGGTGACAGCTACTTCCAGCACAAGAGCTTCGACCGCATGCGGCGCTTCCGCGAGGAAGGCACCTCGATCATGCTGGTTTCCCACAGCCCCGGCGACGTGAAGGCCCTGTGTGACCGGGTGATCCTGCTCGACAAGGGACAGGTGCTGAAGGACGGTGCGCCGGACGAGGTGATCGATTTCTACAATGCGCTGATCGCCCGCAAGGAGAACGAGAAGCTCAGCGTTGAGCAGCGTCGTGACGAGTCGGGTTGGGTCACGACTCGCAGTGGCAGCGGCCAGGCCGTGGTCAGCAGCCTCAAACTGGTCGACGCAGGCACTGGCAATGAGGTTGCTCTGGCGATGGTCGGACAGCAGCTCAGGCTGGTGCTCGAAGCAGAAGTGCGGGCGCCACTGCCCAGTCTGGTGCTGGGCTTCATGATTCGCGACAAGCAGGGGCATGTGGTCTGGGGCAGTAATACCTGGCACACCGAGCAGGTTCAGAGCAACGTTTTGGCAGGCGAACGGCTGCGCTACACGCTGGATTTCACCTGCCGCATGGGGCCGGGTTCGTACTCGGTTTCACCGGCCCTGGTCAGCAGTGACACGCACATGATCGACAACTTCGAATGGGTCGACAATCTGCTGGTCTTCGAGGTGATGAATGCGGATCACCCGATGTTCATTGGCAGCAACTGGCTGGATGCCGAGTTTGCTGTCGAACGTAGCACCGTCATCTGAGTTTTCCGGGTACCCATGTCCAAGCTCATTTCCTACGCCCAGAATTTTGAAGACATCATCCTGTGGCGTGTACTGGGTCACATTGAAGGTGGCCGCTACATTGACGTCGGCGCGCAGAGTCCGGATATCGACTCTGTCAGCCTCGCTTTCTACGAGCGCGGCTGGCGAGGCATTCATGTGGAACCCACCCAGCACTACTCGGATCTGCTGCGAGCGCGGCGTCCGGACGAGCAGGTGTTGCAGGTGGCCGTCACCGATGCTCCCGGCGAGCTCCGCTTCTTCGACGTCGCCGACACCGGTTTGAGCACGCTGGATGAGCAGATCGCTCAAGAGCATCGCGATGCTGGCTTCAACGTCAGTGAAGTGCGTGTCCCGGCAGTAACCTTGGACAGTGTGTTCGAAATGGCGGGCCCTGGTGAGATCCACTGGCTCAAGATTGATGTCGAGGGCGCCGAGCGGGAGGTCGTCGCAGGTTGGAACGGGTCGCGTCGGCCCTGGGTACTGGTAATCGAGGGTACACGGCCGCAGAGTCCGGAACTGAACCACCATCAGTGGGATCCGATGGTCCTGGCCAAGGGGTACTCCTATGCGTACTTCGACGGGCTGAACCGCTTCTATGTAAGCGACGCGCATCCTGAGCTGGCCGCCGCGCTGACGTGCGGGCCGAATGTGTTCGATGATTTCGTCCTGGCGCCACAATCGGCGTTCTGTGCGGCCGCCAATGCAGTTGCTGCCGAAGCCATGGCGCAGCTGAGAGCATCTGCTGCTGAAGCAGCAGCGCAACAGCGGTCCGCCGCTGCCGAAGTCGAGGCCCAGCAGCGTGCGCAGTTGGCCGAAGCGTCCCGGAAGATCGAACTGCTGGAGGGAGAGCTGCAGGCAAAGCGTGCTTCGGAGGCCGCCTTCCAGCGCGAGAAGAACCTGATCGTGGAAGCTGCCGGAGAGTATCGCGAGGAGTTCCAGCGGGCAGTGGCACAGAATCAGGTATTCGCCGTGGAGATCGGACGTCGCGATGCTGAAGTCGTGCGTCTGAACGAGGTCGTGCACGCGCTTCTGACCAGCACCTCGTGGCGGATCACCCGACCATTGCGCGGGCTGAAGTATCTGGTCACGCAGCCGACGATGTTTGCGCGTCGCGTGGTGCTCGCGGCCATGCGTCGTGTTGCCCAGCGACCCGCAGTCGCGCGTCCGCTGAACACGCTGTTGAAGCGGGTGCCGCGGCTGCACGCCAAGCTGATTTCGGTGGCGGTCAACAACCGGATCATCGCCCAGGTGCCGGGAACCATGCAGCATGCAGGCCTGGTCGGCGGGGTTGGTTCGTTCGAGGGTCTTACCGAAGTGCAGGCCCTGGAGCAGCTGTCCATGCGTGGGCAGGCGTTCTACACGGATATCGCAGCTGGCAATCGCAGGGAGCATAGATGATGCGGATTCTTCTGGACCTGCAGGGCGCCCAAGGTGAAAGCCGCCTGCGAGGCATCGGCCGTTACTCGTTGTCGTTGGCCTTGTCGGTGGCGCGCAATGCGCGTGGCCATGACGTCCACGTTCTGGTCAATGGCGCCTTCCCCGAGGGCATCGATCACGTCCGTGACGCCTTCGCCGGGCTGCTGCCGAGGGCCAGCATCCACGTGCTGCACGTGCCGTTGCCCGTTGCCCAGCGTGAAGGCGAGAATGCGCTGCGTCGGGCGCAGGCCGAGATTGTCCGTGAGGTGGCGATTGCGACGCTGCAGCCGGATATCGTGCATGTCTCCAGCCTCTTCGAGGGCTTTGCCGACAATGCGGTGGGAACCATCAACCAGCACTGCCGCGTGCCGACGATCGTCACGCTGTACGACATGATTCCGTTGATGAATCCGAAGCTGTACCTGGACCCCGATCCGCGTTATCGCGAGTTCTATCATGGGAAGCTGGAACAGCTGGCGCGTGCCGACGCACTGGTGGCCATCTCGGAAAGCTCGGCGCAGGAAGCGCACGAAGTTGCCGGTTTCCCGGCAGAACGCATCTTCAACATGTCCGCAGCCTGCGATCCGGTGTTCCGTCCGATGGATAACCTGGACTCCCGGCGCATCCTGACCCGCGTTGCCTTTGGAGTGACCGCCGGCTTCGTGCTGTATACCGGTGGCGCGGACCGCCGCAAGAATCTGCCGCGCCTGGTGGAAGCCTACGCAGGCCTGGACGCGAAACTGCGCGCCGGCATGCAGCTGGTGTTCGCCGGACATATGCCCGGACCGCACGTGGATGAGCTGCAGCGGTTGGCGGCGTCGCTGGGCCTGGCGGAGCGGGACCTGGTCTTCACCGGGTATGTTTCCGATGAGCAACTGGTCGCGCTCTACAACGAATGCAGTCTCTTTGCGTTTCCTTCGTGGCACGAGGGCTTCGGCCTGCCCGTGCTGGAGGCGATGGCCTGCGGTGCTGCAATCATCGCGTCGGACGCTTCGAGCATCCGTGAGATCGCAACGGAACCCACCGCGTTGTTTGATCCCATGGATGTCGATTCGCTCCGTGCGCGCATGGCTCACTTTCTCTCCAATCCGGAAGAGAATCAGCGCCTGCGTGACTATTCACTGGAGAGGGCGCAGGCGTTCTCGTGGGACAGGGTGGCCTCGGTCTTCGTCGATGCATGCGAGCACGTGTTGGGACTGGGGCTAGAGCGCTCCTCGCCCGAGGCAGCGATCAACATCGCGACGACCCGCCTGGGCGCGCTCCCCGATGTTCAGATCACCGATCTGCTGAGCGCTGCGGATGCGCTTGATCGCAGCTGCGTGGCTGAACCGCAGCTGCTGGTTGATGTGACCGAACTGGCGGAGAAGGATCTGCGTACTGGCATCCAGCGCGTCACGCGCGCAGTGGTGGCCGAATGGGCGAAGCTCGCGCCGGCGGGCTATCGGATGCAGTTGGTGCGCCTGGATCGCAGTTCCGGGCAGTACGTCTGCGCCAACATGTATGCGGCAACGCTATTGGGTCTGCAGCAGCAAGCGGATGTGCCGGTGGTCTGCCACGCGGGTGATGTGTTCCTGGGGCTGGACTTGACCGGATCTGCGGTGAGGCTGGGAAGCGAGTGGTTCTGCTACCTGCGCCGCAGTGGCGTGAAGATCAGCTTCGTGGTCTACGACATCCTGCCGGTCAGGCATCCGGAATGGTGGCCGGGCGGTGGTGGTCAGCATCATGAAGCGTGGCTGCGTGAAATTCTTGGCTGCGCCGACCAGCTCATCTGCATTTCCAGGGCCGTGGCCGATGATGTCCGTGCCTGGATGGAGCAGCAGCAGGTGCAGAGCCGAGCCTCGATTGATTGGTTCCACCTTGGCGCCGATCTGGATGGCAGCGTGCCGTCCAAGGGACTGCCCGATGATGCAGGGCAGGTGATCGAGCGCATTGCTGCCGCTCCCAGCTTCCTGATGGTTGGGACGATCGAACCCCGTAAAGGCCATGAAGTGGTGCTGTCTGCCTTTGACAAGCTCTGGGCGGAAGGGCATGACGTGAATCTGGTCATCGTCGGTCGCAAGGGTTGGTTGGTTGACGCGTTGTGCGGCCGGTTGGCAGGCCATGCGCGGCTCGGTCGCCAGCTGTTCTGGTTCGAGAGCGCCAGTGACGAGTACCTGGACGCGATCTACGCCAGTTCCAGCTGCCTGATGGCTGCCTCGGAAGGGGAGGGGTTTGGGTTGCCGCTGATCGAGGCAGCGCAGCGCGGTCTGTCGATCATCGCCCGCGATATTCCCGTATTCAGGGAAGTGGCCGGCGGCCACGCGCATTTCTTCGCAGGGAGCGGCGAGGCTCCAGTCGCGCAGGCGATCCGGGAATGGTTGCCTCTCCACGCCCAGGGCGCAGAGACCCGCTCAGACCGCATGCCCTGGCTCACTTGGACGCAGAGCGCTGCACAGCTGCAGCAGGTGCTGCTGTCAGACAGCTCTCTGGCTAAACGATCCCCTCATTGTTCCTGAGCTATGATCCACCGTTGCATGGGCGAGCGGGCACTCAGGAGACAGTTGCCCCCGCGATCTGGCGGACCCCGCCAAACCAGACTTTTGAAGAGAGATCGGAATGAGCAATAAGAAGGCGATTATCACCGGTATTACCGGCCAGGACGGTGCTTATCTGACCGAGCTGCTGCTTGAGAAGGGGTACGAGGTGTATGGCACCTATCGACGCACCAGTTCGGTCAATTTCTGGCGTCTGGACGAACTAGGGGTCACCAATCACCCCAATCTACATCTGGTCGAGTACGACCTGACCGATCTGGGTACCTCCTTGGCGATGGTGCAGAAGATCCAGCCGGACGAAATCTACAACCTGGCTGCGCAGAGCTTCGTCGGCGTGAGCTTCGAACAGCCGACTACCACCGCGCAGATCACCGGTGTGGGTGCGCTGAACCTGCTGGAAGCGATCCGTCTGGTCAACCCGAAGATCCGCTTCTATCAGGCGTCGACCTCGGAGATGTTCGGCAAGGTGCAGGCCGTGCCGCAGGTGGAGGATACCCCGTTCTACCCGCGTAGCCCGTACGGTGTGGCCAAGCTCTACGCGCACTGGATCACGGTAAACTACCGCGAGAGCTACGACATCTTTGGTTCCAGCGGCATCCTGTTCAACCACGAAAGCCCGCTGCGCGGCCGCGAGTTCGTGACCCGCAAGATCACCGACTCGGTGGCCAAGATCAAACTGGGCCAGCTGGACGTACTGGAACTGGGCAACCTGGACGCCAAGCGTGACTGGGGCTTTGCCAAGGAATATGTGGAAGGCATGTGGCGCATGCTGCAGGCCGATCAGCCGGATACCTTCGTGCTGGCCACCAATCGCACCGAAACCGTGCGCGATTTCGTCAGCATGGCGTTCAAGGGCGCGGGCATCGATGTCGAGTTCAAGGGTAAGGATATCGATGAAGTTGCCATCGATAGTGCGAGCGGCAAGACCGTGATGCGGATCAATCCGAAGTTCCACCGCCCGGCGGAAGTCGATCTGCTGATCGGCAACCCGGAAAAGGCTGGGCGTATCCTGGGCTGGAAGCCACAGACCACATTGGAACAGCTGTGCCAGATGATGGTGGAAGCTGATCTCAAGAGGAACGAGCGTGGTTTCTCGTTCTGAGGCAGGCAATAGGACCGTACTTGTAACTGGTGCTTCCGGCTTCACCGGACGCTACATGGTGCGGGTCCTTCAGGATCAGGGATATTCAGTCATCTCACTGGGAGGAGCGCACCCCTCCTTCGCAGTGGATCATTCCGATACTCTGGCTGGCCACGCGCGGCGCGCTGATCTGAGGGATTTACGCGCGCTGACGCGGGTAATGGACGAGGTACGCCCAGACTACGTCGTGCACCTTGCCGCGCTGGCTTTCGTCGCCCACGGCCAAGTTGAAGATTTCTATCAGATCAATCTGATGGGGACTCGAAACCTCTTCCAGGCGATGCAGGATGTAGGCCACCAACCTCTGGGCGTACTTGTCGCCAGCAGTGCCAACGTGTACGGCAATGCGACGGAGGGAGTGATCCGTGAGGACGAGCCCCCCAATCCTGCAAACGATTACGCTGTTAGTAAGCTGGCCATGGAATATGTGTCGCGGCTGTGGAGCGACAAGTATCCGATCGTCATTGCCCGCCCGTTCAACTACACCGGCATCGGTCAGGATGAAAAGTACCTGATTCCGAAGATCGTTTCGCATTTCATGCGCCGAGAAAAGACCATGGAATTGGGAAACATCGATGTTTGGCGAGACTTCGGCGACGTTCGGGCAGTGGTCGATGCCTACTCGCGTCTGATGATCACGCCGGAGTCAGCATCGGCGACGGTCAACGTTTGCTCCGGTAGCGCTCATTCGTTACGTGAAATCGTTGAGTTCTGCCGTCAGATTACTGGTCACGACATCGACATACGGGTCAATCCGGCTTTTGTTAGGGCAAATGAAGTTCGGATGCTTCGAGGCAGCAATGACAGATTGAAGCAGTTGATTGGCGATTGGAGTAGTCCAGAGATCAGTCAGACGCTCGAGTGGATGTTGAGCGCGAAGTAATGCGATGCCTGCGGTTTTTCGTGGAAACCAAGGGTCATTTCCCTGGCCGGCTGTCGTTTCGGGCTGTGGCAGGGATCTGTTTCAGGGCAATTGCCCACTGAACCGCCCTGTCTGTCTTCGCGGGCGGTTTCAAACACAGGTGGCTTAGAGAATGTACCCGTATCTCATGACGGTGCTCAGCGTAGCAGCGTGCTCCTTCCTCCTGCTTGTCAGTGGATCGCTGTTCGTTCGTATGAACGATGGAGTGCTGGTGGCCGCCGGTCGACAGGGAGCAGTCGTAGCCACCGCCAGTCTCGTTCTTGGCGTGGTCGCCATGATGTTGCTGGTGATCAACTTTAACCTCTGGTTTCCGGGGAACTGGATCTACTACGGGCTGGTACCCGTTGGTGCCTATGGTCTGCTCAGGCTGGTCAGGCTGCGACGGACTGGTGGTACTGATCTACTTCTGTGGATGCTGGTAATGGCCGCAGCGGTTGCTGTCATTGCTTTGGGCGTTGGCATCCGGCTGGACGCCGCGAACTATTGGCTTGTTGAAACCTCAAACCACGACACACTCTTTTACTTCGAAGGTTCTCGCTGGGCTCCGCAGCACCCGATCTACGTCTCCCCAGATCTAGTTGCTGACACGCTTAACCTCGGTGGATGTCGATCGGGCGCGGTCTACATCGGTAATGATTGCCCCGTCTATCGGGGCGGAAGCTACTCGGTGCTTGGCATGGCGCTGGCGTATGGCGGAGGCGGTACAGCGAACGAGATGATCATCGCCTCGGCGTTGGGCGCCCTTTTCATCGGTCTGGGGCTGCTCCCGATTGCCGCGCTGAGTCGATCCGGTTCCAGCGTCGCGCGATTCCTGTGGCTGCCGGTGCTAGCTGCACTGATTGTAGTGATCTATTTCTCTCCCAGCATGCTGGCTGCTGCAATCAATAGCAACGTGGCGACTACCATCGGTGCGTCTGCTGCCGCAATGCTGCTGGCCATCGCCGCATCCGCCGATCGATGCTGGTGGCGTAGAGCATTGGTGCTGGGCCTGGGTGCTTCCCTGGCGGCGCATTGCTATGGCGAAGCCGCCGCAGCAGCGGTAATTTTTGCTGCGTTTGGCGTTGCTTCCGGCGCTGTGTACAACCGCTCTTGGGGAGAGTTCATCAAGGGGGGGCTGCTTTGTGCCGCGGCGTTCTTCCTCGCATCCAACGTCCTGGTCCTGGAGCTCTTGCAATCGGCCAGTGACGTCGAAGGAATTGCAAGCGGCGGCACATGGGAGGGGCGCTATCTGCACGCCAATCCGCTGACCTGGTTGGCATCCCCGTTTGCCGGGATGGTAGTCAATGGTAATCCTTACGTCAGCCATCGCATGCTCAACATTGGCTGGCTCCTGACCCTGCTTGTCGGGCTGGGATGTGTACGGATCCGCTCGACCCGAGTGGCAGTGATTTCATTCCTGCTGGTGTCATCGCTCCTGATCGGATTCGTCGAAATCCGGGATTACGCATACGGTGAGCACAAGGTGGTGCAGATGATAGGCCCCGCTGCATGTGTGCTCGCGGCGGCGCTGATTCTCAACTGTCTGCGTATTTTTGGAGAAACCGGTCGGAACGCGAGAGTGCGCGGAGGTGCCCTCGTTTATGCGGGCGTTGTCTTCCTGCTGTTGCTCTTGGCCATCGTCAATCACGTTCGCCCGTCAATGCATGTCGTGGAAGGATGGAAGGGCATGCACGGCCTTTCGCTTGACTTTGAGCGGGATCTTCCAAAGGGAGGTGCGCAGGAGTGGGTGTTGGATGACGCGGGCACTGAAGGTGTTGAGCGATTCCAGAAGTCACACTACATTTCTTATCTCGCCCATGAACGGAAGTCGCACGCTTACCTGCCGAACCTCGACGCAGAAGGCATGCGTGGCGGTTATGCGAGGATTCCCCTCGGCGACACTTTGAAGAATGCAAAATCCCCTCGCTGGGTAGTTCAGCTGAAGTCATTCACCGGGGTTAAGTCGCCTTTCGAGTATCCGAAAGGCTCAATGAAGGAGTCCACCGAATACAACGTGATCGATCTCGCCAAGGCCGACCCTGTTGTGGCTGTATCCGGGGCAGGATGGTTGCCTTGCAGTGTTGAAGGGTGTCCAGTGACATCGGGGTTTGAAATCGAGGCGATTGTCTCGGCGCCTTCGACCGAACGCTGCCATCTGACGGTGTATGCCGACCATGCACCTGAGTATCCCTCTGTGGAAACGACCGTCCACAGTGGCGATACGCTGTTGAAAGTGGGTAGCCTCTTGCCTGACGGGATGAAAATTCCACTCGTTGCAGGCTGGCAGCGGATCCGGCTGGATGATCCGCGGGGTACACCTGGCGCTCTATGGATGGTGCACAGGATTTCCAGTGCCTGTCATACAGAAGATGGCGGACCCTAGTCCTGCACAGTTTCAATTCGCTTGACGCTATTAAAGAGGCGGTTTCCCATGCAACTTCTGCTTGTCTTCGGACTGGTCCTTCTAGGTGCCTGTGGCACGGTTCTGCTCAAAATCGGGGCCGAGCGTGTGAGCTATGTCGATGGTCTGCTGCCGATGCTGCTCACTGCCGTCAGAAATGCACCTCTGGTGTGCGGTTTCATTTTGCAGATGATACCGCTGGTGTCTTGGGTGGTGCTGCTCAAGTTCATGCCGTTGACCAAGCTGCAGCCAATGATCGCCCTGACTTATGTAGTGACACCGGTGTTGGCGGTGTTGTTCCTGGGAGAACATATCGGGCCGTTGCGTATGGCTGGTATCGGCCTGATTGTCCTTGGCGTAGTCCTGGTGAGCGCGAGCTGAGCATGAAGATCTTGATCGTTCTGACCTACTATGCACCCTACATGAGTGGGGTAACCGAATTCGCTCGGATGCTGGCGGAAGACCTTGCACAGCGACATGACGTCACGGTACTGACCACTCAGCACGATCCGGGGCTACCGGAGGATGAAATGGTGAGCGGCGTACGCGTGGTGCGTGCCCCGGTCTTCGCCCGCATGCACAAGGGCGTACTGAGCTGGAAGTTCATCACCTCGTTCCGCCGCCTTGCCCGGCAGCACGATGTGGTCAACCTGCATATGCCGATGCTTGAATCTGGTCTGCTATCGATGTTGGTGGAGCGCCGCAAACTGGTGGTGAACTACCAGTGTGACATGGCTGTGGTGGGGGGATTGCTGGACCGGATCGCGGTCAATCTCACCCGCATATCCTGCTGGTTTGCCACGCGGCGCGCCCGGGACATTGGTGTCCTCACCCATGACTACGCCAGTTCATCGACTTGGTTGTCTGGTACCCGTAACAAGCAGCACGAAGTACTGGCCCCAATGAAGGCGATGCCCTGGCGCGATGGCCAGACGACTACTGATGGTGTATTCCGGTTCGGCTTCGTTGGACGTTTTGTCGCCGAGAAGGGCCTGCCTGTACTGCTTGAGGCGTTTGCCGAAGTCCATGCGCGACATGGCGAGCGTGTGCGTCTGGTACTGGTGGGCGATACCCACAACATCGCCGGTGGCGGAATCATGGATGCCATCCATGAGAACATTGCGGCGCTCGGAGATGCGGTGGAAGTGCGAGGACGCGTCAGCGAGCAGGAGCTTCAGGCCTTCTATGCGGACCTGGATGTTCTCGTCCTGCCCAGTGTCAATCGTTATGAGGCGTTTGGCATGGTGCAACTGGAGGCGATGCTCAGCGGTGCACGGGTAATTGCTTCCAACCTGCCTGGTGTACGGACAATTGTGCAGAACAGCGGCAATGGTGAAGTGGTGGCTATTGGCGATGCTAATGCCTTGGCGCAGGCAATGGAGCGATTGCTTGCTACTCGGGAAGGCGTGACCCGGGCCCGGGTCCGGGAACAGGCATTGCAGGCCTACCCATTGCGGCGCTTCTTCGACCTGCAGGAAGCCATGTTGCTGGGCTATCCGGTGCAGGGCACGTCGGACTGAGTCCATGGACGTGCGCTAAGGCCTGATCGCATCTGCTTGCGGTTGTAACCTGTTCAGGGCACTCTGACCAAGGGTCGGTGCCCCCGTCGCGTCATCTCCACCGCCCTTCCTTGCGGCAGCCGACGTGCTGCCGTCGATTGCATTTGCGCAGCGGATGGAGGGTAGGATGCCGGAGATGTCGGAGCAGTACGGCGAGGAATACTATAGTGGCAACGGTCAGGATGGTGATCGTCCTGCCCTCAAGTTATTCACACGTTTGGCCAGGCGTTATCTACCCGCTGGGCGTATTCTGGATTTCGGCTGCGGTCCAGGTTTTTTTCTGGATCATCTACGGCATCATTTCGAAGCAATGGGCATCGAACAGAGCCCATGGGCTAGTGCCGAGGCGAGGCGCCGCACCGGAGTCACCGTACATGCTTCGCTGGACCAAGTGGCCGATGCCAGCATCGACGCATTGGTGTCCGTTCATGTAGTCGAGCACATCGAGGATCCAGCGCTGGAGGCGATACTTGGCCAATGGCATCGGGTTCTGCGCCCGGGCGGTCGCGCGTTGGTGATCACGCCGGATGCAAAGGGATTCGCGCATCGTCGCAAGGGCAGCAAGTGGATCGCGTTCACTGACCCCACCCACATCAACCTGAAGTCCCATGTGGAATGGGAGGTCGCGTTCAGTGCGGCCGGATTCACTGTCCAGCACCGTTTTGCCGATGGCCTTTGGGACTTTCCCTACATCCTTCCATGGATGGGAAAGGCCGAAGTCTTTCTGCTCGGCTGGCCAACCCTGGTGCAATTCTTGCTGGCCCGCCCGCTGCTGCCCGCAGGCAGCGGCGAATCGGTCATTCTGGTGCTTGAGCGGCGCGAGATTTCCTGAACTAGAGGTCAGATCGCAGCGAGAACCGACAAGCCTCCAACGAGCACTGTGACCAGGCTGCCAGGATCCTTCACCGCGAACACAACAGGGTCATCGTGCATCTGGCCGCGGTGAGCCAACAGCCACGCGCGGCAGATCCAGTAAAGCAGGATCGGGCAAAGCAGCCAAAGGAACAGCGGGTGACCATACAGGCTCTGGCTTTCGGGTGCGTTGATGTACAGGCACAGCACCAGCACCGAGGCCAGACCCGATGCGGTACCCAAGTTCTGCACCAGGCCAAGGTCCTCGACGTGATAGCCACGTCCACTGGGCTTCTGTTTGCCACTTGCCAGTGTTAGGCGCAGCTCAGTGTAGCGCTTCAGCATGGCCAGACTGAGAAAGATGAACATCGAGAATGTCAGCAGCCAGAACGACAGCGTCACATCGATTGCCGCCGCGCCACCAACAATACGAATGGTGTACAGGGCGGCAAGCATCACCACATCTATCATCACGATCTGCTTGAGTCGTAACGAGTAGGCAAGGGTAAGGCAGAAGTAGATGCAGAGCACCAGCAGGAACGACGGTGCCACCAGTGCGGCTAGTGCGAAGCCGGCAACGGTAAGCACCGGCGTTGCCAGCAGCCCCGAGCGCAGATCCAGCCGGCCGCAGGCGAATGGGCGCGTGCGCTTACGTGGATGTTGGCGATCTGAATCAAGGTCAAGCAAGTCGTTGAAGAGGTACACGCCCGATGCGCACAAACCGAATGCGAGGAAGGCTAGTGCTGCCTCGAGCAACGCATCGAATTCAAGGAAGCGGTGGCTGGCGAGCAATGGCACGAAGACCAGCAGGTTCTTCAGCCACTGGTGGATGCGCATTGCCTTAAGCCAGGCACGAAGGCCCCCGCTTTCGCGAGGCCAATGAGCAGCAAGTTGCGAGCAACCTGCTGCAGCGCGCGCCACGCCCGCGCTTGCATTGACCACCCAGGACGAATGGGCGTGCTTCCAGATTGCAAGATCCACCCGTGCATTGCCCATGTAGTCAAAGCCGCGCTCGCCGAACTGCTTGACTAGAAGCTCGGCTTTGCGATGCCCCGCTAGGTTTGTCTCGCCATCACTGCAAAACACATCGTCGAACACGCCCAAGTGGCGAGCGATCGGCTCTACCAGTTCTGCATCGGATGCGGTGCACAGTACGCGCCGACGATCGCCGCTGGCACGCAGAAGATCAACTACGCGCGGGTCGTAGGGCAGCAATGCGGGATCGCCCGCACCGTGCACGGCAAGCTGGCGCTTCAGATAGGCCTTGCCGCGCAGCAGCCAGAACGGCAACACGAACAGCATCCAGGGCTGTCGTGCCAGCATCCGCAGGAAGGTTTCATAGAGCAGATCGCTGCGCAGCAGGGTGCCGTCCAGATCAACACACAGCGGCCGTGAGTGGCCGACACCGGATGCTGTCACCGATCAGGCTCCCGCGCGGCCATACTGGTCTTCGAAGCGCACGATATCGTCCTCGCCCAGATAGCTGCCGGACTGCACTTCAATCAGTTCCAGCGGGAGCTTGCCCGGGTTCTTCAAACGATGGGTCACGCCCAGCGGAATATACGTGCTCTGGTTCTCCGACAGCAGGATCACTTCATCGCCACGGGTCACCTCGGCGGTGCCGCTGACCACGATCCAGTGCTCGGCACGGTGGTGGTGCATCTGCAGGCTCAGCGTCGCGCCCGGCTTGACGGTGATGCGCTTGACCTGGAACCGCGCGCCGTTGTCGATTGAGTCGTAGGCGCCCCAGGGGCGGTAGACCTTGCGGTGGGCGGCGGCTTCGCTGCGGCCATTGCGCTTGATCTGGCCCACGATCTCCTTGACGTCCTGCACGCGGTCCTTGTGGCCGACGAACACGGCATCATCGGTTTCGACGACCACCACGTCCTGCAGGCCGACCATCGCGATCAGGCGATTGCCGTAGGCATAGCTGTCCTTGCAGTCCAGGGCGATCACATCGCCGTGGCAGGCATTGCCGTCGGCATCCTTGTCGGACACTTCCCACAGCGCCGACCATGAGCCGACGTCGTTCCACTCGGCGTCGAGCGGCACCACGGCGGCGTCGGCGGTCTTCTCCATCACCGCGTAGTCGATGGAGTCGTTGGGGCTGGCGGCAAAAGCCTCGGCATCCAGGCGGATGAAGTCGTTGTCGCGGGCGGCCTTGTCGAGCGCCTGGCGGCAGGCGGCCAGAATCTCAGGTTGCAGGGCTTCCAGCTCCTTCAGGTAGCGCGAGGCCTTGAACAGGAACATGCCGCTGTTCCAGAAATACTCGCCGGAAGCGACGTACTGTTCGGCGGTGGCCAGATCGGGTTTCTCGACGAAACGGTCAACGGCGCGCACGCCTTCGCCGGCAGCGGCCTTGATATAGCCGTAGCCGGTTTCCGGTGCAGTCGGCACGATGCCGAAGGTGACCAGCTTACCGGTCTCGGCAGCGATGGCGGCCTGCTTGACCGCTGCGTGGAAGGCCGCTTCGTTGCGGACCACGTGGTCGGACGGCAGCACCAGCAGCAGGGCATCCTTGCCGTTGGCGAGGGCCTGCAGCGCGGCGATGGCGATGGCCGGGGCGGTGTTGCGGCCCACGGGCTCGAGGATCAGCGCCTGCGGCAGCACCTTGCACTCGCGCAGCTGCTCGGCAGCCATGAAGCGGTGCTCCTGGTTGGCGACCACGATCGGTGCCGCGCCGGCGATGGAAGCAACCCGCTTCCAGGTGGCCTGCAGCATGGTGTCATCGCCGACCAGCGGCAGGAACTGCTTCGGATAGGCCTCGCGCGACAGCGGCCACAGCCGCGTGCCCGAGCCGCCGGACAGAATGACGGGAACAATTGGGGTCATGCGAAGTATGTCCTTCTCAGTGATTGGCTGGCGTGCCGCCAATCAGGGCGGTCAGCTCGCGGATTCGGTCCTGCAGCAATGCTTCATCGCCACGGGTCTCGATGTTCAGCCGCAGCAGCGGTTCGGTATTGGAGCTGCGCAGGTTGAAGCGCCATTCGGCAAAGTCGGCGCTGACGCCGTCGGTGCGGTCCAGGACCGGCTGCTGAGCCTCGAAATGAGCCAGCACGCGCGCGACCGTGGCCTTGGCATCGTCCACGCGGAAGTTTATCTCGCCGCTGCACGGGTATGCCTTCATGCGATCGGCCACCAGCTCGCCCAGCGACTTGCCGGTGCTGGACACCAGCTGTGCGATCAGCAACCACGGGATCATCCCCGAATCGCAGTAGGCGAATTCGCGGAAGTAGTGATGCGCACTCATTTCGCCACCGTAGATGGCGTCTTCGGCGCGCATGCGTTCCTTGATGAACGCGTGGCCGGTCTTGCTCATGATCGGCACGCCGCCGGCCTGCTCGACCATTTCCACGGTGTTCCAGGTCAGGCGCGGGTCGTGGATGATCTTGCCACCCGGCTGACGGGCCAGCAGGGCCGTGGCCAGCAGGCCGACCAGGTAGTAGCCCTCGATGAAATTGCCTTCGGCGTCGAAGAAGAAGCAACGGTCGAAGTCGCCATCCCAGGCGATGCCGAAGTCGGCGCCATGTGCGCGCACGGCTTCACGCGTGGCCGCGCGGTTTTCCGGCAGCAGCGGATTGGGGATGCCGTTCGGGAAACTGCCGTCGGCTTCATGCTGGATTCGGATGAATTCGAACGGCAGGTGCGGAGCCAGCTGGTCAATGACCAGTCCCGCGCCGCCGTTGCCGGGGTTGGTGACGATCTTCAGCGGCTTCAGGCCGGCGCGATCGACATAGCCGAGCAGGTGCTGGATATAGGCCGACTTGTCGGCATCCTGGGTCACGGTTCCAGTGCCGTTGCCTAGCGGGGCATCGGAGGCGGCGAAATCGCGGATATCGAACAGGCCGGTGTCACCGCTGATCGGCTTGGCACCGTCGCGCACCAGCTTCATCCCGTTGTAGTCCATCGGGTTGTGGCTGGCAGTGACCATGATGCCGCCGGCGGCATGGCGGTGGAACGTCTGGAAATAGACCTCCTCGGTGCCGCACATGCCGATGTCGATGACGTCACGGCCGCTGGCGGTCAGGCCCTCGATGGCGGCCTGCAGCAGCGCAGGGCTGCTCAAGCGGATGTCGTGTCCAACCACCACCGGTCCCGGGCCCAGCAACGCGGCAGTGCCGGCGCCGATACGGCGGGCAAGGCGTTCATCCAGTTCATCCGGAACGCGACCACGGATGTCATAGGCCTTGAAACACGGAAGCGTCATCAATGCAGTCCTTACACAGGTTGACCCCGGATTATAGCGACAGGAGCTGCAAGGACGAGTGATCGATCCCCAAACCCGAACAGGGCCATGAATGCCACGTAACCTGTTGATTACGTGGCATCCCTGTGGCCAGCTCAGGCCAGCGCGACTTCCAGCTCCGGCAGGATCGCAAACAGATCCCCCACCAGGCCGATATCGGCAATCTCGAAGATCGGCGCATCGCCGTCCTTGTTGATCGCGACGATCGTGCCGGCGTCCTTGATGCCGGTCAGGTGCTGGATGGCACCGCTGATACCCACGGCCACGTACAGTTCCGGCGCGATGATCTTGCCGGTCTGGCCAACCTGCAGGTCGCTGGGCACGTAGCCGGCATCGACCGCAGCGCGCGAAGCACCGACGGCCGCGCCGAGCTTGTCCGCCAGCTGGAAGATCACCTTGAAGTTCTCTTCCGAACCGACGCCACGGCCACCGGAGACCACGCGCTTGGCGCTCTGCAGGTCCGGGCGGTCGCTGGCACCGGCAGCCAGGCCGATGAAACGGGTGTGGGTCGGCAGCGCAGCATCGACGCTGGCGGCTTCCACGGCAGCGCTGCCACCCTGGGCAGCTTCCGGCCACGAAGCGGCACGCACGGTGGCGACCACGATCTGGTCGGCCGGGGCTTCCACGGTAATGATCGCGTTGCCGGCGTAGATCGGGCGCTTGAAGGTGTGGCTGCCTTCGACGCTCATCAGGTCGGAGACCTGATTGACGCCGAGCAGGGCCGCCACGCACGGCATCAGGTCCTTGCCGAAGGTGGTCGACGGGCCGAACACGTGGGTGTAGCCCTTGGCCAGTTGCGCGATCTGCGGTGCCAGTACCTGGGCGATGGCCTGTGCGTTGGCGGCGTTGGCCACGGTCAGGACCTTGGCGACGCCGGCGATCTTTGCGGCTTCAGCGGCGACGGCGGCCGGATCGGCGGCCAGCACCACCACGTCGATGCCGGCACCGCTGATGGCGGCGGCGGCACTGACGGTCTTGGCGGTGGCGGCGTTGAGCTTGCCGTCGTGGTGCTCGGCGATGACGAGAATCTTGCTCATTACAGCAGCCCCTTCTGCTTGAGTGCGGCGACCAGTTCGGCCGCGTCCTTGACCATCACGCCCTTGCTGCGCTTGGACGGCGCGGCGTAGTGGGTGGTCTTGAAGGTGTCGGCGGCGTCAACACCGAGATCGGCCAGCTGCAGGGTTTCCAGCGGCTTGGCCTTGGCCTTCATGATGTCCGGCAGCTTGATGAAGCGCGGCTCGTTCAGGCGCAGGTCGGTGGTGACCACCGCCGGCAGGTCCACTTCCAGCGTTTCCAGGCCGGCGTCGACTTCGCGGGTCACCGTGGCCTTGCCGTCGGCGATCTCGAGTTTGCTGGCAAAGGTGGCCTGCGGGCGGCCCCACAGCGTGGCCAGCATCTGGCCGGTCTGGTTGGCGTCGTCGTCAATGGCCTGCTTGCCGAGGATCACCAGGTCTGGCTGTTCCTTCTCGATCAGCTTGAGCAGGGTGCGCGAGGCGGTCAGCGGCTGGATGGCCTGGTCGGTGACGACGTGGATGGCGCGGTTGGCGCCCATGGCCAGACCGTTGCGCAGGTGCGCCTGGGCATCGGCCGGGGCGATGGTGGCAACCACGACTTCGCTGGCGATGCCCTTGTCGCGCAGGCGCAGGGCTTCTTCCAGGGCGATTTCATCGAAGGGATTGGGTGACAGCTTGACGCCGTCGGTGACCACGCCGGAACCGTCCGGCTTGACCTGAATGCGGACGTTGTAGTCCACCACGCGCTTGTACGCGACGAGGATTTTCATCTGGTACGGGGTCCTTCAATAACGGGGAGAACGTCCGGTCCTCGCGCAGCAACCGGTTCGGGGGTGGGACCCCGATTCTAACTGGCTGGGAGCTACCATGCGAATGCGTATGGTTTTGCTGCGGTGCAGAAGAAAAGGAGGGCAAGGGGGCTCATTCACGTGCGGATGTCAGCCGTGAAGGGGGCGACATGTATCCTGTCACGCTGTATCCGGTGCTCCCCGCGCCCCGGTGCGATCGGTCGAACAGGAGAACAGGTAGTGCCCACATGGCTTGTCACCGGCGGCGCCGGATTCATTGGCGGTAACTTCGTTCTCGAGGCCGTCGCGCGCGGCGTCAAGGTCATCAACCTCGATGTGCTGACCTACGCCGGTAACCTGAAGACCCTGTCCAGCCTGGACGGCAACCCGAATCACGTGTTCGTGCAGGGCGACATCGGCGATCAGGCGCTGGTCACCCGCCTGCTGGCCGAGCACCGGCCGGACGCCGTGCTCAACTTTGCTGCCGAGAGCCACGTGGATCGCTCCATCGACGGTCCGGGCGCCTTCATCCAGACCAACGTGGTGGGCACCCTGGGCCTGCTGGAATCGGTGCGCGACTACTGGAAGGCGCTGCCGGCCGAGCAGGGCGCGGCCTTCCGCTTCCTGCACGTGTCCACTGACGAGGTGTATGGCACCCTGGGCGAGACCGGCAAGTTCAGCGAAACCACGCCGTACGCCCCGAATTCGCCGTACTCGGCGTCGAAGGCCGCTTCGGACCATCTGGTGCGCGCGTTCCACCACACCTACGGGCTGCCGGTGCTGACCACCAACTGCTCCAACAACTATGGCCCGTACCACTTCCCCGAGAAGCTGATCCCGCTGGTGATCGCCAAGGCGCTGGCCGGCGAGCCGCTGCCGGTGTACGGCGATGGCAAGCAGGTGCGCGACTGGCTGTTCGTGTCCGACCACTGCGAAGCGATCCGCACCGTGCTGGCCAAGGGCCAGGTCGGCGAGACCTATAACGTCGGCGGCAATTCGGAAAAGCAGAACATCGAAGTGGTGCAGGCCATCTGCGCACTGCTGGACCAGCGCCGCCCGCGCGCGGACGGCCAGCCGCGCAGCAGCCAGATCACCCACGTCACCGACCGTCCCGGCCATGACCGCCGTTACGCGATCGATGCCTCCAAGCTGAAGAACGACCTGGGTTGGGAACCGGCCTACACCTTCGAGCAGGGCATCACCTTCACCGTTGACTGGTATCTGGACAACCAGGAATGGGTCAACGGCGTGCTCGACGGCAGCTACCGTCTGCAGCGCATCGGCACCGCGGCCTGAACCCAGGAGACCCCATGACCCAGCGCAAGGGCATCATCCTCGCCGGCGGCTCCGGCACCCGGCTGTACCCGATCACCAAGGGCGTCAGCAAGCAGCTGCTGCCGGTGTATGACAAACCTCTGATTTATTATCCCCTCAGCGTACTGATGCTGGCGGGCATCCGTGAAGTGCTGATCATCAACACGCCGCACGAGCAGGCGCTGTTCCAGCAGTTGCTGGGCGATGGTTCGCAGTGGGGCATGGACATCCAGTATGCCGTGCAGCCAAGCCCCGATGGCCTGGCCCAGGCCTACCTGATTGGACGTGACTTCGTGGCCGGCAAGCCGAGCTGCCTGGTGCTGGGTGACAACATTTTCCATGGCCACGGCCTGCGTGAAGTACTGCGCAATGCCGACCAGCGCGAGCAGGGTGCGACCGTGTTCGGTTACTGGGTCAACGATCCGGAACGCTACGGCGTTGCCGAGTTCGACAAGGACGGCAAGGTCATCGATCTGGTCGAGAAACCGGAGAATCCGCGATCGAACTACGCGGTCACCGGCCTGTACTTCTATGATGGCAATGCCAGCGATTATGCGGCAGAGCTCAAGCCGTCGCCGCGTGGCGAGCTGGAGATCACCGATCTGAATAAACACTACCTGAGCAAGGGCAACCTACGTCTGGAAGCTTTGGGCCGTGGCTATGCCTGGCTGGACACCGGAACCCACCAATCATTGCTGGAAGCATCCAACTTCATCGAGACGATCCAGACCCGGCAGGGCCTACAGATCTGTTGCCCGGAAGAAGTTGCGTTTGGGCAAGGGTGGATCTCCGCCGAGCAGCTGGAAGCGCTGGCTGCTCCGCTCATCAAGAATGCCTATGGCCATTATCTTCAGAAGCTGGCATTGCGTGGAGTGGTTCCGTGAAAGTCATTGAAACCTGTTTGTCGGGTTGCGTGGTGATTGAACCGAAGGTGTTCGGCGACGAGCGCGGTTTCTTCTTTGAGGGCTGGAATGCTGAGCGGTTCGGTGATCTGGGTTTGCCGACGCAGTTCGTGCAGAGCAATGTGTCCTCTTCCAGCGAGGGGGTCCTGCGCGGCCTGCATTACCAATGGCCACGCCCGCAGGGAAAGCTGGTGAGCGTTCTCGAAGGTGAGGTCTACGACGTGGCCGTCGACATTCGTCACGGCTCCCCGACCTTCGGGCAATGGGAGGCGGTGGTGCTGAGTGCGCACAACAAGCGTCAATTCTGGATTCCGGAAGGCTTTGCCCACGGTTTTGCGGTGCTGTCCGAGCGCGCGCTTTTCCACTACCTGTGCACTGATGTGTATGTGCCCGAGGCAGATGCAGGTATTCGCTGGAATGACGCTGACATTGCTGTGGACTGGCCGATCAGCCTGCCCACGCTGTCGGCCAAGGACGAGAACGCCCCCTTCCTGAAGGACATCGCAGAAGACCGCCTGCCGGTCTACGCGCCATGACCGTTCTGGTATTCGGCGGCAACGGCCAGGTCGGCCAGGAGCTGCTGCGCGCGCTGGCACCGCTGGGCAAGGTGGTCGCGACCACCCGCAGCGGCGTCCTGCCCGATGGCAGCGCCTGCGAAACCGCCGATTTCGGCCAGCCGGACAGCTTGCCGGCCCTGCTTGACCGGCTGCAGCCGTCGATCGTGGTTAATGCGGCCGCCTACACCGCCGTCGACCGTGCCGAACAGGAGGTCGACGCCGCCTTTGCGGCCAACGCGCAGGCGCCGGGCGTGATCGCACGCTGGTGTGCGGCGCGTGGCGTGCCGTTCGTGCATTACTCCACCGATTATGTGTTCGATGGACAGGGCACCGCCCCGTACCGTGAGGACGAACCGACCGCGCCGCTGGGTGTCTACGGCACCAGCAAGCGTGATGGTGAGGATGCCGTACGGGCAGCGGCAGGACGCCACCTGATCTTCCGCACGGCATGGGTGTATGCCTCGCATGGTGCGAATTTCCTGCGCACCATGCTGCGTGTCGGCGCCGAGCGAGAGCAGCTGCGCGTGGTGGCTGACCAGGTGGGTACGCCGACGCCGGCGGCGCTGATCGCCGATGTCACCGCGCAGGCACTGCAGCACCCGGGGCAGTTGTCGGGCACCTGGCACCTGACCGCCAGTGGCCAGACCACCTGGCATGGCTTTGCCGAGGCGATTTTTGCCGAGGCGCTGGCGACGGGCGTATTGCCGAAGGTGCCCACCGTCGAGGCGATTCCCAGCTCCGAATATCCGACGCCGGCCAGGCGCCCGGCCTGGTCGGTGCTGGACAACCGTCGGTTGCAGCAGGATTTCGGCATCGTGCTGCCATCCTGGCAGGACGGGTTGAAGAGGGTAATGTCGGAGTTGATTCCGTCCAACGGCTGAGCCCGTGCTGTGCATGCAGGTTCGGCGATGTTGGAAGGCAAAAGTCGCGCTTGGCCGGACAGGTCAGGGCCGCTGTCCCTGGCGATCGGACGCTCCTCGCCAAGCCAGCAAAAACAGCTGGAGCCATTCAGACTGCGGCTTTTTTGCTCCAGCCGAACAGGTCTGATTCTACGTTCCTCTGCGGGTGTTGGACGGTCGGCCCGGCCTGCGGGTGCGTCTGGCCGGCAGGCCCGGCAGTGGCGCCAGCAGTGCCTGCACGTCTTCTTCGCTGAAGCGCGGCCCGGCGCTGCCACCGCCTTCGAGAATCGATTCGGCCAGCAGGGCCTTGCGCTCCTGCAGCTCGGCAATCCGCTCTTCGATGCTGCCTGCGGCGATCAACCGGTAGACGAACACCGGCTGCCGCTGGCCGATGCGATGGGCGCGGTCACTGGCCTGGTTCTCGGCGGCGGGATTCCACCAGGGATCGAAATGGATCACGGTGTCGGCCGCGGTCAGGTTCAACCCCACGCCACCTGCCTTGAGGCTGATCAGGAACACCGGGACTTCACCCTGCATGAAACGCTGCACCGGCGTGGCCCGGTCCTGGGTATCGCCGGTCAGGGTCACATAGGCCAGTCCCAGATCGTCCAGCGCCTGCGCGATCAGCGCCAGCATGCCGGTGAACTGCGAGAACAACAGGATCCGCCGGCCTTCCTCGACCATCGACGGCAGCATCTCACGCAGCAGTTCCAGCTTGGCCGAACCGGCGTTGCGTGCCGTCGTTTCGCCCGGCAGCAACCGCGGATCGCAGCAGACCTGGCGCAGCTTCAGCAGCGCATCCAGCACCCGGATGTGGCTGCGCGCCAGACCGCTGTCACCGATGGCTTCGCGGACCTGTTTCTCCATTGCCGCCCGAACGGTTTCATAGAGATCGCGCTGCCCGCCCTCCATCGCCACTGCGCGGGTGATGAGGGTCTTCGGCGGCAGCTCGGCAGCCACCTGGTCCTTGCGCCGGCGCAGGATGAAGGGGCGCAGCCGCTGCGCCAGCAGCTGGGCACGGCGGTGGTCGCTGCCGCGCTCGATCGGGTGGCGCCAATGCTGGTTGAACTGCTTCTCGGTGCCGAGCAGGCCGGGCAGCAGGAAGTCGAACTGCGTCCACAGTTCGCCCAGATGGTTTTCCAGCGGCGTACCGGTCAGGCACAGGCGATGGCGGGCCTGCAGCGTGCGCAGGGTGACGGCGGCGCGTGACTTCGGATTCTTCACCTGCTGGGCCTCATCCAGGATCAGCAGATGGTAGGAATGGGCCTGCAGCGCCTGTTCGTCGCGCCACAGCAGGGGGTAGGTGGTCAGTACGAGATCATGCGCGGGAATCGCGTCGAACAGCGTCTCGCGCGTGGGTCCGTGCAGGGTCAGCACGCGCAGGTCCGGGGTGAAGCGTGCCGCTTCGCTCTGCCAGTTGTGCAGCAGTGAGGTCGGCACCACCAGCAGTGCCGGCCGGTCAAGGCGGCCGCTTTCCTTTTCGACCAGCAGATGGGCCAGGGTCTGCAGGGTCTTGCCCAGTCCCATGTCATCGGCCAGTACGCCGCCCAGGCGCTGCTGCCGCAGGTACTGCAGCCACGAAAGGCCATCGCGTTGATAGCCACGCAGCGTCGCCTGCAATCCGGCAGGCGTTGCTACGTCTTCCGGCGCAGGCGCCTGCAGTAGGCGCTGCACGAGTGCCTGGGTGTCCCCGTGGCCCCGCAGCTGCAGGTGTGCGTCGTCCTTCAGGGCTTGCAGCCGACCGCGGTCCTGCATCGACAGCCGCAACGGCACATCGCGCGGGGTGAACAGGTCGGCCAGCAGGGCAATGACCGGTTTCAATCGCGACGCCCGCAGCGCCAGGCGCGTATTGCCACCGGCAGTCAGCAGGATGTTCTCGTCATCGCCAATGGCGTCCAGCTGTCCGCGCGACCAGCGAGGATCGGCATTCAGTACCTGCTGCAGCAGCGGAACCATGGACACGTTGTGGCCGTCCACCTGTATCTCCAGGCCCAGATTGAACCAGCCCGCATCCTGCGGGTCCGCCTGGATGTCCAGATCGATTTCATCCACCCGGGTGATGCGATGGCGGAAATCGTCGTCTGCCTCCACTTTCCAGCCCAGGGCCTCCAGCCGCGGCACGTCATCCAGCAGGAAGCGGGTCCAGTCGAAACTGCGCAGTTCGAACAATGGGCCGCCGCCGTCCAGGACGATGCGTGGCTGCCGCTCACGGTGCAGATGCACGCTGCGCAGTTCATCTTCGCGCCGTGCCTCCTCGTGGAGGTCACGCGGCAGCAGGTAGAGCTGGCCCTGCGGGCCATGCACGAACGGCGACGGGTCGTCGAGAAAGCGTACGTGCTCGTCGTACTCGAACGCGATGGTGGCAACGTCCAGCCACTGCGAAGGATCGCGCTCGGTGAGCCAGTCGGGTCGGTACTCCAGGCTGTGCAGATGGAGGATCGGTGTCATCGCCTGGATCGGCAGGGTTGGCAGCGTCGGATGCGCAGCGGGACGTAGCGGGCCCGTGCCGCCCTCCAGTGACGTGCCCAGTGCCGCCAGCAGGACCGAAGCGACGTGCTCGCAGGAGCCTCCCGCCGGGCAGGTGCAGCGACTCTGCAGAGGGCTGCGCGGAGCGCGGGCGCTGGCGTCCAGGTCGATGGTCACCTGCCAGGTCTCCACCTGCGCGGTCAGCAGCGGCGCCCTGTAGTGCAGCGCGTGCACGGCACCTGCGCGTTGCCTGCCTCTTTCCAGTGTCCCGGCATCCAGCCAGCGGGACAGTTCCCCTCCGGTGAATACTACGGCCATGCGTCGTCCTGTCCTCTCCATCTGCGGCGCGCGTTGCCAAGGGCACCGCAAGCGGGGAAGGGGACATTCTACGGAAAGGCGGCCGCGCATACCGGTTCATGCTGCGGCGCACCCCAGCCGGTAACGGGTGTACCGCTAGAATGGCAACATTCTCACCGGGTAGGGCAGTAGAGATGCAGCAATCGACTTCCACCGGCAAGCGCGGCAAGCGCTTCGCCAGTGCGGCGGAGGCCCTGCAAGGGGTGGTCGCCGATGGCCAGACGCTGGCCGTGGGCGGCTTCGGCCTGTGTGGCATTCCCGAGGCCCTGATCGCCGCGCTGCGCGACAGTGGCGCCAAGGGCCTGACCGTGATCTCCAACAATGCCGGTGTTGATGGTTTCGGCCTGGGCCAGCTGCTGGAAACCCGGCAGATCAAGAAGATGATTTCGTCCTATGTGGGCGAGAACAAGGAGTTCGAGCGCCAGTTCCTGGCCGGCGAGCTCGAGCTGGAATTCAACCCGCAGGGCACCCTGGCCGAACGCCTGCGTGCCGGCGGTGCAGGCATTCCGGCGTTCTTCACCGCCACCGGCTACGGCACGGTGGTGGCCGAAGGCAAGGAAACCCGCGAGTTCGACGGCAAGCACTACGTGATGGAAACCGCGCTGCGCGCCGATGTGGCACTGGTGAAGGCGTGGAAGGCCGACGAGGCCGGCAACCTGGTGTTCCGCAAGACCGCGCGCAACTTCAACCCTGCCTGCGCGATGGCCGGCAAGGTCTGCATCGTGGAAGTGGAAGAGGTGGTGCCGGTCGGTGCCATCGACCCGGACCAGGTGCACCTGCCGGGCATCTACGTGCACCGTATCGTGCACAACGCGCATCCTGAAAAGCGTATCGAACAGCGCACCATCCGCGCGGAGGGCAACTGACATGGCGTGGACCCGCGATGAGATGGCGGCGCGTGCCGCCTGCGAACTGACCGATGGTGCGTACGTGAACCTGGGCATCGGCCTGCCGACCCTGGTTGCCAATCACATTCCCGATGGCGTGGACGTGTGGCTGCAGTCGGAAAACGGCCTGCTCGGCATCGGCCCGTTCCCGACCGACGCCGAAGTGGACGCCGACCTGATCAATGCCGGCAAGCAGACCGTCACCGCGCGTGCCGGTGCCAGCTATTTCGGCAGCCACGACAGCTTCGCGATGATCCGCGGTGGCCACGTCAACCTGGCCATCCTCGGCGCCATGCAGGTCACCGACAAGGGTGACCTGGCCAACTGGATGGTGCCCGGCAAGATGGTCAAGGGCATGGGCGGTGCGATGGACCTGGTGGCCGGCGTGCAGCGCGTGGTGGTGCTGATGGAGCACACCGCCAAGAACGGCGAGCACAAGATCCTGGCCGAATGCACGCTGCCGCTGACCGGCGTGGGCGTGGTCGACCGCATCATCACCGACCTGGCCGTGTTCGACGTGACTGACAAAGGCCTGCTGCTGGTGGAAGCCGCACCGGGTGTCAGCGACGAAGAACTGAAGGAAAAAACGGGCGTGACGTTCCAGCGCGCTTGATGCCGTGAGGGTGGTCCGGTGCCGCCCTCATCCTGCGGGGCCTCGATGCTGTTTCCCCATGATCTCCCCGATGCCGATGTCCAGCACCTGCCGGGCTGGTTGGCTGCCGCCGATGCCGACGGGCTCATGTCCGCGCTGCAGGCCGACGTGGCCTGGGAGATCCATCGCATCCGCATGTTCGGCAGCTGGGTGGATTCGCCGCGGTTGAGCTGCTGGATCGGTGACCCGGATGCCCGTTACCGATACTCCGGTGCCGAATTCGTGCCGCATCGATGGCTGCCGTCGTTGCAGGACACGCGCGACCGTCTGGAAACCGAAGGCTTCGGCCGCTTCAACAGCGTACTGCTGAATCGCTATCGCGGCGGCGGCGACTACATGGGCTGGCACAGCGATGACGAGCCAGAGCTGGGGCCTGCTCCGGTGATTGCTTCGCTGAGCCTGGGCGCGGCGCGCCGCTTCCTGCTGCGCCGGCGCGACGACCCGACGCGGAAGGCCGAGTATCTGCTCGGCCATGGCGATCTGCTGGTGATGGCGGGGCAGACGCAGAGGTTCTACCAGCACGCGTTGCCGAAGATGGCGCGGGTGCAGGGCGAACGGATCAATCTGACGTTCCGCTGGATTACGCCGCGCTGATCGGTCAGCGCGCGACAGTCGGCTGGTCGGCCTGTCCGCTCTGCAGCGTCCAGCCCACCATGTCCTGTGCCAGCTGCTGCAGGCCACGCTCGAAGGCCGCGGTCACCGCCGGAACATCGGTGCTGCCGACCGGCTGCGCCTGGCGGAAGGTGCGGTCGGCGACCACGCGCTGGTCGGCCACATGGATCAGCTTGGCGTTGACCTCGATGACCACCGTCGGCGTCGCCTGGCCCTGGTAATCGGATTCGAAGCGGCGCACGTCGGTGGACAGCTTGTAGTCGGCGCGGATGCCGGCAGTGCTGCGGGCCACGCCGCGGATGCGGCCGGAATCCTCGAAGCCGCGCAGCAGGGTGTCCTCGATCATGTCGGTGGCCGGCTGTACCCAGCTGGCGCCCTTGTAGATCTCCATCTGCGACGGTGTCGGCCGCACGTTGATACGCGGGCTGTCGACCATGCGCGCAGCGCTGGGCTTGGCCAGCACCAGCTGCCAGCTGGCCTGCGGCCACGCCGGGTCGGCCTTCACCTGCACCGAGGGCGAGTACAGCGTCACTGCGGTTTTTTCGCTGCTGCCAAGGATGGAGCAGCCGCCCAGCAGGGGGACCATCGAAGCGGCCAGCAGCAGGCGCGGAAGGGTGGTCGGGCTCATTTGGGTTCGAACTCCTTCGGTGCATCGCGGCCCAGCAGGTAGCGCGCGGGGTTGTTCTCGAGGCGGTCGCTGACCCGGCGCAGGTCGCGGATCAGGCCGCGCAGTTCGGTCAGCGTCGGGCCCAGCTGGCCGAGGCCATCGTTGGCGAAGCTGTTGATCGCGGCGCGGTTCTCGCCAAGGATCGAATCGGCGTTGCCTGCGGCCGAATCGAGCTTGGCCAGGGTGCCGTCGAGCTTGTCGATGATGCCCGGCAGCTGCTGCACCAGGTTCTTGTCCAGGCGCTCGATGGTGCCGTTGGTGGTCTTCAGCGTGGTGTCCAGGCTGCGGGCGGCATCGCGCGCGCTGAGCAGCAGCGCCTGCGTGCCCTGGTCACGGTCGGCCAGGCCACCGCTGATCGTCTCCAGATTGGCCAGCGTCGCGTTGATCGAGGCCACGTTGCGGTCGCTGAGGATCTGGTCCATGCGCTCGACAATGCGGTTGGCGACGTCGGTGATGTTCTGCAGCGCCGACGGCGTGGTCGGAATGATCGGCGCCGGGTCCTTGTTGACCGTGGTCAGTGCCGGCGACTGCGGCGTACCACCGCTGAGCTGGATGATCGACGGGCCGGTCAGGCTGGTGATCGCCAGCTTGGCACGGGTATCGGTCTTGACCGGCGTGTTGGAGTTCAGGCGGATGCGCGCGACGACCTGGCGCGGGTCGTCGGGCACCAGGTTCAACTCGGTGATCGAGCCCACCGCGATGCCGTTGTACTGCACCGGGCTGCCGACCGACAGGCCGGTCACCGCTTCGCGGAACACCACGCGGTACTCCTGCCAGGTGCGGTCGGAGGAGTACTTGGCGGCCCACAGGCCGAAGGCCAGCAGGGCCAGGCCGGTGATCAGGGTGAACGCGCCGATCAGCACGTAGTTGGCTTTGGTTTCCATGGCTCAGGCACTCTCGATCTGTTCGCCACGCGCGGCGCGCGCGCGCGGTCCGTGGAAGTATTCCTGGATCCACGGATGATCCAGTTTCTCGATGTCCGGCAAGGGGGCGTTGGCCACCACCTTGCGGTCGGCGATCACCGCCACCCGGTCGCAGATGGCATACAGCGTGTCCAGGTCGTGGGTGATCAGGAACACGGTCAGGCCCAGCGCTTCCTGCAGGGTCTTGATCAGGCGGTCGAATGCGGCCGCACCGATCGGGTCGAGACCGGCGGTCGGTTCGTCCAGGAACAGCAGCGGCGGATCCAGTGCCAGCGCCCGGGCCAGACCGGCGCGCTTGCGCATGCCACCGGACAGCTGCGAGGGCAGCTTGTTGATCGCATCGGCGGGCAGGCCGGCCAGCTTCACCTTCAGCAGCGCCAGCTCGTAATGCCAGCGCTCGGGCAGCTCGCGATGGTGTTCCTTAAGTGGTACCTGCACGTTCTCGCCCACGGTCAACGATGAGAACAGGGCACCGTCCTGGAACAGCACGCCGGTGTTGCGTTCGATGTGCAGGCGGCTCTCGGCATCGTCGGCACGCGCGTCGCGGCCGAGCACTTCGATCTGCCCGGCATCGGGCACGCGCAGGCCGAGGATCGAGCGCATCAGCACCGACTTGCCGGTACCCGAACCACCCACCACGCCGAGAATTTCGCCTCGGCGCACATCCAGGTCCAGGTCTTCGTGCACGGTCTGGCTACCGAAGCGGTTGACCAGCCCGCGCACGCGGATGGCCAGGTCGTGACCGTCGTCGTCCTGCATGGGAATTTCTTCGGATGTCGGATGCGTGCTCATGTCACCAGTCCATGTGCATGAACCACAACGCCGCGAAGGCGTCGATGATGATCACCAGCGATATCGTCTGCACAACGCTGGAGGTGGTGCGTTCACCCACCGACTGCGCCGTGCCTTCGACCTTCAGGCCTTCCAGGCAGCCGATCAGGCCGATCACCAGCGCGAACACCGGCGCCTTCGACAGGCCGACCAGCATGTGCCGCACTTCCATCGTCTCGTGCATGCGCGCGATGTACATCTGCGGCGGGATGTCGAGGTCGAACGCACCGACGGTGATGCCGCCGGCCAGGCCGGCGACCATTGCAATGAAGGTCAGCAGCGGCAGGGTGACCAGCAACGCCAACAGCCGTGGCAGCACCAGCAGGTCGATCGGATCCAGGCCCAGGGTGCGCATCGCATCGATTTCCTCGCGCGCCTTCATCGCACCGATCTGCGCGGTGAAGGCGCTGGCGGTGCGGCCGGCCAGCACGATCGCGGTCAGCAGCACGGCAAACTCGCGCAGGAAGGCGATGTTGACCAGTTCGACCACGTAGATCTCGGCACCGAAGTCGCGCAGGATGGTCGAGCCGAGGAAGGCGATCACCGCGCCCACCAGATAGGACAGCAACGCCACCAGCGGTACCGCATCCAGCCCGACCTGCTCCATCTGGTGCACGGTGGCGGTCATCCGGAAGCGGCGGGGTTCCTTGACCAGGCGCGCCGCCTTGACCAGGTTCTCGCCGAGGAAACTGCACAGCGCCTTGATGTTGTGGCCGGTGGCATGGACGCTGACACCCAGCCGTTCCAGCGCCGCCAGCACGCCGAAGTCGCGCTTGGGCTTGGGCCGGTCGTCGGCGACTTCCTCGATGGTGCACACCAGCGCCTGGTGATCCGGGCGGAACTTCAGTGCGTCCTCGCCGAGGTCGGCGCGATGGGCTATACGCAGCACCTGCAGCACGCCGGCCGAATCCATCTTTTCGATGGCGGTGGCATCGATGCCGGTCAGCGTGTCGGGAACGCCGCGCAGGACTTCGGCCGCGGCCAGCGCGGTCTTCAAGGTCCAGGTGCCGGACAGGTGGATCACGCCCGGGTCATGGGCATCCTGTTCGAGCTGGGGGGCGTGGTTCGGGGTCACTTGGGCCATTCGGGTCGCAGCATAACCGTTCTGTATTGGGCATCGCGTCGAACTCGGATGAATTTCTCCGGTAAGGCCCAGCCTAGGTAATACTACGGCGCATGTCCGCAGACGCTCACACGATCCCCACGCCCCAGGCCACCTACGCACAGCGCGTGGCCTTCGTTTCCGAGATCGCCGGACGCCTGCACAGCTATGGCACAACGGCTCAGCGCCTGGAAACAGCGGTGGTGGCACTGGCCCGCCAGCTCGATCTGGATTGTGAACCGTGGTCGAATCCCACCGGTATCATCCTCAGCTTCAGCGACCCCGCGCAGGCGATCGGCTCCAGTGACATCACCCGCGTGATCCGCCTGGCGCCCGGCGAGAACGACCTGCACAAGCTCAGCGTCGCCGACCATATCGCCGAAGAAGTGGCCAACGGGCGGATGAGCATCGCCCAGGGCCACACCGCCCTGCGCCAACTGGACAAGGATCCGGGCCGGCGCGGCAAGCTGCGCACCATCCTCTCGTTCACCCTCGGTGCGGCCGGCGTGGCCGGCATGTGGAAGCTGCCGTGGCTGGACATTGCGACCGCCGGTGTCATCGGCCTGATGATCGGCCTGCTCGGCATGGTCACCGACCGTCGCCCGGCCACCCGCGAAGCCGCCGAGGCCCTTGCCGCGTTGCTGGCCGGCCTGGTTGCCACGCTGGTCGCCTCCTTCATCGGCGCGCTCAACCTCAACACGGTGATCATCGCCTCGCTGGTGGTGCTGTTGCCCGGCATGTCGCTGACCAATGCGGTCAATGAACTGGCCAGCCAGCACTGGGTATCGGGTACCGCGCGCTTCGCCGGTGCGCTGACCACCATCATGAAGCTCAGTGTCGGCGCGATGATCGCGGTGACCCTGGCCGACGTGCTCGGCCTCGACCCGGTGATCCGCGCCACGCGGCCGCAGGGCCCGTGGGTGGAGTGGGGTTCGCTGCTGACCGCGGCGTTCGCCTTCGCGATGCTGTTCAAGGCCAACCGCCGCGATTACCCGTGGGTGATCGCCGCCTCGGTGGCCGGTTACGCGATCTCCAAGTTTGGTGGCCACGCCTGGGGTGCGCCGGCCGGTATCTTCCTGTCGGCGATGCTGCTGACCGCTGGTGGCAATCTGTTCGGCCGCCTCGTTGGCCGCCCTGGTGCGATCATCCGCCTGCCGGGCATCATCATGATGGTGCCCGGCAGCACCAGCCTGCGCGGCGTGCTGACCCTGGTCCAGCAGCAGGACGTGGGCGCCGGCCAGAGCGTGTTCCTCACCGTGCTCAACGTGGTGATGGCGCTGGTGGCCGGCCTGCTGTTCGGCAACCTGCTGATGCCCGCTCGCAAAACCCTGTAGAGCCGAGCCCATGCTCGGCTTCGGATATGGATAGCCGAGCTTGGGCTCGGCTCTACAAACAAAAAAACGCCGGCTTTCGCCGGCGTTTTTCATTGCATCCCGATCTGGCTTCAGGCCTTCTTGATCAGGAAATCTTCCGGCTTCTTGTTGCCCTTGGCGGTCAGCTCGGCCATCCAGCGCGGCTGCTTGCCACGGCCGGTCCAGGTTTCCTTCGGGTTGGCCGGGTTGCGGTACTTCGGGGCAACCTTGCCCAGCTTGCGGCCAGCGGTCTTCGAGGGGGCCTTGGCGACCTTGGCCACCTTGCGCGCGCGCGGGGCTGGGGCGTCGCCGAACAGTTCCTCGATGGTGTAACCCTCGGTCTTGGCCAGCTTGCTCAGCTGTGCCCGGACCTTGGTGATCGGCCGGCGCTTGGCGACGATGGTCTGCTGCTTCTTGGCGGTGCGGATCAGGGCGCCCAGCTCGCGTGCCGACAGGCCGGTCAGGTCAATGCTCATTTACGGTTACTCCGGAAACTAATAAGTGGACGGGACGAGCCAGTCCATGGCGTCGCGGGACAGAATAAAGATGAATTAATCCCAGCACAAATGCAGACGGGTCATGGCCTGGCAGCATCCCGGCTGCATTGCGTCGATTTTGACCGGATTATGTCCGCTGCAATATTGCTCAAATGGGCGTCAGGGAAAAAAAGACCGGGGCATGCCCCGGTCTTTTCCTGATCAACCCTGCAGGCGCTGCAGCAGGGTGGCCTTGTCCAGGCTTTCCGCTTCGCTGGCGCGGCGCGAGCGGTACTCGTAGGTACCGGCGGCCAGGCCACGTTCGCTGACCACCACGCGGTGCGGGATGCCGATCAGTTCCATGTCGGCGAACATCGCGCCCGGGCGCAGGCCACGGTCGTCGAGCGCCGCGTCCAGGCCTGCATCGCGCAGCTCCTGCAGCAAGTTGGCGGCCGCATCGGCCACAGCGGCGTCACCCTTCGGGTTGATCACGCACACCACCACCTGCCACGGCGCCATCGCGTCCGGCCAGATGATGCCGGCATCGTCATGGTTCTGTTCAATCGCGGCAGCCACCACGCGCGAGATGCCGATGCCATAGCAGCCCATCGCCATCACCGCCGCCTTGCCGTTCTCGTCCAGCACGGTGGCATCCAGCGCTTCGGCGTACTTGCGGCCCAGCTGGAACACGTGGCCGACTTCGATGCCACGGGCGATCTTCAGTTCGCCACCGTCCAGCGCGCGGTCACCGGCCCGCACGTTGCGGATGTCGGCCACTTCCGGTTCCGGCAGGTCGCGACCCCAGTTGACGCCGGCCAGGTGGAAACCGGCTTCGTTGGCGCCGACGACGAAGTCGGACATCGCCGCCACTTCGCGATCAGCCACCACGCGGATGGCCTTGGCCGGGGCGACCGGGCCGAGGAAGCCCGGCACGCTGCCCAGGTACTCGGCGATTTCCGCCTCGCTGGCAAAGCGCTGTTCGTCCAGGCCGGCAACCTTGGCCAGCTTGATCTCGTTGACCTCATGGTCGCCGCGCACCAGCACCAGCACGAACTGCTGTGCCTTGCCTTCGCCAGCGATCAGCGCCACCGACTTCACCGTGCGCTGCAGGTCGATGCCGAGCAGCGCCGCGACATCCTCGCAGGTCTTCTGGGTAGGGGTGTCGACCTTGCGCATGGCTTCGCTGGCGGCCGCGCGCGGTGCCGGATCGGCGGCGATTGCCGCTTCCATGTTGGCCGCGTAGTCCGAACCGGTGGAGAACACCAGCGCGTCTTCGCCGGAATCGGCGATCACGTGGAATTCCTGCGACGCATCACCGCCGATCGCACCGGAGTCGGCCTGCACCATGCGGAAATCCAGGCCGAGGCGGGTGAAGATGCGGCTGTAGGCCGACTTCATGTTCTCGTATTCGCGCACCAGGCACTCATCGTGCAGGTGGAACGAATAGGCGTCCTTCATCAGGAACTCGCGCGAACGCATCACACCGAAGCGCGGACGGATCTCGTCGCGGAACTTGGTCTGCACCTGGTAGAAGTTCACCGGCAGCTGCTTGTAGCTGGACAGCTCGCTGCGCGCGAAGTCGCAGGCGGCTTCTTCGGCGGTCGGGCTGTAGCAGAACACCTGGTCCTTGCGGTCCTTGATCTTCAGCAGCTGCGGGCCGAACTTCTGCCAGCGCCCGGTCTGCTCCCACAGTTCCTTCGGCTGGATGGTCGGGATCTGGAATTCCACGGCACCGGCGCGGTCCATTTCCTCGCGCACGATGCGTTCAACCTTGCGCAGCACGCGCAGGCCCAGCGGCGACCAGGTGTACAGGCCCGATGCCAGCTTGCGGATCATGCCCGCGCGCAGCATCAGCCGGTGGCTGGTCAGCTCGGCGTCGCTGGGGGTTTCCTTGGTGGTGTGCAGGTGGAACTGGGAGAGGCGCATCGTCGGCTTCGGATAACGGCAGAGACGCCTATTCTGCCAGCCCGGCCGGGGGGAGGGGTATCGGCAGGGCTGCGCCCTGCACCCGCCTCAAGCAACGTCAACTGCAACTGCAACAGCAACAGCGGGCTTCCCGTGGGATGGCGGGGTGGGTCCGGTTGCGGGAGACGCCGTAAACCCCGCTCCGCGGTCCGGCCCAGCCGCTGGCGGCTGGGCGTTCGGTCGCTTGCGAAGCAGTGCTTCGCAAGCAAAGCGCCCTCACCCCTGGGGGCTTGGCCGCGGCATCCATGCCGCGGACACTCCCGCAACCGGACCCACCCTGCCTTCGACAGATCTCCGCGATCTGTTGGAATGGCTCCTGGGGTCGGATCCGTTTTCCGCAGGAAAACGGATCCGACCCCGGATTCAATTCGAGATATGACAGATTTCATCCACGCATGGCGTGGATCTACCACCGTCACCAGGAACCTGTCGGAGGTGGGGCGGTGTGGGCTGGCAGGACCGTTGGCGCCATGGATGGCGCCATCGAGCCCCCAGGGATGGGTTTACGGCGTGTCCTGCCAGCCCACACCGCCCCGCCAAACCAGCAGAAGACCAGAGCCGCTTTGGCATTTGACGTTGCCGTTGCTTGAAGCCTCGGCAGGTGCAGGGCGCAGCCCTGCCGACCCCCTTAACCCGCCGCCGGGCAGTAGGCCTTGATGGCGGCCTCCGCCAACCCCTTCTGCGCGGTGTGCTGCTCGGGGTTCAACGGGCTATCGGGCTTGCCATCCCCATCGGTGTCCTGCATCACCTGGCCGCCACCGTCCAGCAGGGCCAGGTTGGCGCGGGCGGTGCTGCACTGCTCGGGCACCGGGGGTGCCGGGGTCTCGGTGCTGGTCGCAGCTTGTGGGCTGCGCGCCTGCTCCCTGGTCTCGTACTTTTTGCCTGCCGGCGGGGTCTCCGAATACTGGGTCACGCCATTGGCGTCTTTCCATTTATAGACCGGGCCGGCCACGGCGCTGGCACTGGCCAACAGCAGCAGGCATCCAAGGCAGGACAGGGCACGCATGGCAAACTCCACGGAATGGGCGTAGAACGCCGATTGCAGCATTGGCGCCGAGCACTGGCAAGTCGATTAAACTGGATTCCATGGACCCGATCACACCGCCGCCGCGTTCGCGCACGATTTATCTGCTGCCCAACCTGTTCACTACCGCCGGCCTGTTCGCCGGCTTTTACGCGATCATCGCCGCAGCCAACGGGGATTTCGTCAACGCCAGCATCGCCGTGTTCGTGGCGGCGGTGATGGATGGCCTGGACGGGCGCGTGGCGCGCCTGACCGGTACCAGCAGCGAATTCGGCGTGCAGTACGACTCGCTGGCCGACCTGGTCAGCTTCGGCATGGCCCCGGCGCTGGTGATGTACCACTGGTCGCTGTCGTGGCTGAAGTTCGATGACCCGCTGCTCGGTCGTGTCGGCTGGGCCGTCGCTTTCCTGTATGCCGCGTGTGCCGCGCTGCGCCTGGCCCGTTTCAACACCCAGGTGGCAGTGGTCGACAAGCGCTGGTTCGTCGGCCTGGCCAGCCCGGCCGCGGCTGGCTTGATGATGTCCTTCGTCTGGGCCTTTGCCGATGGCAACCTGGGCTGGGACGGCAACCAGCTGCGCTACGTGGCGCTGGCGGTGACGATCGTTGCGGCGCTGCTGATGGTCAGCCGCATCCGCTTCTGGAGCTTCAAGGGCGGTGCCGCCAAGGGCACCCGTTCCGACCGCGTGCCGTTCCTGGTGCTGGCACTGGTGCCGGTGGCGATCGCCATCGCGGTCATCGACCTGCCGCGCGTGCTGTTCGCGGTGGGCATCCTGTACGCCTTGTCCGGCCCGGTGATGTGGGCCGTGCAGCGCCTGCGCAAGAAGCCCGAGGCCGCGTGAGCCAGGACCTGCCCGTGTTGTGGTCACCGGCCCAGCAGGCCTGGCTGCAGGCCATGGGCTACACCGTCTACCACGACGGCCAGTTGGCCGCGGAACTGGATGCCGCGCTGCAGCTGAGTGTGGCCGAAGCCGAGGCGGCTGCCGCGCCGCCAGCGGAACCGACGCGGGTAGGCGTTGCACCTCCATCGCGGGAACCCCGCGCCGAATCCGCTCCGGCATCCCGCCAGGAACGCCCGGCGCCACCGCGTCGCGAGACCCCGGTCAGCGCACCGGATACCGCGCCGGCCCCCAGTCGTCCGCTGCCGGGCGGCAATGCGCGGCAGCCGGTGGTGCGCCTGCCGGATCGCCTGCAGATTGCCCTGCTGCGTGCATCCGGCTGCAATCCCAATGATCCGGCCACGCAGTCCCTGATGGACAGCTGGCCGCTGGACCAGCTGCGTCAGGACCCGGCCGCCAAGCGCGCGCTGTGGCCGCAGCTGCGTGCCCTGCGCAAGCGGGGCACGCCATGAGTGCGGTCAGCCTGCCCGGTCCGGTCAGCCTGCGCGCGCTGCGCGAGAGCGATCTCAACGCGGTGATGGCGATCGAAGTACGTGGCTATCCGTTCCCGTGGACCCGCGGCATCTTCGTCGACTGCCTGCGCGCCGGCTATCCGGGCCTGGCCATGGAGCGCGATGGCCAGTTGATCGGCTATGGCGTGCTCAGCATCGCGGCCGACGAGGCCCATGTGCTGAACATCTGCATCGACCCGCTGACGCAGTCGCGTGGGCTCGGACGTCAGCTGCTGCGCGCGCTGGTACAGCTGGCCGGTGACCGCGGCGCGCAGCGTGTGTTTCTGGAAGTGCGTCCGTCCAACACGCCGGCGCTGGCGCTGTACCACAGCGAAGGCTTCAACGAGATCGGCCGCCGCCCGCGTTACTACCCGGCCGCACAGGGGCGCGAAGATGCGGTGGTGATGGCGATCGAACTGGTCGACGGCGACCTGCAGGCGATGCCGCCACTGTAACGGGGAAGGGTTGCCGGCCAGCGGCCGGCACTACCGATGGATCTCCGTTGTCATCGACACATCACCTGCCGTGGTAGGTGCCAACCCTGGTTGGCACGCTCTGCTCACGCCAGCCGCAACGCCAGCACGCCACCGACGATGAGCGCCGCCGCCAGCCAGCGTGCGCGCGGTATGCGCTCGCGCAGCAGGAATACCGAGATCAGCAGCGCGAACAGGATCGACGATTCGCGCAGCGCCGAGACCATCGCTACGGGTGCCTGGGTCATCGCCCACAACGCCATTGCATAGGAGGCCGTGGTGCCGACACCACCGGCGAGGCCCAGTGGCCAATGCTGGCGTGCATAGACCAGCACCGCACCACGCCGGGTGTACAACGCCCACAGTGGCAACGGAATGCCCGATAGCAGGAACAGCCACAGCGTGTAACCGAGTGCGCTGCCGGACTGGCGCGCGCCCTGCGCATCGACCAGGGTGTAGGTGGCGATCATCGCCGCGGTCAGCAGCGGCAGCCGCAGTTGGCCGCCGCGCGCACCCAGTGCCATGCACAGGATGCCGGTGCTGACCAGCACCACGCCCAGCCACGCCGCCGGTGGCAGCTGCTCACCCAGCAGGGTGCCCGCCAGCGCGACCAGGATCGGCGCGCTGCCACGCATCAGCGGGTAGGCCAGGCTCATGTCGACCTGCTGGTAGCAGCGGGCGACCAGGCCGTAATAGGTCACCTGCAGCAGCACCGAAGCGGCCAGCCACGGCCAGCTGTGCGCGGCGGGGAATGGCAGGAAGGGCAGGGCGGCGGCGGACAGCAGCGCGGCGCTGCCGGTGACCAGCACGGTACCGAGGAATTTGTCTGGTCCGCGCTTGACGATCGCATTCCAGCTGGCATGCAGGGCCGCGGCCGCGAGGACCAGCAGGAAAATGGAAAGAGGCATCCAGCGATGATGCCATGCGGGGAAATGTTCCGGGTTTGGTGGGTGCCAACCTTGGTTGGCACATCGCTCAGTGCGGACCAAGGCCCGCACCCACCAGAGCGAGGCAGGGTAGGTGCCAACCTTGGTTGGCACGCACCAGAGCGCGGCGCTTACAGCTTCGCGCGCTGCTCGCGCAGGCCGGCCAGCTGGGTGTTCCAGTCGGCCAGTCGCACGCGCTCCTGCTCGACCACGGCCGGCGGCACCTTGTCGGTGAACTTGGCCAGCTTGGTCTCGCTCTTTTCCTTTTCGGCTTCGACGCGGGCGATTTCCTTGTCCAGTCGCACGCGCTCGGCATCGAGATCGACCAGGCCTTCCAGCGGCACCAGCAGCTTCAGTTCGCCAACAATCGCGGCGGCGGCAGGCGGTGCGCTTTCGCCTTCGGCCAGCCACTGGATGCTGTCCAGCTTCAGCAGGAACGACAGTGATGCGCTGAAACGTTCGATGCGCACGCGGTCCTGCTCCAGGCCAGCCTGCAGGCGCAGTGGCACCTGCTTGGACGGGGCCACGTTCAGTTCGCTGCGCACGCGACGCACCGCACTGATCACCGCCTTCAACCATTCCACGTCGGCCTCGGCCTGGGCGAAATCGCCTTCGAACTCGGCGGCGGTCGGGTACGGGCGCAGCGACAGCGTGGTTTCGGCCAGGCCCAGGCGCGGGGCCAGCTGCTGCCACAGCTGTTCGGTGATGAACGGCGTGAGCGGGTGCAGCAGGCGCAGCAGCGCTTCCAGCACGTACAGCAGGGTGTGGCGGGTGCTCTCGGCATCAGCCGCGTCGCCGCCGTTCAGTGCCGGCTTGCTCAGTTCCAGGAACCAGTCGCAGAACTCGTTCCAGGCGAACTCGTACAGGCACTGCGCCAGCAGGTCGAAGCGGTAGTTGGCGTAGTGGCCCTGCGCCTCGGTGGACACTGCGGCCAGTCGCGCCAGGATCCAGCGCTCGGCATCGGTGCGCGGCGTCGGCACGCCGGTGAACGCGGCGCCCTCGGTGTTCATCAGGGCGAAACGGCTGGCATTCCACAGCTTGTTGCAGAAGTTCTTGTAGCCCTCGGCGCGGTTCATGTCGAACTTGATGTCGCGGCCGTGGGTGGCCAGCGCGGCGATGGTGAAGCGCAGCGCATCGGCACCGTGGGCAGCAATGCCGTCCGGGAATTCCTTGCGGGTGGCCTTCTCGATCTTCTCCACCATCTTCGGCTGCATCAGACCACCGGTACGCTTGGCGACCAGGTCGTCGATGGTGATGCCGTCGATGATGTCCAGCGGATCGAGCACGTTGCCCTTGCTCTTGGACATCTTCTGGCCCTGGCCGTCGCGGATCAGGCCGGTGAAGTAGACGTCCTTGAACGGGATCTTCCCGACCAGGTTGTCGGTGGCCATGATCATGCGCGCCACCCAGAAGAAGATGATGTCGAAGCCGGTGATCAGCACCGACGACGGCAGGTAGCGGTCGAAGCCGCGCTCGGCCATGGCCTGCTCGTTCGGCCAGCCCAGGGTGGAGAACGGCCACAGCTGCGAGGAGAACCAGGTCTCCAGCACGTCGCTTTCCTGGTTCAGCACCACGTCGCTGCCCAGGTTGTGCTTTGCCCGCACTTCCTCTTCGCTGCGACCGACGTAGCAGCTGCCGGTGGCTTCGTCGAACCACGCCGGGATGCGGTGGCCCCACCACAGCTGGCGGCTGATGCACCAGTCCTGGATGTTGTTCATCCAGTGGCGGTAGGTGTTGATCCAGTTCGGCGGCACGAACGAGATCGAACCGTCCTCGACCAGTTCCAGGCCGCGCTTGGCCAGGTCGTCCATCTTCACGAACCACTGGTCGGTCAGGTACGGCTCGATCACCTGGCCGGTACGATCGCCGCGCGGCACCTGCAGCTTGTGCGCCTTGGTCTCGACCAGGATGCCCAGGTCTTCCAGCTCGGCCAGCACGGCCTTGCGCGCGGCGTAGCGGTCCAGGCCCTGGAAGCGTTCCGGCGCATTTTCATTCAGTGCCGCCACCGGGGTGAACAGGTTGATCATCGGCAGGCTGTGGCGCACGCCCACTTCGTAGTCGTTGAAATCGTGGGCCGGGGTGACCTTGACCACGCCGGTGCCGAACGCGCGGTCCACGTAATCATCGGCGATCACCGGCACGCGGCGGCCGGTCAGCGGCAGCACCACGCTCTTGCCGATCAGGTGCGCATAGCGCTCGTCTTCCGGGTGCACCATCACCGCAGTGTCGCCCAGCAGGGTTTCCGGGCGGGTGGTGGCAACGACCAGGTAGTCGCGGGTTTCGCGCAGGGTTTCCACGCCGTCGGCATCGCGCTCGACGTGCTCGTAGCTCAGGCCGTCATCCAGGGTGTAGGCGATCGACCACAGGAAGCCGTCCTCCTCGGCGCTCTCCACTTCCAGGTCGGAAATGGCTGTCTTCAGCACCGGGTCCCAGTTGACCAGACGCTGGCCGCGGTAGATCAGGCCCTGTTCGTACCAGCGCACGAAGGCTTCGTTGACCGCCGCCGACGGCTGCGGGTCCATGGTGAAGGTGCTGCGCGACCAGTCGGCGGAGGTGCCGAGGCGGCGCATCTGGCGCTCGATGGTGTCGCCAGACTGCTGCTTCCATTCCCAGACCTTGCCGATGAAGCCTTCGCGGCCCAGCGAATCGCGGGTCTCGCCCTTGCCTTCCAGCGCCAGGTTGCGGCTGACCACCATTTCGGTGGCGATGCCGGCGTGGTCGGTACCGACCTGCCACAGCGTGTCGTAGCCGCGCATGCGGTGGTAGCGCACCAGCGCGTCCATCAGGGTCTGCTGGAAGGCGTGGCCCATGTGCAGAGTGCCGGTCACGTTCGGCGGCGGCAGCAGAATGGTGTACGGCTCGCCCGTGCCGGACGGCTTGAAGTGGCCGGCCTTCTCCCAGGCCTCGTAGAGGTCGGTCTCGAAGGACTTCGGGTCGTAACTGGAGGCGAGTTGGGTCATGCGGGGGAACCGGTAATCAAGGCGGAAGGGAGATCAGCGCGACCCGAGGGCGCGCCGGATCTTCTGGTCGGTGTGGTACTGGCTGACCGCGTAGGCGGCCCAGATGGCGGCGGGCAGCCAGCCGATCAGGGTGATCTGCAGGATCAGGCAGACGATGCCGGCCAGCGGTCGGCCGATGGTGAAAAAGGACAGCCAGGGAAGAATCAGGGCGATCAACAGGCGCATCAAGGGGGCCTCGCTGGGCTTACATGTCGTGCTTGTTCAGGTCGTAACCGGCGGTCTTGTACTGGCGCCAGCGTTCGCGCAGCGGTTCGCGCGCTTCCGGGTCGGCCGGTACCACTTCCAGCACGCGTTCGCACTGGCCGAGCCAGGGTTCGTCGCGCAGGTTGATCACCAGCGGCCGTACGGGCGCGTCACCGCCCGGCGGGGCGATCAGCACCAGCGCTTCTTCCTCGTCGACATCCTCACCCACGATCTGGTGCGGAATGTAGGCATCGTCGTCGAATGACCAGAGAAGTTCGTCCAGTTCCTCGGCCTGGGCCTGGTCGCGGGCCAGTACCAGGGTGAACAGCCCGGCGTCGTTGGCCTTGCGCGCCAGCTCGCAGACCAGGCGCAGAGGCTCGGTCAGGAAGCGGGGCTTGGCGATCAGGTAGAAATCAGCGCGGGGCATGGCAGGGTCCGGGTCGGGCAGGGGCCCGGCATGCCGGGCGGGGGCAGGCCGGAGGATGCCCCGGCCGGCAGGCGCCGGCCAGGGGCAGGTACGGCATCAGGCGCGGGCGACCTGGTCCAGCAGCCACTGGCTCAGCAGGCCGACCGGACGGCCGGTGGCCATGCCACGCTTGCCTTCATCGCTGGCCACGCCGGCGATGTCCAGGTGGGCCCAGCGCTGGCCTTCGGCGAAGCGCGACAGGAAGCAGCCAGCGGTGATCGCGCCGGCCCAGCGGCCGCCAATGTTGTAGACGTCGGCGAAGCTCGAATCCAGCATCGGCTGGTATTCGTCCCACAGCGGCAGGCGCCAGGCGCGGTCGAACACGTGTTCGCCGGCGGCCAGCAGCTCGTTGGCCAGGTCGTCGTGCTTGCTCATCAGGCCGGCGGTCTGGTGGCCGAGGGCGACCATGCAGGCACCGGTCAGGGTGGCAACGTCGATCAGCGCGGTCGGCTCGAATCGCTGCGCGTAGGTCAGCGCATCGCACAGGATCAGGCGGCCTTCGGCGTCGGTGTTGCCCACTTCGATGGTCTTGCCCGACATCGAGGTGATCACGTCGGACGGGCGGTAGGCGTTGCCGTCGATGGCGTTTTCCACCGCCGGCACCACCACCACCAGGTTCAGCGGCAGCTTGGCCTTGACCGCAGCAACGAAGGTGCCGATGACGTTGGCGCCACCGCACATGTCGTACTTCATCTCTTCGATGCCGCCCTGGGTCTTCAGGTTGACGCCACCGGTGTCGAAGGTGATGCCCTTGCCGACCAGCACGTACGGCTTGGCGTCGCCGGCACCGGTCCACTTCAGCACGACCAGACGCGGGCGGTTGGCCGAACCGCGGGCCACGGCCAGCAGCGAGCCCATGCCCAGCGCTTCCATCTGGTGCTCGTCGAGGATCTCGGCCTCGGCACCTTCATGCTCGCCGGCGAACTTCACACCCACCTCGGCCAGGTAGGCCGGGGTGCAGTAGTTCGGCGGCAGGTTGCCCAGCTCGCGGGCGAACTCGACACCGGCGGCGATGGCCTGGCCCTGGGCCAGGGCCAGGGCCTGCGCGTCGTCACCGGCGATGGCCAGCTGGGCCAGGCCGGCGTCGTCGGCCTTCTTCTTGCCCAGGGTGGCGGTGTAGCGGTAGGCGGCGTGATCGGCGGCGATCACCGCCTGGCGGATCGCCCAGGCCGCGTCGCGGTCCTTCACCGTCACTTCGGACAGGGTGAACAGTGCGCTGCGGGCAGCACCGGCCTTCAGCGCGCGCACGGCGTCGCCGACGGCCTTCAGGTACTGCGGCACGCCGAAACGGGCGACTTCGCCGAGGCCAACCACCAGCACGCGCGGGGCGGTCACGCCCGGCAGGTCGTGCAGCAGGGTGGTCGCGCCGGTCTTGCCGGACAGGTCGCCGCGCTGGGCGAGGGCGGCCAGGCGGCCACCACTGGCGGCGTCCAGGGCCTGTGCGGCCGCGGTCAGGGTATGGTCGGCATACGCGCCGACCACCAGGCAATCAACGGTGGCGGCGGCCGGAGCAACGTGGTTCAGGGTGAATTCGAGGGCCATTGAGCAGATTCCATTGGCGAGTCCGTACAATCGCAGGCCGTTTACGCCCAGACAGTAGACTGGGCGGCACCGCGAACGAACCCCAGAGTTTAAACCACCGCCCCATGTTGAAGCTCGACCGATACCTGCTGGGCGATTTCGTCCAGAGTTTCATGGCTACCCTGATCGTCCTGCTGGTGGTCAGCGTGGGCGGCGTGCTGGTGGACATCCTCGGCAACATCGCCGACGGGCGCCTGCCTGCCAAGCTGCTGTTCTCCCAGCTGGGCCTGCAGTTCATCGCCTACCTGCCGCTGATCCTGCCGCTGGCACTGATGCTGGGCCTGCTGCTGGCCGTGGCCCGGCTGTACCGCGACTCGGAAATGGCGGTCATCACCGCCATTGGTGTGGGCCCCAGGCGCCTGCTGCGGCCGCTGCTCATGCTGGTGGTGCCGGTGGTGCTGCTGGTCGGCGCCTGCTCGCTGTGGCTGGGCCCGTGGGCCGGCCGGGTGGCCGAGCAGATGATCATCGAGGCCAACCGCAGCGTGCTGATGGCCGGCCTGGAGCCGGGCCGCTTCACCCCGCTGCCCAATGGCGGCGTGGTCTATCTGTCCTCGATCTCGCCCGATGGCACCCAGCTGGGCAAGGTGTTCCTGCAGCGGCAGAAGGATGACCGCCTGGAAGTGGTGTCCGCCAATGGTGGCCGCATGTTCTTCGAGGGCACCCGCCAGCGTTTCCTGGAACTGGATGACGGGCACCAGGTGGAAGGGCCGGTGGCCGGTGGGCTGGACTACCGCCTGGCGACCTTCGCTCGCAATGACGTGGCGCTGCCCGATGGTGCGCAGACCCGCACCGAGGATGACCCGGAACTGATGCCGACCCTGCACCTGATCGGCGATGAGCGTCCGCAGGCGCAGGCGCAGCTGCACCGCCGCCTGGCGCCGCCGCTGATCGCCCTGGCGTTCGCCCTGCTGACCGTGCCGCTGGGCCGCAGCTCGCCGCGCCAGCAGCGCTACGGCCGCATGATGCTGGCGCTGATGGCCTACATGGTCGGCACCAACCTGATGTTCATCGGCAGCGGCTGGATCGCCAACGGCAAGATCCCCTCTGCGCTTGGGCTGTGGTGGTTGACCCTGCCGTTGCTGGCGCTGTCGATCTGGATGTATGCACGTGATGGCCGCCTGGGCCGCCCGAAGGGAGCCCGCGCATGAGGCTGCGCCCGATGCGTTTCGATCTGTACCTGGGCCAGTCGGTGTTCACCACGGTGCTGCTGACCTGGGCCGTGCTGGTCGGCCTGGACGTGGTGATGGCGTTCTCCGGCGAGTTCAAGGACATCGGCAAGAACGGCTACACCCTGGGCCATGCCGCCGCATGGGTGCTGTACACGGTGCCACGCCGCGCCTACACGATGTTCCCCACCGCTGCGGTGATCGGCGCGCTGATGGGCCTGGGCCAGCTGGCTGCCACGTCCGAGCTGACCGCACTGCGCGCGCTGGGCCTGTCGCGCAAGCGCCTGAGCGTATCGGTGGCGATCGCGCTGTCGCTGCTGACCGCGGTGATGGTGCTCAGCGCCGAGACCCTGGGCCCCTGGGGTCAGGACCGCGCCGATGCACTGAAGTCCAGCGCCAAGTGGGGGCGGGACATTTCCACCACCCGCTACTCGGGCCTGTGGGCACGCGAGGGCGATACTTTCCTCAATGCGCAGAGCGGCGAGGAGCAGCTGGTGGGTGACAAGGGCACGCGCCTGATCCTGCGTGATGTGCGCCTGTACCGCATTGCCGACGACGGCAAGATTGCCTCGTTGACCCATGCCGACACCGCCGAGCACGACAAGGACGGCTGGGTGCTGACCGGGGTCCGCCGCGACACCTTCGGCGAGCGCTCGGCAACCCGCGAGGAAATTGCACGTGAACCGTGGAATTCGAAGCTGGATGCGGCCGCATTGGCCACCGGCATCGCCAAGCCGCGCAACCTCAGTGTGGCCGAACTCAGCACCAGCATCGCCTATCGTCAGCGCAACGGGCTGGATGCGCGCGATTTCGAGGATGTGTACTGGAGCCGCTGGTTCTACCCGGTGAACGTGCTGGCGCTGTGCCTGGCGGCGGTGCCGTTCGCGTTCGGTTCGCTGCGCAGCGGCGGCATGGGCAAGCGCCTGTTCCTGGGCATCCTGTTCGCGCTGGGCTTCTGGCTGCTGCAGCTGTTCTTCGGCCGCATGGCCGGTGCGTTGAAGTTCGATTACCGCATCGCCTACGCGTTGCCGCCGATCGTGATGCTGGCGGTGTCAGGACTGCTGTTCCGGCGCAAGTCGGGCTGATTCTGGTTGTTGTAGCGCCGAGCCTGTGCTCGGCTGTCGCGTACAGTGCGGAAAGCAGCCGAGCACGGGCTCGGCTCTACAGGCAGCGCCTTACCGTTTCGGCATCCGCAGCAGGCGGGTGCCGCTGGCGCGGTCGTGCCAGGTCAGGCGTTCGCGATCGACCCACGCCCACCAGAACCCCAGCCCACCCAGCAGCAGGGACAGCGTGCCCACGGCGAAACGCAGCCACAACTGGCTACGCCGCAGCGGTGCGCCATCGCTGGCGTGCAGTTTCAGCCGCCACGGCCGCATGCCCAGCGTCTGCCCACCACGGCGCCAGCTTGCCGTCGCGTACCACCCCGTGATCGCCCAGCACACCGCCCACAGCAGCCACTGCCAGGCACTGAACGGCGCGATGTTCTCGCGTTGCGCGTGGCCGCTGATGGTGTAGGCGAGGGTGAACAGTGTGCCGGCGAGCATCCACAGCGCCAGCACCGGCAATGCGTCGTAGACCATTGCCAGCAGGCGCCACAGCAGCAGCGCGCGCGGGCGGAGCAGTTCGCTGGCGGCCGCAGGGGCCGTGTCGGTGGCAGGGCGGGACATGCGCCGAGCATACGCAAAGCTGGCCGTGCCCGCAGTGGCCCTCGTATCCTGCACGCATGGCCCTTGTTTCCACCCCCGCCGAACGCCGCCAGCTGGTCCAGCAACTGCCCGAACTGCGCGCCGACGACAGCGTGCGCATCCAGCGCTTCCTCGATGCGATCTGGGCCGAGAACGGTCTGGCCCGCGCCACCCTCGACAGCTACCGGCGTGACCTGGAAGGGCTGGCGCGCTGGATGGATGGGCGCGACGGCGGCCTGGCCGGCGTCGAGCGCCCGGGCTTGTTCGACTATCTGGCCTGGCGCACCCGGCATGGCTGGTCGCCGCGCAGCAATGCGCGGTTGCTGTCGGCGCTGCGGGCGTTTTTCGCCGATGGCGTGCGCCGTGGCGAACGCAGCGAGGACCCCAGCGCGCTGCTGGACCCGCCGAAGCTGCCACGTCTGTTGCCCAAGGCGCTGGCCGAAAGCCAGATCGATGCGCTGCTGGCGGCCCCGGACATTGACAGCCCGTTGGGCCTGCGCGACCGCGCCATGCTGGAGCTGATGTACGCGGCCGGTCTGCGTGTGAGCGAGCTGGTGCTGCTGCCGGCCACCGCGGTCAACCTGCGCCAGGGTGTGCTGCGGGTCACCGGCAAGGGCAGCAAGGAACGGCTGGTGCCGCTGGGTGAGGAGTCGCAGCACTGGCTGGAGTGCTATCTACAGGCATCGCGCCCGCTGCTGGTCGGCAAGGGCAAGGTGCATGCCCTGGCGGATGGGCAGACCCCATTGTTTGTCGAGCCGACGCTGCATGCGCTGACCCGGCAGGCGTTCTGGCACCTGGTCAAACGCCACGCGCAGGTGGCCGGCATCGACCCGGTGCGGATCAGCCCGCATGGCCTGCGCCACAGCTTCGCCACGCATCTGCTCAACCGCGGCGCCGACCTGCGCGCGCTGCAGATGCTGCTCGGCCACAGCTCGCTGTCGACCACCCAGATCTACACCCTGGTGGCCCGCGAACACCTGCAGAAGCTGCACGCCCGGCATCATCCACGCGGCTGAGCGAGGGCCTGAACCCTGCCTTGCGCCGTGCGCGTCGTCGCGAACCGGTTGCGGTGGCTGTGTCAGAATCCGGAGTCTTCTTCTGCCGCGGAACGCTCCATGCTCCGATTTGCCATCGCCGCCGTGTTCGGTGCGCTCAGCCTGACTGCCTGCGCCCAGCCGGCTCCGCCGGCCGCCAAGGCACCCGCCGCTGCTGCGGCCAAGGCCGGTCCGGCCGCCAACGCTTCGGCCGACCAGGCCGTGCGCGCCGCGCTGACCGCGCTCAATCCCGGCTTCCAGGTGGATTACATCGGTGCTGCACCGTTCCCCGGCTTCCGCGAGGTCGTCGTTTCCGGCCAGCTGCTGTACGTGTCCGATGATGGCCGCTACCTGTTCCAGTCGCAGCCCTACGACACCCGTGCCAAGGGCCCGGCCAACAGCGAGGGCCTGCTGGGCTACCGCCGCGACCTGCTGGCCAAGGCCAACCACGGCGACCGCATCGTGTTCGCCGCGCCGAACGCGAAGTACACCATCAGCGTGTTCACCGACATCGAGTGCGGTTACTGCCGCAAGCTGCACCAGGACATCGCCGAGCTCAACCGCAACGGCATCAGCGTCGAGTACCTGGCATTCCCGCGCATGGGCCTGGGCAGCAAGGATTACACCGACATGATCTCGGTCTGGTGTGCGGCGGATCGTCGCCAGGCGCTGACCAATGCCAAGCGCGGTGGCAGCGTACCGGCCAAGAACTGCACCAACCCGGTGGCGATGCAGTACGCCCTGGGCCAACAGCTGGGCGTGAACGGCACGCCGGCGATCTTCGCGCCGGATGGCACCCAGCTGGGCGGTTACCTGCCTCCGGCGCAGCTGCGCGCGGCGCTGGAAAAGCTGTCGGCCAAGCGCTGATCGCCGCCGACCTTTTCCTGTAGAGCCGAGCCCATGCTCGGCTGATGTTTCGGCAGCCGAGCATGGGCCCGGCTCTACAGGTGGGAAGCCGGGGATGCGTGTCGCATCCCCGGCTTTTTTCTTACTTCAGGCCATTACTGACGGCCTTGGTCAGCGTGCCCTGCGCATCGTCACCGCTGAACTCCCAGACGAACGCGCCGCCCAGGCCCTGGGTCTTCACGTAGCCCATCTTGCGGGTGATGTTGGCCGGGGTATCGAAGCTCCACAGCGTGCTGCCGTTGTAGATCCAGGTGGCACCGGCGGTGCTGTCGGTGTAGCCCGGCCACGCCAGGTTCTTCAGCACCTTCCAGTCTTCGATGCCGGCCTCGTAGGTACCCGGGGCGGCGCCGGTGGCGGTCTGGTACAGGCCGTTGTTGGCGTTGGCCACACCGGTCCAGCCGCGCCCGTAGTAGCCGATGCCCAGGTTGAGCTTGGCGGCGGGGACGCCACGGCTGATGAAGGCCTCGATGGCGTCGTTGCTGTTGTACAGCTTCTGGTCGCCGGTGGACGGATCATTCGGCGAATCAAACAGCGCCGACTGGTGATTGGTCTTCGTATCCCACGCACCGTGGAAGTCGTAGGTCATCACGTTGATGTAGTCCAGGTACGGGTGGTACGCGGCCGGATCGGTGACGCGGATCTTGTCGATGCCGGCGCCCACCGCCACCGTCAGCAACAGGCCCGGACGCACCGCATCGAGCTGGCGGCGGAACTCGGCCATCAGCGCAGTGAAGTTGGCGTTGTCTTCCGGCTTGCCGCATTCGATGCCACAGGCCACCGGGTATTCCCAGTCGATGTCGATGCCGTCGAACACGCCCAGCGCGGCACCGGCACCACCGGCACCGTCGGTCACCGGCAGGTTGCCCTTGATGTAGGCGTCGATGCACGAGGCGACGAAGGCCTGGCGGTTTTCCGGGCGCGCCGCGCTGGAGAAGCCGCGCGACCAGGTCCAGCCACCCAGCGAGATCAGCACCTTCATGCCCGGGTACTTGGCCTTGAGCTGCTTGAGCTGGTTCCAGTTGCCGCGCAGCGGCTGGTCCCAGGTATCGGCGCTGCCGCTGACACTCTCGGCGGCACTGAAGGCCTTGGTGTAATCGGCGAAGGCATCGCCACCGGCACCGCTGTTCGGATCCGACGGCTGGGTGACGCCCACTTCGCAGCGATTGTTGCGCACGTTGCCGAATGCATAGTTGATGTGGGTCAGGCGCGCGGCCGAGCCGCTGCTGTCGATGTTCTTGACCCGGTAGTTGCGGCCGTAGATGCCCCACTGGGTGAAGTAACCGATGACCCGCTTGCCGGTGGTGCCGCCGTCGCCGGCCAGCGTGGTGGCGCTGATCTCGGTGCCCTGGGCCGACGCATTGCCGGCGTTGTCGCGGGCACGTACGCGGTAGCGGTAGGTGGTCGATGCGGTCAGCCCGCCATCGACGTAGCTGGCACTGGACGGCGAACCGACCAGGCTGCCATTGCGGTACACGTCGTAGCCGGCCAGGCCGCTGCCACCGGTGTTGTCGGTGGACGGGCTCCAGCTGAGCGCGATGCTGTTGGCGGTGCGCGTACCGGCCGCCAGCCCGCCGGGCACGCTCGGTGCGGTGGTATCGCCACCGGCGGCGTTGACGGTGATGGTGATGGTCGCGGTGCTGCTGGTGGCGTTGTTGTTGTCGGTGGCCACCGCGCGCAGGGTGTGGCTGCCGGCGCTGGCATTGGCCCAGCTGGCGGCGTACGGCGCACTGGTGGCCACACCCAGCGTGCTGCCATCGCGGAAGAACTCGACCTTGGCGACGCTGCCGTCCGGATCACTGGCGGTGGCAGTCACGCTGACCGTGCTGCCGGCACTGAAGGTGGCGCCGTTGGCCGGCGAGGTCAGGCTGACCACCGGCGGCTGGTTGGCGCCGCTGCCATCACAGGCGCCGAGGTTGGTGTAGTAGGGCGCACCGGCCGGATGGTCCGGCGGCGCGTTCCAGATGTCCTGGTTCGCCCGATAGAGGACGCCTCCTTTCTGCAGGGTATCGCCGGCCCGGTAGATCTTGGCCTGGTCCCACTGGGCCACGCCGGCACAGCTGGCGGCCTGCGCCAGGCCGGGCAGGGCGGCGGTACCGGCGGCCAGGGCAAGCAGCCAGGCCAGACGGCGGGGACGACAGCTTCGGGTCGAACGTTCGGCACTGCGCACAATCGGGTCGTACATGGGTAAGTCTCCGATCAAAGGGCGCGCGGGCCCCGATGGCGCCGCGCGTGACGCAGGTCCGGGCGTCGCCGGGGAAGGCGACGGAGGGGGCGGACGGAGGTACCTGGGAGGCCGGGGAGAGAGTCCGGCACCAGGTAGGGACAACGTTGTCATCAATTGTGTGGTCAATCCGTGAGCAAGTGCATGGTTCGGCGATTTGGGCGGAAAGCGGCGCTGGCGCGCGGTCGGCGGCCATCGGCGGAGCCCCTCGTGGCTGGGGCTTGCCGCGAACAGCGGATTTCTGGGGTTGGCCGGGCGGGTGGGCTCAGGCGGGGACGCCGTGAACCCGTCCATGGGGGCTTGGCCGCGGCATCCATGCCGCGGACACCCCGCCTGAGCCCACCCGCCCGGCCACGGACAGGTTCCTGCGCGGCCAGCCACGAAAGACAGAACAAGAAATCAAAAGCAAAAGCCGGTCGCTGCGCTCTTCAATGCCTGACTTCTGAAATTTCCCTGGTTGCCGGCCAGCGGCCGGCACTACCGCAGAGCATCCACGCATGGCGTGGATCTACCGCAGATCGCGGAAATCTGTCGAAGGCGGGGTGGGTCCGGTGGCGGGGGTGTCCGCGGCATGGATGCCGCGGCCAAGCCCCCAGGGATGGGTTTACGGCGTCCCCCGCCACCGGACCCACCCCGCCATCCCACGGAAATCCTGCTTTTGCTTTGGCAGCTGCTGTTGCTGTTGCCGTTGCCCTGGCCTCGGCGGGTGCCGGGCGCCGCCCGGCCAAAGCCCTTCCCCCGCTTCCGGTACAATGTCGGGCCCGTTTCCCAACTACGGTTCCCCGGACATGATGGTCCTCGAGGGCGCGCCCGCCCTGTCGCCGTTCCGCCGCGAACGTCTTGAATCCCGCCTGCAGTCCATCGCTCCCTCCCTGCGCATCAGCGGTGCCTGGCACGTCTACTTCGTGCAGCCCGAAGGCAGCGCCGCCCCCGACCTGACCACCCTGTGCCGCATCCTCGAAGCGGCGCCGCAGGCCGAAGCCGTGGCCGAAGGCGCGGTCAGCCGCATCGTGGTGCCGCGCCTGGGCACGCTGTCGCCGTGGTCGAGCAAGGCCACCGAGCTGGTCCGCGGTGCCGGGCAGCCGGTGAGCCGGGTCGAGCGCGGCCTGCGCATCGACGTGCAGGGCTGGCCGGCTGATGCCGCCGCCCAGCAGGCGCTGGTCAAGGCGCTGCACGACCCGATGACGCAGTCGGTGCTGGAGACCGTGGAGCAGGGCCAGGCGCTGTTCTCGGCGCCGGCCCGTGGCGAACTGGAACGCGTGCCGGTGGACCAGCTGGAGGCCGCCAACCAGCGCCTCGGCCTGGCCATGGCCCAGGACGAGATCGACTACCTGCGCGAACGCTTCACCGCGCTGGGTCGGTCGCCGTCGGACGTGGAACTGATGATGTTCGCGCAGGCCAATTCCGAGCACTGCCGCCACAAGATCTTCAACGCCAGCTGGACCATCGACGGCCAGGAGCAGGACCGCTCGCTGTTCCGGATGATCAAGAACACCCACCAGCAGACCCCGCAGCACACGCTCAGCGCGTACAGCGACAACGCCGCGGTGATCGAAGGCCATCCGGCGTCGCGTTACCGCCCGGATCCGGCCAGTGGCGAATACCGCCGCGAGCCGCAGGTGCCCAGCGCCTTCCAGATCAAGGTGGAAACGCACAACCACCCGACCGCGATCGCACCGTTCCCGGGCGCATCGACCGGCAACGGTGGTGAGATCCGCGACGAAGGCGCAACCGGCCGCGGCGGCAAGCCGAAGGCAGGCCTGTCCGGTTTCTCGGTCTCGCACCTGCGCATCCCGGAGCTGCCGCAGCCGTGGGAAGCACCGCGCGCGCTGAACCCGCGCATGGCACCGGCGCTGGAAATCATGACCGACGGCCCGCTCGGCGGTGCCGCGTTCAACAACGAGTTTGGCCGCCCGAACCTGCTCGGCTACTTCCGCAGCTTCGAGCTGCCGGAAGGCGCCGATCTGGTGCGTGCCTACGACAAGCCGATCATGCTGGCCGGTGGCCTCGGCGCGATCGACCGCGTGCAGGTCGACAAGATCCAGCTGCAGGCCGGTGATGCGGTGATCGTGCTGGGTGGCCCGGCGATGCTGATCGGCCTGGGCGGCGGTGCCGCCAGTTCGGTGGCCTCCGGTGAGAGCGCCGAGGACCTGGACTTCGCCAGCGTGCAGCGCGACAACCCGGAAATGGAGCGCCGCTGCCAGGAGGTCATCGATCGCTGCGTGGCGATGGGCGCCAACAACCCGATCAAGTTCTTCCATGACGTCGGCGCCGGTGGCCTGTCCAATGCCATCCCCGAACTGCTGCACGACTCCAAGGTCGGCGGCGTGATCGACCTGGGCAAGGTGCCCACCGATGATCCGTCGCTGTCGCCGATGCAGCTGTGGTGCAACGAGTCGCAGGAACGCTACGTGCTGGGCGTGGCCCAGGAGCGCCTGGCCGAGTTCGCCGCGCTGTGTGCCCGCGAGCGCTGCCCGTTCGCCGCGGTTGGCGTGGCGACCGCCGAGGAACACCTGGTGGTGGCTTACGGCGCCGTGCCGGGGCACACCCCGGCTGATGCACCGATCGACCTGCCGATGGACGTGCTGTTCGGCAAGCCGCCGAAGATGCACCGCGACACCGCGCACCCGCCGGCACCGCGCTGGCCGGCGCTGAAGACCGGTGGCCTGGACCTGCAGGAAGCCGGCCTGCGCGTGCTCGCGCACCCGACGGTCGCTTCGAAGAACTTCCTGGTCACCATCGGTGACCGCAGCGTCGGTGGCCTGACCGCACGCGAACAGATGGTTGGCCCGTGGCAGCTGCCGGTGGCCGACGTGGCGATCACCCTGGCCGACTTCGACGGCGTGGCCGGCGAAGCGATGTCGATCGGCGAGCGCACCCCGCTGGCCCTGCTCGACGCCGCTGCTTCGGCACGCATGGCGGTGGGCGAAGCGCTGACCAACCTGTGCGCGGCCCCGGTCGATGCGCTGGATGAGATCAAGCTGTCGGCGAACTGGATGGCCGCGGCCGGCCACCCGGGTGAAGACGCGCTGCTGTACGACGCGGTGAAGGCGGTGGGCATGGAACTGTGCCCGCAGCTGGACATCAGCATCCCGGTCGGCAAGGACTCGCTGTCGATGCAGGCGCAGTGGCACGACCAGGGTGAAGCGCACAAGAGCGTGTCGCCGGTGTCGCTGGTGATCTCGGCGTTCGCGCCGGTGGCCGACGTGCGCCAGCAGCTGACCCCGCTGCTCGACCGTGACGTGGACAGCGAGCTGTGGCTGATCGGCCTGGGTGCTGGCAAGCAGCGCCTGGGCGGTTCGATCCTGGCCCAGGTGCATGCCGACCATGGCGATCTGCCGGCCTTCGCCGGTGCCTCGCCGGACCTGGACGACCCGCAGCGCCTGCGTGGCTTCTTCGAATTGATCCGCGATGCGCGCCAGGCCGGCCTGCTGCTGGCCTACCACGACCGCAGCGATGGCGGTGCCTTCGCCGCGCTGTGCGAAATGGCGTTCACTTCGCGCCTGGGCCTGGACATCACTCTCGATGCCTGGGGCGATGATCCGTTCCGCAGCCTGTTCAACGAAGAGCTGGGCGCGGTGGTGCAGATCGCCCGTGAAGACCGTGCGGCGTTCGCCGATCTGGTCGAGCGCCATGCGCTGACCGAGTGCGCACAGCGCATCGCCAAGCCGAGCACCGCACCGGTGGTGCGCGTGTCGCTGGGCGGCGAGAACCTGGCCGAATGGCGCTGGGAAGCGCTGTTCGACGCCTGGTGGTCGGTCACCCACGCGATGCAGAAGCGCCGCGACAACCCGGCCAATGCAGATGCCGAGCGCGAGATCGCTCGTGCCTTCACTGCGCCGGGCCTGAAGCCCAAGCTCAGCTTCGACCTCAATGAGGACGTGGCCGCCCCGTTCATCAGCACCGGCGCGCGTCCGCGCGTGGCGGTACTGCGCGAGCAGGGCGTCAACGGCCAGATCGAAATGGCCAACGCCTTCGAACGTGCCGGCTTCCGCGCTTTCGACGTGCATATGAGCGACCTGATCGAAGGCCGCGTGGCATTGCAGGACTTCACCGGCCTGGTCGCCTGCGGCGGCTTCAGCTACGGCGACGTGCTGGGTGCCGGCCGTGGCTGGGCGACCTCGATCCTGGAACGCAGCGCGCTGCGTGATGCCTTCGCCGCGTTCTTCGCGCGTGAAGACAGCTTCGCGCTGGGTGTGTGCAACGGCTGCCAGATGATGAGCCAGCTCAAGGGCATCATTCCGGGTGCCGAGCACTGGCCGCAGTTCCGCCGCAACGCCAGCGAGCAGTTCGAAGCCCGTACCGCGCTGCTGGAAGTGGTGGAATCGCCGTCGATCCTGCTGCGTGGCATGGCCGGTTCGCGCCTGCAGGTGGCGGTGGCGCATGGTGAAGGCCAGGCCGTGTTCGACAATGCCGTCGACCAGGCCGCCGCTCGCGTTTCGCTGCGCTACATCGACGGCAACGGCAACGTGGCCAGCCAGTACCCGTTGAATCCGAACGGTTCGCCGGATGGCATCACCGGCCTGACCAGCACCGACGGCCGGGTCACCATCATGATGCCGCACCCGGAACGCACGCCGCGCGCGCTCAATCTGAGCTGGGCCCCGGCCGAATGGCAGGGTGACTCACCGTGGATGCGCATGTTCCGCAACGCGCGGGTGTGGTGCGGTTGATCGCATCACATCGCGCAGGCATCAATGCCGCTGCGTATGGAAAAACCCGCCGTTGATCGGCGAGTTTTTCTTTGCGCGCGTGAAACCCCTGTCGCGACCGCTAGTTACATCGATTTTCATGCGGCGGAACTTCGTCACGCATGCCTAACAAAACACTTTCATAAACAGGTGAAATAGTGAACTGCTTCACGGCAATAGGATTTGCCGTGTCAAAGTCTTGACGATTTGGAAAGTTGCCGTTAACACTTGAACCCCGTTTCAGAATCATTCATTTCGCAGTAACCGGTTGGCGCACGCGCTCGGTTTTCTGTCGCTGCGCGCCGTTCGGCAATACCCCGCAGTAAATCACGCGAATAAACGCCCCCAGGGGACGTTGGGCCGGAAAGCCCAGCGGTGGCGTTGCTTTGCCCAAAACCAGTCCAATCAGGAGCCGTACCGATGAATCGGATTTATCGCAAGGTCTGGAACAAAGCATTGGGTCAGTTGGTGGTGGCCTCGGAACTGGCCTCCTCTGACAGCAGCAGTGGCGGGGTCGTCGACCAGCGCCGCGATGCGACGCAGGCCACGCCCGCAAGGTTGGCAGTGGCACTGGGCCTGGTAGTGGGGTTGAGCATGAGCGGCATCGCCGCTGCACAGTCGGTGCAGATCGGCGGCAGCGCCACCTGCGTGGCTTTCAGCGGCAAGCTGCTCGAAAAGTGCCTGATCGAAGGCTCGGCCAGCGCCAAGGGCAGCAATGCGGTGGCGATCGGCAGCAACAGCAGCGCCACTGCCGCCAACAGCGTAGCGCTTGGCGCTGGCTCCAGGGCCACGCGGGCCAACACGGTGTCCGTGGGTGATACCGGCAAGGAACGGCAGATCACCAATGTTGCCGCAGGCACCCAGGCCACCGATGCGGTGAACAAGTCACAGCTGGATGCGCAGGCGCGCGCCACGCAGGCCGCGCTGGCGGATGTCGCGGCAGATGGAAACCGCTATTTCAAGGCCGATGGCGCAGGTGATGACAGTGACGCGGCGAAGATCGACGGGCAGGGCGCGCTTGCGGCAGGTGCGGGTGCACAGTCGCTGGCCAACGCCACCACGGCCATCGGCACGCAGGCCATCGCCGCTGGCATCGGCGCCAGCGCCTTCGGCCAGGGTGCCTTGGCGATCGGCGATGCCAGCGTGGTGGTCGGGCAGAGCGCCGCGGCATTCGGTCTCGGCGACACCGCCGTCGGTGCAAGCGCTACCGCCGCCAGCGAAAACGGTGCAGCAACGGCACTGGGTGCACTGTCCGAAGCCACCGCCGATGGCGCGACCGCCGTCGGTGGTGGTGCCGTGGCGATGGGCCCGGGCAGCACCGCATTGGGCCGCGGCGCTACCGCCGCCAACGAAGCGTCGATTGCGGTGGGTGCGTTCAGCACCGCCGTCGGTGAATACAGCACCGCGCTGGGTTCGAATTCCGCTGCGGTTGCCACCGGCAGCGTGGCGCTGGGCGCGGGCTCACTGGCCGACCGCGTCGATACCGTGTCCGTCGGTGCCGCCGAATACGGCTTGACCCGGCAGATCACCAGCGTGGCCGCAGGCACCGAAGACAACGATGCAGTCAATGTCGGTCAGCTGAAGGGCGTCGCCGCCGTGGCCGATGCCACCGCCAAGCGCTTCCAGGCCACCGGCAGCAGCAACAGCGATGCTGGTGCACTGGCTGAAGGTGACGATGCGCTGGCGGCCGGCGAGGCCGCCAATGCCCTCGGCAACGGCACCACGGCAGTCGGTGCCGGCGCCACGGCCGTTGCGCAGAACGCGACCGCCGTGGGCAACAACGCACTGGCCTCGGGCCAGAACAGTGCCGCGTTCGGCAACAACGCGCAGGCCAACGGTCCAGGCAGCGTTGCCGTGGGTGGCGCTGCGGTGGATGCCGACGGCAATCCGCTGATCACCAGTGGCGGCGTACCCGTGGAAACCGGCGCCACCAGCGCAGGCGTCGGTGGCACCGCGGTTGGCGCCAGTGCCGAAGCCAGCGGATTTGCGGCGTCGTCCTATGGCGTGGGTGCCTACGCGGCCGGCGCGCAGGCATCCGCGTTCGGTGCGGTAGCCAATGCCATTGGTGACTACTCCACCGCACTGGGTACGCAGAGCAATGCCACCGGCACCAGCAGCGTCGCCATCGGTGGCCCGGCCGATCTGATTCCCGGCCTGGGGTTCTTCGTGCAGACCCAGGCCAGCGGCGAAGCCGCGACCGCCGTCGGTGCCGGCGCCATTGCCAGTGGCGATCGCGCGGTGGCCAACGGCAGCCTGAGCGAGGCCTCCGGTGCCGAAGCCACGGCCGTCGGTTACTTCGCCTACGCACCGGGCGAGAACGCCAGTGCGCTGGGCGCGCAGACCTGGGCCAGTGGCGCGCAGAGCACTGCAGTGGGTTACTACGCCACCGCGCGCGGCGCCAACAGTGTCGCGCTTGGCGCGAATTCCGAAGCGGTGCGTGCCAACAGCGTGGCCGTCGGCAGCGCTGGCAACGAGCGGCAGATCACCAGCGTCGCTGCGGGCAGCGAAGCCACCGATGCGGTGAACAAGGCTCAGCTCGATGCCGTGGCCAGCACTGCTGACACCACCGCTCGCTTCTTCCAGGCGCAGCCGGAGGCGGGCAGTGACGCTGGCGCACTGGCCGATGGCGAGGGCTCCATCGCTGCGGGCTCGTCGAGCAATGCGATCGGCGCAGGTGCCATTGCGCAGGGTGCTGCCGCGTCGGCGATCGGCGATGACAGCGTGGCGGTGGGCCGCAACAGCGCGGCCACCGGTAATGGCGGTGTCGCCATCGGTGGCCTCGGCCAGGCCTACGACGAGTTCAACCAGCCGATCATCGGCGCTGATGGCACGGCGCAGCTGGTGGGCACCACCGCTGTTGCCGATGCCACGGCAGTGGGCAGTGGCGCACAGGCCACCGGGGCTGCCAGCAGCGCCTTCGGCAACGCTGCCAAGGCCAGTGGTGACAACAGCTTCGCCGCAGGCGGCAAGTCGCGCGCCACCGGCAGCTATGCAGTCGCGGTCGGCGACAGCGCGTTCGCCAGCAGCGATGACAGCACCGCAGTAGGTGGTTACAGCTGGGCGACTGCCAGTGGCGCAGCAGCATTCGGTTCGGGTGCATGGGCCACCGCCACCAATGCCTCGGCGTTCGGCAATGCCGCGTGGGCCAGCGGCAGTGGCGCAACCTCCATCGGTTACAACAGCTGGGCCAATGGTGCCAGCTCCACCGCGGTCGGCCGTGGTGCCTTCGGCTATGGCGACAACAGCGTGGCACTGGGCTTCCAGGCGCTGGGCAACAGCCTCAACAGCATCGCCATCGGCACCAACACGGTGGCCGGTGGTGAAAGCGCGATCGCGCTTGGCGCTGGCAGCAACGCCAGCGCCAGCAACGCTGTCGCGCTCGGTGCCGGTTCGGTTGCCAGCCGTGCACGCACGGTGTCGGTGGGCAGTAGCGGCAACGAACGTCAGGTCACCAACGTCGCTGCCGGTACCCAGGCCACAGATGCGGTGAACAAGGCGCAGCTGGACGCGGTTGCGACCACTGCATCCAACACCAGCCGCTTCTTCCAGGCCAGCGGTAATGGTGATGACGTAGCCGGTGCACTTGTTGAGGGTGACAACGCGCTGGCGGCCGGTGATGCCGCCAACGCCATCGGCAATGGCGCCACCGCAGTGGGCAGCGGCGCCAACGCGCTGGCCAGCAACGCACAGGCGCTGGGTTTCAACGCATTGGCAACCGCGGCCAACGCCAGCGCCATTGGTGCCAACGCACAGGCCACGGGCGAGTACGCCACCGCGCAGGGTGCGGAAAGCGAGGCCAGCGGCGAACAGAGCGCGGCGTTCGGTGCGGCCAGTATCGCCAGCGGCGCGGGTAGCACTGCCAATGGCGTGCTGTCCGAAGCATCCGGCGAAGAAGCCGTGGCCGTGGGTTACTTCAGCAATGCCAGCGGCGACGCGGCTACCGCTGTCGGCAGCGAGAGCGTGGCCAGTGGCACGGCGTCGGCAGCCTTCGGTATCGGTGCCGAAGCCAGCGGCGGCTACAGCACCGCTATCGGTGGCTACGCACAGGCCTCGGCCTTCAATGCCACCGCGTTCGGCAACTTCGCCAATGCCTCCGGTTCCAACAGTGTGGCAGTGGGTGGTGATTCGGAAGCCTCCGGTGCCTACAGCACCGCTACCGGCCAGGGCAGCCTGGCCACCGGCACCAACAGCGTCGCCGTCGGTGGCTCGTTGTTCGGCGTGCTGGCCACCGAGGCCTCGGGCAACTACTCCACCGCAGTGGGTGGCGGCGCCTGGTCGGGTGGCATCAACAGCACCGCGTTGGGCAACGCCGCAGAATCGCGTGGCGCCAACAGCGTGGCGCTGGGTGCCGATTCGATTGCCGACCGCGACAACACCGTGTCGGTGGGTGGCGGCGGCAACACCCGCCAGATCACCAACGTGGCCGAGGGCACGCAGGGCAATGATGCGGTCAACAAGAACCAGCTCGACGCCGTAGCCGCAGCAGCGGCGAAGACCAGCAAGCAGTTCCAGGCCAGTGGCAACGCCGACGGTGAAACCGGCGCGCTGGTGGAGGGCGACAACGCGCTGGCGGCCGGTGACGCGGCCAACGCGATCGGCAACGGTGCCACCGCACTCGGCAGCGGTGCCAATGCGCTGGCGGCCAACGCCACGGCGGTCGGCATCGATGCGCTGGCCACCGGCAACAACGCCGCAGCGCTGGGCAGTACTGCACAGGCCACTGGTGAAGACAGCCTTGCGCTCGGCACCGGCGCCAGCGCCAGCGAGCTCGGCGCCAGCGCGGTGGGTGCGCGTGCACAGGCCAGCGGTGCGTACAGCACCGCAACCGGTACCGAATCCAACGCCAGTGGCACGCAGGCACTGGCCAGCGGCTTCCGCAGTGCCGCTTCTGCCGATGGCACCACGGCCATCGGTGGCTACGCCGAAGCCAGCGGTCGCCTCGGTACCGCCCTGGGCTACGGCTCGGCAGCCAGCGGTGCCAACACCACTGCAGTCGGCTTCGGTGCCGCTGCAGCCGGTGCTGGTGCCGTAGCGGTGGGCCAGTCCAGCGAGGCCAGTGGCGAGGAGAGCGTGGCCATCGGCGGCAGCACCTTCTTCGGCCTGATCCCGTCGCGTGCCAGTGGCACCGGTGCGGCGGCGTTCGGCGCCGGTGCATGGGCCACCGAAGACTACGCGACCGCGATTGGCTGGAATTCGTGGGCGGCAGGCAGCAGCGCCACCGCGCTGGGTGCCAACGCCACCGCCAATGGCAGCAACAGCGTCGCACTCGGCGCCGGCTCCAAGGCTGACCGTGACAACACCGTGGCCGTCGGCAAGGCCGGCGGTGAGCGCCAGGTGACGCACGTCGCGGCCGGCACCGAAGCCACCGATGCGGTGAACAAGGGCCAATTGGATGCGGTCGCCAGCGTCGCCGACAAGACCAGCCGGCAGTTCCAGGCCAGCGGCAATGCCGATGGCGAAGCCGGCGCACTGGTCGACGGTGACAATGCCCTGGCTGCCGGCAACGCGGCCAACGCCATCGGTAACGGCGCCACCGCGCTGGGCAGTGGTGCCAATGCCATGGCCACCAATGCCACCGCCGTGGGCTTCGATGCGCTGGCCACCGGCAACAATGCGGCAGCACTGGGCACCAACGCACAGGCCAGCGGTGTCGACAGTGTGGCCGTGGGCAGCGGCGCCAGCGCCATCGAGCTCGGTGCCAGCGCCACCGGTGCCGGTGCACAGGCCAAGGGCGCCTACAGCACCGCCAGCGGTGCGCAGGCCACGGCCAGCGGCACGCAGTCGCAGGCCAGTGGTTTCCGCGCCAATGCCTCGGCCGATGGCGCTTCGGCGCTGGGCAGCTATGCCGACGCCAGCGGCCGCCTGGGTACTGCGGTGGGCTACGGCAGCAAGGCCACCGGCGCCAATGCCACCGCAGTGGGTGTCAGTGCCAACGCGTCGGCAGCCAGCAGCATCGCACTGGGCGCAGGCTCGGTGGCTGATCGTGCCAACACCGTGTCGGTCGGCAGTGCCAGCAGTGATCGCCAGATCACCCGTGTCGCTGCCGGTACCGAGCGCACCGATGCAGTCAATCGTGGCCAGCTCGATGCGGTGGCGGCGACCGCCGATGGCACCGCACGTTACGTCAAGGCCACCGGTGCGGGTACGGCCAGTGCCAGCGGCAGCGATGCCGCCGCGATCGGTTCGGCAGCCACTGCCAGCGGCGCACGCAGCAATGCGCTGGGTGCCAATGCGATGGCCATTGGCAATGGTGCGCTTGCACTGGGCAACAGCGCCGGTGCATCCGGTGCGAACTCGGTAGCGCTGGGTGCGGGCTCGCGCGCGCTGGATGCCAATGTGGTGTCGGTGGGCGGTGGCAATGGCACCGATGGTCCGGCCACGCGCCGCATCGTCAACGTGGCAGATGGCCGCATTGCCGCCGGCAGCAGCGACGCCATCACCGGTTCGCAGCTCAACGTCACCAACCAGCGGGTGGGGGCGGTGGAAACCCGCGTTGGTGATTTCGACTCGCGCATCGCCACGGTCGAGACCACGGCGGCCAGCGCAGTCGGCTATGACGACGCCAGCCGTGATCGCCTGACCCTGTCCGGCTTCCAGGGCACCACCATCGACAACGTCGGTGCGGGCAGCATCGCCGCCGGCAGCCGCCAGGCGATCAATGGCGGCCAGCTGTTCCAGTCGCTCAGTGATGCCGCCAGCTTCCTCGGTGGTGGTGCCAGCGTTGGCATGCAGGGTGTGTTCGTGGCGCCGAACTATGTGATCCAGGGCGCCACCTACAGCAACGTCGGTGATGCGCTGGGCGCGCTGGACCGCAAGGTCAGCGAGATCGATCGCCGCACCGCCGGTGGCACGCGTGCCGGAACCGCCAGCCTGCGCGCAATGAGTGCCTCGCTGGATGAAAGCCCGTTGGCCAGCGTGACCGACGCTCCGGCAACGGCCGATGTGGCATCGGCCAGCACCGCACGCGTGCAGGGCACGCCGACGGTCGCTGCGGCGGGCGCAGGCATTCCGGTCGGCACCCCGGCGGCGGGTATCAATGCCGTTGCCATGGGCGATGGCGCCGTCGCCAGTGGCGCCTCGTCCACGGCCATCGGCCAGGGTGCCAATGCCACCGCTGCGAACGCCGTGGCGCTGGGCCAGGGTTCGGTCGCCGATCGTGCCAACACGGTCTCGGTGGGCAGCGAGGGCAACGAGCGCCAGGTGACCAATGTGGCGGCCGGTACCACGGCCACCGATGCGGTGAACAAGGGCCAGCTCGACCGTGGCATGGCCACCGCCAACAGCTACACCGACAGTCGCGTCCAGGCCGTCGCCGACAGCTTCGATGTGTTCAAGGGCGAGATCGATGGACGCCTGCGCCACATGGATCGCCGCATCGACCGCCAGGGCGCGATGAGCGCGGCGATGCTCAACATGGCCACCAGTGCCGCCGGTATCCGCACCCAGAACCGGGTCGGCGTCGGCATCGGTTTCCAGGGCGGCGAGTCGGCGTTGTCGTTGGGCTACCAGCGTGCGATCAGCGATCGCGCCACGGTCACCTTCGGCGGTGCCTTCAGCAGCGACGACAGCTCGGTCGGCGTCGGTGCTGGCTTCGGCTGGTAAGCCACTCCATTGCGCCGGCGGCCACCCACGCCGGCGCTGCACCTGCAACGAGGGCCTGGGGGGAGGTCACGGCAATCCCGGCTGGGCCGGCCGGGAGTCGTCAAGGAATGATGGCCGCAGTGTTGGTTCGATCCATGACCCAGAAGAGGAATTTCGACGTGATCAAGAAGCAGAACCTTCGCATCAATGTGCTTGCCGCCGCCGTGCTGTCGATGACGGCCGTCGGTGCCGTCCACGCCGCCGGCCTGCCGACCCGTGAACCGGTGCGCCAGGCCAGCACCGCCCAACCCGGAGCCGAGCGCATCATCGTCAAGTACCGGGCCGGCGCTGCCGCCGCCACCGACCGCTCGGCGAAGCTGTCCACCGTGCAGTCCGCACTGTCCCGTGCCAGCCTGGCCGGCGGCACCTCCCGTGCAAGTACCCTCGGCCCGCAGGTGGTACGCAAGCTCGCTACCGGTGCGGACCTCATCCGTGTGCAGGGCCGCCTGGCCCCGGCCGAACTGCAGCGCGTACTGAAGGAACTGCAGGCCGACCCGTCGGTGCAGTACGCCGAAGCCGACGTGAAGCTGCGTCGCACCGAACTGCGTGCCGGCAACGTACAGCCGGCGCTGGTGCCGAACGATCCCCTCTACCAGCAGAACCAGTGGCATCTGCACAATGCGGTCGGCGGCATCAACGCACCGGCGGCGTGGGATGTCTCGCAGGGCGAGGGCATTGTGGTGGCGGTCATCGACACCGGCATCCTGCCGCAGCATCCGGACCTGGTCGGCAACCTGCTGGAAGGTTACGACTTCATCAGCGATGCGGAGACCTCGCGGCGCCCGACCAACGATCGCGTGCCGGGTGCGCAGGACTACGGTGATTGGGTCGAGAACGACAACGAGTGCTATGACGGCTCGCTGGCCGAGGACAGTTCCTGGCACGGCACCCACGTCGCTGGTACCGTGGCCGAGCGGACCAACAACGGCGTCGGCATGGCCGGTGTCGCCTACAAGGCCAAGGTGCTGCCGGTCCGCGTGCTGGGCAAGTGCGGTGGCTACCTGTCCGACATCGCTGACGCGGTGACCTGGGCATCGGGCGGCACGGTGGCGGGCATTCCGGCCAACACCAATCCGGCCGAGATCATCAACATGAGCCTGGGTGGTGGTGGCGCCTGCGCCAGCACCTACCAGGACGCGATCAACGGCGCGATCTCGCGCGGTACCACCGTGGTGGTGGCTGCCGGCAATGAAACCGACAACGCATCCAAGTACCAGCCGGCCAGCTGCGAAGGCGTGGTGACCGTGGGTGCCACCCGCATCACCGGTGGCATCACCTACTACTCCAACTACGGCACCCGCGTGGACCTGTCCGGTCCGGGTGGTGGCGGCAGTGTCGACGGCAACCCGGGTGGCTACATCTGGCAGACCGGCTCCAACGCGGCCACCACGCCGGAGTCGGGCACGCCGGGCTACATGGGCATGGGCGGTACCTCGATGGCCTCGCCGCATGTGGCCGCCGTTGCCGCACTGGTGCAGAGCGCGCTGATCGCCAAGGGCAAGGACCCGTTGACCCCGGCGGCGATGCGTACCCTGCTGAAGGAAACCGCGCGTCCGTTCCCGGTTGCCATTCCGGCAGCGACCCCGATCGGTACCGGCATCCTCGATGCCAAGGCCGCACTGGCCAAGGCACTGGAAGAACCGTGCACCGAGAACTGCGGGCCGGTGGCCACGCCGCTGACCAACAAGGCCGCGGTCGGTGGCCTGAATGGTGCCGCCGCCAGCAGCCGCCTGTACAGCTTCGAGGCTGCCGCCGGCAAGCAGCTCAGCGTGATCACCTACGGTGGTACCGGCAATGTCTCGGTCTACATTGCCCAGGGGCGTGAACCGAGCGCCAGCGACAACGACGCCAAGTCGACCCGTCCGGGCACGTCCGAGACGGTGCGGGTAGCGAAGCCGGTGGCGGCTACCTATTACATCAAGGTAGTCGGCGAAGCGGCCTACAACGGCGTGAGCATCCTTGCCACGCAGTAAGCACGCACTGTCGTAGTTGAATGGCCGAAGCCCGTCACCGCATGTGATGGGCTTCGTCTTTTTACGAAAGGTGGTGAAGAGGCGGCGTAAATCATGGCTTAACTGCTAAAGTCGAGCCGATTGACAGGAGAGTCATGTGAACGCGCTTGCTGCTACTGCCGCTGCCGACGACGCTGAAGGCCGCATCCTGGATGCGCTGCTGGCGCGCGGCCGGCTGAAGGAAGGCGATCTGGCACGTGCGCGCCCGCTGCACGCAGAGGCCGGCGGCAGCCTGCTGGGCCTGCTGGTGCGGCTGGGACTGGTGTCCGAACGTGACCAGGCGCAGGCCAGCGCTGAGGTGCTCGGCCTGCCGCTGCTGGAGGGCAAGCAGTTGCCCGAGGCACCACCGCAGGGCCTGGCCGAAGGCCTGCCGCTGTCGCTGCGCTTCCTCAAACAGTTCCACGTGTGCCCGTTGGCGCTGGATGAACAGGGCGTACGGCTGTGGCTGGCCGATGCCCACGATCCTTACCCGCAGCAGGCCGTGCAGCTGGCGCTGGGTGTACCGGTGACGCCGGTGTTGGGCATGCGCGCGGAGATCGACGATCTGGTCGAGCGTTGGTTCGGCCAGGGCCGCAGCGCGATGGGCGCCATCGTCGAAACCGCCGATGGCGAAGGCGGCGCGGTCGATGACATCGAGCACCTGCGCGACCTGGCCTCGGAAGCGCCGGTGATCCGCCTGGTCAACCTGGTGATCCAGCGTGCGGTGGAGCTGCGTGCCTCGGACATCCATGTCGAACCGTTCGAGAGCCGGCTGAAGGTGCGCTACCGCGTCGACGGTGTGCTGGTGGAGGGCGAAAGCCCGCCGGCCAACCTTACCGCTGCGGTGATCAGCCGCATCAAGATCATGGCCCGGCTCAACATCGCCGAGCGCCGCCTACCGCAGGACGGCCGCATCATGCTGCGGGTGCAGGGCAAGGAGCTGGACCTGCGCGTGAGCACGGTGCCGACCGCGCATGGCGAAAGCGTGGTGATGCGTCTGCTCGACCGCGAAACGGTGGTGTTTGATTTCCATCGCCTCGGTTTCACCGACGCGTTCCTGCCGCAGTTCCGCAAGGTGCTGGAACAGCCGCACGGCATCCTGCTGGTGACCGGCCCGACCGGCTCGGGCAAGACCACCACGCTGTACACCGCGCTCAGCCAGCTCAACACTGCCGACGTCAAGATCATCACCGTTGAAGATCCGGTCGAATACCAGATCGAGGGCATCAACCAGATCCAGGCCAAGCCGCAGATCGGGCTGGACTTCGCCAACGCCCTGCGCAGCATCGTGCGCCAGGATCCGGACATCATCATGATCGGCGAAATGCGCGATCTGGAAACCGCGCGCATCGCGATCCAGTCGGCGTTGACCGGCCACCTGGTGCTGTCCACGCTGCACACCAACAATGCGGCCGGCGGCATCACCCGCCTGCTCGACATGGGCGTGGAGGACTACCTGCTTACCTCCACCATCAACGGCATCCTGGCCCAGCGCCTGGTGCGCCGGCTGGAGCCGACCCACGCCGAGCGCTACGAAGCCTCGCCGGAAGAGATTGAACGCTTCGAGCTGCGCCGCCTGCAGCCGCAGGGGCCGATCCATCTGTTCCGCCCCAAGCCCTCGGCGCTGGCGCCGACCGGCTATCTGGGGCGTACCACCATCATGGAATTCCTGGTGATGAACGATGCGCTGCGGCGTGCGGTGATGCGCCGCGACGGCATGGGCGAGATCGAGCGCATCGCCCGCGAAGCCGGCATGCGCACCATGTACGAGGATGGCCTGTCCAAGGCGCTGAGCGGGCAGACCACCATCGAGGAAGTGCTGCGCGTGACCGAGGAAAGCTGATGCGCGCAGGATTCCGGGGCTGATATGCCGACATACCGCTACAAGGCGCTCAATCCGCACGGCGAGATCTTCGACGGTCAGATGGAAGCGGCCAGCGAGGCCGAGCTGGTCGCGCGCCTGCAGGACCAGGGCCACCTGCCGATGGAGACGCAGCTGGCTGATGGCGGCGCGATCGGTGGCAGCAGCTGGCGCAACCTGCTGCGCCAGCGCCCGCTGCAGGGCGCTGCACTGCTGCAGTTCACCCAGCAGCTGGCAACCCTGCTCGGGGCCGGCCAGCCACTGGACCGCGCGCTGTCGATCCTGCTCGGCCTGCCGGAAGACGAACGCTCGCGCCGCGCGATCACCGATATCCGCGACGTGGTGCGCGGTGGTGCACCGCTGTCAGCCGCGCTGGAACGCCAGCACGGCCTGTTCTCGCGCCTGTACGTGAACATGGTGCGTGCCGGTGAAGCCGGCGGCAGCCTGCACGAAACCCTGCAGCGCCTGGCCGACTATCTCGAACGCAGCCGCGCGCTGCAGGGCAAGGTGATCAACGCGCTGGTCTATCCGGCCATCCTGCTGGTGGTAGTGGGCGGTGCGCTGCTGTTCCTGCTCGGCTACGTGGTGCCGCAGTTCGCGCAGATGTACGAGAGCCTGGATGTGGCGCTGCCGTGGTTCACCAACGCGGTACTGCAGCTGGGTCTGTTCGTGCGCGACTGGTGGGTGCTGCTGCTGGTGGTGCCGGCAGTACTTGCGCTGTTCTTCGAACGCAAGGCACGGCAACCGGCCTTCCGGCTGGCGCTGGATGGCTGGCTGCTGCAGCGTCGCGGCATCGGCCGCCTGCTGGGTGAACTGGAAACCGCGCGGCTGGCCCGCACGCTGGGCACCCTGCTGCGCAATGGCGTGCCGCTGCTGGGTGCCCTGGGCATCGCCCGCAATGTGCTGGGCAACCGTGCGTTGGCCGCCGATGTGGAAGCCGCCGCGGACGAAGTGAAGAACGGTACCGGCCTGTCGCTGGCGCTGTCGCGCGGCAAGCGCTTCCCGCGCCTGGCGCTGCAGATGATCCAGGTTGGCGAGGAATCCGGCGCCCTCGATACCATGCTGCTGAAGGCGGCCGATACCTTCGAACAGGACAGCGCCCGGCGCATCGACCGTCTGCTGGCGGCGATGGTGCCGGCGATCACCCTGGTGCTGGCCTCGGTGGTCGGTGCGGTGATCGTGGCCGTGCTGGTGCCGCTGTACGACCTGACCAATGCCATCGGTTGACGATGGATCCCTACGCAACCCCGACACTCCGCAACTGAAAGGACCGACCATGATTGCTTCCCGTCGACCGATCCGCCTTTCCTTCACCGCCGCGCGCAACCAGTCGGGCATGAGCCTGCTGGAAATCATCATCGTCATCGTGCTGATTGGCGCGGTGCTGACCCTGGTCGCCAGCCGCGTGCTGGGCGGTGCCGACCGCGGCAAGGCCAACATCGCCAAGGCGCAGGTGCAGACCGTCGCCTCCAAGATCGACAACTATCAGATCGACACCGGCAAGCTGCCGGGTTCGCTGAACGACCTGGTGACCGCACCGGCCGGTGTCGGCGGCTGGCTGGGCCCGTATGCCAAGCCGGCCGATCTGAACGACCCGTGGGGCCACGCGCTGGAATACCGTGCGCCGGGCGAGGGTCAGCCGTACGAGCTGGTCAGCCTGGGCAAGGACGGCAAGGCCGGCGGCAGCAGCGTTGACGCCGACATCCGTTACCAGCCGTAAACCTGCATGATCCATTTCCTGCCGCGCCGGCTGCCACGCCCGCGCCTGCACGGCAGGCGTGCGGCGGGCCTGTCGCTGCTGGAAATGCTGCTGGTGATCGCGCTGATCGCTGCGATCGGCCTGATCACCGCTGCAGGGCTGTCGCGCGGGTTCGCCGGCATGCAGCTGCGCAGCGCCGGCAAGGACATCGCCAACCAGCTGCGCATGGTGCGTGCGCAGGCGATCGCCCGCGGCGAGCCACAGCGCTTTGTCATCGAGCCGGCAAAGCGGCGCTGGGAAGGCGCCAACCAGCGCCACGGTGACGTGCCGGCACAGCTGCAGGTGCAGTTCGAAGGCGCCGCGCAGCTGGCCACCGCGCCGGGGCAGGGCGTGATCGAGTTCCACCCCGATGGCGGTTCCAGCGGTGGCCGCATCCGGTTGCAGCGCGACGATGCCGAATGGCGCATCGATGTTGGCTGGTTGACCGGCGAGGTCCGCTCCGGTCCGTGGCGGTCGCAATGAAGCGGCGCGCCCGTGGCTTCACCCTGCTGGAAGTGATCATCGCCTTCGCCCTGCTCGGGTTGGCGCTGACCCTGCTGTTGGGGAGTCTCTCAGGTGGCGCGAAACAGGTGCGCGAGGCCGAGCTGCGCACGCGCGCGGTGCTGCATGCGCAGTCGCTGCTGGCCGAAGCCGGAGTTGCCTCGCCACTGCAGGGCGGCAGACAGCAGGGGGACTGGGAACAAGGGCGCTACCACTGGCAGTTGCAGGTGCAGCCGTGGGTGGAGCCACGCGCCGGCAACGTGGCGCAGGCGCAATCTCAATCACCGGGTGCCCCCTGGTTGGCCGAGCTGCAGCTGCAGGTGCGGTGGGGCGACAGTGAGCGTGAGCAGCTGCGCTGGCGCAGCCTGCGCCTGTTGCCGCCGGACCTGGAGAGCGCGCGATGAAACACCGCGCAGCGGGTTTCACTCTGGTTGAAGTGATGCTGGCCACGGTGCTGCTGGCCGGTGGCCTGGCCCTGGCGTTCGCCAGCGTTCGCTCGGCGATGGCGGTCAGCCAGCGCGGCGAGCAGATCGCTGCCGAGAGTGAACGCATGCGCGCAGTGGAGACATTGCTGCGTCGGCAGTTGGCAGGCGCACTACGTACGCCGCTCGAAGCGCCTGATCCCACCCGCGAGCCGATCTTCTTCCAGGGTGAAGAGAATCGCATGCTGTTCGCCGCGGATCTGCCGGGTTATCTCGGCCGTGGTGGAGCCTACCTGCACGCGCTGCAGGTGGACGGCCGCGATGGCCAGCAGCGCCTGCTGCTGGACCTGGTGCTGCTGCAGGAAGGCGAGCGCATCGCCGAGAATCCGCCGCGCCCACCGGAAGTGCTGGTGGAGAACCTGAAGTCGGTGCAGCTGCGCTATCGCGGCATCGACGCCAGAACCGGCCAGGTGACCGACTGGATGCCGCGTTGGGACGATACCCGTCGCCTGCCGATGCTGGTGGAGATCCAGATCGTGCCAGCCAAGGGCGCGCCCTGGCCCACGCTGGTGGTGGCGCCGCGCGCCGGTGGCAGCGGAGGTGCACGATGATCCGGACACGTGGCGCAGCACTGGTGCTGGTGCTGTGGCTGATCGCGTTGATGACGGCACTGGTCGGTGCCTTCGCGTTGAGCGCGCGTGTCGAGCACCTGCAGCAGCGGGTACTGGATGACGATGCGCGTGGCCAGGAGCGTGCACGGGCGGGTCTGGAGTACGCGTTGACGCGGCTGTCCGCCGATCCGCAGCGGGCGCCCTGGCGCGCCGATGGCCGTACCTATCGATGGCAGTTCGATGACGCCAGCATCGAGATCAAGGTGCTGGACGAGAACGGCAAGATCAACCTGAACCTGGCCGACGTGACCCTGCTGACCGCCTTCCTCAAGGCGCTGGGCGAAGACGAAGGGGCTGCGCGGCAGTTGGCCGGTGCCATCGTCGACTGGCGTGACGAGGACAGCCTGCTGCAGCCGGGAGGGGGCGCCGAGGCGCCTGACTACGCGGCGGCCGGGTTGCCGTACGGCCCGCGCAACAAGCGTTTCGAGACCCTTGGCGAGCTGCAGCGGGTGCTCGGCATGCGTGGGCCGCTGTATCAGAAGATGCTGCCGCACCTTACCCTGTACAGCCGCCAGGCGCGGCCGGATCCGCAGTTCGCCAGTGCCGTGGTGTTGACCGCATTGGGCCTGGACGCCGATACCGTGCTGGCCCAGCGTGCCCAGCAGGAGCGTGATGCCGATTCCGCTGCCGGTGCGTCAACCCTTGCCAGCAGCAGTGGCACCTATAGTATCGAGTCCCGTGTCACCGACGGCAGTGGACGCCGGTCGGTGCTGCAGGCGGTGGTACGCAATGGCTCGGGCGGGGTTCCCGGGCGGTCCTACACAGTGCTTCGCTGGGAGCAGGGAATGACAGCAAGATGACGGCTTGGCAGGACAGTCTGCGGCAGGTGCAGGGCCGGATCGGCCCCGGCGTCGGCCGTTTCCTGCGCTGGTGGCGGCAATCGCTGCTGGCCTGGGTGCCGGCTCGTTGGCAGTGGGCGCTGGGCTGGGCACAGGCACGCCTGCTGCTGCAGTGCGAGGGTGACCAGCTGCAGGTCTGGCGTGAGGCGGGCGAGCGTCGCGAGCCGGTGGCGCGCCTGCCGTGGCCGCTGTCGCCGGCTGAACTGGACCGGGTGCTGGAGGCGCGCCTGCGCAGCCTGCCGCGGGTGTGGCTGCTGCCGGCCAGCGATGTACTGCGTCGTCAGCTGCGGTTGCCTGCGGCGGCGGCCGACCGCCTGCGCGCGGTGGTCGGCTTCGAGATCGATCGGCAGACGCCGTTCGAATCCAGCCAGGTCAGCTATGACGTGCGTGAACTCGGTGTGGCCGGCGAAGGCCAGCTGCAGGTCGAACTGGTGGCCTGGCCGTTGCGCCAGCTGGAGGCCTGGCGCAATGACGTGGGCCAATGGGCCGATGCGCTGGCTGGTGTCGATGCGATCGATACACAGGGCACCACGCTGCAGGTGAACCTGCTGCCGCCCGCACAGCGCCAGGTGCGGACCGATCCGATGCGGCGCTGGAACCTGCTGCTGGCGGTGGCCGCGGTGGTGATGCTGGTGCTGGCCGGCCTGCAGCTGCTCGACAACCGCCGCGCGGCGGCCGAAGAACTGCGCGCGCAGGTGGAGCGCAGTGCGCGCAGTGCACGCGGCGTGGCCAGCGAACGAGCGCAGCTGCAGGCGCTGATCGATGGTGCGGCGTTCCTGGAAAAGCAGCGCAGCCAGCGCGCTGGTACGGTGGAGATCTGGACCGAACTGACCCGCCGCCTGCCGGAAGGGACCTATCTGGAAAAGCTGGCCATCGAGAGCAACAACCTGCAGTTGATCGGGCTCAGCCGCGAGGCCTCGCAGCTGGTACAGCTGCTGCAGGACGCGCCGCAGTGGCGCAAGGTCAATCTGACCGGCGTACTGCAGGCCGATGGCGCCGCCAGTGGCCGTGACCGCTTCACCATGACCGCCGAACTGCAGCCGCTGCCGGCTGCGACCCCGACCCGGGAGGCGGCCGATGCCGATGCCAAGCGCGCGCCGTGACCGCTGGCTGGCACTGGCGCTGCTGCTGGCGGTGCTGGGCCTGGCCTACCTGCTGCTGGTGCACCCCTGGTTCACCCAGCCGCTGCGCGAAATCGATGCCGACGTGTCCGCCCTGCGCGAGCGCGAACAGCGCGTGCAGGCGCAGCTGCAACAGCAGCCGCAGATCGAACAGCGCCTGCGAGCCACACGCGAAGCCCTGCAGCAACGGCCGGGCTTCCTGCGTGAGGCCACCGCCGAAGCCGCCGCCGCCGCACTGGGCGCCAAGCTGCAGGATGCGGTGGCGATGGCCAGCCCGGGCAACCGCAGCTGCACCATCAGCAACCGCACGCCACTGACCGACAACCGTCGTGACGCCGAGTTCGTGCGCGTCGCCATGCAGGTACGCCTGCGCTGTGGCGTGGCCGAACTGGCCACCGTGCTGCACAGCCTGGAAACCGGCAGCCCGCGTTTGTTCGTCGACAACCTCAACCTGATCGCACAGCGCTTCCAGCAGTCGCCGAATGAGTCCGGGCTCGGCCTGGACGTGTCGTTCGAACTGGCCGGGTACCTGCTGCCCGGTGCCGCTGCCGATGGCGCTGCGCCGGCACCTGCAGCCGAGCCGGGCGCGGCGCCGCAACCGCCATCGACCGCACCAACACCCGCACCGGCTGCGCCGGACGAAGGGCAGGAGGTGGCCGATGAAGCTTGAGCAGATCAGCCTGCGTACCGGCTTCCTGCTGGCTCTGGCCGGCTGGGCGGCGGCGGTCTGGCTGGCCACCGGCTTTGGCCTGGGCGGCCGGTTGCCGGGCGCCGACGGCGATGCCGATGCGGCGCCCTCGCTGCCGGCCCTGCCACCACTGGCTGCCGAGCGCATGGCCAGCGCCGACAGTTACAGCGCCATCGGCGAACGACCGCTGTTCGCCGAGGACCGCAGGCCGAAGCCCTACCTGCTCGGGGGCAGCGAGCCCGCCGCCAGCGCCGCGCTGCGCCTGACCGGCGTGCTGCTGACCGGCGACTTCGGCATGGCCACCTTCACCACCGAACAGAACCGTTCGCTGCGCCTGCGCCTCAATGGCGACGCCGTGGATGGCTGGCAGCTGGTGGGGCTGGCGCCACGCCAGGCCACGGTGATCGGCCCCGGGGGCAACCAGATGCTGGAACTGGCGGTATTCAATGGGCAGGGCGGTGAGCCGCCGACCGTGCTGCGCGGCGCCAACGGTGCGCCGCCGGCAGGTGCGATCGTGGTACCGCCCCCGGCAGGCGCTCCGCCGGCACCGCCGCCGGCTGCTGCAACCCCATCGCCGTCGCCTGCTGGCAGTGCGCCAGCGCCTTCGGCTGCAGCGGCCGCCACACCGCCTGCCAACAACAACGGCCCCAGCGAAGCGCAGATGCAGGCCATCCGCGAACGCATCCAAGCCCGTCGCCGCCAGCTGCAGCAACAACAGCAGCAACAACCGTCGCCGCCCCCGGGCGATGGCACCAACCGATAGAGTGAATGCATGAGCCTGCGTTTTTTTCCCTGGTCCTTTGCCCTCGCGCTGCTGGTCGGCTGCAGCACCGTGTCCGCGCCGCATGTGCAGCGCAAGGGCAACCTGGCATCCACCACCGATGCCGGACAGGCAGCGGAGGTGGCCGCCGATGCCGCCCGCGACGCACAAGGTGCGCCACAGGCGGTGATCCGGCGTGGCACCGGCACCATGATCAACCGCGAGGCAGCCCGCTCGCCGGCGCCGGCACTGCATGGCGCCAGTACCGGTGAGGCGACCTTCAACTTCGAAGGCGAGTCGGTGCACGCGGTGGTCAAGGCCATCCTCGGTGACATGCTGGGCCAGAACTACGTGATCGCACCGGGAGTGCAGGGCACGGTCACGCTGGCAACGCCCAAGCCGGTGTCGCCGGCGCAGGCGTTGAACCTGTTGGAAATGGTGCTGGGCTGGAACAACGCACGCATGGTCTACAGCGGTGGCCGCTACAACATCGTCGCCGCCGACCAGGCGCTGGCCGGTACGGTCGCACCGAGCACGGCACCGGCTGCCAGCGCGCGCGGTTTCGAAGTGCGTGTGATCCCGCTGCAGTTCATCTCGGCCACCGAGATGAAGAAGGTGCTGGAGCCGTATGCGCGGCCCAACGCCATCGTCAACGTCGACAGTGGTCGCAACGTGATTACCCTGGGCGGTACCCGCGCCGAGCTGGAAAACTACATGCGCACCGTCGAGATCTTCGACGTCGACTGGCTCTCGGGCATGTCGGTCGGTGTGTTCCCGATCCAGTCCGGCAAGGCCGAGCAGGTCGCTGCCGACCTGGAGAAAGTGTTCGGCGAGGAGAGCAAGACGCCCAGCGCCGGCATGTTCCGCTTCCTGCCATTGGAGAACGCCAATGCGGTGCTGGTGATCACCCCGCAGGTGCGTTACCTGGACCAGATCCAGCAGTGGCTGGACCGCATTGATACGGCCGGTGGCAGTGCCCGCCTGTTCTCCTACGAACTGCGCTACATCAAGGCGCGCGATCTCGCCGAGCGCCTCAGTGAAGCGTTCGCCAGCAGTGGCAACCGCGGCGGCTCCAGCCCTGCATCGCTGGCACCGGGCGCGATGCCGTCGCAGCTGGGCAGTGATGGCGACCGTGGCATGGACAGCAACAACAGCAGCAGCTTCGGCTCGACCCCGGGCAGCAGCTCCAGTAGTGGTGGCAACGGCAGCATGAACCTGCCGCAGCGCCAGTCCGGCAACGTCAGCGTCAGCCTGGAAGTGGAGGGCGATCGCGTGGGCGTGTCGGCGGTAGAGGAAACCAACACCCTGCTGGTGCGTTCGACCCCGCAGGCCTGGCGCTCGATCCGCGAGGTGATCGAGAAGCTGGACGTGATGCCGCTGCAGGTGCACATCGAAGCGCAAGTGGCTGAAGTCTCGCTGGATGGCGACCTGAAGTACGGCGTGAACTGGTTCTTCGACAATGCCGTGGCCGGGCGTGCACTGACGGGAGCCTTGGGCGGCGTGACCCTGCCGGCAGCAGCGGGTGGCTCCTGGAGCAGCTTCGCCGGTGCCGCGACCGGTGGCGAAGGCCTGGGCTGGGCGTTCACCGGCCACAACGGTGCGGCGGTGGTGAGCGCGCTGGACAAGGTCACCGATGTACGCCTGCTGCAGACCCCTTCGGTGTTCGTGCGCAACAACGCCGAGGCCACGCTCAACGTGGGCGACAAGGTGCCGATCAACACGACTACGGTGAACACCGGCATCGGCACCAGCAGCTACAGCTCGGTGCAGTACATCGACACCGGCGTGATCCTGAAGGTGCGCCCGCGCGTGACCCGCGACGGCACGGTGTTCCTCGACATCGTGCAGGAAGTGAGCAGCGCCTCGAACGTACCGGAGAACTGCAACCCGCAGGAACGCAACTGCAACCCGCGGATTTCTACCAAGAAGCTGTCGACCGAAGCGGCGGTGCAGAGCGGCGACACCATCATGCTGGCCGGCCTGATCACCGATACGGCCACCGATGGCAGCAGCGGCATTCCCGGCCTGAGCCGGATTCCGGTGGTGGGCGCGCTGTTCGGGCAGAAGAGCCGCACCAGCCGTCGTTCGGAGGTGATCGTGCTGCTGACCCCGAGCATCGTGCGCAACAGCCAGGAAGCGCGCAATCTGACCGACGAGTACAGCCAGCGCTTCCGGGCGATGGAACCGCTGAACCAGCCGCGCGCAAAGAAGTAAGGGGTTTACGGCCGGGCTGCGCCCGGCACCCGCTTCAGGCCGAAGCTGGAGCAACAGCAACAGCAACAGCATCGGCGGGTTTGCTGAGGGAGGGCGGGGCGGTGTGGGTTGTCAGGACACGCCGTAAACCCGTCCTTGGGGGCTCGATGGCGCCATCCATGGCGCCAACGGTCCTGCCAACCCACACCGCCCCACCTCTGACAGATTCCCGCGGCTGTTGGTAGGTGTCGACCTTGGTCGACACGGTAGATCCACGCCATGCGTGGATGAATCTCCATCGAAATCGAATATCTAGATATCTGTGAGATCTGAGCCGAGCATGGCTCGGCTCTACAGAATGCAAGGCCCGGCAGATCGCAGGAATCTGTCGAAGGCGGGGTGGGTCCGGTTGCGGGGGTGTCCGCGGCATGGATGCCGCGGCCAAGCCCCCAGGGACGGGTTTACGGCGTCCCCCGCAACCGGACCCACCCCGCCATCCCACGGATAGCCGGCTTCTGCTGTTGCTTTGGCTTTGGCTTCGGCTCTGGCCTGAAGCGGGTGCCGGGTGCAACCCGGCCGATACCCTCCCAGTGCTAGGCTGTGGCTACCGACAACCACGGAGGCGGGATGGGGGCGATCGTGTTGTTGCCGCTGTGCGTGGACGATGCCGCGCTCGACCGCTGCCTGGCCGCACTGGATGCGGGCACCGCGCCGGGCACCGCGGTCTGGCTGGCCGACGATGCACAGACCGGGCCACGTGCGCAGGCCGTGGTGGAACACTGGTTGGCACATACGCCATTGCAGGCTGAGTACACCCGGCGTGCACGGCCGCTGGGTGAAGTCGCCCACCTGGACGAGATGCTGCGCGCCTGTGATGGCATGGACGTGGCGGTGCTGGCACCGGACAGCGTGCCCGCGCCAGGCTGGCTGCAGCAGCTGCAGGACGCCTTCGCCCGCGATGCCGCCATCGCGACCGCAACCCCGTGGTGCAATGCCGGCGAAACCGCTGCGTGGCCCCGGCTGGGCGAGATCAATCCGGAACCGGACGATGCCGCGCTGCTGGCGCAGACCTGTGCCGGCCTGCCAACGCTGCACCCGGAGCTGCCGTCGGCGGTCACCCACGCGGTGCTGGTGCGGGGCAACGCGCGCCGACGCGCCGGGGGCCTGGACGTGGACAGCTACGGCGGTTGGAACGCGGCACTGGTGGACCTGAGCCTGCGCATGGCTGGCCTGGGATGGCGCAACGTGTTGTGCGAGACCGCCTTCGTCAGCCGGGCAGGGGAGGCGATCAGCCGTGATGGCGATCTCGAGGCCCTGGCCGCGCGCTGGCCGGGCTGGGTGCCTAGGCTGGCCGACTTCCTCATGCACGATCCGCTGCATGGCCTGCGTGCCGACCTGCAGCAGCGCATGCGGCAGGCGATAATGCCGAAGGAACAGGGGGACCTGTTCGTCCCGTCCGCGTCGGAGCCTCCTGCTTGAATGTTGCCATTGCCGCCATCGTCGTCACCTACCAGAGCGGCAGCACCATTGATGCCTGTCTCTCGCGTCTGCGCCAGGCGCAGGATGTGGCCGAGATCCGGGTGATCGACAATGGCTCGATGGATGGCACGCTGGATATCGTGCAGCGCCATGCCAGCCATGATCCGCGCGTGCGTTTCGTCGGCAATCCGGACAACCCCGGCTTTGCCGCCGCCAACAACCAGGGCGTGGCCGATTCGCACAGCCCATGGCTGGCCTTCATCAACCCGGATCTGATGGTTGAACCGGATACGCTGGCCGAACTGCGCCGCCGTGCCGAAGCCTTGGGCGATTGCCTGCTGGGCGTTGAGCAGGTGGACGAGCATGGCCATGCCGACGAAGCGGTGCGCCGCCGTGATCCGGATTTCCTGTTGATGCTGCGTTCGCCCGGCAAGGGCTCGAAGCTGGCGGTGCCGCGTGACCTCCACCAGGCGCTGCAGCGGGTGCCGGCCCTGTCCGGTGCGCTGCTGATGATGCCGCGCGCACTGTTCGAGCGCATCGGCGGCTGGGACGCGGGCTACCGCCTGCACGCCGAGGACCTGGACCTGTGCCGCCGCGCACGCGAGGCCGGCGCGGTGGTGGCGATCGCCAACGACCTGCATGTCACCCACGTGCGCGGTGTCTCCAGCCGCTCGCGGCCGTTCTTCGTCGAATGGCACAAGCACAAGGGCCTGTGGCGCTATTTCCAGAAGTTCGAGGCCAGGCAGCGCTCGCTGCCGGTGCGCGTGGCGGTGTGGGGCGCGATCTGGGCACACGCCCTGATGCTGGTGCCGCGCCTGCTGCGCAGGTCGTTGTAGAGCCGAGCCCACGCTCGGCTCAGGCAACAATCCAGCCGAGCGTGGGCTCGGCTCTACAGAAGGCGAGCGCGCCCACGGTTCACTCCGCCGGGCGCATAATCCGCCCCATGCCTATCATCCAGTCCCTGCTCGACACCGACCTGTACAAGTTCACCATGATGCAGGCGGTGCTCCACCAGCACCCCGGTGCCCAGGTGCAGTACCGGTTCAAGTGCCGCACGCCCGGCATCGACCTGGCTCATTACATCGACCAGATCGACGAAGAGATCGACCACCTGTGCAGCCTGCGCTTCAGTGACGCGGAGCTGGACTACATGCGTGGCCTGCGCTTCGTGAAGCCGGACTTCGCCGATTTCCTCGGCCTGTTCCACCTCGACCGCAAGTACATCCAGCTGCGCGCGTCGAAGACCGTGCCTGGCGAGATCGAACTGGACATCACCGGCCCGTGGTTGCACACCATCCTGTTCGAAGTGCCGCTGCTGGCGATCATCAACGAAGTCTGGTTCCGCAACACCACCACTGCCGACTTCGCCGAGGGCGAGCGTCGCCTGCAGGCCAAGGCCGCGCTGCTGCGTGATACCCCGGGGTTCGAGCAGTGCCGCATCGCCGACTATGGCAGCCGCCGCCGCTACTCGCGCGACTGGCACGCCCGTCTGCTGCCGCTGCTGCGCGATGCGCTCGGCCCGCAGCTGGTCGGCACCAGCAACGTGCACTTCGCCCGCCTGTACGGCATGACCCCGCACGGCACCATGGCCCATGAGTATCTGCAGGCGTTCCAGGCACTGGGCCCGCGCCTGCGCGATTCGCAGGTGGCGGCACTGGAATCGTGGGCGCGCGAGTATCGCGGCGATCTGGGCATCGCGCTGTCCGACGTGGTCGGCCTGGATGCGTTCCTGCGCGACTTCGATATGTACTTCTGCAAGCTGTTCGACGGTGTCCGCCACGACTCGGGCGATCCGTTCGACTGGGGCGACCGCATGCTGGCGCACTTCCAGCAGCGCCGGGTAGATGCACGCAGCAAGGTGCTGGTGTTCAGCGATGGGCTCGACATCGCCAAGGTGATGCGCCTGTACGACTACTTCCGGGGTCGCTGCCAGGTCGCCTTCGGCGTCGGCACCCACCTGACCAATGATCTGGGGCCAACGCCGCTCAACATCGTCATCAAGATGGTCCGCTGCAACGGCCAGCCGGTGGCCAAGCTCAGCGATTCGCCGGGCAAGAGCATGTGCGACGACCCGGGCTACCTGGCCTATCTGCGCCAGGTCTTCGAGCTGCCGCCGGCGTAAACACGTCGGCCTACAGCACGCCGGCTTACAGGTAGTCGACCACCACCAGGTAGGCGCCCTGCAGCGGCTGCTGCTTCGAGGCCTGCACGCTGTAGCGCTCGGAGAAGGCGATATCGCCGGCGCGCATCGCGCTGGCCGACACCGAAAGCTTCTGGCCCTGGCGCTTGCCGTCGCGCAGCGTCGCGGCCTGGCCATCGGCCAGCGCCGTCACGGCTACCGTCGAGCCCTTGGCCGAGGGCGGGCAGGCGGCCAGGCTCAGCTCACCCTGGGACAGGTTCGTCGTGCAGCCCGGCTCGGCGATACGGCCGCTGAAACGGATGCTGCCGCTGCTGGCCTGGGCCAGCGCACTGACGGACATCAGGGCCACACACAGCAGAATGGAATTCCTCATGACACGTTCTCTGGTTCGGTGTGTCCTAGTTAGCGACAGGTTCGATCCGCCTTTAATAGGACGATTTCGAATCTGCTAGGGCCATCACCAAGAAAGAGTGATGCGCATCAAATAAGGCGATTTCCACTTGAAAAAGGCCTGTTTCCGCGCGTGCCGAACGCGTCACCAGGAGCGTCATGCAAGGTCGTTTGTGACCTGATCCGGCCACCGTCACGTTCCCCGCGCTCCCCCTGGCTTGATTTCGCCTACCACGTCACATTTAAGGCGTCAATGAATTGGCGTTCAGAAAAATAATGAGACTTTCATCACAGTTGTGCCTATACTTGCGTCACGGATTCAGGGGAAGGTATGTCCGAGTCCGGCCACAGGTGAGACGCAAGGATGGGTCTTGATAGCCCGGCAGTGCTCCTTGCTTCCTCCTCTACTTCTCATCTCTTCAGTAGGGTTAGGTAAAAGCGAATGCACAAGATCAACCTCATTGCCGCTCTGATGCTGGCCGCCGCTCCGCTGGCCGCCAACGCCGCCGACGGCACCATCACCTTCAATGGCAAGGTCACCGACAAGACCTGCACCATCTCGACTCCGGGCGGCAAGGACTTCGCCGTCAACCTGCCGACCGTGTCCAAGAACACCCTGGCCACCGCCGGTGCCGTTGCGGGCCGTACCCCGTTCGCCATCAACCTGACCAAGTGCAGCGCCGGCAACGTCGCCACCTACTTCGAGCCGGGTTCGACCGTCGACTTCAACAGCGGCCGCCTGGTCAACCAGTCCTCGGCCAACGCTGCCACCAACGTGCAGCTGCAGCTGCTGGGTTCGAACAACCAGTTCCTGCCGATCAAGGCTGCCGGCGCTGGTCTGGCCCAGACCAACTCGCAGTGGGTCACCGTCGGCACCGACGGCTCGGCCGATCTGAACTACTACGCTGAGTACTACGCCACTGCCGCCGCCACCCCGGGCGACGTCACCAGCAGCGTCAAGTACACGATCATCTACAACTGATCGTAGCCGTACCCGCACTGGCCGGCGTACGCGCCGGCCAGTGCTCCGCGGCCTCTGGCCACACCCCTCGAGCGTAGTACTTCCGATGAAAGCATTCTTTCCCCGGGCGCTGCTGCTGGCAGCGTTCACGCTGCCCTTCTGCCAGAACGCTCTGGCAGGCGTGGTGGTCAACGGCACGCGAGTGATCTATCCGGCGCAGGCGCGCGAAGTGACCGTGCAGGTCGATAACGTGGGCGACTCGCCGGCGCTGGTCCAGGCCTGGATCGACAGCGGTGACGCCAACCAGACCGCCGATACCAGCGATGCCCCGTTCGTACTGACGCCGCCAATCGCGCGCGTCGAACCCGGCCGCAGCCAGGCGCTGCGTCTGATCTTCTCCGGCGCGCAGCTGCCGACCGATCGTGAGTCGGTGTTCTGGCTGAACGTACTGGATGTGCCGCCGTCGCCCGACAACGCCGACAGCGGTGACCAGAATTACCTGCAGGTCGCGTTTCGTTCGCGCCTGAAGCTGTTCTACCGGCCGCAGGGCCTGAAGGGCGTCGCCAACGACGCGCCGGCAGCGCTGCGCTGGACCCGCACGGGCGACCGCCTGCGGGTGGAAAACCCGAGCCCCTTCCACGTCACGCTGGCCGAAGTGCATGCCGTGACCGGCAGCAGCGAGAAGACCGTCGAGGACAAGGGCGCGATGGTCGCGCCGAAGCAGAGCCTGGAGTTCACCGCACCGGCGGGCTCCGACCAGGTGCGCTTCATCACCATCAATGATTACGGCGGTCGGGTGGAGCACACGATCCGCCTCGGCAGCACCGGGGGCTGAACGCGCCGCGCTGGCCCCTGGCCTGCGCATCCCGCCACCGCCGCTGTGCGGCGAATTGAAGGAATGTCAGTGTGATCGGAAACAGATTGACATTGTCGATCCATCAGGCGCTTTGCCTGTTGGTTGCTGGCGTGGCCTGCCCAGGATGGGCGCTGGCTGCACCGGCCAATCTCGGCGAACAGGCGCTGATGGCGCAGAGCGGTGCGGCCAATGCGCGTGCACCGGAATCGGCACAGTTCAACTCCAGCTTCCTGTCTGGCCAGGCCAAGCAGGTTGATCTGGCGTCCTTCACCAATGGCAACCCGATGGTGGCCGGCACCTACCGCGTTGACGTCTACGTCAACGGTGGCTGGCAGGGCCGCCGCGACCTGCAGTTCAAGGCCGATGAGCAGGGCCATGTCGACGCCTGCCTGCCGTTGCCGATGCTGGAAGAAATGGGCGTGGACAGCGAGGCCGTGCTGCTGCAGCAGGATCCGTCAGTGCCGACCGACAAGACCAGCTGCGTGCCGGTGCAGCGGCGCATGGCCAATGCCTACGGCATCTATGACAGTGGCAACCTGCGCTACGACCTCAGCATCCCGCAGGTGTTCCTGCGCCGTGAAGCGCGTGGCTACGTCAATCCTTCGCTGTGGGACCGCGGCATCAATGCCGGCTTCGTCGGCTACAGCTTCAACGCCATCGACAGCGACAGCCGCGTCGAGGGTGGCCAGCGCAACCGCAGTGCCTACCTCGGCCTCAACGCTGGCCTGAACCTGGGCGGCTGGCAGTTCCGCCACGATTCCAACCTGACCTGGTCCGAAGGCAACGGCCGTCACTGGCAGAGCATCGCCACTTACGCGCAGCGCGGCATCCCGCAGGTGCGCGGCATGCTCACCATCGGTGAGGCCTACACCACCGGCGAACTGTTCGATTCGATCGGTTACCGCGGCGCCAGCCTGGCCAGCGACGACCGCATGCTGCCCGATTCGCTGCGCGGCTACGCGCCGGTCGTGCGCGGCATCGCCGAAACCAACGCGCGCGTTGAAGTGCGCCAGAACCAGCAGCTGATCTACTCCTCCACCGTGTCGCCGGGCAGCTTCGTCATCGACGACCTGTACCCGACCGGCTACGGCGGCGACCTGGAAGTGAGCGTGATCGAGGCCGATGGCCGCCGCCGCGAATTCAAGGTGCCGTTCGGTTCGGTGCCGCAGATGCTGCGCGAAGGCGTGTCGCGCTACGCGCTGACGGCCGGCCAGGTGCGCAACAAGTTGCTGGCCGATGAGCCGTGGCTGGTGCAGGGCACCTATCAGCGCGGTATCGGCAACCAGCTGACCCTGTACGGCGGCAGTGCACTGAGCAACGGCTACCTGTCGCTGCTGTACGGCGTTGGCCTGTCCACGCCGGTCGGCGCGTTCGCCGCCGACGTCACCCATGCACGTACGACGTTCGACCACTACGGCAACCACACCGGTGCCAGCGTGCGCTTGAGCTACAGCAACATGATCGGCGAGACCGGGACCAACCTGACCCTGGCCGCCTACCGCTATTCGACCGAAGGCTTCTACAGCCTGCAGGACGCGCTGTATGGCCGTGACTCGGACAAGCGCGGCATCGACCCGACCACCCGCGGTCGTCAGCGCAGCCAGTTCCAGGTAACGCTGAACCAGCCGCTGGGCCGTCGCGGCGGCGCGCTGTACGTGACCGGCTCGGTGCGTGACTTCTACGACCGCTCCGGCACCTCCAAGCAGTACCAGGTGGGCTACAACAATGCCTGGCGCTCGGTGAACTACGGCTTCTCGGCGCTGCGCACCGAAGAAGGCGTGCTGGGCCGCTCCGACACCCAGTACCTGCTGTCGATGAGCGTGCCGCTGGGCCGTGGCACCCACCCGGTGTCGTTCAGCGCCGATCTCGGCGTGCGCGACCGCGGTGGCTACGACAACAGCCGCGTCGGCATCACCGGTTCGGCCGGCGTCGACAACAACTTCAGCTACGGCGTGGCCCTGTCCGATTCCCGCGAGGGTGGCACCACTGCCGTCGGCAATGCCGAGTACCGCAGCCGCTACTCCGCGTTGAACGCCACCTACAGTCACTCGCGTGATTTCCGCCAGGCCTCGGTCGGCGCCAACGGCAGCGTGGTCGTGCATCCGGGCGGCTTCACCTTCACCCCGCAGCGTGGCGACACCATGGTGCTGGTGGAAGCGCCGGGCGCACGCGATGCGATCGTCAGCAACGCCCCGGGCCTGCGCGTCGATGGCCGCGGCTACGCCGTGGTGCCGTACGTGTCGCCGTACCGCCTCAACACCGTCACCCTCGACCCGCAGGGCATGGCCCACGACGTCGAACTGGAGAGCACCAGCCAGTCGGTCGCGCCGTTCGCCGGTGCCATCAGCTACCTGCGCTTCGACACCCGCAAGGGCAACGCGCTGCTGATCCAGGTGCGCAACCCCGATGGCCGCACCATGCCGTTCGGTGCACAGGTCAAGGACGAACAGGGCCAGCCGGTGGGCATGGTCAGTCAGGGTGGCCGCCTGTACGTGCGTAGCGAACAGAACCAGGGCCGCCTGCTGGTGGAGTGGGGCGCCGGCGCCGACCAGCGCTGCACCGTCGATTACCAGGTTCCGGCGGGCGCCGATGCGTCCAAGACCGGCTTCATCCCGCTGGAGGCAGCATGCCGATGATTTCTTCCCGTGGCCGCAAGGCGCTGGCTGCAGTGGCCATCTTGGGCGGTATTGCCGTGGCCAGCCCGGCGTTGGCGACCTGCTACATCACCCAGCAGGGCTTTGTCGCGCAGGACGTGCAGATGGACATGGGGCAGATCGTGATCCTGCCCAGCCTGCCCGTCGGTGGTGTGATCAAGGAGCTGATCGTGCCTATCAACCAGCGCGACAGCATCGGCTACTGCGATCGCTGGGGCGGTAGTGCCAACGGTCGCTTCGTCAACGCAGCACAGCAGAACGCGGTCCCGGGTTTCAGCAACGTCTATGCCACCGATGTAGCCGGGGTGGGTATTCGTGTCTATCGTGATTCGGGCACCATCCAGACGTACTACCCGCACACGCTGCAATTGGGAGGCAACCGGACGTTGACCCTCAACGGTGGCCGCTTCCGCGTGGAGCTGATCAAGACAGCCGCGCAGACGGGTTCGGGCATCATCGCGCCCAACGGCCGCTTCACCACCTACTATCTCGACGGCGACGGCCCGGGCCGTCCGGAACTGACCTCGACCTTCAAGGGCTCGGGCACCACCGTGGTCAGCCCGACCTGTGAAGTGCAGGCCGGCAGCCGCAACATCGCCGTCGATTTCGGCAGCGTGCCCAACACCACCTTCACCGGTGTTGGTTCCAAGGCTGTCGATCGCGACTTCGAAATCCGCCTGAACTGCCAGGGCAGCAATGTCGCCCAGTACCAGAGCAAGATCGGCATCCGTCTCGATGCCGACCAGGACAGCTCGAACATGCCGGGTGTGCTGAAGCTCAGTGCGGCCACCAACAGCGCCACCCGCATCGGCATCCAGATGGTCCAGCGTGATGGCAGCACCGAGCGCGAAGTGCGCTTCGGCCAGACCGTCAACGTCGGTACCACCACCCCCGGCACCAGCACGATGACCTTGCCGCTGCGCGCCCGTTACGTGCAGACCCAGGCCGGCACCGTCGGCGCCGGTGTCGCGAACGGCCAGGCCACCTTCACCATCCAGTACGAGTAAAGCGGCCCCAGGCCGCGGCCATTGCTGCGTTCCACCGAAACGGCGCCCGTTCCACGGGCGGCGTTGACTGCGTCTTGATCTTCCAACGATGAAGATCAATGCCACGACGCGCGTACCATCATTCGAATGTGATGTACGTCGCGATTTTGGAGTTTCCTCATGAGGTGACCGTCTCCTGCCTGCGGGTGTTGGACGGGAACGCCGAAAGGATCCAGACGTGGCTACAGCTCCTGGCATTCCCTTGCGCCGGCCGTCCGGAGCGCTGCAGTGAAGGTCCTGTCGGTGTTCGGCACGCGACCGGAAGCGATCAAGATGGGGCCGCTGGTGCGTGCCCTGGCCGAGGCTGCGGACATCGAATCGGTGGTCTGCATCACCGGCCAGCACCGGGCGATGCTGGACCAGGTGATGTCGCTGTTCGAGATCACCGCCGACCATGACCTCGATGTCATGGTGCCCAACCAGACCCTCAATGGCCTGTGTTCCAAACTGTTCGAGCGGCTTGACGCGCTGTACACGCAGGTTCGTCCGGACCGGGTGCTGGTGCACGGCGATACCACCACGGCGATGACCGCCGCGCTGGCCGCGTTCCACCACCGCATTCCGATTGGTCATGTCGAGGCCGGACTGCGCACCGGCGACATCAACCGACCATGGCCGGAAGAAATGAACCGGCGGGTGATCGATGTGGTCGGCCACCAGCTGTACGCGCCCACGCCCAGCTCTCGCACCAACCTGGCCGGTGAACACCTGGGCGGGCAGATCCTGGTCACCGGCAACACCGTCATCGATGCCCTGCAGCAGACCGTGGAGCGCCTGGATGCCGACCCGGCACTGCGTGCGCGGGCTGATGAACCCTTCCACATGCTTGACCCCGGTCGTCGCCTGCTGCTGGTCACCGGCCACCGCCGCGAGAGCTTCGGCCAGGGCTTCGAGGACATCTGCCGCGCGCTGGCCGGGCTGGCCCGGCGGCCGGACCTGCAGGTGCTGTACCCGGTGCATCTCAACCCGAACGTGCAGGGCCCGGTCAACGCCCACCTCGGCCATCTCGACAACGTGCACCTGGTGCCGCCGCAGGACTACCTGCGCTTCGTGCGCCTGATGCAACGCGCCGATGTCATCCTCACCGACTCCGGTGGCGTGCAGGAAGAGGCGCCGGCGCTGGCCAAGCCCGTGCTGGTCATGCGCGACGTCACCGAACGCCCGGAGGCGGTCGAGGCCGGTGTGGTGACGCTGGTCGGCACCACGCCCTCGCGCATTGTCGAAGCGGTCAATGCGGCACTGGCACAACCACCGCACCGGACCCACTTCGATCCCGACGCCAGCCCCTACGGCGATGGCCGTGCCAGCGCGCGCATCGTCGCCGCCCTGCGTGGCACGCCCCTTCCCGAATTCTCGCCTGGCCTCCGCAGTGGCGGTGCCGCCCACTCCCATCCACGCGAAGTGACGCCATGACCCAGACCGGCCGCTCTCCCCTGTTTGCATCCGCCGCCGCGTTCGTCCTGTCGGGCGTGGTGGGCAGTGCCCATGCCGCCGACAGCGTCGCCGGCCAGTTCGCCGAATGGAGCGGCGACAGCACGGTCAGCCGGCAGATGACCCTGCGCGAACTCGGTTTCCGTCAACCGCTGGTGCTCAGCGGGCAGGAGAGCCAGCGCGAGGTCTACCTGCCGGTGCCGGCCGGCGTCGCTACCCGCGATGCGCAGCTGCAGCTGGACGGGCGCTATGTGCGCGGCCACGCCGGGCGCACGTCCGGCCTGTGGTCGGTCGATGGCGATCCAATCGCCGCACGCTCGATCACCGATGCACAGGGTGACGCCAGCCAGCTGCTGGCCATCGATGGCGAACCCCGCCAGAACGGCTTCGTGCGGGTCGGCGTCGGCTGGTGGTCGATCGTCTCCGACTACCAATGTGCCGACCAGAGCGCGCCGGCCAACGTGCTGCGGCTGTCGCCGGACTCGCGCTTCAGCTACCGCTTCGACGGCCGCGCCGTGGACACCGTGGCCAAGGCGTGGGGCGCGCTGCCCCCGCAGGTGCGGCTGCTGGTGGACGGCAAGGCACTGCAGGCGCCCGCCTACGATGCGGCCTGGCGCATCGGTACCGCGTTGCAGGCCGGTGGCAAGCAGGTGCAGGTGGTGGCGCTGCCGAAGGTCGGTGACAGCGTCGACCTGACCGGCATCAGCATCCCGGCCAGCCTGCAGGGCGTGCCGGCCTATGCCGCGCTGGCTGCGGGCGAGCGCGCATATGCGATCAAGGATCTGGCCGAAGTCGGTGCGCTGCTGTCGCTGCGTGACAGCGGGCCGTTGGCCGCCGATGTGATGATCGGCAGCGATGCGCTGCGGGCCGGCGTGCGCGCGGCACTGGATGCGCTGGCCGCACAGGTTGCTACTGCTGGCGCCGATGCGGGCACCGCGTTCGCCGCGTGGCGCGGCACCGACATGGGCGGCCTGGAAAAGCCCGCGGCCACCGCCTCGGTCAGCGTGGTGGCCGTTGCCGGCCGTCCGACGCTGGTGGTCGACCCGGCGGCGGCGGGCAAGGTCGCCGGGTTGTTCGCCGAACAGTGGCGCAGCTATGCGCTGGGCCGCAGCCTGCAGGTCAGCGCAGCAGGCACGCCGAAGCTGGACGGCGACCAGGTGCTGCTGAGCCGGCTCGGCAACATCGCCGGCACGATGGATGTCGTCACCCGTGCGGACCGCAGCGCCACCTTCGACCTCGGCGCGTTGTCGGCCGATGGGCGCCTGCCCGAGGAGGTGGTGATCGACGTCTCGGCGGCCCCCAATGCGGCCGGGCAGGGCGCGGTGGCCACGATCCATTTCAACGATTACCTGCTGGGCGGCAAGGTGCTGTCGGCCAACGGCCAGCCGCAGCGGCTGGTGGCCAAGGTGCCGGCCTATGCGCTGTCGGCGCGCAACGAGATCCGGGTCAGCTTCCTGCGCCAGCCGGCACGCCCCTATTGCCACGATCCGGCCACCGCTTATCCAGTCTCGATCCTGCCCAGCAGCCACCTGACCCTGGCCAAGCGTTCGCTGGGCAGTGATTTCGTCGGTGCCAGCAGCCAGCTGTCGCGCGGCAACCAGGTGTTCGTGCCCGGCACCTGGCTGCAGGACGCGCCGACCTCACTGGGCAAGGTCATCGCCGTGGCCAGTGCAGTGGGCGCCTCGCCGGAGGTGTCGGAGCTGAAGGTGGTCGATGCCGGTGCGGCGGTCAGCCCGGGTGCGCCGTGGCTGGCCTTCGGTGTGACGCCGTCGGGTGTTGATGTGGCCGGCCTGAAGGACGGCCACCTGCTGATCGGCGGGAAGCCGCAGCCGCTGCTGGATGTCAGCGGCCTGGACCGCGCTGCGGTGGTGCAGGTCGGCACCTCCGGCGGCCAGCTCGGGGTGCTGTACAGCGACCTGGGCGCACAGGCACCGTCGTTCGGCGCACCGTTCCGGCTGCTGCGCGGTGATCTTGCGGTGCTCGACGGCAGTGATGCCGTGCGCGAGTTCGATCGCCAGGATCCTTACGGGAGCCGCGTTGCCCAGGATGGCAATCCGCAATCGAAATGGGAACGGCACATGGTCTGGTTGCTGCTGCTGGTCGGCGTGATCGTGTTCGCGCTGCTGGCCGCCCGCGTCACCCAGGTGCGCCGCCGCAAGTCCGCCAACACAGGGCATTGATCCACCGTGGACGGTCTGTTCTGGAACATCCAGCTGGCCAACTATTACGCCGCCCTGGAAACCACGGCGGCGGCGGTGGCCGTGCTGATCCTGATCTCCAGCCTCGATGACCTGTTCATCGATGTCTGGTACTGGGTGCGCGAGAGCTGGCGCGCGCTCACCATCAAGCGTCGCGAAGCGTACCGGCCGCTGACCCAGGAAGACCTGCTGCAGCGGCCGCAACAGCCGCTGGCGATCATGGTGCCGGCGTGGATGGAGTACGACGTCATCGCGCAGATGGTGGAGAACATGATCAACGTGCTCGACTACCGCGAGTACGTCGTGTTCGTGGGCACCTATCCCAACGACCCGCAGACCATCGACGAAGTGGAGCGCATGCGCCGCCGCTACAAGCGCCTGCGCCGTGTGGAGGTGCCGCATGACGGGCCGACCAGCAAAGCCGACTGCCTGAACTGGTTGATCCTGGCGATCTTCGATTACGAGAAGCGCCACGACATCGAGTTCGCCGGCGTGATCCTGCACGACAGCGAGGACGTGCTGCACCCGATGGAACTGCGCTTCTACAACTACCTGCTGCCGCGCAAGGACATGATCCAGCTGCCGGTGACCTCGCTGGACCGCGAGTGGTACGAACTGGTGGCCGGCGTCTACATGGACGAATTCGCCGAATGGCACGCAAAGGATCTGGTGGTGCGCGAGAGCGTGTCCGGCATGGTGCCCTCCGCGGGCGTCGGTACCTGCTTCTCGCGGCGCGCGCTGCTGGCGCTGAGCGCGCAGACCGACAACCAGCCCTTCAACACCGACAGCCTCACCGAGGATTACGACGTTGGTGCGCGGCTGGCAGCCATGGGCATGCAGTCGATCTTCGCCCGCTTCCCGGTCCAGTTCCGCGTGCGCCGTCCGTCCTGGTTCGGCTGGGGGCCGGTGCGCGAGCGTACCCAGCAGATGGCGCTGTGCGTGCGCGAGTACTTCCCCGACAACTTCCGTGCCTCGTACCGGCAGAAGGCGCGGTGGGTGCTGGGCATCGGCCTGCAGAGCTGGGAGTCGCTGGGCTGGCGTGGCTCGCTGGCCACCAAGTACCTGCTGGCGCGCGACCGCAAGGGCATCATCACCTCGTTCGTCAGCATCATCGCCTACATCATCTTCCTGCAGCTGATGCTGTTCTGGCTGTTGAAGATGACCGGGCTGTGGACGATGCAGTTCCCCAGCGTGTTCCAGGCCGGTACCTGGCAGATGAACGTGGCGCTGCTGACTACGGCAGCGCTGGCGACCCGCGTCGTGCAGCGCTTCTACTTCGTCAACCGGCTGTATGGCTGGGAACATGCACTGATGTCGATCCCGCGCATGGTGGTTGGCAACATGATCAATTTCATGGCCACCGCCCGAGCCTGGAAGGTGTTCCTGGCCTACCTGCTGTTCGGCAAGCGCATGGTCTGGGACAAGACCATGCACGACTTCCCGGATGCGGCGCAGCTGGTGCAGACCCGCAAGCAGCTGGGCGAGCTGTTGACCACCTGGCAGGCGGTGGAACCCGAACGCCTGCAGCAGGCGCTGGACCAGCAGCAGGCAGGCCGCCAGCAACCGCTGGGCCGCATCCTGCTCACCCAGGGCTGGCTGGATGACGAGACCCTGGCCGAGGCCATCGCCTTCCAGGGCGACCTGCCACGCGCGGTCATCGACGTGGATTACCTGCGTGCCTGCCAGTTCCCGGTCAGTGCCGATGCCTGCGTGCAATGGCGCATGCTGCCGCTGCCGCCGCGCCAGGAAGGCACCCTGCGGCTGGCCGTGGCTAGTCCGCTGCCCGAGGACGCCGTGGCATTGCTGAAGCAGGAAACGCGCAGCGAGCACATCGAACAGAGCATTGCCCGCGAAAGCGAGATCAACGCGGGCCTGCGCCTGATCGGTGGCGAACGACAGTGGCACCTGGACAACGTGCCCCTGCTGGGCGACCTGCTGGTGGAAATGCGCCTGATCGATCACGCACGCTTCGAGATCGCACTGGACGACTACATGCCGCAGCGCGACGGTCGCATCGGCGACTACCTGGTCAAGCAGGGCATCACCACCGAGGAGGCCGTGGCCCAGGCCATGCAGGAGCAGCGCCGGCGTGCGGCCACGCTGCAGTCGCCGCCGCCCGGAGCCTTGCCGGCATGAAGACCACGCTGCTGTCCACCGTCATCGCCGTGGCATTGGCCACGGCCGCCGCGCCGGTGCTGGCACAGACCGATGCACCACTGCCATTGTCTGGTGCCGCCTACCGCATCGCCGAGCAGGCGTTTGCTGCCTATGAACGTGGCGATTACCCCACGGCCTACCGGCAGTCCAGCGAAGCGATCCGGCTGCGCCCGGATGTGGTGCGGCTGCGCCTGCTGCAGGTCTACGCGCTGCAGAAGCTTGGTCGTGACGAAGAAGCACAGCAGCAGGCGCGCCGTGCGCTGGACGCGGGGATGAAGGATCCGGCCTTGCCGGCGCTGGCCGCCGCGCCCAGGACGACCACAGGTGCAGCGCGTAGCACAGTCGTACCGCGCGCACCCGCAACGGTGGCCGACCGCAACAATCGGCAGGCCTACATGCTGGCAACCGAAGCCTATGCGGCCTACGACGCCGGGCAGATGGGCATCGCCGCCAGCAAGGCCGAACAGGCGTTCCGGCAGCAGCCGAAACAGGGCGCATGGGCCCTGCTGTGGGTGGCGGCGCTGGAGGCTCAGCAGCAGCCCGAACAGGCCGACGCCGCCATCGGCACCGCGCTGCAGCTCGGGGCACCCAACGTTGAGGAGTTGCGCGCGCGGCGCGTGACACTGGACCGCCAACGCGCGCTGCTGCAGGCCCAGCAGGCCTATCAATCGCTGTCCGCAGGCGAGGATGCCGCCGCTATTGAGCAGGCGCACGCCGCCGTGGAACTGGCACCCGACGTTGCTTCATACCGGTTGCTGCTGATCACCGCGCAGCTGCAGGGCGATCAGCTGGCCGACGCTGAGCGCAGTGCCGACCAGGCGCTGCAGATCGACGGCCACGATCTCAATGCCCGGGTGATGCGTGGCTACCTGCGCCAGCGCCAGGGCAGTGTGGCGCTGGCCAGTGAAGATTTCGACGCAGCGCTTGCCACGCCGGGGTCAACAACGCAACAGCGCAACGTGCGCCTGCTGGCGGTGGATGCGGCACTGGCCGCAGGTGATCGGGTACGCGCAGCTGCACTGCTGGCACCGTTGCAGGCGGCGGTACCGGCAGGTGAAGGCGATGCACGGTCACGGCAGCTTCTGCAGCAGGGCATCGAGCAACGCAGCCGGGCGATCCGCGCCAGTCGCGAGCTTCCCCGCATCAGCGCCGAGGCCTACCCGGCACCGGTCCAGCACTGCCAGTCCGGGGACAGCGGCAACGTCTGCGAACTGATGCCGGCCGACCTGCAGGGGGATGGCGGTGCCGCACAGCGCGCCTATGCGGCCTACGCGCGCCAGGATTACGCCGATGCCATCGGTGAGGCACGGCAGGCCGTGCAGCTCGCACCGGACGACGCGAACCTGCAAGGCCTGCTGACCACCACACTGGCGTCGGGCAACCGTGCCCAGCAGGACGAAGCGCGGCAGCGCCTGGATACGGCACTGGCACAGCGTCCTGATGACGCGGGTGCACTGATGCAACGCGGCTACCTCAACCAGAAGGCCCACGAACCGGCGCGCGCACTGGCCGACTTCCGTGCCGCCGAGGCCACCGGAAAGGCACCGAAAAGCGTAGTGCTCGACCAGGCCTACGCCAGCGCAGCCAACGGTGACCATCCGCAGGCGGTGACGCTGCTGCGTAGCGCCATTGATCGCGCCGATGCCGGTGAGCTGCCACTGGATGAGCGCCAGCGCTACAACGTGCGCAATGCCATCGCCAACTATTCGCGCGAGTGGGGCGTGATCGCCTCGGCGGGTTTCCGCGGTGCGCGCCAGGCGGCGACCAATGTCGGCGGTGCGGCGATCAGTACGCCCGGCGATTCGGTGTTCAGCACGCTGGAGGCGTTCTGGCGGCCCCCGGCCTTCAACGACCAGCATGGCACGCTGGAACTCTACGCACGCCTGCTCAACACGCTGTACGACGAGGGCGGCACCTACGAATCGATCCGCGCGGTGGACCCGTGCACCGGCGAATCAACGCCGGATGCGCGTGCACGCGCCGAGCGCCTCAGCCACTCGCGTTCCACTACCGGCTGGCCATCCACCATCGCGTCCTTCGGCATGCGCTACGCGTTTGGCCAGACCGGTGTGAGTGCTGGCATCGAGCGCCGCCAGTTCCTCGGCAGTGCAACCCGCCAGGGCGAGGTCTACCCCGAATCGGCCGCGGTGCAGTGCCGCCTGCAGCTGGCCTTGAACCGGCCACTGGAAGCCAGCACGCTGGCGCGCTACCGGCTGGCCAGTGGTTCCGGTGGCTGGATGTCCTATCTCACCTACGGCTACTACCACGGCACCGATCTGCGCACCGATGTGAACCAGTGGTGGATGGTCAGTGGCTACGCGCAGGGGGGATACACCTGGGACGACAACGGTGCCACCTTCACCCTCGACGCGCTCGATGCCAACGGCACGCCGGTGCGGCGCCTGGGCGAGGCCAATGGCCGCCTGCATCGCGAACAGTGGTTCGCTGCCGGTGAACTGCGCGCCGGGCGCAGCTTCCGTTTCGGTGCAGGGCAGACGCATTGGGTGGTCACACCCTATGTCGTGGTCGGTGCCGATTGGCTGGACCAGCGCTCGCGCGTGCGCGACATCCGTTATCCGCCGTTCCCGGCGCAGTCGTTCGCGCTCAACGATACGCAGCGCAGCTGGTCACTTGGCGCAGGGCCGGGCGTGGGCGTGCGTTACTGGTTCCGCGAGGACCACTACAACACGCCGCGTTCCTACCTGGATCTGACCGTGCAGTACCGCTTCGCGATCGGTGGCGGTGATACACAGCGCGCGAAGGGCCTGTTCGCCACCGCCATCCTCTACTATTGACGCAGGCCCCAGCGTCGCCGCAGCGCTGCGGCCTGCGGCGTGTCCTGGGTCAGCCATGGCTCCAGTGCATAGACCAGCACGTGCTGTGCGCCGCTGTCGCGTGCCCATGCCAACTGCCGCTGGATGCGTGCGGCATCGGCGGTTTCGCCCTTGAATCCGCTGCCGTCGGCAGGGCCGTCGGGCAGTTCGCGGAACAGCTCAACGATCGCATCGAAGCCGATGCCGTGTGCGTGGAAATGATCGAGCAGCGGTTGCAGCTGCTGCACGTTGCCGGCACCGGCCACCCCCACGCCATCCTGCACCATCGGCCGCAGCGTGGCCTGTGCCAGCACCGCCTGCCACAGCGTGACCAGGTTGCCATCGGTCTGCAGGCGGCTGAAGTAGCAGGAGATCGCGCAGTCACCGCCGCGCGTGCTGGCGGCCTGCACCAGCCCGTGCAGCCACTGCGCCAGCCATTGCTGGCGGGCCGGATCGGCCCAGTGGTACTGCTCCAGTTCGTAGGGCAGGTACCAGCCTCCGAAGGCCGGCTGCTGCGCCCAGGGCGCCTGTGCCAACCAGCTGCGTGCGTGCGCCAGGCTCTCGGCCAGGAAAGCCTGCAGCGTGGCGTCGTCTGCGGCGATGGCCTGCCACCAGCGTTGCTGGAAGGGCAGGCCGACGCGGATGCGGATGTCGTTCTCGCTGGCAGCGGTGAACAGCTGCTGCAGGCTGAGGTCGGGCAGCGACCAGTCGCCGTCGCTGCCACCGACGATGCCGGTCCACTGCAGCACCAGCTGCCGGCAGCCCAGCGTATGCGCAAGCTTCAAGGAACGCTGCCAGTCGGCCAGGCCCCACCGCAGGTGGCTGCGCCACGGTTGCAGGAAGGTGCCATCCACCTGCATCGGCAGTGAGCAGCCGGGCAGGGTGGCGAGCGTAGCGGCCAACGGTGCCAGCACTGCCGCGCGCAGCAAGCGACGGCGCAACGGCGAAGACGGATCCGCGGGAAGGTCGGGCCGAGCCATGCCCGCATCATCCCAGAGCGCCGTGCGTGGCGGGTGAACCCCGCGTCCGGCAGTCCCGGTCGCGGGCCGAAGCGTGCTTTGCTAGTGCCGGCCGCTTACTCCAGCGCGTAGCGCAGGGTGAACAGCACCGCCACCAGCCACACGGCCGGATGCACTTCGCGCCAGCGCCCGGTACCGGCCTTCAGCGCGGCATAGGCAATGAAGCCGAACGCCAGGCCGTTGGCAATCGAGTAGGTGAACGGCATCGCCAGCGCACAGAGTGCGGCTGGCACCGATTCGGTCAGGTCGCTCCAGTCCACTTCCACCAGCTCACGCAGCATCAGGCCAGCCACGAACAGCAGTGCCGGCGCGGTGGCGTAGCTGGGCACCATCGCCGCAAGCGGCGAGAACAGCAGCGCGGCGAGGAACAGCGCCGACACCACCAATGCGGTCAGGCCGGTACGGCCGCCCACCTGCACGCCCGAGGCGCTTTCGGCAAAGGCCGTGGTGCTGCTGGTGCCAAGCATCGAACCGGCCACGATCGCGGTGCTGTCGGCCAGCAGCGCACGGCCGAAACGCTTCTGCGCGCCCGGCAGCTTCAGCAGGCCGGCGCGACCGACCACGCCGTACAGCGTGCCGGTGGCATCGAACACTTCCACCAGCACGAACACCAGCACCACCTGCAGCAGCACGGCGATGGGTGCGCCGCCGTCATGGTGCAGCAGGCCCGGCAGGTCCAGCTGCAGGAAGGTGGGTGCCAGGCTCGGCGGCAGCGAGACCAGGCCCTGGTACTGCACGTCGCCCAACGCCCAGCCCGCGCCGGTCACCGCCAGGATGCCGATCAGGATCGCACCGCGGATGTGGCGTGCTTCCAGCACCGCGATCAGCAGGAAGCCGGCCAGTGCCAGCAGCGGCGGCGCCGTATTCAACGGGCCCAGCGCCACCAGCGTGTCTTCATTGCCGACGATCACGCCGGACTTCTGCAGCGCGATGATCGCCAGGAACAGGCCGATGCCGGCCACGATGGCCGAGCGCAGCGACGAGGGGATGCCGGACACCAGCCATGCGCGCACGCCGGTCAGCGACAGCACCAGGAAGACCAGTCCGGAGATGAACACCGCACCCAGCGCCTGTTGCCATGGCAGGCCAGCGGCACCGACCACGGTGAAGGCGAAGAACGCGTTCAGGCCCATGCCCGGTGCCATGCCCACGGGGAAGTTGGCGGCCAGCGCCATCACCGCCGAACCCAGCGCCGCAGCCAGGCAGGTGGCCACGAACACCGCGCCCGCGTCCATGCCGGTGGTGCCGAGGATCTCGGGGTTCACGAAGACGATGTAGGACATCGTCAGGAAGGTGGTGACACCGGCCAGCAGCTCGGTTCGCACGGTGGTGCCGTGCTGCTGCAGCTGGAACAGGCGCTCGAACAGGGACATGGAGATTCTCGCGACAATAAGGTGTCACGACCAACGGTCGTGACCTACCCGAATGCAGAACGTGGGTACCGACCGTTGGACGGTACGCCTTGAAGCGTCACCACCAACGGTGGTGACCTACCGAAAGGAGAAAGGCCGCGCGAGCGCGGCCTTTCCGGTTGCCTTATTTCAGCGCCTTGAAGCGCAGGCGCTTCGGCGCGGCGTCGTCGCCCATGCGGCGGCGCTTGTCTTCTTCGTACTCGCGGTAGTTGCCCTGGAAGAACTCCACGTGCGAGTCGCCTTCGAACGCCAGGATGTGGGTCGCGATGCGATCCAGGAACCAGCGGTCATGCGAAATGACGAAGGTGTTGCCCGGGAACTCCAGCAGCGCATCTTCCAGCGCACGCAGGGTTTCGATGTCCAGATCGTTGGACGGTTCGTCGAGCAGCAGCACGTTGCCACCCTGCAGCAGGGTCTTGGCCATGTGCAGGCGGCCACGCTCACCACCGGACAGCGAACCGACCATCTTCTGCTGGTCCTGGCCCTTGAAGTTGAAGCGGCCGATGTAGGCGCGCGACTGGATCTCGATGCCGTTGATGTTGAGGATGTCCAGGCCGCCAGCGATTTCCTGGAAGACGTTGTGGTTGCCTTCCAGCGCGTCGCGGCTCTGGTCCACGTAGGACAGCTTCACGGTCGGGCCGACCACGATCTCGCCGGTATCCGGCTTTTCCTGGCCGGTGATCATCTTGAACAGGGTCGACTTACCGGCACCGTTCGGGCCGATGATGCCGACGATGGCGCCGGCCGGCACCAGGAAGCTCAGGTTGTCGAACAGCAGGCGGTCGCCGAACTTCTTGGAGACGTTCTTGAACTCCATCACCGCGTTGCCCAGGCGCTCGCCCGGCGGGATGAAGATTTCGTTGGTCTCGTTGCGCTTCTGGTAATCGACCGACTGCAGCTCTTCCAGGCGGGCCAGACGGGCCTTGCCCTTGGTGCGGCCACCCTTGGCGTTCTGGCGCGACCACTCCAGTTCCTTCTGGATCGCCTTCTGGCGGGCCTTTTCCTGGTTGTCTTCCTGCTTCAGGCGCTCATCCTTCTGGGTCAGCCAGTCGGTGTAGTTGCCCTTCCACGGAATGCCGCGGCCGCGGTCCAGTTCCAGGATCCACTCGGCGGCGTTGTCCAGGAAGTAGCGATCGTGGGTGACCGCCACCACGGTGCCGGTGTAGCGCGCCAGGAACTGCTCCAGCCATTCCACCGACTCGGCGTCGAGGTGGTTGGTCGGTTCGTCGAGCAGCAGCATGTCCGGCTTCTGCAGCAGCAGGCGGCACAGGGCCACGCGGCGCTTTTCACCACCGGACAGCTTGCCGACCACGGCATCCCACGGCGGCAGGCGCAGCGCATCGGCGGCCACGTCCAGCTGGTTTTCCAGTGTGTGCGCGTCGCCGGCGGCCAGGATCGCCTCCAGGCGCTCCTGTTCCTTGGCCAGCGCGTCGAAGTCGGCGCCTTCCTCGGCGTAGGCCAGGTACACCGCGTCCAGCGCGGCCTGTGCCTGCAGCACTTCGCCCACGCCTTCCTCGACCGCTTCACGCACGGTCTTGGTCGGGTCCAGTTCCGGTTCCTGCGCCAGGTAGCCGACCTTGATGCCCGGCTGCGGGCGGGCTTCGCCCTCGAAATCGGTGTCCACGCCGGCCATGATCTTCAGCACGGTGGACTTGCCGGCGCCGTTCAGGCCCAGCAGGCCGATCTTCGCGCCCGGGAAGAAGGACAGCGAGATGTCCTTGATGATCTGCCGCTTGGGCGGGACCACCTTGGACACGCGGTTCATGGTGTAGATGTATTGCGAGGACATGCGGTCTCCGTAGGCGCGGCCCTGCGCCCGGCCCGTCACGGGAACATCCCGTTGCGGCAGCGGGCACAGACTGAAATGGAATACCGCCAATTATAGCCGGAACCGGTTCCGGGCCGCGCCCGGGAAGGGGCGCCGGGCTGGCCACGGCCTGAATACCGGGTCACAGTCCTGCAACGGGAAGCGTTTCCAGCCGGAAACGGTTCAGATCGGGTACGCAATATGGGTTCATCACCCACCCGAGCAGAGGTCTGACATGCGCATCAATCGAGTAATGGCCGGCGCCGTGGCCTCTGTGCTGGCGCTGGGCGCCGTGGCCCCGGCTTTCGCCGACAACGATCATCGCCGCGACCACGACCGCCGCGAGTGGCGCGAGGATCGTCGTGAGTGGCGCCACGACCGCCGTGACTGGGAGCGCGACCGCCGCGAGGCGCGCCGCGACTACCGCCAGGATCGCCGCGAGTGGCACCGCGACCATGACCGCTACTACCGCCCGGCACCGCCGCGTGTGGTCTATCGCCCGGCCTACGGCCCGGGCTATGGCTGGCAGGTCGGCCACCGCTATCGCGACTACTACCGCGGCCCGATCTATGTGGTGAACGACTACCCGCGCTACCACCTGCGCCGCCCGCCGTACGGCCACCAGTGGATCCGCGATGACCGCGGCAACATGCTGCTGGTGGCCATCGCCACCGGTGTGATCGCCCAGTACGTGCTCAGCAACCGCTGAGGATCGCGGCCGGGGTCGGAGCCCTTTCCAAGGGAAAGGGCTCCGACCCCACACCATCAATCGAAACCATACGGGGCCGGATTCCTTCGGGGATGCCGGCCCCGTCCGTTTCGGCCCCAGCAGGCCGGTGCGGGGCTACAATCGGGGGCTGAGTCGTACCCCTTTTCCCTGCCTGCTGGAGTACCCGATGTTCCCGCGTGACGTCCGCATCGAATCCTACGATCCCGAACTGGCCAAGGCCATCGCCGCTGAGACCCAGCGCCAGGAAGACCACGTCGAGCTGATCGCCAGCGAGAACTACACCAGCCCGGCGGTGATGGAAGCCCAGGGCAGCCAGCTGACCAACAAGTACGCCGAAGGCTACCCGGGCAAGCGCTACTACGGTGGCTGCGAATACGTGGACATCGCCGAGCAGCTGGCGATCGACCGCCTGAAGCAGCTGTTCGGCGCCGACTACGCCAACGTGCAGCCGCACAGCGGTTCGCAGGCCAATCAGGCCGTGTACTTCGCCCTGCTGCAGCCGGGTGACACCATCCTCGGCATGAGCCTGGCCCACGGTGGTCACCTCACCCACGGTGCCAAGGTCAATGCCTCGGGCAAGCTGTTCAACGCCGTGCAGTACGGCGTGAACGACCAGGGCCTGATCGATTACGACGAAGTCGAGCGCCTGGCCCTGGAGCACAAGCCGAAGATGGTCGTGGCCGGCTTCTCGGCCTACTCGCAGGTGATCGACTGGGCGCGCTTCCGCGCCATCGCCGACAAGGTCGGTGCCTACCTGTTCGTCGACATGGCCCACGTTGCCGGCCTGGTTGCCGCTGGCGTCTACCCGAGCCCGCTGGAACACGCCCACGTGGTCACCTCGACCACCCACAAGACCCTGCGCGGCCCGCGCGGCGGCATCATCGTCGCCAAGGGCGCCGACGAAGACCTGGTCAAGAAGCTGCAGTCGATCGTGTTCCCGGGCATCCAGGGCGGTCCGCTGATGCACGTCATCGCCGGTAAGGCCGTGGCCTTCAAGGAAGCGCTGGAACCGGGCTTCAAGACCTACCAGCAGCAGGTGGTGAAGAATGCCCAGGCGATGGCCAACACGCTCATCGCGCGCGGCTACAAGATCGTCTCCGGTGGCACCCAGAACCACCTGATGCTGGTCGACATGATCGGCAAGGACGTGTCCGGCAAGGACGCGGAAGCGGCGCTGGGCAAGGCGCACATCACCGTCAACAAGAACTCGGTGCCGAACGACCCGCGTTCGCCGTTCGTGACCTCGGGCCTGCGCCTGGGTACCCCGGCGGTGACCACCCGTGGTTACGTTGAACAGGACTGCGTGGACCTGGCCAACTGGATCGCCGACGTGCTCGACGCCCCGGCCGATGACGCCGTCATCGCCCGCGTGCGTGATGCCGTCAGCGCGCAGTGCCGCAAGTACCCGGTCTACGGCTGATCGAAGCAGGGGTCAGAGCCCTTTCCATGCGGAAAGGGATCCGACCCCGAAACCCGGATCGACGCAGGGGTCGGATCCCTTCCCGCAGGGAAGGGCTCTGACCCCGGCATTGGAGTAACTGCGCATGGATGAGCGCCACCTCAAGTACCTGTACACCGCGCTGGCGGTGCTGTTTGGCCTGCCCAGCCTGGCGATGGGCGGCGCGGCGGCGGCGATGCTGCTGCTGATGGGGCTGGGCCAGTTCGGTCATGGCACGCTGGCCTCGGTGACGATGATGCCGCTGTGGGGCCTGGCCGGCATTGCCGGCTGCCTGGCCTGGTTGTGGCTCAGCGCGGGTTTTCTGATGCAGGGGCGTGCCGGGCTGCACGTGCACCGCCTCTGGTGGTGGATGCTGCTGGCGGGTGGTCTTGCCGCCTTGCCGCCGCTGGCGCTGGCATTGTGGTGGAGCGCCACCGTCCACGCCGAAGGCATCACCCTGTTGCTGCTGGGCCCGTCGATGCTGGTGCCGGCTGCGATGCTGGTGTGGATCAAACGCCGCGCATGACGTGGCCCATGGAAGGAAATCGAACGCATGGATGAGCGTCTGCACAAACGCTGGATGGCGATCGCCGGCCTGCTGGTAGGCCTGCCCACCGTGGCGGCAGGCGGCACGGGTGCTGTGCTGGGGCTGATGGTCGTATGGGACGGCAAGTACCTGACAGGCGACGAGCACACACTGTTGTTGCTGTGGTCGACGGCCGGAATCATCGGCCTGCTGTCGTGGTTGTGGCTGAGCGGCCTGTTCCTGTGGCGTGGCCTTGTCGGCCTGCGCGATTCTCCGGTTGTCGCCTGGGTGGGGTTGGCGCTGGGGGGCCTGGCCGCGTTGGCCGTGGTTGCCGCCACGCTGTACTTCACCTTCAAGCACGGGGAGATCTCGACATTGGCCTTCCTCGGCTTTGGCCCACCGTTGCTGGTGATGGCCGGGCACCTGGTGTGGCTGCGCTGGGCACGCGCGGTCTCGGTGCCGCCGGCACCCGGTTGAGCGCACAGCGCTGACCGCGCTGGAGGCTCTGTTCGGCCGAAATGCAGGCACTTCCGCGCAGACAGCATTTGCTGCGGGGCCCTTTCTCAGGTACCTTTGCGACGCTGCCATGACCGTGGCAATAGGTACTTCCCTGAGCCAGGCGTTCCATGCATTGCCCCTTCTGCCAACATGCCGATACCCGGGTCATCGACTCGCGCGTCTCCGAAGACGGCGCGACGATCCGTCGTCGGCGTGAATGCGAAGCCTGCGGCGAGCGCTTCAGCACCATGGAAACGGTCGAGCTGAAGCTGCCGGCCATCGTCAAGAGCGATGGCACCCGCGAGGCGTTCGACCAGCGCAAGGTCCGCGCTGGCTTCGACCGCGCGCTGCAGAAGCGTGCGGTGGCCGAAGACAAGATCGAAGCGGCGGTACGCGCCGTGGTCCACCAGCTGCGCATCAGCGGCGAGCGCGAAGTACCTTCGATCAAGGTCGGCGAGTTCGTCATGAACGAACTGCGCAAGCTCGACCACGTCGGCTATGTGCGTTTTGCTTCGGTCTACCGCAGCTTCGAGGACGTGGCCGATTTCCGCGAGGAGATCGAGAAGCTGGAACGCGACCTGCCGTCCAGCACCGAACAGCTGCAGCTGCTGGGCGACGTGATTGCCCTGACCAAGAAGAAGAAGGGCTGACCGCCTCTTCCCTGGTAGGTGCCAACCTTGGTTGGCACTGATGGCATGGATGCACACCGGCGGCGTTACCATGGCCGCATGACCACGCCGTTCTCCGTCCTCGATCATCTGCACATGGCCAACGCACTGCGCCTGGCCGAGCGTGCCGCCTACACCACCCGCCCCAACCCGATGGTCGGCTGCGTGATCGCCCATGGCGAACGCGTGGTCGGGCAGGGCTGGCACCAACGCGCGGGCGGCCCGCATGCCGAAGTGTTCGCGCTGCGCGAGGCCGGCAGCGAAGCACGCGGTGCCACCGCCTACGTCACGCTGGAACCCTGCGCGCACTATGGGCTTACGCCACCGTGCGCGCTGGCACTGATCGACGCGGGCGTGTCGCGTGTGGTCGCAGCGATGCGCGATCCGTTCCCCAAGGTCGATGGCGGTGGCTTCGATCTACTGCGCAATGCCGGCATCGAGGTCGCCGAAGGGCTGATGGCGACGCAGGCGCGTGAGCTCAACAAGGGCTTCCTGTCACGCGTGGAGCGCAATCGACCATGGCTGCGGGTGAAGCTGGCCGCCAGCCTCGATGGCCGTACCGCGATGGCCGACGGCAGCTCCAAGTGGATCACCGGCCCGGCTGCGCGCGAAGACGTGCAGCACTGGCGGGCACGTGCGGGTGCGATCCTGACCGGCGCCGATACCGTGATTGCCGACGACCCGATGCTGACCGTGCGCCTGGCCGATACCGAGGTGATGCCGCCGCTGCGCGTGGTGCTTGATTCACGCCTGCGCTCGCTGGAATGCAGCCGTGTGCGCGAGGGTGGGGCGCCGACGTTGTACCTGCATGGCGCAGCAGTAAGCGCACCGGATGCGGCCGACGCCGAATTTACCAGCGTGCCGGGCAGTGGTGGCAGGTTGGATCTTGGCGCGGTACTGGCACTGCTGGCCGAACGTGGCATCAACGAAGTGCATACCGAAGCCGGCGCGACGCTGGCCGGTGCGCTGCTGCGCGATGGCTGGGTCGATGAGCTTCTGCTCTATCAGGCGCCCACGCTGCTGGGCGACAACGGACGCCCGCTGCTGGCCGGCCTCGGCATCGATGCCATGGACCAGCAGCGCAGGCTGCGCGTGGTGGATCAGCGGCAGGTGGGTGAGGACATCCGGCTGTTGCTGCGGCCCTGATACGATTCCTGCGCTTCCTGCATGCCGGGGCTTCTACTCCGGCAACGCCAGCAGCAGCTGGATCCACTGGTGCAGCGGCGGCATGTCCTGCAGCGCCCAGACATCATTTTCGCCCTCGCGTGCCAGGGTTACGCTGCCCGTATAGGCACGCTTGGGAGCGCGCTGCAGCATGGCGATCGCTTCGTTGACACCTGCCAGCGCATCCTCATCTCTCGGCTCGCGAACCCCGTCGTCTGGCATCCTTTCCTTTACCGCCGCGTAGTCGGGAACCTGGCAGGTGTAAGCAACGATGGCGATCTGCAGATCGTCACCATCCTGGCGTTCGCTGCCCGTGCTGCGGCATTGGGTTTGCCGCAGTGCCAGCGCCACCTGGCGCGAAAGCTCTCGACCCACCCGCGTGCGCGCGTCGTCCACCGGCGCATCGCCGACCACCATCCTGTCGACCGCATCTTCCCAGCGTTCGCTGCGTACTGGCATGCCGGTCAATGCAGCCACCCGTGCCTCGGCGTCGGCATCTCCTTCCAGCATGAATCGCGCAAACAGGTCGAAGCTCTGCTCCGGTGTCGCTACGGGTGTCTGCGCAGAGGCGGTCGAAGCAATCCACAGCAGGAAAAACAGCAGGCGCGGCATCATCGGGTCTCGTCGAGCAGGTGTTCATTCCATTCAAAGAATGGCAGGAAGGCATCGGCAACTGCGCTCAACAGCGGCGTCGGGTTGCCGATGCGCCAGGCGTCGCCGTCATGGTCGCGCTGGAACGACACACTGACGACTCTCTCGCGATCCGGTGCCACGGCGATCATCCGTGTATACGCGGTGGCCAGCGGTATCGCCATCTGCGGTGGGTGTGGTCCATTGAACGGCACCGGATGCTGTCGATACACCTGCAGCAATGCGCTCAGATCCGGCAGGCGGCAACGAAAGGAGACGTTGGCAATCCCGGCCTGTAGGTAGCGCACGCTGTCGGTGCTGCAATGTACCGATTGCTGCCGCGTGCGCACTGCTGCGGCGGCCTGCGGCCAATCGGCCAGCTCGGGGGCCTGGTCCAGATGGCTCATGGTGGCCAGCGCGGTTGCCATCGCCGGTCCCTGCTCGCCCGGCAGGTAACGCGCCAGCGTTGCCTGCGCGGCCGGGTCTCCGTGCACGATCACCTGCGCGTACAGGTCGAACACCTGCACGGCGGGATCGGTGCTGGCGTGGGCCGCCACCGGGGCCAGCAACAGTGCTGCCAGCCCCGTGTACTTCAGTGACGCCACGTCAGGCGCATTCGTCGGTCCACATCATCTCGGCGATCGGGCGCAGTGCCTTGCACTCCTGCGTCATCGCTTCGGCCGACTGCACCTGCGCCTTGGCCTTCAGTTCCTCGGCCATCGCATCCACGCCGCTGATCTGGTCCGGCGCGATCTTCGCCACGCAGGCGCGATGCTGCTGCAGCAGCAGGTCGCAGCCCGGTACGCCGGTTACCTTCGGTGCGCTGGCGGCCTGCACGTCCTGCATCCAGTCCTCGAACGGGGCCAGTGCACCGGCTACGGTGCCCACCAGGTCATCGAAATTGCCGCTGTACCAATAGCCGTTGTCCTTGGCCGGGTAAAGGGTGAAGGTGGCGCTGACCGGCACGCGCGCGCCACTCTGCAGTGCCTGGGTGTAGGCATCGGTGAACTGCTTGCGCGAGGCCGGGCTGGCATCGGCGGCCAGGCTGGCGGCGAACAGCGGGCGCACCTTGCCCAGGTCGGGCAGCTGGCAGCTGTAGGTGACCCGCGCCAGTTTCTGGTCTTCAACGTATTCGTTGTCTTCGACCACGCTCTTGGTCGCGCGGCACTTCGAATCACGCAGGGCCTTGGCATACAGCGCTTCGGTTGCCGCAGCGTCCACCTTGGCGCCGGTGCTGGCCAGTACCGTCTGCCAGGGTTCGGCCAAGGCCTTGGCCAGTGCACCCGGGGTCGGGGTCACGGCGTCCTGGCCCTCGAACGCCGGCTTCAGTGCGTCGTTGAGCGTGCGCGTGGCGGCCGCGTCGTCTTCCAGCAGCACGCGTGCGTACAGGTCGAAGGCCTGCTCGGGCGTCAGCTGGGCCGGTGCCGCGCTGGCAAGCAGCGGGGCGCACAGCAGCATGCTGGCCAGAAGGGTACGGGTGGGGGTCTTCATGACGGTGTTTTCCTGTTCCAGAGGCGCGCAAGCCTAGCGCATCCAGCGCTACTTTCGATGGCGACCAGAGGTCACATGGCGGTGTACCCCGGCCAAAAAAACGGGCCCCTTGCGGGGCCCGTTCGATCGCACGACGAGGAGCGATCGTTGGATCAGAAGCTGGCGCGCACGCCGGCCGAGTACTGGGTGACATCGCGGTAGCCGGAGATCTCGCCCACCAGGCCCCAGGTCTTGGTGAAGTTGATCTGTCCACCCAGGGTACCGACCCAGGTGCCCTTGAAGTGGTTGCCGCCATCCATGTAGCCGGTCTTGACCCAGGCTTCGGTCATGCGCGACGGCTTGCCACGCAGGCCCACGGTGACGCGGCCAAGGTTGGTGTGGTCCTTGTTGCGCAGGCGGCCTTCGTAGAAATCGGAGTTGACGGTGATTTCGGCCTGCTGGCGGACCCAGGCGGCGTCAGCGGTGAAGTCGACGCGGTCGGTCCACGGCATGTGGTAGCCGATGCCCAGCTCCGGCTGGTTCAGCTTCAGCTTGTAGGAGCCGTAGTCGTAGTTGTACGACTTGCTGGCGTAGGTCCAGCCGCCGAACACGTAGACCTGTTCGGCCAGCGCGACCGAACCGCGCAGGTAGCCGCCGTCGACCTTCGGGTCATCCAGCAGGTCGTCGTTGGTCTTGACCTGCGTCCAGCCGCCTTCAACGTAGGTGTAACTCAGGGCGTCGGCGGAGGCCGAGAACGGGGCAGCGGCCAGCAGGGCGGCCACGATCAGGATCTTGCGCATGGGAATTCCTGTGAATTTCAGTCCATTGGCGGACCCGCCCTCCGGGCGGCCCGTGGCGACCTCATGTCGTCCGGTGAGGAATTTTAATGAAAGTTTTACAAAATGCGAGAGACGGCCGTCACAGGCTGGGGCTGGCGTGGTCGGGGTCGGATCCGTTTCCCGCAGGAAAACGGCTCTGACTCCTGTGCTGCCATGGGGTCGGAGCCCTTTCCTGCGGAAAGGGCTCCGACCCCGTTCAGCCCAGGCTGGTACACTACCGGGGCCGGTTCGCCGGTACACAAACGTCTTCAGGGCGGGGTGCAATTCCCCACCGGCGGTAGGTGCGCAAGCACGAGCCCGCGAGCGCCCCGGCCCACGGCCGGGGGTCAGCAGATCCGGTCCAATGCCGGAGCCGACGGTCATAGTCCGGATGAAAGAAGACGGTGCCACAGGGCTCATGCCCTGCGTGCGCCTGTTTGCCTTGCGGCGTTTTTCGCTCACTTTTCGCGGAGAACGTTTCTTGTTTACTGGAATCATCGAAGGCGTCGGCCGTCTTGCCGCACGCGAATCCATCGGCGGCGATGTCCGCTTCACCTTCAATGTCGGAAATCTGCCGTTCGACCACGTGCAGATGGGCGAGAGTATTGCCATCAACGGCGTCTGCCTCACCGTCATCGCGTTCGACGCCAGCAGCTTCCAGGCCGATGCCTCCACCGAGACCCTGGGCCTGACCACGCTGGGCCAGCTGGGCGAAGGGGCGGTCATCAACCTGGAGCGCGCCATGCGCCCGACCGACCGCCTGGGCGGCCATCTGGTCAGCGGCCACGTCGATGGCTTGGGCCAGGTGCTGTCCATCCACGAAGATGCGCGCGCCCAGCGCTGGCGTTTCGCCGCGCCGGCTGCGCTGCGCCGCTACATCGCCAAGAAGGGCTCGATCTGCGTGGACGGCGTCAGCCTCACCGTCAACGAAGTGGACGATGAAGGCTTCGAAGTCGCCCTCATTCCGCATACCGTCGCCAACACCGCGTTCTCCGCTACAGGCGTGGGCAGCGCGGTCAATCTTGAAATCGATCTGGTCGCCCGATATGTGGAGCGGCTGATCAGTGTGCCGGCCAACGGTCAGCACCCACAGGGAGATGTCGCATGAATTTCGCCCCGATTCCGGACATCCTGGAAGACATCCGCCTGGGCCGCATGGTGGTCATCGTCGATGACGAGGACCGCGAGAACGAAGGCGACCTGATCATGGCCGCCGAGCTGGTGAAGGCCAGCGACATCAACTTCATGGTTACTCATGGCCGTGGCCTGGTGTGCCTGCCACTGAACCGTACCCGCGCCGCCGATCTCGGCCTGGCGCCGATGGTGCAGGCCAACACCGCCCAGTTCCAGACCAATTTCACCGTCAGCATCGAAGCTGCCGAGGGCGTCACCACCGGTATTTCGGCGCATGACCGTGCCCACACCATCCGCACCGCGGTGAAGCCCAACGCCAAGCCGTCGGACCTGCACCAGCCGGGTCACATCTTCCCGCTGATCGCCCAGCCGGGTGGCGTGCTGACCCGCGCCGGCCACACCGAAGCCGCCGTGGACATGGCCATGCTGGCCGGGCTGGAACCGGCCGGCGTGCTGGTGGAAATCCTGAACCCGGATGGCAGCATGGCGCGCCGCCCGGAGCTGGAAGTGTTCGCCCGCGAGCACGGCCTGAAGATGGGTTCCATCGCCGACCTGATCGCCTACCGCCTGGCCACCGAAAAGACGGTCGAGCGCGTGGACGAGCGCGACATCGACACCGAGTTCGGCCCGTTCAAGCTGGTGACCTACCGCGACCGCATCGCCCACGACCTGCATTTCGCCCTGGTCCGTGGCACGCCGGATGCCGACACCCCCACCCTGGTGCGGGTACAGGTGGAAAACCCGCTGGCCGACCTGCTGCACTGGCGGCGTGATGATTTCGGCGTGGCCGCCACCGATGCCCTGCGGGCCATCGATGCCGAAGGCAGTGGCGTGATGGTGGTGCTGCAGGCCCCGCGTGATGGCGAGGCCCTGCTGGCCCGCCTGCGCCAGCAGCCGGCGCCGGTGGTGCCGGGCAAGGACAAGGACGTGAGCCAGTGGCGCCGCAACGGTGCCGGCGCGCAGATCCTGTCCGACCTGGGCCTGGGCAAGCTGCGCGTGCTGGGCACCCCGCGCCGCCAGATCGGCCTGGCCGGGTACGGCCTGGAAGTGGTGGAGACGGTGGGCTGCTGAGGCCCGCGCCCCGGCCATGACACCCTTGTAGAGCCGAGCCATGCTCGGCTTACGCGCGCAGCGCGGGGGTATCCAGTCCGGCGGCACAGAGCAGCCGAGCATGGCTCGGCTCTACAGTAGGCCCCCTCAAGGCCCCCGCCAACCACGGCCGGGGCCCATCCACGCTAGAATTACCCCCTTATCGAGTCCCCCAAGCCGCATATGAGCCACTTCGAAGGCGATCTTCGCACTCCCGAATCGGCGCGCTTCGCCATCCTGGCCAGCCGCTGGAACGCCCGCATCACCGACACGCTGGTCGCTGGCGCCCGCCAGAGCCTGGCCGGCAACGGCATCACCGAAGCCAACATCGACGTGATCCGCGTGCCGGGTGCCTGGGAGCTGCCGCTGGTGGCCGCGCGCCTGGCCGCCGCCCATGAACACGCCGCCATCCTCACCCTGGGCTGCGTGATCCGTGGCGATACCCGCCACTACGAACACGTGGCCGACCGCTGCGCCGAAGGCCTGATGCGCGTGCAGCTGGACTTCGGCGTGCCGGTGCTGAACGGCGTGCTGGCGGTGGAACGCGTTGAAGACGCCGAGGCCCGCGCAGGCGGCAGCCACGGCAACAAGGGCGAGGAAGTCGCACTCGCCGCATTGGAAATGGTCAATCTTCTGGAGCAGCTGCCATGAACAAGAACACCCAGGGCAAGCCCTCCGGTAAACCCGTCCGCCGCGATGGCGTCGATCCGGTGCTGCGCTCGCGCGCCCGCCGTCGTGCCGTGCAGGCCATCTACGCCTGGCAGATCTCCGGCGGCAACGCACAGTCGCTGATCGCCCAGTTCGCCCACGAGCAGGCCCGCGAAATCGCCGACCTGGCGTACTTCGAGGCGCTGCTGCACGGCGTGCTCGACAACCGCCGCGACATCGACGAAGCGCTCGGCCCGTACCTGGACCGTGGCATCGAAGAAGTGGACGCGATCGAACGCGCGGTGCTGCGCCTGGCCGCCTACGAGCTGCGCTACCGTCTGGATGTGCCGTACCGCGTAGTGATCAACGAAGCCATCGAATCGGCCAAGCGCTTCGGTTCCGAACACGGCCACACCTACGTCAACGGCGTGCTGGATCGTGCCGCCGTGGAATGGCGCAAGGTCGAATCGGGCCACTGACCCACCTGTGCCCGCCTTGGGCGGGTCTGGACGCTTCCGGGTAGATGCCAACCTTGGTTGGCACGGTTGGGATCCTGCTTTGGTGGGGGCGACTGTTAGTCGACCGCCTTTCGAACAGCGGTCTTGATGTCGGACGGGAGAGCAGTCGACTAGCAGTCGACTCTACCCAGCCGGTTCCACCCAACCGGCATCATCCGCCCGCATCCGCATCCGCGCCCGCCGCCCATCCATGCAACCCGCCGGAGCACCTCATGTCCCTGGCTGAATTCGCCCTTATCGACCGCATCCGCGCCCGCACCGTCGAGCGCGACGACATCGTGCTCGGCATCGGCGATGACGCTGCACTGCTGCAGCCGCGCCCGAACGAACAGCTGGTGGTCACCGCCGATACGCTCAACAGCGGCGTGCACTTCCCGGCCGAAACGCCGGCGTTCGATATCGGCTGGAAGACGCTGGCCGTCAACCTGTCCGACCTCGCCGCGATGGGCGCGCGCCCGGCGTGGTGCACGCTGGCGCTGTCGTTGCCGGAAGCCAGCGGAGACTGGATCGAGGCCTTCGCCGACGGTTTCTTCGCACTGGCCGACCAGCACGACATTGCGCTGATTGGTGGCGACACCACACGTGGCCCGCTGTCGTTGTCGGTTACCGCGATGGGGCAGGTCTCACGTGGCCAGGCGCTGCGTCGTGATCGCGCACAGATTGGTGATGACATCTGGGTCAGCGGCACCCTCGGCGACGCTGCCGGTGCGCTGCGGCTATGGCAGCAGGGTGCACTGAACGTCACCGCCGCCACGCTGCTGGCCGACTACGAAACCCTGCGCCTGCGTCTGCTGCGTCCCACGCCGCGCGTCACCCTCGGCCTGCGCCTGCGTGCGTTCGCGCATGCCGCCGTGGATATCTCCGATGGGTTGCTGGCCGACCTTGGCCACATCGCGGCACGCAGCGGCGTGCGCGCCGAAGTCGATGCCGATGCGTTGCCGATGTCAGCGGCGCTGCGCGAACTGCTGGGCCGCGATGCTGCACGTGAGTGCGCGCTGCACGGCGGCGACGATTACGAGCTGTGCTTCACCGCTGCCGCCGACCAGCGCGACGCGTTGCACTTCGTTGCCGAATCGCTGGATCTGCCGATCACCCGCATCGGCCGCATCATGGAAGGGCAGGGCGTGCACACCGAAGGCCACGACGGCCCGAGCGGGTACGAGCACTTCGCCGGCTGAGCACGCAGGTCATGCCTGCTGCTGCGCGGCAACCTGACGTTCGATGCTAGCCGCGATCAACGCGATGGCCTCAATGACCATCGCCTTCGATGTCGCATCTGTCGCGCCGGTGCTGCGCAGGGCCTGTTCGGCCTGTTGGCAGCTGCGCGCTGCCTGGGCCTCTCCCAGAAATACCAGCGCGCCGGCGAAGCTGTGCAGCTGATCGATCATGGCCGGTGCATCGGCACTGTCCAGCGCCTGGGTCAGCGCCGCGTAGTCGCGGTGCGCGGTCTGCAGGAACGCCTCGCGCATCTGCCGCTGAACCGCCGCGCTCACCACCGGAGGTAATGGCGCCTGTGCCGAGCGATCGAGGTCGAATCCATGCAACGCGGCCTGCAGCGACGGCAGGTCGAGCGGCTTCAGCAGCAGCGTGGACATGCCGGCCTCGCGTACGCGCTGCGCGTCCTCGGGCATCGCATTGGCGGTGAGTGCGACGATGGGGATGGAGGGGTCATCCGCACGCAGTTTCCGGGCCAGCCCGTATCCGTCCAGGCGCGGCATGTTCAGATCAGTCAGCACGATGTCGAACCGGCCTTCGCGCCAGCGTTGCCACGCCTCCTCGCCGTCGGCCGCGAGGGTGACCTGCCAACCCAGCGCATGCAGCTGCCCCAGCGTCACGTCGCGGCTGATCACGCTGTCATCCACCAACAACGCGTGACCGCCCGACGGATGCACGTGCTCGACAGGCACCAGCCGTGGTGGCGTGCCTGCCACGGCGGTGGTCCGGCGTGCCGGAATGTCCAGGTGGAAAACGCTGCCGGTACCCGGGGTGCTGCGCACGCCAAGGGTGCCGCCGAGCAGTTCGGCGAAACGCTGGCACAAGGCCAGCCCCAGGCCGCTGCCGCCGTGCTGCCGAGCCGAGCCGGCACCGACCTGCACGAACGGCTTGAACAACACGGCCTGTGCTTCGGCATCGATGCCCGGGCCGGTATCGCGCACTTCCACGTGCAGCCACTCGCTGCCATCGGGCCGCACCAAGGCATCAACGCTGACCGCCACCGTTCCCGATGCCGTGAACTTCACCGCATTGCCCGCCAGGTTGTTGATCACCTGCGCCAAGCGACCTGCGTCGGCCACGTAGGCCGGTCCCAGCGCATCGCCGGTGTGCAGCTCCAGGCGCAGGCCCTTCGCGGTGGCCTGTGGCTCGAACAGTGTCGCCGTCTGCTGCAGCAGCGAACGCGGATCGAAAGGCGCCGGCTCCAGCGTCATCAGCCCGGCTTCGATGCGGGAAAGATCCAGGGTGTCGTTGACCAGCCCCTGCAGCACATCGGCCGCGCTGCGCGCGCGCGTGACATGCGTATGTGCCGCCGCCGGCATGGTCTGGCGGGCAAGCAGTTCAAGGTGGCCGAGCACGCCGCTCAAAGGGGTGCGTATTTCATGGCTGATCATTGCCACGAAGGCGGTCTTGGCCTGGTCCGCGGCCTCGGCATCGTGCTGGGCCCGTTCGGCATGCCGCCGTGCATCCAGCAGACGCTGCTGGGTTTCGGTCTGTGCGGTCACATCGGTCACCGCGCAGACCCAGATCGCCCGCCGCTGGTAGCGCGCGGCGGCCACGATGGATTGCAGATAGCGCGATGGGCCGTGCTCATCTGCGGACGGCGCCTCGAACCGCTGCCCGTGTACCTGGCCGTCAACGCGTTGCACCAGGCGGCCGACCAGCGCGTCCAACAGGTTGCCGGTGGTGTCACCGATCAGCTGCTCCAGTGCCTGGTTGTGCAGGATCAACTGCCCGCTCTGCTGGTCGAGCAGGCACAGGCCGACCGGCGACGTTTCGATCAACGTGCGGCTCAACGCTTCGCTTTCATGCACCCGTGCGGCTTCTTCCAGCGCCGGCCGCAGCACGCGCCGGTCCACCAGCAGCAACAGCGTCCACAGTGCGGCCAGCAGGGCGGTCAGGGCCAGCCCACCGCCGAGCAGATAGGTCTGCTGCGCCGTCCAGATATCAGTCCAGCGGTAGAGCCGCAGCAGCGTCCAGTCGATGCCCTGCAAGGGTGCGGACATCACGAAGGCACGGCCGGCAGGCAGTGCCAATAGCGTAGGCCGGGGCGATGGCGCGGCGCGTAGCGCAGGCCCGGAAATCGCAGCGTCTGCAGCGCTGCGCAGAACATCGTTTCCCTGCCGGTCCAGCACCACCCACATCCCCGGGCTGGCCTCCTCCAACCGCTCGCGCAGGCTTTGAAGCGGTTCAAAGGTCAGCCGGTTGATGAAGGGCGCGCCATTGCTGCGCAGGCGCATCTGGGTGACCAGTGCATCCTCGCCGGTGAACGGATTGCGGCCGAAGTAGGCGCGCAGCTGGCCGCTATCCAGTTGAAGCTCGGAGTCCGCACCCGCCGACCGCCAGCCGGCATCGGCGGTCTGTGCCAGCGCGGCCAGTGCCTGTTCACGGGTCTGCACCTTCATGAGTTGCAGCAGCTGCGCTTCATCATGCAGCCCGGCGATCGCAAACAGGCGCCCTTCCGGTTCGAAGGCGAAGGAGATCAAGGAGGTGGGCGAATCCTGCGCCGCTACGGTGGCGGCCATGTACGCCGAATAGGTCTGCACCATGCCCAGGTACGCCGCCTCCGCCTGTGGTGGAAGACGGCCCTCGCGCGGGGACAACGCCAGCCAGGGGACCGACAGGGCGCCGGGTGCCACCACACCGGCCTGGCCATCCTGTGCTGAGAAGCGGGCCGCAACAGGCAGGCCACCGGCCACCAGTGCGGTCTGCTGGGTGGCCCACAGCGTGGCGTTGGTGTTCAAGCTGGCCACGTAGGCCCGCCTGCGCTCGCCAATGTAGCGATCCACCGTCTGCTGGCCGCGCTGCAGCGCTTCGCGCTCGTTGAGGTGCACCGTTTCCAGCCGCAGCCACAACGCCGCGCAGCCGGCGGCCAGCAGAAGCAGGGTCAAGATGGCACCGCCGCCGAACAGCAGCCGGCGCTGCAAGCCTTGCAGGGTGGCAAGCACGGAGCCCAAGGGTGACGCCATGGTGCGAACCTGCGTTGTGAGGCTGTGGCCTGCAGCGTGACGCGTATGCCACCCTTAGTGCAAGTCATTGCCGGTGCACTGCGGAAGCCCGATCTACCTTTACCGATCAACGCGCGCCTCGGCCTCACTGGGCGTGCCGTAATCATCCAGCCATTTGAACGCCACCGTTGCTGGCATCGCTGCACCTTCCGGCAGCGCATAGCGCACCTGTGCCCCCGGCGCGATCATGTCCACGTCTACGCTGCGGCCATCGGCCAGCGTCAATGAACTCAACGAGACGTGGTACGCGCTCGGGTTGCGTACCTGCAGGGCATCACCATCGGCAGACCATTGCAGGGTGGCCGCCGCGTCGCGTGCATTGCCCGGCAGCCCGGCGGGGCGATAGAACAGCTTGATGCGCGTGCGCACCGCAAACTGCAGCAGGTTCTTGCCGGCCGCATCACTGGGCTTGGGCGGAATATCCAACAGGTTGAAATAGAACAGCGACTCGCGGTCGCCCGGCAACGGCGCCTCGGACGGGCGCGGTGCGTAGGTGATGCGATACGCCTGGCCCTGCTTGGGTTGCAACAGGCGCGGCTCGGCCGGGGTCAGCCGGAACGGCACCACCACGTGCTCGGGGCGGGCGCGGCTGTCGCCATCGTCGATCCACACCTGGGTCATGGCCACCGCATCGCCACTGTTGCTGGCTTTCACCGTGGTGTCGCGGCCCTGGCTGGCGTCGTGGATCACGCGCGTGCCCTGGATGGTGACGGCCGCCGATGCGGGCGCGGCGCACAGCGTCGCGGCCAGCGCGAGCGCCGACGGCAACGCCCATGTCGATGCACGGGAAGTCATGGAACACCTCTGGAAGAATAACGGTGGGCCGCGACAGTGCGCCGCGGCCCACGCGGGCGGTACTTACTTGTAGAGCACCACGAAATCGCCGGATGCATTGGCGGTGCCGGCCTGGGCGTTCTTGCCCGGCGAGGCGTACCACGCGCTGTAGTCCAGCTGGCCGCTGCCGCCGGCAGCGATGGTCACCCACACGGTGGGATCTTCACCAATCTTCTGCTGGTTACCGGCGGCATCGTACAGGGCCACGCCCACGTTGCTGGCGGTGGAGGTGGCGGTCAGCGCCAGGTTGCCGGTGCTGCCATCGGGGGTGCCGCCGAAGCGCACGCCCACGTCCTGCGCGGTGCCCGAACCGGTGCAGTCCAGTGCGATGGCGAAGTTCTTCTGGCCGGCGCGCACGTCGGCATTGACCGAGGCCAGGTCGACCTTGCCCATCGGCACGGTGATGGCACCGCCGGTGGACTGCACGGCGCAGGTGGAGTTGAGCAGCTCACCGGTGATTTCCAGCTTTTCGGCAAACGCCGACGGGGCGGCAGCGGTGAGCAGGGCGAGGGACAGCAGGCGGATGTTGGTGGTCATGGTGGGTTCCCGGAAGTTGTGACAGGACAGTGCCCGGCGCAATCGGCACGGACAGTGGCGCCAGTGTGCGGAGGCGGTAACGTAGGGGGAATGCAATAACTTGCAAAGCCAGGCGGGCGTTGTCGTGTTTGCAACTAGTTGCATGGGAGAGGCCGGGCGTGCCACATAGACTGCGCACCCGTGACCTGCTTATGAAGGAATCGCCATGCGATGCCTGATCCCCCCGCGCCCACGTGTCGCCATCGTCGTCTGTGCAGTCATGCTGACTGCACTGGGCGTGGGGAGTGCGAGCGCGTGCACACGTCTTCAACTGACTGATCACGATTCACAACTTGTCAGGAACATGCCCAACCTGGACCGGCCCGGCGCACAATATTCAGGAACGGGTGTGTCGCTGCCAGACACCTATGAATGTCCAGCAGGGCAGACCGCGTTCCTGGTCAACATGCAGCTTACCGGCTTGACCTATGAGCGCGACGTCACCGTGGATGGGGCAACGGTGCCGGGCTACAGTTTCGGGCCGCGCTCGCCTCTGGTGGCCTTCGTGCATGGCATTGGCCGCACAAACACAACAGGCGTGCGCATACCACTGAGAAATGGCCAGCTGAATCGAAACCCGGGTCCTGTGCTGAGCGCAACGACCAGCATGGGGCACTACGTACAGATACGCGTTTTCTTCCGTGGCGGCGCGATGGAAAGCGTGCCCCGCACCTTCCTTGGTACGGTAGACGTATGGCCCGAGGGAAACTCCGCCAATCCCTTCCGCCACACCTTCACGCTGGAGTTGAACGTTGCCCCGGTCACCTGCACCCTCGCCAACGCCACCCACACGCTCGACGACGTAGTGGCCAATGACATGGCCGTGGCCGACAGCACCGCCAAGCCGTCTACTTTCGATGTGGCCATGAATTGCCCGATGGCCAATGTGGATGTCACCCTCACCCTGACCGACGCCAACCAGCCGGGCAATACCGGCAGCGATCTGGCGCCCGGCGCGGGTTCCACCGCCGGCGGCGTGCAGGTGCAGCTGCTGCGTGGCGGCCTGCCGCTGCAGCTGGGCCAGGCGTGGTCGTACGGATTTTCCGCCAAGGGCCAGCAGGCCATTCCGTTCGAGGCGCGCTACCACCGCACGGCCGGCCCGCTGGTAACTGGCGTGATCACCGGCGAAGCGGTGCTCGTCGCCGACTACCGATAACTGCCCTGCATGGGCGGCGCGTTGCTGAAGCGCAACTAAGCCGCAATGCAGACATCGCAGTGCTGCACTGCAATCTGCAAGTTATTGCATGGGGTGTAGTTCCATTCGTTCCTACCATGCTCACCCCTCTCCGATCAATCGTCGCCCCCACGGCGATTGCACGCATCGTGTCCCCCACTTCAGCCCACGCCACCGTCGCAACGTCCGCGCTCTCCCGAGGCATCACCACCGCGTTGATGCTGTCCCTCGGCGCATTCGCCCGCGCGGCGCCCACGCCAGCGGTCGAGTTCAGTGAAGGTTTCCTGATCGGCGGTGACGCCATCGACATGCGCCGCTACGCCAACGGCAACCCGCTGCCGCCAGGCGACTACGCGGTGGACGTGAAGGTCAACGGGGTATACCAGTCCAGCCGCGATATCCGCTTCCGGGCCTCGGCAGATCCGCATATCGCCACCCCGTGTCTGCCCGCCGCGCTGATCCGCACGCTGCCGTTGAAGGCGGCGCTGCTGGAGGCCGTGGAGGCAGACAGCGCAGCCTGCGTGGACCTGCCCGCGATGATCGAGGGCGCCACGGTCACCTTCGACAGCGGCGCGCTGGAACTGGCCATCGGCCTGCCGCAGGCGGCCCTGGCCAGCGTGGCGCGCGGTTACGTGGCACCGGCACAACGCGACGATGGCATCACCGCCGCCTTCATCGACTACAGCGCCAACCACCAGCGCGGCCAAGGCCGCGACAGCAGCTACCTGGGCCTGCGCACCGGATTCAACATCGGGCCATGGCGCCTGCGGCACCGATCCTCACTCACCCACGGCAGCTACGGCACCCATCACGAGGTGATCAGCAGCCACGTGCAGCGCGACATTGCCGCATGGAACAGCCAGCTACTGCTGGGCCAAGGCAATACCGGCGGCGAGCTGTTCGAGAGCGTGGCCTTCACCGGCGTGCGCCTGGCCAGCGACGAGCGCATGCTGCCCGACTCGCTGCGTGGCTATGCGCCGGTGGTGCGTGGCATCGCCGAGGGCAACGCGGTGGTGGCGATCCGCCAGAACGGCAACCTCATCCACGAGAGCAACGTGGCGCCCGGGCCGTTCGCGATCGAGGACCTGTACCCGACCAACTTCGGCGGCGACCTGGAGGTGACCGTCACCGAGCCCGATGGCCGCGTGCAGCGCTTCACCGTGAACTTCTCGGCAGTGCCGCAGGCGCTGCGCGCCGGGGCTTCGCGGTTTGCGTTCACCGCCGGCGCGGTGCGCGACAGCAGCGGCCGGCTCGACCCGGTGCGCTTCGGCGAGGCCACCTATGTGCGCGGCCTGAGCAACCGGCTCACCGTGCTGGGCGGCGCCCAGCTGGGGCAGGGCTACCAGGCCGTGCTGGCCGGTGCGGCGATCAACACCGCAGTGGGCGCGTTCGGCGCGGACATCACCCATTCGCAGGCGCGCCTGCATGACCGCAACAGCGTCACAGGCAACAGCTTCCGGCTCAACTACCAACGCTACGTGGCCAGCACCGGCACCAATGTCGGCCTGGCCGCCTACCGCTACAGCACGCGCGGCTACCTCAGCCTGGGCGACGTGGCGCGCGCCCGCAGCGACGACTGGGGCTACGCGCGGCGCGCCCGGCAGCGCTACCAGCTCAATTTCTCCCAGCGCGTGGGCGAACGCAGCAATCTGTACCTCAGCGGCGGCCACGTGGCCTACTGGGACAGCACGCGCGGCCAGAACGATGTCCAGGTAGGCTTCCAGAGCAGCTTCCGGCGCGCCAACTACGGGCTGTCCGCGCTGCGCTACCGCACCGGTGATGGCCGCCAGGACACCCGCTACGCCTTCACCCTGAGCGTGCCGCTGGGGCGCAGCAGCAACGCACCGCGCGCCAGCACCCAGCTCAGCCAGAGCGACCGCGGGCAACAGCTGCAGGCCGGCCTGAGCGGCAGCGTGGGCGAGCAGCGTGCGCTGAGCTACAGCCTGTCGGCCAGCCAGGGCGACGACGGCGCGCGCAGCAGTAGCGCTTACGCGGCCTGGCAGGGCAGCCAGCTCAACGCGAACCTGGGCTACAGCCGCGCGGGCAACTACCGCAGCGTCACCGCCGGTGCCTCGGGCAGCGTGGTGCTGCATGGCGGCGGCATCAACTTCGGGCCGCCGGTGGGCGAGGGCTTCGCGCTGGTACAGGCGCCCGGCGCGCAGGGTGCGCGCGTAGGCAGTGGCGCGGGCATCAAGGTGGCCGGCAACGGCTACGCGCTGCTGCCGCATATCAGCCCCTACCGCTGGAACAGCATCGACCTGGACCCCAGCGGGCTGCCGCTGGAGGTGGAGCTGCTGCGCACCTCGCAGCGCGTGGCGCCGACCGCCGGTGGCATCGTGCGCGTGCCGTTCGAGGTGCGCCGCGAGCGCACCCTGTTCATCGATGCCACCGACGCACTCGGCCAGCCGCTGCCGTTTGCCGCAGTGGTGCAGACCGAGGACGGCACACCGGCCGGCGCGGTCGGGCAGGGCGGTGTCATCCAGCTGCGCGGTGCGCGCGACAGGGGCACGCTGATCGTGGACCCCGACGGCGCTCACCGCTGCCGCATCGATTACCGCATGCCCGATGCGCCTGACGCCTACGGGCTGTCGTGGAGCCAGGCGGTGTGCGTGCCGCAGCCGCTACTACCGGAGAGCCTGCAGGTGGGCACGCCGGAGCAGGAAGAGAGCACCGCCCCATGAGTTTTGTCTTTCCTTTCATCGTTCACAGGAGTTCAACCATGTCCCGTTCCCTTCTTCAGGTGATCGCGGTGCCGATGCTGTGCCTGATCGCGTCGACCGCAGGCGCCCAGGCCACTCTCACCATCAGCGGCCGTGTGCTGCCGGGCACCTGCACGCTGGCAGCGCCCACCATTGCACTGGATCCGGTGAAGGCCGATGAGATGACGCCAGGTGCCGCCAACAGTGTGAAGGCTGGTGCACTGAACTTTACCGGCTGCGTGGGCGTCAGCCGCGCGCGCTTGTCCTTCGATGGCACGGCCGCCGACGGCGACCCGCAGCGCTGGAAGAACACCGCTGCCACCACGCCAGCAACGGGTGTGACGGTGGCGCTGCTGGCCGGCGCGACCGGTAACACCTACCTGAAGAAGGGCGACACTGATATTCCGGTGGCTGTCTCTGGTGCGACGGCCTCTTATCCGCTGCGGGCGGGCTACTTCATTCCCAACACCAGTGGTATCAACGCCGGCAATATCTCCACCGAGATCGTGGTCACCGCCGCCTACGATTGAAAGCCGGTACGGCCCTGTAGAGCCGAGCCCACGCTCGGCTGCTCTTCGGTCAGGTTCCGGGCAAGCCGAGCATGGGCTCGGCTCTACAGAAGCCGCTAGGCCGCGTGCAACTGCACATCCACATACTCGGCCGGCCCGCGGCACGCCAGCAGCAACCCCTCGCGCGCGTCATCGCCTACCTGCTGGCTGACCTCGCCATCCACGCGCACGCGTTCTGTAGCGTGCAGCAACTCCAACAGAAACGTCAGCCCGGCATTGGCGCGGTCGATGCGCGCCAGTGCCAGCCGCTGCCCCAGCGTGCGGCCTTTGCCGGGCCAGCCCATCGGCGGCGTCGCCCTGGCGGATGTGCTGCAGGCAGTGCAGCAGCGTGATGGTGCCGGGTGCTTCGCCTTCCTGCAGTGCGGCGAAGGTGCTTTCCAGCGTGCGCGCCAGATCGTCGGGCAGGCGCGTGGCGGCCTCGCCCAAGGTGGCAAACAGGTGGGGATAGTGCGACGTGGTCATGGCGGCGTCCTTGTGTACGAAGCAAGGGGCCACCCCGCTTAACAGCGAGGGTGGCGGACGGTGCGTGGTTGCAATACCGGTGGTAACTACGCGAAACGCCGGCGGGCACGAGGCCCCCACACACCGCCCGCCATGTACGAGCGGACAGAATGTCTGCCGACGCCGCCCGATGGATGAGCGACGCCGACAGACAAGCGTAAACAACGTAGTTACCAAACGGGATTGCAAGCCCGTGCCACCCGTTGTCGGTGGCGCACACATGATGCGCACGTAGGTGCCGCTGTACCAATGAGAAAAGTTTCAAATTCAAGTTTGTTGCAATCTGCATGCGCGCGAAAGATCGTCATGCAGAGTGAGGCGATTGCGTCAGCATTCGCACAGTGTCCTTGTAGAGCCGAACCATGCTCGGCTTACCGCGCGAAGCGCGGCGCTTTTCGCAGCATGGTCGGACAGCAGCCGAGCATGGCTCGGCTCTACAGAAGGCGCATCGTGCAATGGAGGTCGCGCAGAAGTCCCCCTGTAGAGCCGAGCCCATGCTCGGCTTACCGCGCGAAGCGCGGCGCTTTTCGCAATCTGATCGGAGAGCAGCCGAGCATGGCTCGGCTCTACAGAAAGCAGAACGGCGCCGGAGATGTCGGCGCCGTTCTATTTCCATTACCAGCTGTAGGCCACAGACAGATTGCCGGTCGCTTCACGGTATCCACTATCACCACGCATCACCCCAAACCCGCCCCATGCACTGAAACCGGAACGGAATTCCACACGCGCACCTGCACTCAGTTCATAACGGTTGCGCGGAATGCCGGCCTTCAACACTTCGTCGTCAAAGGCGATGCCATTTCCGGCGCCATCGCGGTACCAGTTGGCCGCCAGATATGGGCTGACCGAGGCCCCCGCAGCCGAGCGCGATTCACCCTGCAGGCGCAGGCCGGCACGACCGGACAGACCGCTGTTGCCCTGCGCACGCACCACCGTGCCGTTGGTCTCGGTATGCGCGTCGGTCTTGGCATCGGTGTAGACCAGCTGCAGTTCCGGCTGCAGGCTCAGCGCAGTGTTGCCAATCTGGCCGATGTCGAAGCGGTAACCGGCTTCCAGCGACGACTGCCAGATGTCCGAGTCGTAACGTTCCTCGGCCAGGCCATCGCCCTGCACGCGGTTGCGGAACTGGCCGCGCTGCACGCTGGCATCCACGTACATCGCATCATTGGCCCAGTTGCCGTACACGCCCAGCGCGCCACCTTCCACCTTGCCGCGTGCACTGAAGCCGGTCACGTCCGAACGCGAGGTGGCGCTGCTGCGTGCGGCGGTGCCCATCACGCCGACGCGGCCACGGCCGTCATCGAACACGCCGATGTCCGCACCCAGCTGCAGGCGCGAGCGGTCCACGCGCAGGTCGAGCTGGTCATCCACCGCACCCAGCTTGCTCTGGGTAGCGTCAACACGAGCCCAGCCACGGATGCCATCCACCGCAGCGGCGCCGCCCTGGCGGTCGCGGTAGCTGTGGCGCAGCATCTGGTCCAGCGCGAACTGGTTGGCCAGGTAGGCGCCAGCTTCCGGGCGTAGCACCGGGATCGGGTTGATCGGATCAATGGGGTCAACCGGATCAATGATCGGCTTGCACTGCGGCAGCGATGGGTCAGCCAGGCACGGGTCCGGCGTGGTTGCCAGCTCCGAACGCAGGTACCAGTTGCCGTTGGCGTCCTTCACCAGGAAGTATTCGTACTGCCCACCCACCGCACGGCCGACCAGATCGAACTGCGCGTTGGACGCGCCGCCGATATCGATCAGCTCGATGCCACGATCGGTCTTGGCACCGGCACCGCCGGCGTTGAGCACGCGCACGTTGGCTTGGCCATTGGCATCGCCAGCAATCACCAGCGTGTCGGTCAGCGAGGTGTCGTCACCCAGCTGGGTGTTGAACAGCAGCGTGCCGCCATTGCCGGTGAACGCATCCAGGCTGAGGGTGTTGAAGCTGCTGCCATTGCCCAGCGCCACGGTACCGCCCGCGCCCAGGGTGAGATGGCCGACAGTGCTGTCGCCGGTCATCAGCCAGGTGGCGTCGCTGTCGATGCTGGCGGTGGTGACGTTGGCGAAACGGCCGTCGATCTGCGCCTTGTTGCGCAGCACTACATCCAGGCTGCCGGTAACGCGGTCGGCGTCGAAGGTGATATCGCCGGCAAGGCGTGCGTCATCCACCGTGAAGTGGACCTCGGCTTCGCCCGTTGCACTGCCATCGGGGCGCACCAGCAACAGATGGCCATCGCCGCCGGAGAGCTGGGAGCCGTTGGCGACGGTGATGTCGTAGCGCACCGACCTGCGCGGTGCTACCCAGATGGCGGCCCCACTGTCCGAGGCGACCTGTGCGTTGTCCACGCGCAGGGTGATGGGCTGCCCGAGTACGGACGGGATGGTGCCACCCAACAGTAGTACGCCCGAATTCGCGCCTTCCACCCGAGTGCCATTCTGCAGGATGGCGGTGCCCTGCTGCAGGCGCACTGCGTGGCCATTGCTGAGCATTGCCGCACCCGGTGATGCTTCGGCGCGTACGAACGAAGCGTCGACGATGACGGTGCTGTTGGCATCGGGTTGGCTGGGGGACTTGTCGAGATAGATGCCGACGCTGAACCTGGCGTTGGCCCCCACCGAGCGCACAGTGCTTCCCGTGATGCGTGCACTGGACAGATCGCTGACCACCACATTGCCGTCATGCAGCGTGCTGTTGGTCATATCCAGCGTTGAACTGCCCCGCAGCACGATGCTGGCACCCCTGCCATCGACGAGCGCTTGTACACGGCCGTTGTTCAGCGTTACCTGGGAGTCCGTGCTGGTGATTGTCTCCGTACGACCGCCGTCCACACTCAGGCGTGAGCCGTTGATGAGATTCCAGGCTTCGACGGTGCTGCCTTCACGCACGGTGGCCGATTGGCCGTCAAGGTCACGGGCCAGCACGGATGTTGCGGGAAGAGCCGCCAGGGCCAACAGCAGGCACTGGGTGAGGGGGCGCATGAGGAGGCACTGGGGACGTGCAGAATGACGGCGCATGGATCACTCCTGATCGGACGAATGTGTCTGGTATGGACAGCCGCGTCATGGGCCGTCATCCCTCTCTTCCGGGGAGCTTGGCCTGTCGGCGATGCTATGCCAAAGACGCCCGGGCATGTCCATTTCGACTCAAATTGTTCCGGCTCAAGGAGCGGGGGCCCATGCAACTTGTTGCAAAGCGTCGTGATCGGCCTCCTGCGTTGCTTGAGGGTTCAGCGTACGACGGCGCCGTCGCTGGTGGGCAGGTTCAACCGCTGGGTAGGCTGCAGTGACTGGATGAAGCCCTCATCGTGGGAAATCATCACCAGGGTGCCCGGGTAGGCGTGCAGGACCTGCAGCAGATGGGCACGAAGGCTCATGTCCAGGTTGTTGGTGGGTTCGTCCAGTATCAGCAGGGTGGGCGGGTGGGCCGCCATCAGGGCCATCGCCAGGCGTGCGCGTTCGCCCCCTGACAGCTGGCCGATGGTCGTATGCGCTGGAGCCTCGCCACGGAACAGGAAGTCGGCCAGATGCAGGCGGCATTCGGAGGGGGTCCATTGGGGTTGGCATGCGGCCATCGCCTGCACCGGCGTCAGCGCGCCCGGCAGTGCGTCGTAGTGCTGGTCGATCAGCGCGACCTGCTCCGCCGCCGGCAGCAGCCAGTCGCCCTCACGCTGGACATCGGTGGCACCCTGCAATGCGCGGGCGAAGGTGGATTTGCCGCTGCCATTGTCGCCGGTCACCAGCAGGCAGTCGCCCACCTCCAGGCGCACCTGCAGCTGCTGAACGATCAGGGGAGCATCGTAGCCGCATGCGCCATCGGTGACCTGCACCACCACGCCCTCCCGGCGCCAGCCCGCGGGAAGCTGGAAGCGCGGCTCGATGACCTCGTCGCGCTGCAGCTGCCGGCGGCGCTCGGCGATGTCCTCCTGTACCTCACGGATCTGCTGGCGTTTCTGTCCGGCGGTGGTGTTGCCGCGCTCCAGTTTGGTGGCCGAACGCACCGTGCCCCATTTGCGCTGCTCCACCTTCACTGCGCCACGCTTGCGTGAGGAGGCGGCGCGCTCCTGTTCGCGCATCAGTGCGTCATGCGCCTGCGACTGTGCGCGGTCGAGATCGCGCGCGGTGCGATCCAGCGCGTCGCGCCGGCGCTGCAGTTCTACCTGATGGTCGTGGTAACGGCCCTGGAAGACCTCGATGTGCTGGTTGTGGATATGCCAGAGCGTGTCGCACAGCGCATCGATCAACGCGGTGTCATGTGAGGCGATCAGCAGGGTGCCGTGGTACTGGCGCAGCCGGGCCAGCAGCGAGCGCCGCGCACTGCGGTCCAGATGGTTGCTGGGCTCGTCCAGCAGCAGCACGTCCGGTGCTGAATCCAGCGCACGCGCGAGAGTATGGCGCATCTGTTCGCCGCCGCTGCGCGCCGATCCGTCCAGCACGTGTTGCGGTACATAGGCAACCGATGCATCGTCGCGCCAGCGGATCTCGCCTGCGCTGGGCATGACCTGTCCAGCCAGCATACGCAGCAGGCTGCTCTTGCCGGTGCCGTTGTTGCCGATCAGGGCGACGCGCGCGCCGGCAGGCAGGCGCAGGTCCACGCCGCTGAAAAGCGGGCGGCCGTTGAAATGAAGCTCTATATCATCCAGTCGCAACATGGTGCTTGATCTCCAGCGAGCAGGTCGTTGACGGCCTGATCCTTCGCTACAGCGTGTAGCGGTACAGTTTTCGATAAGGCTCTGGTCAGGACTTCAGTGCCCGAGCCATTGGCGCAACCCGATCCATGAATTCCCTGGCGCAACTTCGAATCTGGTAGCTGCCGAGCAAACCACGACCGTCAGCCAAAGTCACTGCAACAACTTGCAATAGCACTATGGCCGAACCAGCCCCCAGCGAGGCTGGTGCAGGACCCCGGTGAAATATCAGCCAGGTGGCAGCACTTTGCCTGGGTTGAGAATCCCATCCGGGTCCAGCGCGGCCTTGATCGCGCGCATCGTGGCGAGCGTGGCCGGGGTAAATGCCTGCGCCATGAAATCGCGCTTGGCCAAGCCAATGCCGTGTTCGCCAGACAGCGTGCCGCCCAACGCCAACGTCAGTTCGAAGATCTTCGGCAGCGCGGCATGCGCGCGTGCGTTCTCGTCTGCGTCGTCCGGGTGGTAGAGGATGTTGACGTGCAGGTTGCCGTTGCCGGCATGACCGAAGGTGACGATGGTCAGTGCGTACTCGCGTGCCAGCGCCTGCACGCCGGCCACCAGCTCCGGAATGCGCGACACCGGTACCACCACGTCTTCATTGATCTTGCCGGGCGCGACGGTACGCAGTGCGGGCGACAAGGCCTTGCGTGCGGCCCACAGCTGGTCGCGCGCGCGGCCTTCCATCGCCACGTCCAGTTCGATCATGCCGTCGCCTTCGGCGGCGCTGGCCAGCGCCTGCAGCAGGTAGGGCAGGGTGTCGTGGTCGCCATCGGCTTCGACCAGCAGCATGGCGCCTGCCTCGGGTACGTCAGCACCATTGAGGCGCAACAGCTCCAGGCTGCGTGCATCCATGAATTCCAGGCGCGTGGGAACCACCGGCTGCGACATCAGGCGAGATACCGCTGCCGCCGCCGCATCGGCGTCGCGGTACAGCACGCGTAGACCGGCCTGGCTGACCGGCAGCGGGGTGAGCTTGAGGGTGGCCTCCACGATTAGTGCCAGCGTGCCTTCGCTGCCCACCAGCAGGTGGGTCAGGTCGTAGCCGGTGGCATCCTTGGTGTAAGCGCCGCCGCAGCGGATCACTTCGCCGGTGCCAGTGACCGCCACCAGGCCGAGCACGTTGTCGCGGCTGGTGCCGTACTTCACTGCACGCGGGCCGCCGGCATTGCAGGCCAGGTTGCCACCCACGCTGCAGATCTCCGCGCTGGACGGGTCCGGCGCCCAGAACAGACCGTGCGGTGCCAGCGCCTGCTGAAGCGTTCCATTGAGCACGCCCGGTTGCACCACGGCGCAGCGATCACCGGCACGTATCTCCACGATGCGGTCCATACGGGTGAACGACAGCACGATGCTGCCCGGCTGCGGTACCGCCGCGCCGGTGGTGCCGGTGCCCGCGCCGCGCGCGACCAGTGCCACGCCATGCGCACGGCACGCGCGCACCAGCGCCTGCACTTGCTCGATGCTGGCCGGTAGGGCGACTGCCGCCGGTCGCTGGCGGCGCCAGGAATTGTCCTGCGCGTTCGCCTCCAGTGCGTTGTCATCCGTGCGCCAGCCCTCCACGCCCAGCAGGGCAGACAGTTCGGCAACCAGGGCAGCGGGCAGTGCAGTACTCATGACGGATCTCGCGGGACAGCAGGGGCGGGTTGGATCAGTTTCCAGGCAACAACGGCGCCGGCCAGCGGCAGCCACACCCAGCGCAGTTCAGAGAGCAGGGTGGCGATACCGCGCGCGCTGAAAAACTGCGGCGCAAACGGTGAAACGCGGATCGGCCGCCACGGGGCGAAGAAGCGCTGTTCGCTCCACGGCCAGGCGAGGGCAACGCCGAGGCCACCGGAGGTCATTGCGTCCAGCAGGGGATGGCTGGCGGCGCAGATGAAGACGAACACCGCCGCCTGTACGGTGGACGCCAACGTTGGCCCTCGCTTGGTAGGTGCCAACCTTGGTTGGCACGAAACCGCCGACCAAGGTCGGCGACTACCGGAGCTGTGTGGTGCCGACCAAGGCCGGCCGCTACCAAAGAACGCCCACACTGCGGCCAACACCGCCAACACCCCGGCAAACAACAACGAATGGCTGGCACCGCGATGGCCGAACGCATCGGCATAGGGAATGTGCAGGGCAAAGGCCAGTACATCGGCATCGGGCAGCATCGCCGCGACCAAACCCGCAGCGAGCAACCACGCAGGAATGCGGCCACGATCCGCGGCGCACCACAGCGCCAGCGGCACAGCAGCATGGGTGATGATCGAAGGCATCAGTCACGCACCATGGTAGTGCCGGCCAGGCTGCGCTCTGGTAGGTGCCAACCTTGGTTGGCACGGAAGCGCCGACCAAGGTCGGCCTCTACCAGAGCGGACGGTACACATCAGCAATCATCCAGCCGGAACGCATCGCGCAGCCAGTTCAACTGCGGCGGTTCACCCGTGGCTTCCACCACATCAAAACGGCAGGGCGCATCGGCCAGCGCGGGATGGTCCTGCAGGTACAGCAACGCGGCATGCGCTACGCGTCGACACTTGCGCACATCCACCGAGGCCGCACCGCCACCGAAATCGGATCGCGCGCGGTAACGCACTTCCACGAACACCACGGTGCCGGCGTCGTCCATCACCAGGTCCAGTTCACCGCCGCGATAACGCACGTTGCGCGCACGCGGCTGCAGTCCGGCCTGTTGCAGATGCTGCTCGGCGGCGGCTTCCACCGCCGAGCCCCGTTGGCTGCGCTCAGCGACCACCGACGATCGGCATCGGCCGGCCGCCATTGAAGGTGGACCAGGCCGGCTGGCGCAGGATGTTGCCGTTGCTGTCCAGGAACAGGGTGCCGGTGGCGCCGTCCAGGCCGCCTTCGTTGGACAGCTTGTCCAGATAGGCGGTGATCTTCCAGGCATCGGCGCCGAAGGCGAACAGGCGGCCGGCGGCGCCGCGGGCGCTCGGCAGCGCGCTGGCCACCTGGCTGGCCGACGGCAGGCCGGACACGCTGCGCACATTCCAGGCTTCGTTCGGGTAGACGATGCCGTCCAGCGCCACATCTTCTTCCGCCTTGCCGCTGCCGACGGTCAGCTGCGAGGTGCCGACGCGGGTCGCGCCACCGGCACCGGCCAGCGCCAGTTGCGGCGCCAGCAGTCGGGCCTGCGGTGCACGCACGGCGAGGAACACGGCGTCGACCTGACCGGCATTGCGCACCTGCGCGCCGACATCGCCGACGGCTTCGCTGACATTGACCGTGGCCACCACCTGACCGCCGCGCTGGGCGAAGCGCTGGGCGAAGGCGGCGGCGGAACGGCGGCCGGTGTCGTCATTGCTGCTGATGACCAGTGCGCGGTTGCGCTCGCGGCCACGCAGGTATTCGGCGGCGACGATACCGTCGTCTTCCGGTGCCAGCGAGAAACCGGCGCTGCCGGCCGGCGGTGCGTCCTTGCCGCGGTTCAGCGCGAGCACCGGCACCTGCAGCTGCTGGCGGCCGTACACGGCGTCCACTTCGTCGCGGCCCAGCGGGCCGACCACGAAGTCGGCACCGGAGGCGACGGCCTTGTCGTAGGCGGCGAGGGCACCAGCCGGGGTGCCGGCGGTGTCGAAGAAGTTGATGTCCGGGCGGCGGCGGCTTTCACCGTAGTAGGCGCTCAGCAGGCCATCGCGCACCGGCTGCGCGGCGGTGGCCAGGCGGCCGCTGAGCGGCAGCAGTACGGCCAGCTTGGCCGGCGGGCGGTAACCGTCGCTCATCGCCGGCGGGCGCTTGCTGGTGTCGAACTGGGCGGCGCCATCGCGGTCGAACGGGCGCGGCAGCGGCAAGCCGCGCGCGATCAGCGCACGGCCGGCGAAGTTGTACAGCGGGTCGTTGGCCGGCAGCGCAGCGGCACGGCTGCGCAGGCTGGCATCGTCGAGGGTGCCGAGCAGGCCGGCGATGGCGGCCTGGTTCTCGCTGCGCGCGCTGCCGGTCAGGCCGGCATGGGCGCGGGCGCGCTCGGCGGCGGCGCCGAAGCTGTCACCGGTGCCCTGCAGGGCATTGGCACGGGCCAGGTACCAGCGCGTGCGCAGCGCCGGCAGCACGTTGTCGCCAGTGTCCTTCAGCAGTGCCAGTGCCTGCGCCGGCTGCTTGTCGGCCAGTGCCAGTTCGGCGCCGGTCAGCTGGTAGCGTTGCAGGCTGGGGCCAGACAGCTGGCGGGCGGTGAGCTGGCCGAGCAGGCTGCGCGCGCGGGCGCTGTCGCCGGCCAGGTGCCAGGCCCAGGCTGCATCGGCCAGTGCATTGCTGCGGGCACCACCGCGCAGGGTGGCGGCCAGGCCTTCCAGTTGCAGCGCGGCATCGCGCGGCTTGCCCTGTTCGATCAGCGCCAGCGCCTGGCTCTGGGCCGGCGATTCGGGCGCGCTGGTCAGGCTGGTGGTGGCGCAACCGGCCAGCAGCATCAGCGACAGCGACAGGGCGGAGATCCGTGCGGCGGGCTTGTTCATGATCGGGTCCATGCGATGAGGGCAGCGGCCTTGGCCGGGTACACGCTACGATTCTACCCTTGCCCCGTGAGTACCGCTGAAATGAGTGTCCCAACCCTGTACGTCGTCGCCACCCCGATCGGCAACCTGGCCGATCTGAGCCCGCGCGCGCAGGAGGTGCTGCGGTCGGTAGCGGCCATCTGTGCCGAAGATACCCGCCGCAGTGGCCAGCTGCTGTCCCATTTCGGCATCCAGCAGCCGCTGGTGGCCCTGCACGAACACAATGAAGAGGCCCTGGCCCAGCGCCTGGTCTCGCGGCTGCAGGCCGGTGAATCGCTGGCGCTGGTCAGCGATGCCGGCACCCCGTTGGTCAGTGACCCCGGTTTCCGCCTGGTGCGTGCCGCGCGTGCGGCCGGCATCAAGGTCAGCCCGATTCCCGGCGCCTGTGCCGCCATCGCCGCGTTGAGCGTGGCCGGCCTGCCCAGTGACCGCTTCAGCTTCGAGGGTTTCCTGCCGGCCAAGGCCAGCGGCCGCCGCGATCGCCTGCAGGCGCTGGCCGGTGAAGTACGCACGATGGTGTTCTACGAATCCTCGCATCGCATCGCCGAGTCGCTGGCGGACATGGCGGCGATCTTCGGCGGCGAACGCCCGGCGGTGCTGGCGCGTGAGTTGACCAAGCTGTTCGAGACCGTGCTCGATGGTGACCTGGCCGGCCTGTTGGCGAAGGTGGAAGCTGACGAGAACCAGCGCAAGGGCGAGTTCGTGGTGATGGTGCAGGGTGCCGGCGACGATGAGGAAGCGCAGCTGGCGCATGGCCGCCGCGTCTACGCCAAGCTGAGCGAGCATCTGCCGCCGTCGACCGCGGCGAAGCTGGCGGCCGAGCTGACCGGCGCGCCGCGCAAGGCGTTGTACGGAAGTTGATGGATAGCCGCAGCCACGCATGGCGTGGCTCTACTGCAGATCCACGCCATGCGTGGATGAGGAATGCCCGAGGCGTAGTAGATCCACGCCATGCGTGGATGAATGAATCGCGTGCCGTAATCAACCCGGCAGGGCAGGTCCACGTGCGGTAGAATGCGCGCGGCGGAGTCGGCCAGACAGTCGCGTCATCCCTTCGGGGGTGCCGAGGAAAGTCCGGGCTCCATAGGGCAAGGTGCCAGGTAACGCCTGGGCGGCGCAAGCCGACGGAAAGTGCAACAGAAAGATACCGCCTACGTCTTCTTCGGAAGGCCGGTAAGGGTGAAATGGTGCGGTAAGAGCGCACCGCGAGTCTGGCAACAGACCGGTACGGCAAACCCCACCTGGAGCAAGACCAAATAGGGATCCATTGGCGCGGCCCGCGTTGGATCCGGGTAGGTTGCTTGAGCGTTGCGGCGACGTAACGCCTAGAGGAATGACTGTCCACGACAGAACCCGGCTTATCGGCCGGCTCCGCCCCTTCATTCCATCCACGCATGGCGTGGATCTACCAGGTAGTGCCGGCCGTTGGCCGGCACCCGGAATCACCTGCCGGCCTCAGCCCGGCCTCCGGTACTGCCCGGCGGAAATGAACTGCGAGAAGCGCTCGCACCACACCACCACGGTGGTGAACTCATCCACGTCCACGTTGGCCGGCACATCCACCAGGAAGCGGTTGAAGGTCTTGACCTCGCCGATGCGCTGGGCCTTGTCCTTGATCTTCAGGAAGTCGGCGTTGTTGTCGACGAAGTCGTGGACCAGGTAGACCTTGTAGTCCGGGCCAGGGCCCATCTTGCCGTCGAAGGCGACCTGGCGGGCGCTGACGCTGACCTCGCCTTCGGCCCAATGCACCGCGTCACTGCCTTTGAGGTCGCGACGGAAGGTGGTGCGGTAAGTAGCGTCGGCCATCGCGGTCTGTACCTGCTCGACCGGCGGATCGTCGGGGGCGATCAGGATGGGCAGGAAATACACGCCCAGGCCGAAGCCAAGGCCGAGGGTGAGTACGTGGGTGGCGAGCAGGATGAGGATGCGGCGCATGGGGCCTCCTTGTGGGTGTGGATCGCGCGGCAGGGCGCCGGGCAGGACCACCTTGGGAGGCTGGGGGCGACATTTATAGACACAGTGCCGAAGGCGAAAAGGGCACAGCGGGGTGTCTGTGGTGCTGTAGCCCTTGTGGCAGAGGCGGGTATTGGTCGCGCCCTGAAGCTGAATGACGCGTTTGGTCTGTCCCGTCGACGGCCCATTTGATGGAGAACACGACACGCCGGCACTACCGGGTCAGAAAATGACGTGACTCTGTCCGCTGGGTACGCCTTGCGGTCCAAAGCGACGCTCATGGATTTCGCCGTGGCCGTTCGCGTCAATCAGCAGCACGGTGCTGGCGCGGGTGCCGTAATCGTCGCCACGGATGAAGGCGGGGCTGAGCCAGCGTTCGCGCTCCATGCCGATGCCGGTATCGGGCAGGTCGCTGTCGGCGGGGCGATGTTCGTCGGCCAGGGCTTCCCAGAGCGGGGCCAGGTCTGGGGTCAGATCCCTTTCGCTCTGCGAAAGGGATCTGACCCCGTCTTCCTGCAGCCAGGCTTCAAGGGCCGCCATCAGCCGTCGGGTCTTCGGCCAGGGCGCATCCAGCGCGCCGTTGGACATGCCATGCACGCCCGGGCCCAGGCTCTGCCGCTCGGCGGGGTGGTTGCCCAGGAACTCCAGGCTGTGGCCGTCGGCCAGCAACAGGTTGAATGGCGCGTAGGCGCCGGCCACCGTTGCCAGTCGGTCGATATGCACGGCGGCCGGATCGCGGCCGCGCAGGAAGTCGGCCACCAGCGCGCCCCGTGAAGGACCGGTCTGTGCGGCCAGCGGATCGCGGACATTGGTGACCACGGCCATGCGGCCGCCGGCACCGACGCCGGCCCAGCCACCGCCGGAGCGCAGGTCGCGGCCCCCGATGACGGAGGTCTCATCTTGCCAGGGGGCCAGCGCCGCCGTCGGGCGGGCGTGGAACTCATCACGGTTGCCGGTCATCACCACCCGCCAGCGCGGGTGGTGCATCCAGCCAAGAGCGAGCAGGCACATGGCCTCATTGTGCACGGTTTGCGCAGTCTGGCGCCGCTTCCGGCCCGTTTTTGATGAATGCGCGGCCGATGTTTCACGCGCTGTCCACAGCCCTGAACTTCCGTTCAATCTCAAAAATTGAGACGGATCAGCAACTTGTGGATAAGCCTTGAACAATTCTCTAAAGGTTGTTGCAAGCCATTGATGTGGCTGGCGATTTCCCCGCTGAAAAGTTGTTGACAACCCTTCGGCCGCTGCTAAGGTGGGCATCAGAGGGAAATCCGGGTGTTTTGTGGGTTTTCGTGGTTCAATGTTTCACCGGGCGAAGGATAGGTGCACGCGTCGTGTTCCAGGGCGAGACGGCCATCACAGTTGACGATAAAGGGCGCATGGCGGTTCCCACCGCTTACCGCGACCTCGTCGCGCGCGCCAGCAACAACCGTCTCGTGCTGACCTACAACCCGTTCGAAGCCGGCTGCCTGTGGCTGTATGCAGAGTCGGAATGGGAGCGGGTCCGCGACGACGTGATGTCCAAGCCCAACACCCAGCGCGTCGTGCGCCTGTTGCAGCAGAAGCTGGTCGGCTCGGCCGCCCATCTGGAGCTGGACGGCAACGGTCGCATCAGCATCCCCGCCAGCCACCGCGGTGCGGTGGGCATTGAGAAGAAGGCGGTATTGCTCGGTATGGGCGACAAGTTCGAATTGTGGAGCGAGCAGGCGCATCGGGCCCTGATCCAGCAGACATTGTCTGACGAGGATCTGGGTGATGGGTTGCTCGACCTGAAGTTGTGAGCCGGGGTGCCCGGATGCGCCCAGAAGCGCAGGCCGGTCACCTTCCGGTGTCGCAGTCGCCGGCGGTGCACCTGCCGGTCCTGTACACCCAGGTCCTTGAAGGCCTGAGGGTGATCGAAAACGGACGTTATCTGGATGGCACGTTCGGTCGTGGCGGTCATGCACGTGGCGTGCTCACCCAGCTCGGTCCCGAGGGGCGCTTGCTGGTCATGGACAAGGATCCGGAAGCCATCGCCGTAGCCGAGCGCGATTTCGCGCCGGATCCGCGCGTGTCCATCTTCCGTGGCAGCTTCGCCCAGCTGCTGCAGTGGGATGCGACGGCCGAAGGCCTGGACGGCGTGCTGTTCGACCTGGGCGTGTCGTCGCCGCAGCTGGACGTGGCCGAACGTGGCTTCAGCTTCGGCAAGGACGGCCCGCTGGACATGCGCATGGACCCGGACAGCGGCGAAAGCGCTGCGCAGTGGATCAACCGCGTTGAAGACCGCGAGATCGCCGACGTGCTGTGGACCTACGGCGAAGAGCGGCAGAGCCGTCGCATCGCCCGCGCCATTGTGGCCCGCCGTGAGAAGCAGCCGTTCACCCGCACCGCCGAACTGGCCGAGCTGATCGCCTCGGTGATGCCGCGTGGCAAGGACAAGATCCACCCGGCCACGCGCAGCTTCCAGGCCATCCGCATCCACATCAACCGCGAGCTGGCCGATCTGGAAGCCGGGCTTGATGCGGCGGTGGAACGGCTCAAGCCCGGTGGCCGCCTGGCGGTGATCAGCTTCCACTCGCTGGAAGACCGCATCGTCAAGCAGTACATGAACCGCCTGGCCAAGGCACCGCCGGCCAACCGCCGCCTGCCCGAGGCGGTCGCGTTCGTGCCGACGCTGGACCTGATCGGCGGTGCCATCAAGGCCACCGACGAAGAGCTGGCCGCCAACCCGCGCGCCCGCAGCGCCGTGCTGCGCGTGGCCCAGAAGCGGGAGGCCGATGCATGAGCCGGCTGCTGCTGATCATCCTGCTGGCTTCCACCGTGGCCTCGGCGATCGGCGTCGTGTTCGTGCGTCACCGTCACCGGCAGACGTTCATCGAGCTGTCGCGCGCCGAGCGCAAGCGCGATGACATCAATCTGGAATTCGGCCGCCTGCAGCTGGAGCAGGCGACCCTGGCCGAAGCCAACCGTGTCGATCGCATCGCCCGCGAGAAGCTCGGCATGAAGTTCCCCGAGGCCGCCGACATCGTGGTGGTGCGGCCATGAGCAAGACCGGCCGCAACCGCCCGCGCAACGCCTTCAACCTGCGCCAGCGCCTGCGCTGGGTCGCGTTGGCGCTCGGCCTGTGCTCGGTGTCGCTGGTCGGTCGCGCGGCGTATGTGCAGATCATCAACAGCGACTTCTACCAGCGCCAGGGCGAGGCCCGCTACCTGCGCGAGCTGCCGATCAAGACCTCGCGCGGCATGATCACCGACCGCAACGGCGAGCCGCTGGCGGTGTCCACCCCGGTGGCCTCGATCTGGGTCAACCCGCAGGATCTGCTGCGTTCGCCCGAGCGCATCCCGGAGCTGGCCCAGGCGGTCGGCATGTCGGTGGATGAGCTGAGCAGCCGCCTGTCGCAGAAGTCGGACAAGGAATTCATGTACCTGCGTCGCCGGATCAATCCGGACGAGGCAGAAAAAGTGGTCGCGCTGAAGATTCCGGGTGTGGCCGCGCAGCGCGAGTTCCGCCGCTTCTACCCGCAGGGCGAAGCGATGGCGCACGTGCTGGGCTTCACCAACATCGACGACCGCGGCCAGGAAGGTCTGGAGCTGGCGTTCGACGAGTGGCTGCGTGGCAAGGCAGGTGCCAAGCGGGTGATCCGCAACCGCAAGGGCGAGACCGTCGAAAGCGATCTGCTGCGCGCCGCCGAACCGGGCAAGGACCTGACCCTCAGCATCGATCGCCGCATCCAGTACCTGGCGTTCAAGGAACTGCGCAACGCGCTGGTGGCCAACAAGGCGGCCGGCGGTTCGATGGTGATCATGGATGTGACCACCGGCGAGATCCTGGCCATGGTCAACCTGCCGACCTACAACCCGAACTCGGTGGGTGGTGCGGCTCCGGACACCCGCCGCAACCGTGCGGTGACCGACCTGGTCGAGCCGGGTTCGACGATGAAGCCGCTGACCATCGCCACCGCGCTGCAGGCCGGTGCGGTGACCAAGGACACCATCATCGATACCAACCCGGGTTACATGACCCTGGGCCGTTTCACCATCCGCGACGTGCCGCGCAACAACGGCGTGTTGAACGTGACCGGCGTGATCACCCGCAGTTCGAACGTGGGCGCGGCCAAGGTTGCGGCGAAGATGCCGGACCAGGTGTTCTACGACGGCGTGCGCCGCTTCGGTTACGGCTCGGTACCGCACAGCGGTTTCCCGGGTGAGTCCGGTGGCGTGGTGCTGCGCCCGGCACGCTGGTCGGGCACCACCAAGACCACCATGTCCTATGGCTACGGCCTGAACGTGACGCCGCTGCAGATCGCCACCGCCTACTCGGCGTTGGCCAATGGCGGCAAGCTGATCGCGCCGACCTTCGTCAAGGGCCAGCGTAACGAAGGCCAGCAGATCATCGACGAGAACGTCGCCAAGCAGGTAGTGGCGATGATGGAAACCGTGGTGACCCAGGGCGGTGCCAAGCAGGCGGCGGTGCTGGGCTATCGCGTGGCCGGCAAGACCGGTACCGCGCGAAAAGCTGGCCCCGGCGGCTACGAGCGCGGCCACTACAACGCGCTGTTCGCCGGCGTGGTGCCGGCCACCAACCCGCGCTTCGCCACCGTCATCGTCATCAACGACCCACAGGCCGGCAAGTTCTACGGTGGCCTGGTGTCAGCGCCGGTCTACCACAACGTGATGGAAGGCACCCTGCGCTTGATGGACGTGCCGCTGGACGACCTGCAGTCGTGGCTGGCTGCACAGCAGTCGGGCAAGGTCGGCCATTCTGCATCGATCCTGCCCGCGCCGCCGGCCGAAGCCGCGCTGCCGGTCGATGCCGCTGCTGAATTCGATGCTGCGCTGCCGAGCGCGCAAGCCCAGACGCCGCCCGCTACGGGAGGCACGCAATGAGTCCTTCGATGTTGCTTTCGCAGTTGCTTCCGGACGTTGCCCTTGCAGGGCACGACCCCGTTCTGACCGGTCTGGTGCTGGACAGCCGCGCCGTGCGCCCCGGCAACGCCTTCGTCGCCATCGCCGGTTTCGGCGCGCATGGCCTGGGCTTTGTCGAGCAGGCCCGTGCGGCTGGCGCCGGTGTCATCCTGTTCGAACCGCCGGCACCTGCCGAACTGCCGGCACCAGGCGATGCGATCGCCGTGCCGGGCTTGCGCGCGCGCATGGGGGCGATGGCCGACCAGTTCCATGGCGCACCGTCGCGGGCGATGGCGATGGTGGGCGTGACCGGCACCAACGGCAAGACCTCCACCGTGCAGCTGCTGGCCCAGGCATGGCACCTGCTCGGAACGCCCAGTGGCAGTATCGGCACGTTGGGCGCCGGACTTTATGGTTCGGTTGAACCGACCGGCTTCACCACGCCGCTGGTGCTGCAGATGCATGCGCTGCTGGCGCAGCTGCGCGACGCCGGTGCGCGCGCGGTGGCGATGGAAGTCAGCTCGCACGCGCTGGACCAGGGCCGCGTGGATGCCGTGCACTACGACGTGGCGGTGTTCACCAATCTCACCCGCGACCATCTGGACTACCACGGCGACATGGCCAGCTACGGCGCGGCCAAGGCGCGGCTGTTCCATCGTCCGGGCCTGAAGGCCGCGGTGATCAACCTTGACGACGCGTTCGGCCGCCAGCTGTTCGCCGGCCTGCCGGCGGGCGTACAGCCGATCGGCCTGAGCTCGCGCGGTGCCACCGACGCCAGCGTGCGCGCCGAAGCGCTGCAGCTGGACGGCCGCGGCATCGCCTTCGAACTGGTCATCGACGGCCAGCGCGCGGCGGTACAGTCGCCGCTGCTGGGCCGCTTCAACGTGGACAACCTGCTGGCCGTGGCCGGCACCCTGCACGCGCAGGGCCAGCCGCTGCCGCGCATCGCCGAAGTGCTGTCGGCGCTGCAGCCGATCCGTGGCCGCATGAACCGCCTGGGCGGCGAAGACGGCCTGCCGACCGTGGTGGTCGATTACGCACACACCCCGGACGCGCTGGAACAGGCGCTGGACAGCCTGCACGGGCACCTGCACGGCGCGCTGTTCTGCGTGTTTGGTTGCGGTGGCGAGCGCGATACCGGCAAGCGTCCGCAGATGGCGGCCATCGCCGAGCGCCTGGCCAACCAGGTCATCGTTACCGACGACAACCCGCGTGGCGAAGATGGTGATGTGATCGTGGCCGACATCCTGGCCGGCTTCACCGATGCCTCGGCCGTGACCGTGCAGCGCAGCCGCGCGCGTGCGATCGGCCTGGCGGTGAAGCGTGCCGGTGCCGGCGACATCATCCTGATTGCTGGCAAGGGTCACGAGCCGTACCAGGAAGTGAATGGCGTGCGCCATGACTTCGACGACACCGAAGTGGCCGCCGCTGCGTTGGCTGCCAAGGCCGGTGTTCTGAGCTCGCAGGCCGGGGAGGGCATCGCATGAAGCGCACCCTGCTTTCGCTGATCGCACACTGGGCCGGCGGCGAGATCCACGGTGACGACGTGGCCATCGATGCGGTCAGCCATGACACCCGCAATCTCGGCCCGGGCAGCCTGTACGTGGCGCTGCGCGGCGAGCGTTTCGACGGCCATGACTTCGCCGCCGACGCGCAGGCGCGCGGTGCCAGCGCGCTGCTGGTCGAGCGCCTGCTGCCGATCGAACTGCCGCAGGTGCTGGTGGCCGACAGCGAACTGGCGCTGGCGAAGATCGCCACCGGCATGCAGCGTGACCGCGGCACCGAGGTGTTCGCGATCACCGGCAGCAACGGCAAGACCAGCGTGAAGAGCCTGCTGCTGTCGATCCTGCAGCAGGTGGCCCGGCACGCGCACAAGGTGGTCTACGCCAACCCGGGCAACCGCAACAACGAGATCGGCCTGCCGCTGGCGGTGATTGATGCGCCGGAAGATGCCGACTACGCCGTCTACGAGATGGGCGCGGGCAAGCCGGGTGACATCGCCTACCTGACCGATATCGCCCGCCCGCGCTATGCGCTGGTCAACAACATCGCCCCGGCGCACCTGGAACGCATGGGCAGCCTGCTCGGCGTGGCGGTGACCAAGGGCGCGATCTATGCCGCGCTGCCGGCCGATGGTGTGGCGGTGATCAACGCCGACGATGCCTACGGCCGCTGGTTCGAACAGCATTTCGTCGGCACTCCGCCGCGTTGCCGCGTACTGCGCTATGGCCTGGAACATACGGCGGACATCACCGCGCGCGACATCCGCGCCGGTGCGCAGGGCAGCCAGTTCACCCTGGTTTCGCCGGCCGGCGAAGCCCGCGTGGTACTCGGCCTGCCGGGTCGCCACAACGTCAGCAATGCGCTGGCCGCTGCCAGCCTGGCGCTGGCCGCCGGTGTCGATCTGGCGCTGATTGCCGCCGGCCTGGCCGAAGCGCAGCCGGTGCCGGGCCGCCAGATTGCCCATCAGCTGCGCAACGGCGCGGTACTGGTGGATGACAGCTACAACGCCAATCCCGGCTCCTTGGCTGCGGCCATCGATGCCCTGGCCGCAGCCCCGGAAGAGGGCTGGCTGGTGCTGGGCGACATGCGCGAGCTGGGGCCGGACGCTGAAGCGCTGCACGCGCAGGCGGGGCTCCGCGCGCGCGCCGCTGGCCTCAAGCGCCTGTATGCGTTGGGAGCGCTCAGCGCCGCTGCCGCCACCGCCTTCGGCGAAGGCGGCCGTCATTTCGCCACCCATGACGCGCTGTCGCAGGCGCTGAAGGACGAGCTGCACGCCGGCGTGCGCTGCCTGGTCAAGGGTTCCCGTGGCAGCGCCATGGACACGATTGTCAAAGCGCTGCTGGCGCAAGGAGAGGAATCCCCGCATGTTGTATGAACTGGCTCGATGGTTGCAGCAGTTGGAGAGCCTGTTCGGGCTGTTCAACTACCAGACGTTCCGCGCCATCCTTGCCGCGCTGACGGCCCTGTTCCTGTCGCTGTGGCTTGGCCCGGCGATGATCCGCAAGCTTGCCCAGTTCAAGGGCGGCCAGCCGATCCGCAAGGACGGTCCGCAGACCCATTTCTCCAAGGCCGGTACGCCGACCATGGGCGGTTCGCTGATCCTGCTCACCATCACCCTGTCGGTGCTGATGTGGGCCGACCTGCGTAACCGCTACGTGTGGCTGGTGCTGGCGGTGATGCTGTGCTTCGGCGCCATCGGCTGGTATGACGACTGGATCAAGATCGTCCGCCGCGACCCGAACGGCCTGAAGTCGCGCTGGAAGTACCTGCTGCAGTCGATCTTCGGCCTGGCCGCTGGCCTGTTCCTGTTCTACACGGCCGACGTGCCGGCAGCGCTGACCTTCTACATCCCGATGTTCAAGTCGATCGCGCTGCCGCTGGCGGGCATCGGCTTCGTGGCCATCGCCTACTTCTGGATCGTCGGCTTCTCCAACGCGGTGAACCTGACCGACGGCCTGGACGGCCTGGCGATCATGCCGACCGTGCTGGTGGCCTGCGCGCTGGGGGTGTTCGCCTATGCCTCGGGCAACGTGGTGTTCGCCAACTACCTGCAGATCCCGCAGATCCCGGGCGCCGGCGAGCTGGTCATCATCTGCGCGGCCATCGCCGGTGCAGGCCTGGGCTTCCTGTGGTTCAACACCTATCCGGCCATGGTCTTCATGGGCGACATCGGTGCACTGGCGCTGGGCGCGGTACTGGGCACGATCGCGGTGATCACCCGCCAGGAACTGGTGCTGGTGATCATGGGCGGCGTGTTCGTCATCGAAACGCTGTCGGTGATGATCCAGGTCGCTTCGTTCAAGCTGACCGGCAAGCGCGTGTTCCGCATGGCGCCGATCCACCACCATTTCGAACTGAAGGGCTGGCCGGAGCCGCGCGTGATCGTGCGCTTCTGGATCATCTCCGTCGTGCTCGTGCTGATCGGCCTGGCCACGTTGAAGGTGCGCTGAGATGAACGACCTGTCCCGCCAGGCAACACGCCTTGAAGCCATCGAAGGCAGCTACGACAAGTGGCTGCTGGGCGCGATCATCGCGCTCACCGGTGTCGGCGTGGTGATGGTGGCGTCCAGCTCGATCGCCTTGATGAGCAGCCCGTTCTACTACCTCAACCGCCACCTGATCTTCCTGGCGGTGGGTATCGTGCTGGCGGTCATCGCCGCCCGCACCGAGCTGAAGTCCATCGAGCAGTACAACCAGATGCTGCTGCTGGGCTGCTTCGTGCTGCTGCTGGCGGTGTTCACGCCGGGCCTGGGCAGCACGGTCAACGGTGCGCGCCGCTGGATCAACCTGGGCATCTCCAAGTTCCAGACGGTTGAAGCGGTGAAGGTGCTGTACATCGTCTGGCTGTCGAGCTACCTGGTGCGTTTCCGCGACGAGGTCAATGCGACCTGGCCGGCGATGCTCAAGCCGCTGGGCGTGGCCGGTGCGCTGGTGGTGCTGCTGCTGCTGCAGCCGGACTTCGGTTCGTCGACCCTGCTACTGGCGATCACCGCCGGCATGCTGGTGCTGGGCGGGGTGAACATGCCGCGCATGTCGATGCCGGTGATCATCGGCCTGGTCGGCATGAGCGCGCTGGCGATCATCGAGCCGTACCGCATGCGCCGCATCACCTCCTTCCTGGACCCGTGGGCCGACCAGCAGGGTGACGGCTACCAGCTGTCGAACGCGCTGATGGCAGTGGGCCGTGGTGAATGGACCGGCGTTGGCCTGGGCAACTCGGTGCAGAAGCTGTACTACCTGCCCGAAGCGCATACCGACTTCATCTTCTCGGTCACCGCCGAGGAATTCGGCTTCCTGGGCACCTGCGTGATCGTGGCCCTGTACGCGCTGCTGGTCGGCCGCACCTTCTGGCTGGGCATGCGCTGCGTGGAAATGAAGCGACACTTCTCCGGCTACATCGCCTTCGGCATCGGCCTGTGGATCAGCATGCAGACCTTCGTCTCGATCGGCGTGAACCTGGGCATCCTGCCGACCAAGGGCCTGACCCTGCCGCTGATCTCCTCCGGCGGTTCGTCGGTGCTGATGACCTGCGTGGCGATGGGCCTGCTGCTGCGCGTGTCCTATGAACTCAAGCGCGCCGAGCGCCGCCAGGCGGTGCGCATCGGCGGCGCCGAAGACGCCGCTGCCGAGCCGATGGTTGAGCCGGTCGCGCCGGCATCGACCAGTGTACCGATGAGTGCCGAGCCGGCAGCAGCCACCGCAGCGGCCCCGGCCGCAGCACGCGGCACCAGCCGCCTGCAGTCGCGCATCGAACCAACCTTCGGGAGGCTGTCATGAACGCAGCCACCGATAACGTGCGCCCGGTGATGATCCTGGCCGGTGGTACCGGCGGGCATATCTTCCCCGGTCTGGCCGTGGCCCGCGTGCTGCGCGAGCGCGGCGTGCCGGTCACCTGGATGGGCGCCGACGGTGCGATGGAAACCCGTCTGGTGCCGCAGCACGACATTCCGATCGACACGCTGGCCATCACCGGCCTGCGCGGCAAGGGCAAGCTGGCCCTGCTGGGCGCGCCGTGGCGGCTGATGCGCGCGCTGCGCGCGGCCGGCATGATCATCCGCAAGCGCCAGCCGCGTGCGGTGGTCGCCTTCGGTGGTTTCGCCTCTGGCCCCGGTGGCATGGCCACGCGCCTGCATGGCCTGCCGCTGCTGGTGCACGAACAGAATCGCGCGCCCGGCATGACCAACCGCATCCTGTCGCGCTATGCGCGCCGCCTGCTGACTGGTTTCCCGGGCACCTTCGCCGCGCGCGAGGAGTTCGTCGGCAATCCGGTGCGTGCGGAAATCGCCGCCATCGCACCGCCGGAACAGCGCTTCGCCGACCGCCACGGCCCGCTGCGCGTGCTGGTGGTGGGTGGCAGCCAGGGTGCACGTGCGCTCAATACCGGCGTGCCGCAGGCGATTGCTGCGCTGGGCACGAGCGTGCCGGTGCAGGTGCGCCACCAGAGCGGCGAGAAGATGCATGCCGAAGCAGTCGAGGCGTATGCCAAGGCCGGCGTGCAGGCTGAAATCACCCCGTTCATCGCGAACATGGCCGAAGCCTTCGCCTGGGCCGATCTGGTCGTGTGCCGTTCCGGTGCGTCCACGCTGGCCGAGCTGTGCGCGGTCGGTGTCGGCAGCGTGCTGGTGCCATTCCCCGCTGCCGTCGACGATCACCAGACCCGCAATGCGGAGTTCCTGGTCGAGCGTGGCGCGGCGGTTTTGCTGAAGCAGGACGGAACGCTGGCCGACGGCATTGCCGCACTGCTGCGCGATCTGTCCGAAAATCCCGCCCGCCGCATGCAGATGGCGCAAGCCGCGCGTGCCTTGGCCAAGGTCGATGCCGCCGAGCGCATCGCCGATATCATTCTTGAGGAAGCTGTATGAAGAAGGCATGCCACCGCGCCTGCCCTGCGCGAGGCCGCGCATGATCCGCCGCCTGCACGACACCAACGACCTGGTGCGCGCATTCCCGCGCGTGCATTTCGTCGGCATCGGCGGCACCGGCATGAGCGGTATCGCCGAAGTGATGCTGACGCTGGGCTATGAAGTGTCCGGCTCGGACAACGCCGACAACGTGGCGACCCGCCGCCTGGCCAGCCTGGGTGCGCGCATCATGCGCGGCCACTCGGCGGCCAACGTGCTGGGCACCGACTGCGTGGTGGTCTCCAGCGCCATCCGCGAAGACAACCCGGAACTGATGGAAGCGCGCAGCCAGCGCATTCCGATCATGCCGCGCGCAGCGATGCTGGCCGAGCTGATGCGTTTCCGCCGTGGCATCGCCGTGGCCGGTACCCATGGCAAGACCACCACCACCAGCCTCACCGCTGCGGTGCTGAGCGAAGGTGGCCTGGACCCGACGTTCGTGATCGGTGGCCAGCTGCTGGCTGCCGGCGCCAACGCCAAGCTGGGCGGCGGGCAGTGGCTGGTGGCCGAGGCCGACGAAAGCGATGGCAGCTTCCTGCGCCTGAACCCGCTGATGTCGATCATCACCAACATCGATGCCGATCATCTGGAGAACTACGGCAACGACTTCGCCCGTGTGCAGGCCGCGTTCGCCGAGTTCCTGCAACGCCTGCCGTTCTACGGCCTGGCGGTGCTGTGCATCGATGACCCGGAGGTGGCTGCACTGGCCGCCAAGACCCCGCGCCACGTGATGAGCTACGGCATGAGCCCGCAGGCCGACGTGCGCGCGGAGAACGTGGTGCAGGAAGGTTCGCGCATGCGCTTCACCCTGCGCCTGCCACAGGGCACCAGCCAGGAAGTGGTGCTGGCGCTGCCCGGCAAGCACAACGTGCTGAACGCGCTGGCCGCCGCTGCGGTGGGCTGGCAGCTGGGCGTGGCGCCGGATGCGATCGCACGCGCGCTGGAAGCCTTTGCCGGTGTCGGCCGTCGCTTCAACGATCTGGGCGAAGTGACCACCGCCAGCGGTGCCAAGGTGCGCATCATCGACGACTACGGTCATCACCCGAGCGAGCTGGAAGCCGTGTTCGCCGCCGCCCGCGGTGGCTGGGCCGACAAGCGCCTGGTGGTGGCTTTCCAGCCGCACCGCTACAGCCGTACCCGCGACCAGTTCGACAAGTTCGCCGCGGTGCTGTCCAGCGTCGACGCACTGGTGCTGAGCGAGGTCTACCCGGCCGGTGAAGAGCCGATTGCCGGTGCCGACTCGCACGCGCTGGCGCGCGCCATCCGTGCGCGTGGCCGCAGCGAGCCGGTGGTGGTGGGCAAGGCTGCCGAACTGGCCAGCGTGCTGCCGGACGTGCTGCAGGACGGTGATCTGCTGCTGATGATGGGGGCGGGCGATATTGGCGCCGTGGCCACCCACATCGCGGTGGAAGGCTTCAAGGGGGAGGGCGAGGCGTGAGCACGCTGACCTTCCCGCCGCTGCGCGTGACCGACCCGGCTGTGTTCGGTCGCGTCGCCGTACTGCTCGGCGGCAGTTCCAGCGAACGCGAGGTGTCGCTGGATTCCGGCCGCAACGTGCTCGAAGCCCTGCAGTCACGCGGCGTCGATGCGTTCGCTGTGGACGGCATCCCGGCGCTGGCCAAGGCGCTCGCCGCCGGCGGCATCGACCTTGTGTTCAACATCCTGCACGGCCACAACGGTGGCGGTGAGGACGGCATCGTGCAGGGCCTGATGGACGCCTTCGGCGTGCCGTACACCGGCTCGGACGTGTTGGGTTCGGCGCTGAGCATGGACAAGATCCGCACCAAGCAGGTGTGGCTGTCGTTGGGCCTGCCGACCCCGCAGTACAGGAAGGTCGACGCGTCGAACGTACATGCGCTGGCGGCAGAACTGGGCCTGCCGGTGGTGGTGAAGCCGGCCAATGAAGGCTCCAGCGTGGGTATCAGCCGGGTGACCGATGATGCTGGTCTGGATGAGGCCGTGGCGCTGGCCGCGCGCTACGACGGCCAGCTGCTGATGGAGCAGATGGTGGTCGGCGACGAACTGACCGTGGCCATCCTCGGCGACGTCGCGCTGCCGTCGATCCGCATCGTGCCCAAGGGCCAGTGGTACGACTACAACGCCAAGTACATTGCCGAAGACACCCAGTACCTGTGCCCGGGCCTGGACGGTGACGACGAAGAAGAAATCCGGCGCATCGCGCTGGCCGCATTCCGTGCCGCTGGTTGCCGTGGCTGGGGTCGCGTGGACGTGATGCGCGATCGCAGCAGCGGCCGCTTCTTCCTGCTGGAAGTGAACACCGCGCCGGGCATGACCAGCCATTCGCTGGTGCCCAAGGCCGCAGGCCAGGCCGGCATCAGCTTCGAAGAGCTGGTGTGGCGCGTGCTGGAACAGACCCTGGAGGCCTCGCACGCATGAACGCGGTGCTGCGCATCTTCGTCTGGCTGTTGGCGCTGTCGGTGGTTGCACTGCCGGTGGTGGCCGTGGTCAATGGCTGGGTCGGCGCCGAACGCTGGCCGCTGGCGAAGCTGCGCGTGCATGGTGAGTTCAAGCGGGTGCCGGCCGAGCAGCTGCAGCAGGTGCTGCTGCCGTATGCGCACGCGGGTTTCTTCGCGGTCAAGCTGCAGGACGCGCAGGACGCACTGGAACAGCTGCCATGGGTGGAAAGCGCGCAGGTGCGCAAGCAGTGGCCGGATGTGCTGGAAGTGACCCTGGTCGAGCACAAGCCGTTCGCGCGCTGGGGCAACGACCGCCTGGTCTCCGAGCAGGGCAAGTTGTTCCCCACACCGAAGAAGCTGGCCGACCTGGCGCTGCCCGAACTGGACGGCCCGGACAGCCAGACCGAAGAAGTGATGAAGCTGTACAGCGACTCGCGTGCATTGTTCGCACCGGCCGGCGTCGACGTGCGCCGGGTGACGATGGATGCGCGCGGCAGCTGGTCGCTGGTGCTGAGCAATGGCACTGAAGTGGTGGTGGGCCGTGACGACGCGCGTTCGCGCATGCAGCGCTTCGTCAAGGTGCTGCCGCAGCTCAACCGTCAGGACGCGCCGATCGAGCGCGCCGACCTCCGTTACACCAATGGTTTCACGCTGAGCTGGGGTACCCCGGCCACGCCGGCGAAAACGCCGGCGACCCCGGCCAGCAGGACGCAGGAAAGGACATGAATCGCAAGGGTGACAAATCGCTGATCGTTGGCCTGGACATCGGCACCTCCAAGGTGGTGGCGCTGGTGGGCGAGTATTCGCCGGGCAACCCGATCGAAGTGATCGGCATCGGCTCGCACGAGTCGCGCGGTTTGAAGCGCGGCGTGGTGGTGGACATCGAATCGACCGTGCAGTCGATCCAGCGCGCGGTGGAAGAAGCCGAGCTGATGGCCGGCTGCGAGATCCGCTCGGTGTACGCCTCGATCTCCGGCAACCACGTGCAGTGCAAGAACTCGCCCGGCATCGTGCCGATCCGCGACGGGGAAGTGACCTGGGGCGACCTGGATCGCGTCCTCGATGCGGCCAAGGCCGTGGCGATCCCGGCTGACCAGAAGATCCTGCACGCGATCCCGCGCGAGTACGTGCTGGATGATTCGCAGGAAGGCATCCGCAACCCGGTCGGCATGACCGGCGTGCGCCTGGAAGTGCACGCCCATCTGGTGGTGTGCGCGCAGTCGGCCGCGGCCAACATCAGCAAGTGCGTGCAGCGCTGCGGCCTGCAGGTGGACGATCTGGTGCTGTCCTCGCTGGCCTCCAGCGTGGCAGTGCTGACCGCCGACGAGCGCGAGCTGGGCGTGGTGCTGGTCGACATGGGCGCCGGCACCACCGACATCGCGGTGTTCGTGCAGGGCGCGATCTGCCACACGGCTTCGCTGCCGATCGCTGGCGACCACGTCACCAATGACATCGCGCACATGCTGCGCACGCCGACCCCGGAAGCCGAGCAGATCAAGGTGCGTTACGCCTGCGCCCTGGCCCAGCTGGCCACCGCCGAGGAAAGCATCCAGGTGCCGTCGGTGGGCGACCGTCCGCCGCGCCGCATGCCGCGCCACTCGCTGGCGCAGGCCGTGCAGGGCCGCTACGAGGAAATCTTCGAGATGGTGCAGGCCGAACTGCGCCGCTCCGGCTTCGAGGAACTGGTACGCGCCGGCATGGTGCTGACCGGTGGCGCTTCGAAGATGGAAGGCGTGGTCGAACTGGCCGAGGAAATGCTGCAGATGCCGGTGCGCGTGGGCATCCCGCAGCACGTCACCGGCCTGGGCGAAGTGGTCGGCAACCCGGTGCATGCCACCGGCGTGGGCCTGCTGCTGATGGGCAGCCAGATCGAGCACCCGCGCCGGCCGTCGCTGCCGACCGGGCGTGCTGGAAGCATGTTCAAGAAACTCAAGACCTGGTTCCGCGGCGAGTTCTGACGCGGAACCCGTAACCCCCGGCATCGCCAGGGCGCAACACCCGCAGTACCCGCATCACAACGCAACACCGGCAACACACAACCCACACAGCCGCAACGTCGGCATGCAGCAGGACGGCAGGACGCCCGAATGCCCATGCCCGCCAAAGCGGATACAACGAGGACACGGACATGGCGCATTTTGAACTGATCGAAAAGATGGCACCCAATGCGGTGATCAAGGTGGTTGGCGTGGGCGGCGGCGGCGGCAATGCCGTGGCGCACATGGTCAACTCGGCGGTGGATGGCGTGGAATTCATCACCGCCAACACCGACTCGCAGGCCATCAAGAATTGTGGTGCCAAGCTGCAGCTGCAGCTGGGTACCAACGTGACCAAGGGCCTGGGCGCAGGCGCGAACCCGGAAGTCGGCCGCCAGGCCGCGCTGGAAGACCGTGAGCGCATCATGGACGCGCTGCAGGGTGCGGACATGGTGTTCATCACCGCCGGCATGGGCGGCGGCACCGGTACCGGCGCTGCGCCGGTGGTGGCACAGCTGGCCAAGGAAATGGGCATCCTGACCGTGGCCGTGGTCACCAAGCCGTTCCCGTTCGAAGGCCGTCGTCGCATGCAGGTGGCGCTGAAGGGCATCGAGGAACTGAGCCAGCACTGCGACTCGCTGATCACCATCCCGAACGAGAAGCTGATCACCGTGCTGGGTCGCAACGCGACCATGATCCAGGCTTTCCGTGCCGCCAACGACGTGCTGCAGGGCGCCGTGCAGGGCATCGCCGACCTGATCGTGCGTCCGGGCCTGATCAACGTCGATTTCGCCGACGTGCGCACCGTCATGTCCGAAATGGGCCTGGCGATGATGGGCACCGGTACCGCCCGCGGCGATGACCGCGCGCAGGCCGCTGCCGAATCGGCCATCCAGAACCCGCTGCTGGACGACGTGAACCTGGCCGGCGCCAACGGCATCCTGGTCAACATCACTGCCGGCGCCGACTTCACCATGGCCGAGTTCGACGAGATCGGCCGCACCATCGATGGCTTCGCTTCCGAAGACGCCACCGTGGTGGTCGGTACCGTTCTGGACCCGGACATGCAGGACGAAGTGCGCGTGACGGTGGTCGCCACCGGCCTGAACCGCATCTCGGCCAGCAAGACCCAGCGTCCGGGCGAGCGCGCGCCGATCAAGCTGGTCCGCAATGCCACCACCGGCCAGCCGGAGTTCGGCGAGTTCGACAATGGCGGCGACGCCGTGTCCAAGGCGGTCGGCGGCATGGGCCTGGGCCTGCGTCGCGCCAGCAGCGACACCGCGGCAGCCTCCACCCCGTCGGCCCCGGCCGCTTCGGCCCCGGCTGCGGCGGAATTGCCGAACGATTACCTGGACATCCCGGCCTTCCTGCGCCGCCAGGCGGACTGAGCGGGGCTGCCCGGGGCTTGTCCTCCCCGGGTTGCGCCACCATGTCCTGAAAACGCGGGCGCCGGGCCAGGATGGGCCCGGCCGCCCTGCTTCACGCGCGTCCTGCCGGCGCGCCGGTGTGTCCTGCCGGCGTTTCAGTCGGGGTAGGGGACCGTGCGTGTTAATCTAATGCGTCACTTCCGGTCCATCCCCCATGATCCAGCAACGCACCCTCAAGAACACGATCCGCGCCACCGGCGTTGGCCTGCACAGCGGTGACAAGGTCTACATGACCCTGCGCCCGGCACCGGTCAACCATGGCATCGTGTTCCGCCGCGTGGACCTGGACCCGGTGGTGGAAGTGCCGGCCAAGGCCGAGCTGGTCACCGAAGTGACCCTGTGCACCGGCCTGACCTGCAACGACGCCAAGATCCAGACCGTCGAACACCTGATGTCGGCGCTGGCCGGCCTGGGTGTGGACAACATCATCGTCGAACTGTCCTCGGCCGAGCTGCCGATCATGGACGGTTCGGCCGGCCCGTTCGTGTTCCTGCTGCAGTCGGCAGGCATCGTGGAACAGGAGGCGCCCAAGCGCTTCATCCGCGTGCTGAAGACCGTGGAAGTGACCGAGGGCGACAAGGTGGCCCGCTTCACCCCGTACGAGGGCTACAAGCTGGGCTTCACCATCCAGTTCGATCATCCGATGATCCCGGCCAAGCAGTCGCGCCAGGAAATCGAGTTCTCGACGCTGGCCTACACCAAGGAAATCTCCCGCGCGCGCACCTTCGGTTTCATGCGCGACCTGGAATACATGCGCGAGCGCAATCTGGGCCTGGGCGGTTCGATGGACAACGCCATCGTGCTGGACGAGTTCCGCGTGCTCAACGAAGACGGCCTGCGCTACGCCGACGAATTCGTGCGCCACAAGATCCTCGATGCGATCGGCGACCTCTATCTGGCCGGTGGCCAGGTGCTGGGTGCCTACGAAGGCTTCAAGTCCGGTCACGCCCTCAACAACAAGCTGGTGCGGGCGCTGATGGCCGACGCCACTGCCTGGGAATGGGTCAGCTTCGACTCGCCGGCGACGCCGGACCCGGTGGAATACGCCACTCCGGCCTACGCCTGATTTCTGTAGGCTGTTGAATTGAAAGACAAAAACGCCGCCTTCCAGGGCGGCGTTGTCGTTTCAGGCGTGTTCGGCGCATTCAGCATGCTTGACGCGCGTGAAGGCCGGTTCGAGATCACGGTTTTGTGAACCTGTTGGATCGGAAGCCTGAATTTAACGCAGTTTTAACAACAATCTAACGACAGGCCCCCGGATGGCAGCTAGGATGCGACCCGGCCCCCGAAATGTTTCACGCCGTGGTGACACGCGCGACGGGGAGCGGAGCCGGATGCTCCGTTGTCGTCAGGACCGCTTCTTCGGCTTCGAAGGAACGTCCTGCAGGCAAGCCAAGGCGTCGCGTAGCCCTTTGTGCGTGGCGGCTGAAACTGCGTGGGGTCCATTCCGGTTGTCGAGCGCTGGGGAGCGCGTGGGAGTGGGAGACGCAGTCTTGATGGTCACCCTGGTGGCCTTCAGCCCGATGGAACGGGCCGCGTCGAGCAACTGGGCTTCGGCAAGCCGCAACTTGGCATGCCAGACCGGGGACTCGACGAGAAAAACGAGGTGTTCCCCGTCCACATTGGCCAGCCGGCAACGGCTGCGCAGAGGTGGCGGCAACTGGGGGCGCAACTGACGGTCCAGCGCGTCGAGCCACAAGGCACGCCGCAGCGGGTTCCCGCTTTTGTCCGCCATCACCGCATCCAGCGCCGGCTTCGGCACTGACGCGGGGCGAACGCTGGATTTCGGCTCAGACATGAAAACTCACTGATGGCATTCAAAAAGATCGTAATCAAAACGCGTGAAGGACAGGCCAAATCGTCGCCCATCGCGCGTTTGCGGTTCTATTTCGAGGACCGCCCCCGCGCCCTGCTGGGCAGCGTGCTCGGGGTAGGCTGCATTATCGGCCTTGCTGGCGGCATTGGCGCCAGCGCGCTGAATGATTCCCGGCTGCAGGCCAAGGTCGAGCGCCAGGATGCGGAGCTGGCCAAGGTCAAGCGCGATGCGCAGACCCAGGTCAACGCGCTGGCGGCCCGCCTCGGCGAGCTGCAGGCCCAGGCCACCCGCCTCAACGCCCTCGGCGAACGGCTGACCCAGATGGGCAAGCTGGAAGACGGCGAGTTCGACTTCAACGAGACCCCCGGTCTCGGTGATGGCGACGCCGGCGGCCCGACCAGCGACATCCCGGTCAAGGACGTCAACGCCGACTTACAGGTGCTGGAGCAGCGCTTCGCTGCTTCAGGCCGCCAGTTGTCGGTGATGGAATCGCTGATGTTCGACCACCAGCTGCAGCAGAACGCCGTGCCCTCGCGCATGCCGATCCGCAACAGCTATGTGACCTCCGGCTTCGGCACCCGTGCCGACCCGTTCGGCCGCGGTGCCGCCACCCACAAGGGCATGGACTTCCACGCCAAGGTCGGTGACCCGGTGATGGCCGTGGCCGAAGGCGTGGTCAGCTTCTCCGGCGTGAAGGGCGGCTACGGCAACGTGGTCGACGTCGACCACGGTAACGGCTACGTCACCCGCTACGCGCACAATTCGCGCCTGGTGGTGAAGGTCGGCGACCTGGTCCGTGCCGGGCAGGAAGTGGCCAAGGCCGGTTCCACCGGTCGTTCGACCGGCGCACACGTGCACTTCGAGGTGTGGGAGAACGGCAACGTGGTCAACCCGCGCAAGTTCCTCGGCGACGGCGGCAACACGCCGGTCGGCCGCGTCAGTCGCGGCTGATTCCCGGGTCGGATCCCTTCCGCAACGCGGAAGGGCTCTGACCCCATCGTGCAAGGGTTGAAACCCCTGCCGCCCGTCCCAAGCTACAATGGGTGTTGCCATCGACAGGGCGCCAGGCGCCCTGTTTCGTTTGCGGCGGACGGATCCCAAGGGGGAGGCCGGGCGTCGTGTCCATCCAACCCGGTTCCTTCAATGATCAACAGCCTGCTTACCCGCGTATTTGGCAGTCGTAACGAACGACAGCTGCGCCAGCTCAACCGCATCGTCGCCAAGATCAATGCGCTGGAGCCGGAGATCGAGAAGCTTTCCGACGAGCAGCTTCAGGCCAAGACGCCGGAGTTCAAGCAGCGCATCGCCGATGGTGAAGCCCTGGACAAGGTGCTGCCGGAAGCGTTCGCGGTCTGCCGCGAGGCCGGTCGCCGCGTGCTGGGCATGCGCCACTACGACGTGCAGCTGATCGGCGGCATGGTGCTTCACCTGGGCAAGATCGCAGAAATGCGCACCGGTGAAGGCAAGACCCTGGTGGCGACCCTGCCGGTGTACCTCAACGCGCTGGAAGGCAAGGGCGTGCACGTGGTCACCGTGAACGACTACCTGGCGCGCCGCGACGCCGCGCAGATGGGCAAGCTGTACAACTGGCTGGGCCTGAGCGTGGGCGTGGTCTACCCGGGCATGCCGCACAGCGACAAGCGCGAAGCCTACGCCTCGGACATCACCTACGGCACCAACAACGAATTCGGTTTCGACTACCTGCGCGACAACATGGCGCTGTCCAAGGCCGACCGCTACCAGCGCGGCCTGCACTACGCCATCGTCGACGAAGTCGACTCCATCCTGATCGACGAAGCGCGTACCCCGCTGATCATCTCCGGCCCGGCCGATGATTCCCCGGAGCTGTACATCCGCGTCAACCGCGTCGTGCCGAACCTGGTCAAGCAGGAAGCGGAAGACGGCGAGGGCGACTTCTGGGTCGACGAGAAGGGCAAGCAGGTGCACCTGTCCGAAGCGGGCATGGAGCACGCCGAGCAGCTGCTGGTGGAAGCCGGCATCCTCGACGGCGAGACCGAAGGCCTGTACGCGCCGCAGAACCTGACCGTGGTCCACCACCTCAACGCCGCCCTGCGCGCGCACGCCATCTACCAGCGTGACGTGGACTACATCGTGCGCGACGGCGAAGTGGTCATCGTCGATGAGTTCACCGGCCGCACCCTGTCCGGCCGTCGCTGGTCCGATGGCCTGCACCAGGCGGTGGAAGCGAAGGAAGGCGTGCCGGTCCAGCGCGAGAACCAGACGCTGGCGAGCATCACCTTCCAGAACCTGTTCCGCATGTACAAGAAGCTGTCCGGCATGACCGGTACGGCCGATACCGAAGCATTCGAGTTCCAGAGCATCTACGGCCTGGAAGTGGTGGTGATTCCGACCAACCGCCCGACCATCCGCAAGGACAGCCCGGACCAGGTGTTCCTCAACCGCAAGGGCAAGTTCAATGCGGTGCTGGCCGACATCGAAGAGTGCGCCAAGCGTGGCCAGCCGGTGCTGGTGGGTACCACCTCGATCGAAACCTCGGAAATGCTGTCCGAGCACCTGCGCAAGGCGGGCGTGAAGCACGAAGTGCTCAACGCCAAGCAGCATGACCGCGAAGCGACCATCGTCGCCAATGCCGGCCGTCCGGCGGCCGTGACCATTGCCACCAACATGGCCGGCCGTGGTACCGACATCGTGCTGGGCGGCTCGCTGGAAGCGGAAATCCACGAGCTGGGCGAAGGTGCCACCGACGAGCAGAAGGCCGCGGTCAAGGCCGAATGGCAGAAGCGCCACGAGGCCGTCAAGGCTGCCGGCGGCCTGCACATCGTCGGTACCGAACGCCATGAGTCGCGCCGTATCGACAACCAGCTGCGTGGCCGTTCGGGCCGCCAGGGTGACCCGGGTTCGTCCCGCTTCTACCTGTCGCTGGAAGACAACCTGATGCGCATCTTCGCCTCCGACTGGGTGCAGAAGGCCATGCGCATGATGGGCATGAAGGAAGACGACGTCATCGAAGACCGTCTGGTCAGCCGCCAGATCGAGAAGGCGCAGCGCAAGGTCGAGGCCCACAACTTCGACATCCGCAAGAACCTGCTGGACTTCGACGACGTCAACAACGACCAGCGCAAGGTGATCTACGCCCAGCGCGACGAACTGCTGGACGCCGAGTCGGTGAAGGACAACGTCGACGGCATCCGCGACGACGTGATCTTCGACGTGGTAGCCCGCTTCGTGCCGCCGAATTCGATCGACGAGCAGTGGGACCTGCGTGGCCTGGAAGCGACCCTGGAGTCGGACTTCGGCCTGCAGATGTCGCTGACCGACCTGGTCAAGGAACACGAGGAACTGGACGCTGAGGCGATTGCCGCCAAGGTGCAGGAACGCGTCAACCAGCACTTCGCCGAGAAGGAAGCCGGCGTGGGCGAAGAGACCATGCGCGCGCTGGAGAAGCACGTGATGCTGACCGTGCTGGACCAGAGCTGGAAGGAGCACCTGGCCCGCATGGATTACCTGCGCCAGGGCATCTACCTGCGTGGTTACGCGCAGAAGCAGCCGAAGCAGGAGTACAAGAAGGAAGCCTTCGAACTGTTCTCGGACATGCTGGAGAACGTCAAGCGCGAAGTGGTGACCCTGCTGTCGCGCGTGCGCATCCGCAGCGACGAGGAAGTGCAGGCGCTGGAAGCGGCCGAACGCCAGCAGGCCGAAGCCCGCCTGAGCCAGTCGCAGTTCCAGCACCAGGACGTGGGCGGCTACAGCGCCGACGAGGAAGCCGCGCAGGTGCAGGCTGCCCAGCAGGGCATCGCACAGGTGCAGCGCGACGAGCCGAAGATCGGCCGCAACGATCCATGCCCGTGCGGCAGTGGCAAGAAGTACAAGCACTGCCACGGCCAGCTGAGCTGACCCCGAAGAGCCCCGCGAAAGCGGGGCTCTTCTTTTATGGCGGCTGTTTCGCAGGGCTGATCCGGCCGGATCCGAGATTGCGCCGGTCGCCCTGTTCTGGGCATTCTTCCCCCATGCCTTCTCCCACCCGATCGATCCACGTTGTGGCCGCTGTCATCACCGACGCCCGTGGCCGCGTGCTGCTCAACCGCCGTACCGAGAACCGAGACATGGCCGGCCTGTGGGAATTCCCCGGCGGCAAACGCGAATCCGGCGAGACCTCCGAACAGGCGCTGGTGCGTGAGCTGCGCGAGGAACTGGGCATCGAGGCCGATGTCGGCGAATGGCTGATGGACGTGCCGCAGCGCTATCCGGACAAGCATCTGACCCTGGAGGTGCGCCACGTGCGCAGCTGGAAGGGAACCCCCCGCGGCCGTGAAGGGCAGGCGATCACCTGGGTGGCGCCGGACAAGCTGGGCCGCTATTCAATGCCACCGGCAGACCTGCCCGTGGTGGCCGCCCTGCGCCAGCCTGACAGCTACCTGATCACCCCGGCGCCGACCGATGATGAGGGCGGCATGCAGCATTGGCATGAACAGCTGCAGCGCGCGGTGGCCGCGGGCCAGCAGCGCATCCAGCTGCGCTTGCCGACGGCGCATCCGCAGCGGCAGGCGATGGTCGAACAGGCCGTGCGCGCGCATCGTCGCAGCGGGGTGCAGTGGCTGCTCAACCGCGATATCGAGCTGGCACGCGCATTGGGCGTGGGCGTGCATCTGGGTAGCGAACAGCTGCTGGAGCTGTCGCAGCGTCCGCTGCCCGAAGGCCAGCTGGTGGCCGCGTCCTGCCATGACCTGCAGCAGCTGCAGGCCGCACAGCAGTTGGGCTGCGACTTCGCCGTGCTGGGTCCGGTGCAGGCCACGGCCAGCCATCCCGACGCCGTGCCGCTGGGCTGGGATGCCTTCGCCGAGCTGCGTGCGCAGGTGTCACTGCCGATCTACGCGCTGGGTGGCATGGGCAGTGGCCACATCAGTGAGGCGCGTCGCCATGGTGGGCAGGGCATCGCCGCCATTCGCGCGCTGTGGCCGGCGTGAACCCACACGCGGGGTCGGATCCCTGCGCAGCAGGGCTCTGACCCCATCTCGGCAATCCGGGGTCAGAGCCCTTTCCGCTGGAAAGGGATCCGACCCTCCCGATCACAACGTGATCCAGAAACACCCGTACTGCCGCCGCAACCCCAGCACCGTCGAAGCGCGCGATGCGCTGCCCGGCAACGTCTGCTCCAGGCGCAGGCCGACCGGATGGCGCGCCACAGAGGCCACAGGGTCGGATCCCTGCGCCGCAGGGCTCTGACCCTCATCCTGCGATTGCGGCAGCGCCTGCGAGGGATACACCGGCACCACGTCCACCAATGGCCGCCGCGCCAACGATTCCAGCTGGCCGAGGATGCGCTGCGCGCCCGCATCGGAGACCGCGCCCCACAGGTACAGCGAGGACAGCCGGTTCACGTCGTTGCTGAGGATGCCAGTACGCAGCGCATCCACCAGTTCGCTCAGCCGCCGCGGGCAGCGAGCCCCCAGGGTGTCGCGCTGCAGGGTATTGCCGGCGGGCGCAGGCGGCGGCAGCCGCGACTGCGCACCCAGGCTGTCGCAGGGACGGTCGGTATACACGCTCTGGCCCTGGGCATCGGTACAGCGGTTCAGGCGCGTGGACTGTGCGTGGGCGACGCTCGACAGCACGCACAGCGGCAGCAGCAACAGCAACAGCAGGAAGGAAAGCCGGATCATCCCCGCAGGGTAGCGCCGATCACGCTTGCGCGTCGTGCGCTCAGCCCTGCAGCAGCTTCAGCACCGAGGTGGTCGGCTTGGCCAAGTTCAAGGTGTAGAAGTGCAGGCCGGGTGCGCCACCTTCGATCAGGCGCTGGCACAGCCGGGCCACCACTTCAGTGCCGAATGCACGCACCGACTCCGCATCATCGCCATAGGCCTGCATCTTGCGGCTGATCCAGCGCGGAATCTCCGCACCACACTGTTCGGAGAAGCGGCGCAGCTGGCTGAAGTTGGCGATCGGCATGATGCCCGGGGTGATCGGTACCTGCACGCCCAGCCGCCGTACTTCGTCGACAAAATGGAAGTACGCGTCCGGGTTGAAGAAGTACTGGGTGATCGCCGCATCGGCGCCGGCATCGATCTTGGCCTTGAAGTGCTTCAGGTCGGTCAGTGCGTCGGAGGCCTGCGGATGCGTTTCGGGGTACGCGCCCACTTCGATATGGAACGCATCGCCGTGCTCGGCGCGGATGAAGTCGATCAGTTCGGCGGCATAGCGCATGTCGCCGGGAAAGCCCATGCCCGACGGCAGGTCGCCGCGCAGCGCGACCAGGCGGCGGCAACCGATGGCGCGGTACAGCTTGAGCAGCTCGCGGATCTCCTGGCGGGTGCCGCCCACGCACGACAGGTGCGGCGCCGCATCGAAACCGTGGTGCTGGTTGAGGTGGCGCACGGTCTCGGAGGTATAGCTCAGGGTCGAGCCGCCGGCACCGAAGGTGCACGACACGTATTGGGGATCGTAGTCCTTCAGCTTGGCCGCGGCGCGGTCCAGCTGGCTGCGCTGTTCGTCGGTCTTGGGCGGATAGAACTCGAAGCTGATGGCAGTCATGGCACGGGCGGCGGCGGCGGGTGCGGGTCAGTATATCGCTTCATCAAGATGGATGTTTGACGGCTGCGTGAGGGCAGGCCATCCGGGGCACGCGACCGTTCGCCCCGGTGTCCGGCCGTTGCTCCGAAATCGCAACCGGGGGCACTGGCCTGGCGGCAGGCTGTTCCCATCCCGGCAACACCCACCCGATGAAGGAGCTGACGATGAAGATCTTCCTGGCACTCTGGTACGCAATGAAGGCCCTGGCCCGGCTGGCCATGATCGGCATGGCGATGGCTGTACTCGGCTCCGGCTCGGCGCATGCCGCCGGCGCCCCGGCTGCGGGCAAGGTGCAGGTCGAGGTGGTCGGCAAGGGCCGCCCGCTGCTGATGATCCCCGGCTTGAACAGCAGCGCCGAGGTCTGGCGCGAGACCTGCCTGACATTGAAGGATGTGCAGTGCCACCTGGTGCAGCTGCCCGGTTTTGCCGGTGCCGCAGCCGCTGATCCGCGCCCGGCCGAGTTCCTGCCGGCGATGCGCGGGCAGCTGCTGGCCTACCTGCATGACCAGCACCTGGGCCCGGTGGTGGTGATCGGCCACAGCCTGGGTGGTCTGCTTGGCCTGCAGATGGCGCAGGCCGAGCCGACGGCGGTCAGCGCATTGGTCGTGGTCGATGCACTGCCGTTCCTGCCGGCGGCGCGCGACCCGAGTGCCACGGCGGACAGCGTGCGGCCAATGGCCGACCAGCTGCGCACGGGCATGCTGGCCGCGGACGCCGCGCAATGGCAGGCGCAGTTGAAGGCGGGCCTGCCGGGCATGACCCGCGATCCGCAGCGCCAGGCCGAACTGGGGCGCTGGGGCGAAGCCAGCGACCGCCAGACCACGGCCGATGCCATGCATGGGGTGATGACCACCGACCTGCGCGACAGCATCGCTTCGATCAGCGTGCCGACGCTGGTGCTGGGCAGCTGGGCCGGTTACCAGCCGATGGGTGGCACCGAGGACAGCACCCGCGCCGTGTTCCAGGCGCAGTACGCGAAATTGCAGGGCGTGCAGATCGTGATGAGCGCGCAGGGTTTCCATTTCCTGATGTGGGATGATCCGCGCTGGCTGCAGGAGCAACTGCGGCATTTCCTGGCCGCGCACCCCTGACCGTTGTCCGCCCTCCTGCCACCGCCGAGAGCCCGCATGGACGCCACCACCCCATCCCGCCGCTTCTGGATGCTCAACGCGCTGGCATGGGCCGGCTATGCGATGTACGGACTGTGGGCCGGCATGCGGATCGGCGGCGGCGTGATGTTCAGTGGCATCGTGTTGATCACCGTCAGCGTGGCCGCCTGTTTGTGGTTGTGCAGTGGCGCGCTGCGCATGGTTGCCCTCCGCCAGCGCTGGTGGGAGGGCACCCTGGCCAGCCTGGTGCTGAAACTGGCCGCCGGTGTGGTGCTCGGGGCCAGCGTCGCACAGGCGGTGACTGCCGCGTTGCTGCTGCCGGCGCTGGCCTTGGGTTGGGTGCAACTGCCTGGCGGCCATGCGGATTACCAGTGGTCTTCGCTGCTGGTGTATTGGATGAACACCGCGCTGTTCCTGCTGATGTGGACGGGCCTGTGGGCAGGCCTGCACGGCTTGCGGCGGGCACGCCACAGTGAGCTGGCCCGGCTGCGCGCCGAGGCCGAACGCAGCGCCCTGGAGCGCGATGCGCTGCGTGCGCGGCTCAACCCGCACTTCATGTTCAATGCGCTGAACAACCTGCGTGCGTTGATCCTGGAAGACCCCGAGCGGGCCCGCGACATGGTCACCCGCCTGTCGCGTACGCTGCGCCAGGCGCTGGCGCATAACCGCAGCGAGCAGGTCACGCTGGCCGAGGAACTGGCGGTGGTCGACGATTACCTGGCCATCGAGGCGATCCACTTCGAGCATCGTCTTCAGGTTGGCCAGCACATCGCCGCCGAAGCCATGCAGGCACAGTTGCCGGCGATGGCGCTGCAGTTGCTGGTGGAAAATGCGATCAAGCACGGTATCGCCAGCCGCCCCGGCGGTGGCCGGATGGAGATTCGGGCGACATTGGACGACGATGTGCTGCGCCTGCAGGTGGACAACCCGCTGGGCGGCGCCAGCGAGCCCACCCACGGGCATGGCGTCGGCCTGGCCTACCTGCGTGCGCAGCTGGGTTCGCGTGGGCGCTTCACCTTGCAGCCGGTCGGCGATCGCATGCAGGCCCTGCTGGAGATTCCACAATGAGTGCCATGCTGCGTGTGTTGATCGTTGATGATGCGCGGCTGGCGCGGCAGGAGCTGCGCACGCTGTTGTCGGCGCTGCCGTGGGTGCAGTGCGTGGGCGAGGCCGACGATGTGCCCGCTGCACGCGAGGCCATCGCCACACTGGCGCCGGACCTGGTGCTGCTGGATGTGCAGATGCCCTCCGGCAGCGGCTTCGATGTACTGGACGGTCTGGAGACAGTGCCGGCGGTGGTGTTCGTCACCGCCTACGACACCTATGCGGTGCGTGCGTTCCAGGCCAACGCGCTGGACTATCTGGTGAAGCCGGTGGAAGCGCCGCGGCTGCTTGAGGCACTGGAGCGGGCGCGCCAGCGCGACGTGGCTTCGGCCGGGGCGCCGGAGTCGCGTGGCACGCTGGGGGGGCAGGACCAGGTGTTCGTGCGCGAGGGCGATCGTTGCTGGTTCGTGGCGGTCTCCGAGATCCGCCGGCTGGTGGTGGATGGCAACTACACCCGGCTGTGGTTCCGCGACCAGAACGCCTTGCTGACCCGCAGCCTGAGTGCGCTGGAAACACGCCTGCCGCAGGATCTGTTCTTCCGTGCCAACCGCAACACCCTGGTCAACCTGCGCCGCATTCGTGGCGTGACGCCCAGCATCGCAGACGGCTACGACCTGACGCTGGATGACGGCAGCGAGGTGGAAGTGTCGCGGCGGCAGGCACGTGAACTGCGCGAGCGGATGGCGTTGTAGCTGCCGTTACAGCTCGGCACTGACCGGGCTGGTGACGAAGCCCCACAGCAGGCGTGCCATCACTGCTGGAGAACGCGCCTGGGAACGCGCATACACCAGCAACATATCCAGGCGCGGGCGGTCGTAGAGATGGCCGGCCAGCAGCACCGCATGCACGCGGCGGGTATTGGCGGTGTCGTGTAGCGGATTGCCATCAAGCAGCACCAGGTCTGCGGCGTTGCCGACCTCGACGCTGCCATGCGATGCCTGCAGCTGCAGATGACGCGCGGCCTGCAGCGTGGCTGCGCGCAGCACGTCGGCCTGGCTCAGGCCGGCTTGCCGCAGCCACTGCAGTTCATCGTGGTAGCGCAAGCCGCCCAACCCGGTATCGGTGCCGACCAGCACGTTGACGCCGGCACGATGCGCCGCACCGGTGAGCGCCAGGCCATGCTCGAAGTAGGTCTTCAGTGCGTCTTCGCCGCGTCGGCCGGGATAGCGCGCCACGGTGGCCTGCAGGTCATCACGCCACGCCCAGCGTGAGAGCGGGTCCAGATAGGCCAGTCGCGGGTCGTTGATGAAGGCGGGGTCGCGTGCGCGTGCATCTTCTTCGCGGGTGACGTGGGTCGGCACAAACACGGCACCGCTGGCCTGCATCAGGCCGAATGCTTCGTTGCAGAGCGCGGGCTGGTATCCACTGACCATCCGCTCGGCCAGCGCGGTCGGGTCTTCGCCGTCGAGGGTGCCGCCACGCCAGGCGGCTGCGTTTTCGAAGCAATGCCGCACGAACAGATGGGCGTGTTCGAAGCTGCGCTGCCCCGCCTGCAACGCGCTTTCCAGAGGCACGGCCCTGGGCAGGTGGCCGACCAGCGGGCGACGCAGCTGCTGCGCCTCGGTGGCCAGCCGCTGGTAGGTGTCCGCACGCAGCCGGTTGTAGACCTTCAACGCATCGATGCCGCGTGCAGCGTAGGTGCGTGCGCGTTCGGCGGCGGCGTCTGGCGAGAGTGATGGATCCTCGAAGTAGAAGCTGGCGATCTGCACGAAACGCGGTGCGACCTGTTGCCCGGCAATGGCCTGTGCGGTCCAGCGGCGCTTGTCGGCCACGCAGGCGATCAGCGGATCGGTGGCCTGCGGGCAGTCCATCATGTCGCGGGTGCCGGTGATGCCGTTGGCCAGCATCAACGGGAACTGCAGCTGCGGTGACAGCTGCAGTGCATGGGTGTGCATGTCCCAGAAACCGGGCAGCAGCCACCGGCCACCGGCATCGAGCACCGGCAATGCGGTGTCCTGCGGGTCTTCACCAAGGGCAGCGATCGTGCCGTTGCGCACCGTTACCGTGGTCGGTTCGCTGACCTGCCCGTGGACGACGTCCACTACCCGCGCGTTGACGATCACGCGGCTGTTGCCCGGCTCGGGCAACGGCGGTGCCGATAGCGGCCAGAGCAGAGCGGCGGCGAACAGCACTGCCGGCGCCAGCAGGAGGATGGCCAGGACGATCGGCCACCGCCGACGGCGGGCGGAACGGGGCAACGCGCGTGCTGCATCCATGAGCCGGCAATCCTTGTAATAGGGCGCCCGCAGCGTGCTGCAATCCGGACACGGGCGCCAGTGACCATCGGCATCCGGCCCGGCCTGCCTCCGGGGCGGTTACCCTGTGCGGTGGAACCCCTGATCACGCCCTGCCATGTCCATCGTCCTGACCGATTTCGCCCGTCCCCGCCTGTTCCCGCGCGTGCCGCGCGGCAATACCATCCAGGACTGCACTGCCGAGCAGTTCGAGGCACACCTCAATGCGCATGCGCCGCTGAAGGTGCTCGACGGCTACGCCCCGTTCTGCAAGCTGTTCGTCTACGAGAACTGGACCAGCACGCGCTGCCTGACGGTGCCGGTCACCGAGGCCAACCGCCATCTGCTGCGCAGTGGTTACGAGGCACGCAACCGCGAGGAACTGCCGGTGCTGGTGCGCTGGTTCGAGGGCGTGGAATCACCGCGTGCGAACTACCTGGTGGTGATCCTGTACAGCGCCGGGCAGCTGGCGAAGGAAGGTTCACCGATCGAGGCCGACTGGGGCATCGTCGGCTGCATCTATACCGCCGAGCCGGAAGAGGTACCGATGGCGCCGATCACCATGATGCGCAATGCGCTGGGCGTGGAGGAAGGCGGTTCGGGTGTGCCGCTGGACCGGGAGGCCTACCGGCGCTCGGTGGAGTTCTGGGAGAACAACGCCAACTGGCGGCCGTGAGCCCACGCTGTGGCCGGACAGTCGGCATGTGAACAGGGAGGATTGCAGCGGGGCGCTACCATGGCGGTGAATCAACGCAGGAAGCACAGGGATGAATGTTCGCAGCTGGATGCCGTTTGCATGGGTCGCCGCAGGTCTGCTGGCCGCAAGTGAAAGCTCGGCAGCAAAGTACGATGCAGGCGCTGCCTGTGGGGCCCTGTCCGATGTGACGCAGATCCGCGACGCGGGCGTGGGTTCACTGCAGGCGCAGGCAACGTCGGGGCGCTGCACGTTCCATGTGGAAGCGGATGACGCAGCTGCGCTTTCGCGTCAGCAGTCGTTGCTCCAGAGCGTGTCGGCGATCGCCTGTGGTGCGCCAGCCACCACCCGGCCTTCGCAAGGGGCTGCGGGCTTCGACCTGCAGATGCCTGCGCGTTGCCCACTCTCTTCCAGCACGCCGTTGATTGCCCGGGAAGGAGGCTGGCACCAGCGGCGACTTTCGTCTGTCCCGACGTATCCTGCGGCCGCCATGCGCGAGGCCCAGCAGGGTGGCGTCGAGCTGATGCTGCTGCTGGATGCACAGGGCAAGACCCAGGCGATCATCCTGTCGCGATCCAGTGGGTACCCACTGCTCGATGCGGCGGCGCTCAAGCACGCGCGTGACTGGCGCTATGAGCGTGAAGCGGCAGGCAAGGCGCCAGGCATGAGCCTGATACGCGGCACGGTCACGTTCAAGCTCAACTAGGGCATCTGCAGGGCGGGCTCGGCCTTCCACTCCCACCAGCGATAGTGGTACTCGCGCTCGGTCGCGCTCCATTGCCGCGCGCAGCAGGTGCACGTCAGCCGGTAGCATTCGCCCCAGCCGTCCTCCGCTTCGCCCTGTGCACGCAGCTGCACGTGACCTTGTTCCAGCAGCGGCTCGGGGCTGAAGAACACATAGGAAGGGTAGAGCGCGCACAGGCAGCCTTCGCGCGCCTGCCAGTATCGCAGCCGTTGCAGGGCCGCCTTGAGGTGGGCCTGATTGCTGATCAGCATGCCGCCAAGGGCGATGCCCTGGCAGCGCTGTTCGATCAGGTCCACATGCGCGCTCAACGCGTCCAACGATGAGGCACTGAACAGTCGTGCGACGGTTCGGGCGGCATCGGTGATGCGCGTTGCGTCGTGCGACAGCAGGTCCTGCAGCAGCACATCGGCCTGTGCATCGTCGAGCTGGGGTATCGGCGCTGCAGACCACGGCCAGCGCATCAGCGTGACTTGCCGATGGCAGCGTAGTGGCCGGTTGTCAGGCGCAGCAGGTCGGCCGGTGCCAGTTCCACTTCCAGGCCGCGGCGACCGGCGCTGACATGCAGGCTGGGCAACGCTTCGGCGCTGGCGTCCAGGAAGGTGCGCAGGCGCTTTTTCTGCCCCAGCGGGCTGATACCTCCCACCAGATAGCCAGTGGCGCGCTGTGCAGCGTCAGCGGCGGCCATCTCGCACTTCTTGCAACCTGCGGCTTCGGCCAGTGCCTTCAGGTCCAGCTGGCCGGCCACCGGCACGATCGCCACCAGCAGTTCGTGTGCCTCGGTGCTGGCCAGCAGGGTCTTGAACACCTGGGCCGGATCGAGGCCGAGCTTGTCGACGGCTTCGCCGCCATACGATTCGGCGTGGGCGTCGTGCACGTAGCTGCGCACGGTGTGGGCGATCTTCTCGCGCTTGAGCAGGTTGATGGCCGGGGTCATGGACGCATCGTAGCGTGTGTGGAACGCGGTGCCTTGACCGAGGCTACTGCGGGTGGATGCGCGGCGGCACGCCAACGCAGAACGGGCGCCCGAAGGCGCCCGTTCCTTGTGCATCCGTTGCGGGGGTCAGAGCCCTTCCCTGCGGAAAGGGATCTGACCCCGGCACGATCAGTAGCGGTAGTGGTCCGGCTTGAACGGGCCTTCCACCGGCACGCCGATGTAGTCGGCCTGTTCCTGGCTCAGGGTGGTCAGCTTCACGCCGATCTTTTCCAGGTGCAGACGCGCCACTTCCTCGTCCAGCTTCTTCGGCAGCAGGTAGACCTTCTTCTCGTAGCTGTCCTTGTTCGCCCACAGGTCGATCTGTGCCAGGGTCTGGTTGGCGAAGCTGTTGGACATCACGAAGCTCGGGTGGCCGGTGGCGCAGCCCAGGTTCACCAGGCGGCCTTCGGCCAGCAGGAAGATCGCGTTGCCGTTCGGGAAGATGTACTTGTCCACCTGCGGCTTGATGTTGACGTGCTTGATGCCGGCGAACGACACCAGCGCGTCGACCTGGATCTCGTTGTCGAAGTGGCCGATGTTGCAGACGATGGCCTGGTCCTTCATCGCGCTCAGGTGCTCGATGCGGATGATGTCCTTGTTGCCGGTGGTGGTGACGTACAGGTCGGCACGGCCCAGGGTCGATTCGATGGTGTTGACTTCATAGCCTTCCATCGCCGCCTGCAGCGCGCAGATCGGATCGATTTCGGTGACCACCACGCGCGCGCCGTAGGCACGCAGCGACGCGGCGCAGCCCTTGCCGACGTCGCCGTAGCCGCAGACCACGGCAACCTTGCCGGCCAGCATCACGTCCATCGCACGCTTCAGGCCATCGGCCAGCGACTCGCGGCAGCCATACAGGTTGTCGAACTTGCTCTTGGTGACCGAGTCGTTGACGTTGATCGCCGGGATCAGCAGAGTGCCGGCCTGGGCCAGCTGGTACAGGCGGTGCACGCCGGTGGTGGTCTCCTCGGAGACGCCCTTCCAGTCCTTGACCACGCGGCCCCAGTAACCCGGGCGCTCCTTGGCGACGCGCTTGAGCAGGTTCTTGATGACCTGCTCTTCGTGCGATGCAGCCGGCTCGTCAACCCAGGTGCTGCCGTTCTCGAGCTCGTAGCCCTTGTGGATCAGCAGGGTCACGTCACCGCCGTCGTCCACCACCAGTTCCGGGCCGGTCAGGGTGCCGTCGGCCAGGGTGAAGGTCAGCGCGTCCAGGGTGCAGTCCCAGTACTCTTCCAGGGTCTCGCCCTTCCAGGCGAACACCGGGGTGCCGGTGGCGGCAATGGCGGCAGCGGCGTGGTCCTGGGTCGAGAAGATGTTGCACGAGGCCCAGCGCACGTCGGCGCCGATGTCCTTCAGGGTCTCGATCAGCACCGCGGTCTGGATGGTCATGTGCAGCGAACCGGTCACGCGCACGCCCTTCAGCGGCAGCTCGGCCTGGTACTTGCGGCGGATCGACATCAGGCCCGGCATTTCGTGCTCGGCGATGTCCAGTTCCTTGCGGCCCCAGTCGGCCAGCGTGATATCGCGGATCTTGTAATCACCTTCGGTGGAGAAGGTCTTGGCAACAGCGTTCATTCGTGTGCTCCGGTTGTGGACGAGCGGGTGCTCGCATCTAGCCGGGCGCCGTTGTTACAAAGCCACCTCACCGAGCCTGGCCGGGCCTCATGGGATCCGGTCGCAGCGCCCCTCGGCAGGGGAGAACCCCCATTATATCGCGGCCCCGGCATGACATCCGGATGACCCAACCATCGGCAGATGGGCGGGCGTGCACGGCCTGTTAAGGTCGGTGTTTTCACGCATCACACAGGTGGAACGATGAGCATGCACGCGCGCCGCACACGGCGCTGGACCGGCCTGGTCCTGTCGATGGGACTGCTGGCGGTGGCCCCGCTGGCCTGGGCGGCAGCGCCGCAGCCCGCGGCCGCACAGGCCCAGGGCGTCAACGGCTACGAACTGCCCTCGGCCGCGCTGCAGGCGGTGGTGGACGCACCCCGTGCGCCCTCGTTGTACCTGTCGCCACGCCGCGACGTGGCCGCGATGATGCAGATGCCGTCGCTGCCTTCGATCCAGGTGGTGGCGCAGCCGGAACTGAAGCTGGCCGGCCTGCGCATCAACCCGCGCACGTTCTCCGACAGCCGCTTCAGCTTCGGCGAGAAGCTGTGGCTGATGAACGTGGCCGACGGCAAGGAACGGCAGATCAGCGGCCTGCCAGCCAAGCTGTCGATCGCCAGCGTGATGTGGTCGCCGGACCAGAAGTGGCTGGCCTTCAACCAGGTCGACGCCGCCAGTGGCGCCAATGAACTGTGGCTGGTGGACGTGGCCGGCGGCAGCGCCCGTCGTCTGGTCGCCGGCCTGAACACGGTGATCGGCAGTGGCTACCAGTGGCTGCCGGACAGCCGCGGACTGGTGGTTTTCACCCGCCCGGCCAAGCTCGGTGCGGCCCCGGCCGCCGACGGCATTCCGACCGGCCCGGCCGTGCAGCAGACCAGCCAGGGCGGCGGCGTGGTGTCGATCCGTACCTACCAGGATCTGCTGAAGAACGAGGCCGATGCGCGCCAGTTCGACTACTACGCCACCACACAGCCGGTGGAAGTCAGCCTGGACGGCATCACCCGCGCGATCGGCGCGGCCGGCATCTTCATGGGCTTCTCGGTGTCGCCGGATGGCCGCTTCGTGCTGCGCCAGCCGGTGCAGCGGCCGTACTCCTACGTGGTGCCGGTGAGCAGTTTCCCGCGCCGCATTGAAGTGATCGACCGTGCCAGCGGCAAGCTGGTGCACACCGTGGCCGTGCGCCCGCTGGTGGAAGGCCTGCCGACCGGCAACGATGCTGAAGTGACCGGCGTGCGCGACATCAGCTGGCGCGGTGATGCCGATGCAACCCTGGTCTGGGCCGAAGCGCAGGACGGCGGCGACCCGAACAGGGACGCCAAGGTGCGCGATGCGGTGCTGATGCAGGCCGCGCCGTTCGACAGGCCGCCGGTGACGCTGGCCCAGCTTGGCAGCCGCCTGGCCGGCATCAGCTGGGGCCGCGGTGACCTGGCCCTGCTGACCGAATCGTGGTGGAAGACCCGCAAGACCAGGACCTGGCTGATCGCCCCGGACAACGCCAGCGCCGAACCGCGCCTGCTGTGGGATCGTGACGCGCAGGACCGCTATTCCGATCCGGGCCGTCCGCTGTTGTCCAGCGACGACCGCGGCCGCTCGCTGCTGCAGACCACCGCCGATGGCGGCAGCCTGTATCTGGCCGGTGCCGGTGCATCGCCGGAGGGCGACCGCCCGTTCGTGGACCGCTTCGACATCTCCACGGGCAAGGCCACCCGCCTGTTCCAATCGCAGGCGCCGAGCTATTCGCTGCCGGTGGCATTGCTGGACAACCTGGGCAGCTCGCTGCTGCTGAGCCGCGAGAGCCCGGACGAGCCGGCCAATTTCTACGTGCAGTCGCTGGCCGATGCGGGTACCGCAGCGCGCGCGCTGACCCACTTCGCCCATCCGCTGCCGCAGTTGAAGGGCGTGCAGAAGGAACAGATCCGCTACAAGCGCAAGGATGGCGTCGACCTGACCGCGACCCTGTTGCTGCCGCCGGGCTACGACCCCAAGCGCGACGGCCCGCGGCCGCTGCTGATGTGGGCCTACCCGGGTGAGTTCAAGAGCGCGGCGGCGGCCAGCCAGGTGACCGATTCGCCGTACCGCTTCAATGCGGTCAGCTACTGGGGCCCGCAGGCGTTCCTGGCCAAGGGCTATGTGGTGCTGGCCAGCCCGTCGATGCCGATCATCGGCGAGGGCGACAAGGAGCCGAACGACACCTACATCGAGCAGCTGGTGGCCAACGCGCAGGCAGCGGTGGATGAAGTGGTGCGCCGTGGCGTGACCGATCGCAATCACATCGCCATCGGTGGTCATTCCTACGGTGCGTTCATGACCGCCAACCTGCTGGCGCACACGCGCCTGTTCAAGGCCGGCATCGCCCGCAGTGGCGCCTATAACCGCACGCTCACGCCGTTCGGCTTCCAGGCCGAAGAGCGCAACTACTGGCAGGCGCAGGACGTCTACCAGAAGATGGCACCGTTCAACTACGCCGACAAGATCAAGGATCCGATCCTCTTCATCCACGGCGTGGACGACAACAACTCCGGCACGTTCCCGATGCAGAGCGAGCGCATGTTCGCCGCAGTGAAGGGCCTGGGTGGCACCGCACGACTGGTGATGCTGCCGAACGAATCGCATGCCTACCGCGCACGCGAATCGATCATGACCATGCTGGCCGAGAGCGAGCGCTGGCTGGAGCAGACCATCGGCCCGGCCGAGCAGGGCAAGGCGAAGAAAAAGCGCTGATACCTGCATGAGGGCGGCCCCTGCAACAGGGGCCGCCTGTGCGGCTGCGCCGCCGCCCGAACATGGGCTCGGGCGCTACACGGTGTCACGCGCCATGACGCTTGTAGAGCCGAGCCCATGCTCGGCTGCGTCCGCCATGGATACGTGCAGATGAAACCATTTTTGCATCGCAGCACGACGCCCGTTCTGGTTTAGGCTTGGGGTCTGGATCCGTTGACCGAGGCCTGTGCGTCGCCGATGAACGAGTACCGCAGCAGCATCGAGTTTGCTTCTCCCGATCTTCCGCTTCGCGATGACGTGCGCCGGCTTGGCGCGCTGGTCGGCGACCTGCTGGTCGAACAGGTCTCGGCCGCCTTCCTCGACGATGTCGAAGACGTGCGCACCCGCGCCATCGCCCGCCGCGAGAACCAGGCACCGCTGTCGGAGCTTGCCGATGGCCTGGCCGGGCGCACGCCGCAGCAGGCCGAGACCATGGTGCGGGCCTTCAGCACCTACTTCCAGGTGGTCAACATCGCCGAGCGCGTGCATCGCATCCGCCGTCGCCGTGACTACCAGCGCGCCGGTACCGCAGGTGCGCAGCCCGATGGCCTGCAGGACGCGCTGCAGCACCTGAAGGCGCAGGGCGTGGGCCTGGACGAACTGGCGCAGTGGCTCCCGCGCATCGACATCGAGCCGGTGTTCACCGCGCATCCGACCGAAGCGGTACGCCGCGCGCTGCTGGAAAAAGAGCAGCTGATGGTGGCCAGCCTGGTCGACAACCTCGACGGCCAGCGCACGCCGGGCGAGGCCGCTGCCGATGCCGCGCGCTTCCGCATGGCGCTGACCGCCTCGTGGCAGACCACCGACTCCTCGCCAGTGCGGCCCACGGTGGATGACGAGCGCGAGCACGTCGGCTTCTATCTGGTGCAGGTGCTGTACCGGGTGATTCCGGTGCTGTACGAATCGCTGCAGCAGGCGCTGCGCGATACCTACGGCGAGGAACTGCCGCTGCCGCGCCTGCTGCGCTTCGGTACGTGGGTAGGCGGCGACATGGACGGCAACCCGAACGTGGATGCCGCCACCATCCGCAATACGCTGGATGCGCAGCGGCAGGCGGTGCTCGGGCGCTACCAGAAGGAACTGCTGCAGCTGGCCAGCCTGCTCAGCCAGTCCACCGAGCGGGTGGGCGTGAGCGATGCGCTGCAGGCGCGCGTGGCGCAGTACCAGCAGCTGCTGCCGCAGGTGCAGTCGCGCCCGCGCCATGCCGACATGCCGTACCGCCTGCTCAACGACCGCATGCGCGCACGCCTGCAGGCGACGCTGGACGATGGCGAGGGCGCCTACGCCGGCCCCGCTGAACTGATCGACGACCTGCAGCTGATCCTCGACAGCCTGCGCGCCAATCGCGGCGAACATGCCGGCGGCTTCGCCGTGCAGCGCCTGCTGTGGCGGGTGAAGACCTTCGGCTTCCATCTGGCGCGGTTGGACGTGCGCCAGGAATCGAGCGTGCATGCGCGTGCGCTGGCCGCCGTACTGGGCGGTGAAGAAACCTGGCAAGCGCTGGACGCGCTGGGCCGAGCGCGCCTGCTGGGCCCGCACGCTAGCGGCGAAGACACGCTGCCCAAGGGTGATGACGAGGGCAACCAGCGGCTGGATGCGGTGTTCGCTGCGCTGGCCGATGCGCGCGCGCGGCATGGCAGCGATGCACTGGGCAGCTACATCATCTCGATGGCGCACGACCGCAGCGACGTGCTGGCGGTGCTGGCGCTGGCGCGTCGTGGCGGCCTGGTGGAAGAGAGTGGGGCGGTGCCGTTGGACATCGCGCCACTGTTCGAGACCGTGGATGACCTCAAGCGCGGCACCGCGACCCTGCGTGACCTGCTGGCCGACCCGATCTATCGCGCGCACCTGCAGGCACGCGACGACGTGCAGATGGTGATGCTGGGCTATTCGGACAGCAGCAAGGATGGTGGTATTGCTGCTTCGCGCTGGGGCCTGCAGCGTGCGCAGGTGGAACTGCTGGAGGTGGCGGCCGACGCCGGCATCCGTCTGACCTTCTTCCATGGCCGTGGCGGTTCGATCAGCCGTGGCGGTGGCAAGACCACGCACGCGGTCGATGCGTCGCCGCGTGGCAGCATCGATGGCCGCCTGCGGGTGACCGAGCAGGGCGAGGTGATCCATCGCAAGTACGGCATCCGCGCGCTGGCCCTGCGCTCGCTGGAACAGGCCACGGGTGCAGTGCTGCGCGCCAGCCTCCGCCCGCGCGCCGCCGAACCGCGCGAGGATGAGTGGCGACCGGTGATGGATGCAGTGTCATCGGCCAGCAGCGAGGTGTATCGCGCGTTCGTTGGCCAGGCCGGCTTCATGGATTACTTCCGTACCGCCACGCCGATCGACGTGATCGAGCGGATGACGCTGGGCTCGCGGCCGTCGCGGCGGCTCGGCCAGGACGCGGCACTGGGCAACCTGCGTGCGATTCCCTGGGTGTTCGCCTGGAGCCAGGCGCGTGCCGTCATTCCCGGCTGGTACGGCGTGGGCAGCGGCCTGCAGGCGGCGGTGGATGCTGGCCATGAAGAGACCTTGCGCGAAATGGCGCGTGACTGGCCGTTCTTCCGCACCTTCCTGGACGACATCGCAATGGTGCTGTCCAAGGGCGACATCACCATCGCCGAGCAGTTCTCGCTGTTGTCGGGCGACCTGCACGGGCGCTTCTTCCCGCAGGTGCAGCGCGAACTGGAACTCACCCGGCGCTGGCTGCTGGCATTGATGGGCCAGCAGACGCTGCTGGACCACGATGCGCGGCTGGCACTGTCGATCCGCCTGCGCAATCCCTACGTCGATCCCATCAGCGTGCTGCAGGTGGACCTGCTGCAACGCTGGCGGGCCAGCGGACGCGCGGATGACGATCTGCTGCGCGCGCTGGTGGCCTGCGTGAACGGCGTTTCGCAGGGTGTGCAGAACACCGGTTGACCCGTATCCGCCGGGCGTGGCCCGGCGCTACCTGCCTCGGTGGGTGCGGGGCGTGCCCCGCACGCCCTCATTCCTCCGGCGACGGTGGATTCGACGCCAGCAGTTCCAGATGACGCTGCTCCATTTCCTGGCGCAGCTGGCGGCGGATCAACGCGGCCGCCTGGCGGCGCTTTTCGTCCGACGTGACCGGCTGCAATGACGGCACCGGCGTCGGCCGGCCTTCCTCGTCCACCGCCACCATGGTGAAGAAGCAGCTGTTGGCATGGCGCACGCTGCGCTTGAGGATGTCCTCGGCCACCACCTTGATGCCGATCTCCATCGACGAGGTGCCGGTGTGGTTCACCGAGGCCAGGAAGGTGACCAGCTCGCCCACCGCGATGGGCTGGCGGAACATCACCTGGTCCACCGACAGGGTGACCACGTAGCTGCCGGCGTAGCGACTGGCGCAGGCATAGGCCACCTGGTCGAGCAGGCGCAGGACGGCGCCGCCGTGGACCTTGCCGGAGAAATTGGCCATGTCCGGCGACATCAGCACGGTCATGGACAGCTGGTGGGATTTCAGTTCGGTCGACATGGGGCGATTGTATCGGGCACCCATCGCCTTTGTAGAGTCGAGCCATGCTCGACTGCATTGGCTGGCCGCAGGCAAAAAGAAAGCCGGGCATGGCTCGGCTCTACAGAAAGAGAAGGGCCGCTTGCGCGGCCCTTCGTCTGTCTTACTTCAGCTTCGCATCGGCGCGCAGGGCGGCGGCGCGGTCGGTCTTCTCCCAGGAGAAGGCCGTGGCGTTGACGGTCTCGCCTTCGCCGTTGAGGTAGCTGAACTCCTTCGGCTTGCGGCCGAAGTGGCCATAGGCCGCGGTCTGCTGGTACATCGGGTGCACCAGGTCCAGCATCTTGATGATGCCGTACGGGCGCAGGTCGAAGTGCTTGCGGATCAGCTTCTCGATCTTGTCGTCGCTGATCTTGCCGGTGCCGAAGGTGGTGACCGAGATCGAGGTCGGCTCAGCCACGCCGATGGCGTAGGAGACCTGCACTTCGCAACGGTCGGCCAGGCCGGCGGCAACCACGTTCTTGGCGACGTAGCGGGCCGCGTAGGCTGCCGAACGGTCGACCTTGGACGGGTCCTTGCCGGAGAAGGCGCCACCACCGTGACGGGCCCAGCCGCCGTAGGTGTCGACGATGATCTTGCGGCCGGTCAGGCCGCAGTCGCCCACCGGGCCGCCGATCTCGAACTTGCCGGTCGGGTTGATGTGGAACTTGGTGCCCTTGTGCAGCCACTTGGCCGGCAGCACCGGCTTGATGATCTCTTCGCGGACGGCCTCGATGAGGTCCTTCTGCTTGATGCCAGGGGCGTGCTGGGTGGACAGGACCACGGCGTCGATGGCCGAGACCACGCCGTTCTCATAGCGCAGGGTGACCTGGCTCTTGGCGTCCGGGCGCAGCCACGAAAGCGGCGAGTTCTTCTTCTTGCGGATCTTGGCCTGCTGCTCGACCAGGCGGTGCGACAGGTGGATCGCGGCCGGCATGTAGCTGTCGGTCTCGTTGGTGGCATAGCCGAACATCAGGCCCTGGTCGCCAGCGCCCATTTCTTCCGGCTTCTTGCGATCCACGCCCTGGGCGATGTGCGGCGACTGCTTGCCGATCAGGTTCAGCACGCCGCAGGTGGCGCCGTCGAAGCCGACGTCGGAGCTGTCGTAGCCGATGTCCGTGATGACCTTGCGGGTCAGCGCTTCCAGGTCGATCCAGGCGCTGGTGGTGATTTCACCGGCCACAATGGCAACACCGGTCTTGACCATGGTCTCGCAGGCCACGCGGGCGCGCTGGTCCTGGGTCAGGATCGCGTCCAGCACCGCATCGGAGATCTGGTCGGCAACCTTGTCCGGATGGCCTTCGGAGACCGACTCGGAGGTGAAGAGATAGCTGGACATCAGGCGTAATATCCCTTGATTCGGATGGAAAGATGGGCGCGAATGATACACGGGGTGCGCCGCCTGTGCATTGTGAACCTGTACCGGTTGCCGGTGGTTAAGCCCGTGTAGGCCCGGCAGGGGCCGTCCGGCCGGGATTGGGGCCCAGCGTCGAGGCCCAGTGTTCCACCAGCGTGACAACGGGCGGGCGCTGGGGCCCCCGACCGCGCAGGCGGCGGCCCTGTCGACAAGACGGGCCAGCCGTCATCGTTCTGCCCCAAAACCGCCATCTGGCTGCCGCCTGCCGGGCGCAGGCTGTCGGCCAATCCGGCCGCCGGGCACGAGCGAACTCGCCATGCAGGAACTCGAACAGCGCCTCCAGCAACGCTTCCCCGATTGGTTCCATGGCCGTCGAGGCCAGCTGGCGCGGCCGCTGCTGCGCAGCGTCGGCCGCTGGTCGCGGTTGGACCAGATCGAAGCGTTCCTGCAGCGCAGTGCAGGATTGCGCGGATTCGGCTTCGTCGCCGCCGGCCTGGAATTCATCGATGGCCAGTACCAGGTGGATCCGGCCGCGCTGGCGAAGATTCCCGCCACCGGCCGCCTGCTGATCGTCGCCAACCACCCCTCCGGGGCGCTGGACGCCCTCGCATTGCTGGACGCGGTCGGCCGCATCCGCCGCGATGTGCGGATCGTGGCCAACGATCTGTTGGGGGCGATCGCGCCACTGCAGGACCTGCTGCTGCCGGTGCGCATCCTTGGCGGCAAGGCTCAGCGCGGCAGCCTGCATGCGGTCGAAGAAGCGCTGGCGGCCGAGCAGTGCGTGATCGTATTCCCGGCCGGCGAGGTCTCGCGCCTTTCGCTGCGCGGCATCCGCGATGGCCGCTGGCAGCGCGGGTTCGTCCGCTTTGCCCGTGCCGCCGGTGCGCCGGTGCTGCCGGTGCGCGTGGAAGCGCGCAACTCGGCGCTGTTCTATGGTGCCTCGACCCTGTTCAAGCCGGCCGGTACCGCGCTGCTGGCGCGCGAGATGTTCACCCGCCGTGGCCGCCCGCTGCGCCTGAGCATCGGCGAGCCGATGCAGCTGGGCAAAGGCGGCGACCCGGGCGCACAGCTGCTGGCGGTACGCCGCGCACTCTATGCGCTGGGCCGCAATGGCGCAGCCGGTAATGCCGCTGCCTGCGCAGGCCCGGAGCCGCTGGCTGCCCCGGTGCCGCCCTCACAGGTCGCCGCGGGCATCGCGGCGGCCACGCCGTTGGGCCAGACCGCCGATGGCAAGCAGATCCTGCTGGCCACCTGTACCGCCGATTCACCGCTGCTGCTGGAGCTGGGGCGCCTGCGCGAACTGACCTTCCGCCAGGTGGGCGAGGGCACCGGGCGCAGCCGTGACCTGGACGACTATGACCCGCAGTACGAGCACATCGTGATCTGGGACGCGGCCGCGCAGCGCATCGCCGGCGCGTACCGGATCATGCGCGGCGCTCATGCGCTGGCCCGGCATGGACTGTCCGGGCTCTACAGCGCGTCGCTGTTCCGCTATTCCGACGATGCCATCACCCACATCGCCGAAGGCCTGGAACTGGGCCGCAGCTTCGTGGTGCCCGACTATTGGGGCAGCCGCAGCCTGGACTACCTGTGGCAGGGCATCGGTGCTTACCTGCAGTGCCGGCCGGGCATCCGCTACCTGTTCGGCGCGGTGTCGATCAGCGCGGCACTGCCACGTGATGCCCGCGAGCAGCTGGTGGCGTACTACCAGCGCTACTACAGCGGTAACGCCGGCCTGGCCGAATCGAACCGGCCGTTCCAGTACTTCGCCGCGCCGCCGAGTTTCGGCGAGCTGGATGCAGGCGCAGCCTTCGATGTGCTCAAGGCCAACCTGGCCGCACTCGGCACCGGGGTACCAACGCTGTACCGCCAGTACACCGATCTGTGCGAACCCGGTGGTGCCCGCTTCCTCGCGTTCGGTGTCGATCCGGACTTCAGTGATTCGATCGACGGCCTGATTGAAGTGGACCTGTGCGCGATCCGGCCGAACAAGCGCAAACGCTACCTGCGCGACGCGGGGACGCCGGCATGAGCACGCTGGCGAACCTGTCGCCGCACCGGCGCGCAGTGTTCGTCTCCGACGTGCACCTGGGCTCACGTCACTGCCATGCCACCGAGCTGGCACGGTTCCTCTCGCAGCTGCGCTGCGAACGGCTGTACCTGATCGGCGACATCATTGACCTGTGGTGGATGGCGCATCGCCGCGCCAACTGGCGGCAGTCGCACAGCGAAGTCATCCAGGCCCTGCATGCGCTGCGCCGTGCAGGCACCGAGATCATCTACATTCCCGGCAACCACGATGCCTCGCTGCGGCAGGTATGCGGGCTGATGCTGCCGGCGATGCAGGTGCGCCGCCGTGCCATCCACGTGACCGCCGCTGGCCGCCGGCTGCTGGTCGCACACGGCGACGAGTACGACGGCGTGACCCACTTCGGTGGCCTGCAGGAGAAATTTGGCGACTGGCTGTACTACCGCATCCTGACCGGCAACCAGGCACTGAACGCGGTGCGGCGCCTGCTGGGCATGCGCTACTGGTCGCTGTCGGAGTTCCTGAAGAAGCGCAGCGGCGCCGCCGAACGCTACATCGAGCGCTTCGTGCAGGCCGGGCTGGACGACGTGCGCCGGCGCGGACTGGATGGCATCGTCTGTGGCCACATCCACCGCGCTGCGTTGATTGAACGCGATGGCCTGGTCTATGCCAACGACGGCGACTGGGTGGAGAGCCTGACTGCACTGGCCGAAGACCATGATGGCGCGCTTCGCCTGCTCGACCATAACGGGCAGACCCTGGTGGAGCTGCCCGGCGCGCGGATGTCGCAGGCCGCGTAGCCTGCCTTTTGTAGAGCCGAGCCCACGCTCGGCTGCCGTTACACGCAACGAAGAGCAGCCGAGCATGGGCTCGGCTCTACGAAGAACCCCACAAACGTGTGGTCATCGCGCTAGCATCGGCCGATGGATTCATTGACCCAGATCGTGCTCGGCGGCGCCGTCGCTGCCGCCATCGCCCCGCCCGGCCATCGCCGCGCGGCCCTGCTGGCCGGTGCGGCGCTTGGCACCCTGCCGGACCTCGACGCCCTGTGGCTCGGCTTCACCGCCGCCGACCCGGTGGCGAACATGATCGAGCACCGCAGCTTCAGCCATTCACTGCTGGTGCTGCCCTGGGTGGCTGCACTGATCTGGTGGTTGTTCAAGCGCTTCGGCAACGGCCGCGTCGCGCAGTCGCCGGTGCGCTGGTTCTGGGCGATCCAGCTGGCGCTGGTCACCCATCCGCTGTTGGATGCGTTCACCGTCTACGGCACCCAGCTGTGGTGGCCGCTGCGGCCACACCCGACCATGGGTTCCAGCGTGTTCATCATCGATCTCGGCTACACGGTATGGCTGCTGCTGGGCTGCGTGCTGGCCTGGTTCGGCCGCACCCGGCCCTGGGCAGGCAAGGTGCTGGGTGTGGCGTTGCTGGTCAGCAGTGCCTACCTGGGCTGGGGCCTGATCGCCAAGGCCCAGGTCGACCGTGCTGCCCAGCAGAGCCTGGCGGCGATGGGCCTGGGCGATGCGCCGCGCTTCTCGGTGCCGATGCCGTTCAACACCCTGCTGTGGCGGGTGGTGGCGATGACGCCGAACGGCTACGTGGTGGGTGACCGCTCGCTGGCGGCCGACCACGGGCCGATGCAGTTCGAAGGCCACGCGTCCAACGTGCGGGCCTTGCGCGAAGCAGGAGGTATCCCGGCGGTGCAGCAGCTGACGTGGTTCAATCGCGGCTTCATGCGTGCGCAGGTGGTGGACGGGCGGCTGGTGCTGAGCGACCTGCGCATGGGGCTGGAGCCGGACTACACGTTCAACTTTGTCGTGGCCGAGCAGGTCGACGGGCAGTGGCGGCCAATCACGCCCGAGCAGGTGCGGGCGTATTACAGCAGTCCCGCCGCGCGCGCCGACGCCGGGCGCCGGCTTGCCGCGATGTGGCAGCGGATCTGGCACGAGCCGGCAGCCTCCGCGACCGGTGCCGCACATCCGTAGATCCACGCCATGCGTGGATGGCGCGAACAACAGCCACGCATGGCGTGGCTCTACTGCGGAAGGCGGTTGAGCTTGATGGAACGGTTCAGCACCTGGCGCGGCACGTTGGCGATATCGAAACCGACGAACGCCAGCAGGAACTGCAGCCCGGAGATCAGCGCGACCATGGCGATCATGATCGTGCCCACCGGCGTAGCCACATCGGCCTGCGCAGACCGCATCCAGTGATACAGCCCGAACAGCCCGCCGAAGGCGAGCAGGCTGCTGCCAGCGATCAGCTCCAGCGAGGCGATGCTGAGATCACGCAGAAAATAGTTGTAGGCAATGCGCTTGAGCGTGTTGCGCAGGTGCTTGAAGGTGAATTCACCCAGGACGCGGCCGATGCGCAGGTTGCTTGTCTCGTCGGCGTAGTGCGCATCCATCGCCACATCCTGCACCACGGCGCGCACGGTGTTCAGGCGGAACAGCATGTCGGTCTCGAAGAAGTAGCGGTCGCTGACCGCATCGAGCTTGAGGTGGCTGGCGACCTTGGCATGGATGGCGGTGTAGCCGTTGGTCGGGTCGAACACCTGCCAGTACCCGGATGAGGCCTTGGTCATGAAGGACAGCAGCAGGTTGCCCAGCCGTCGCACCGGGGGCATGCGGCGGATGTGGGTCAGGTTCCAGAAACGGTTGCCCTTGGTGTAGTCGGCGTGGCCGTCGGCGATGGGCGCGACGAAGTCCATCAGCAGTGCCGGGTCCATCTGTCCGTCGCCATCGACCTTGACCAGAATGTCCATGCCATCGGCGATCGCCGCGCGATAGCCGGTCTTGATGGCGCCGCCGACGCCGCGGTTGTGCGCATGGAACAGCACGGTGATGCGCGGGTCGTTCGCTTCGGCCTGGATCAGCCGGCCGCTGCCATCGGGGCAAGCATCGTCCACGCAGTAGATCGCGGTCACCACCGGGTCGATCGCGGCCAGCACGGCCAGCACGTGGCGGGTCACCTTGTAGCAGGGAATCACCACGGCGATGCGGGGTGAGGCAAGGGTGTGAGCTGCGACATTCATGGTGGAGCTCACTGTAGCGTGCCATCTGCAGGAAGCGACGGCGGCGCCAGCAGAACCTTGGCCGGTACTACTACCTGGTCTCCCTGCAGCACACGGGGGGTATCGCCATCGGTCGCCACCGCAACGTGGTGATAGCGGTTGAAGGTGAAGTTGAATTCGTTGTCGGGCATGCCAGGGAAGTACCTGCCGAAGTAACCCATCTGCGGCAGGTACAGCACGTGGTTCACGGCGGGGATGCCGAGACCGGGCAGCAGTCCACCGTAGGCCCCGGGAGCGACCAGCACGCCGTCGGCATTCTTGCGGGCGCCCTGTGCCTGCAGCGCCTCCAGTACGGCAGCGCGGTCCATCGCGAAGATCGGTCCGGCAGGTTGCACCGGGTTGAACAAGCCATTGCCCAGCAGGTTGGCCAGTGCAGCCGTGGCCAGCACCAGGCTGGCAGCATGCACCGACAGCTTTGGGCGGCGGGCGGCAATGGCCAGTGCCACCAGGCAGAGGTAGGGCAGTGCGTCGGCGGCGCTGTGCAGGCGGCTGAACTGGCCTTCGCCGAACAGGAACTTGGCCACACTGCCCACCATCAGCAGTGCAGCCAGCAGCAACAAACGCCTGCGCTCCAGGCGCACGCCGCATCGGACCAGGGTCATTGCGCAGCCGATGTTGATCAGCAGGCCGAGCGCCAGCAGCGCGCGAGCAGGGGGCACCATCGACAGCCCGGTCAGCTTGCCGACGAGAACGGGCACGGGCAGGAAGATCCAGCAGGCGATCAGTAGTACGCCTGCGGCGAGGGTCAGCACGCTGCCGCGGTGGCCGCGCGCCCATTCGCGCAGTCGTGCACCATCAGCAAGCACCAGAGTGAACAGCGGCAGCAGGCTGCCGAGTACGGCGATCTCGCACTCGTTGGAGGCCTTGAACATCGGCAGCGGTGCGAACCGGTAGGTCATCAGGTTCGGGAAGACGTGCGCGAACAGGGACGTCAGCCCGACTCCGCCTCCGGCGCTCTGGCGCTGGCCCGGATACACCGTGTTGCGCACGATCGGGATGATGTCGTGGAAATAACCGATGAACACCGCCAATGCCAGCGCGCCTGCGATGGCGGCGTCGATCAGTCGGGCAAGCGTGAGGGCATCGCGACGGAACGCCAGCACCAGCACCGCCATGGCCAGCAGCGAGGAAATGATGAAGGGCGGGTAGGACACAGCGATCACCCAGACAGCGAGGGCGTACGCACTGGCCAGGATGCGGAGCCAGCGATTGCCGATGCGCAGCCACGGCACGGCCACCCAGGGTGCCAGGGCGAATGCGCCGGCATTGCTGGTCCACCAGACCTGCACGAATGGGGCGAAGAACAGCGTGGCCGAAACCAGCACTGCGGCTAGTACCGGCATCCGCAGTTGCCGCAGGAACAGGGCCCATCCGCTCAGGAAGGCCATGGCCATGAACATGAAGAAGAACGAATAGGCGTTCGCTGCGGGTAACACGAAGAACGCCCAGTGGTAGGGCTTGAACAGCAGGCCCCAGTCGAGCAGCGGCAGCGCCTGGAAGGTGCGCAGCGACTCGTGGTACGGCGAGTACGCGTTGATTTGGCCGAAGTCGTTGTTGACCGCGATCTGGATGTAGGGCGTAAACACGATCCACTCGTCACTGCGGATCATGCGGGCGCTGCCGAGCAACGGCTGCTGTGCTGCCAGGCCCAGATACTCGTAGGCCAACGAGTAGGACGAAGGGGTCAGCGCAAACCCCACATACAGGATGCACAGCACGGCGACGACGCCGACCAGCAGGCGTGCATGTACAGGTCCCAGGCCACCTGGCAGCAGGGCCTCGTGGGCAGAAAAGGGCATTCGGCCGCTGTCACTCATCTTGCGCTCGCAGGTCAGGTCCATCCGTGCGCGACAGGCCCACGTGCCGATGCGCAGCTGCCGCAAGGAGTGAGGTCCCGGCACGCGCCGTTCCAAGACCGGGACTGCGCGATTCTAGCGGGTTGTCCTGGTTGCTGCCGGGTTACCCTGGCCCGCCTCAGTACACCGTCGCGCGGCCCTGCACGAACGAATAGAAGAACACTGCATTCGGGTCGTTCTGCACCAGGCGGAACTCGCGACGCATGCCTTCCACGGTGTCCTCGTCCACCGCGCCGGCCTGCAACAGCTGGTCGGCCGCCGACAGCAGCAGCTGTTCCCAGAACGCGATCATCGTCTTGCGACGTGCCGGTTCGCGGTTGTCCAGGTGGATGGTCTTGATCTCGGTGTGCACATCCCGGAAGCCACCGGCCAGCAGCAGGTTGCCCAGCTTGGCGCCGACGAACGGGTCGCCCCCGTGGTCGTACTGGAAATCGTTGAAGGCCATCCAGTAGCGCCAGATGTGCGGCGAATACGGGTCGAGCAGGAACGAGGCGTTCATCACCTCGGTGATGTACACCGGCGAACCCGGTGCCAGTACGCGGCGCACCTCGCTCAGTACGCGTGCCGGTGACGGCACGTGCTCCAGTACCCAGCACAGGAATGCCGAGTCGAAGCTGCGTGCCTCGAACGGCAGTTCACCGGCGTCGGCCTGCTGCAGGGTGTAGCGGTCGCTGCACCACGGCGTGCGCGCCAGGTTCTCGCGCGCGGTGGCCAGCTGCGTTTCGCTCAGGTCCACGCCGGTTACGTGCAGCTCGGGGAAGCGGCGCAGCAGGATTTCGGTCTGCGCGCCGACGCCGCTGCCGACCTCCAGCAGGCGACGCGCGCCGCTGTAGTCGATCTGGCCGAAGATGCTCGATTCCAGCAGGCGTGCCTGGGTCATCAGGCGCTGCTGCTCGGTGCCGGAGAATCCGTGCAGATAGGTCGGGGAGGAAATCGGCGGGGTCATGGGGCGGGCTCTTGTAGCGTCGAGCGTGCTCGACTGCTCTGGAAATTCAGTCGAGCAAGCTCGACTCGTCGGCCTGGCAGTACGCTCAGGCAGCAGATGACAGCGCCGGTTCCCCGGCGATCAGGCGGTCGAAGTATTCGGTGGTCAATGCGATCTGGCTGGCCGGATCCTCGGCACGGTTGACCACCGCGCGGAAGGCGGCATTCTCCGGCCGGTCCTTGGCATACCAGCCCAGGTGCTTGCGCGCGATGCGCACGCCCTGCGGCTGGCCGTAGAACGCATGCAGCGCGTGCAGGTGGCCGAGCAGGATGTCGCGCACCTCGGCCAGCGACGGCGGCGGCAGTTCCTCGCCGGTGGCCAGGTAGTGCGCCACTTCGCGGAAGATCCACGGCCGGCCCTGCGCGGAGCGGCCGATCATCACCGCGTCCACGCCGGTTTCCTTCAGGACATAGGCGGCCTTCTGCGGTGAATCGATATCGCCGTTGGCGATCACCGGAATGCGCAGCGCGGCCTTGATCTCGCCGATGGTGGCGTACTCCGCCTGACCGGTGTAGTGCTGGTCGCGGGTACGGCCGTGCACCGCCAGTGCCGCGATACCGCTGTCCTCGGCGATGCGTGCGATCAGCGGGCCGTTGCGGTGGTCGCAGTCCCAACCGGTACGGATCTTCAGCGTGACCGGCACGTCCACCGCGTTGACCACCGCTTCGAGGATGCGCGCCACCAGCTGTTCGTCGCGCATCAGTGCCGAACCGGCCCAGGCATTGCACACCTTCTTGGCCGGGCAGCCCATGTTGATGTCGATGATCTGCGCGCCGTGGTCGACGTTGTAGCGCGCGGCCTCGGCCAGCTGCTGCGGCTCGGTGCCGGCGATCTGCACGCTGATCGGGGCCGGCTCGCCGTCGTGGTCCATGCGGTGGATCGATTTGCGCGTGTTCCAGAAGCGCGGGTCGCTGATGGTCATTTCCGAGGCGGCCAGACCCGCGCCCAGCCGTTTGCACAGCAGGCGGAAGGGCTTGTCGGTGACGCCGGCCATGGGCGCCAGCACGACGTTGGGGGCAATGGTGTAGGGGCCGATCTGCATGCGCCCATTGTAGGCTGCGGGCGGCGGTACGGCCGTGTCAGGCCCGCCCCGGTTCAGGCCGATCCGCACCGACCTCATGCCGTACCGGCATCAGCAGATGCTTGACGGTTGCTTTCGCCGCCCCCAAGGGCGGGCCATGGTAGGCGGCTACCCCAGGCTCTGCCAGGCCTGGCGGGCACCCAGCGCAAAGGTCAGCCCCAGGCCGAGGCAGACCAGTGAACTGACCACCCAGAAGCGCCGGCCGTTATAGCCGGGCCGGAGCAGCGCGAGCCCGAAGCCCATCGCGGCGCGCAGCAGCAGCAAGGCAACGATGGCGGGCAGGACCAGGCGGCTGGCCGGCAGCGGCGAATGCCAGCCCGCGGCGGCCAGCGCATACAGGGTCCAGGCCACCAGCACGGCAGTGATGCCGGCGGTCATCAGCGGCGGCCACCAATGCCCGGCGCGTGCCAGCCGGACCACGCGCTGGCCGGCACCGAAGTACCTGTACCACGCGGCGCCGAAGGCGATGCAGCCGATATGCAGCAAGGCTGCGATGGCACTACCGGCGGCGGCAACCAGCAACCAGGGGAATCCGTCCATGTCCTGCCCACGCTGAAACGCTGCGCGGATGGTGGGTGAGGGGCGGGATGCGGGCAATGCGACCGGCAGTCGCAGCTGTGCGATGCGACCGCCGCTGATGGCGCTGCGCTCAGCGCGGCGGATCGATCTGCAACCCGGCGCCGAGACGATCCAGGGCCACGTCCACGCGTGGCAGCCGCTGCCGGCCCTGCGGCCACAACAGGCGCAGCGGCAGGCCGCGGCAGTCCAACGACGGCAGGATCGAGACCAGGCTGCCGCGCGCCAGCGCATCATCGACCAGCCAGGTGGCCAGCTGCGCGATGCCGAAGCCGGCCTCGACCGCCGCCACCTGGGCCTCGGCACTGCCAACCACCAGGCGTGCGCGGGCCTGCAGCGGTGTACTGCGCTGCCCGCCATCGGCCACCTGCCATGGCCCGATGCTGCCGTCCGCGCGTCCGAACAGCACGCCGTCATGCCCGGCCAGCTCGGCGGCCGAGCGGGGCTGGCCATGCCGATGCAGGTAAGCCGGGGAGGCGCAGAAGCGCAGGCGTTCATAACCGAGCAGGCGGCTGCCCAGCGTGGCGGGCAGTGGCTCGGGACCGCCGATGCGTACGGCGAGGTCGACGCCGTCCTCGGCGAGGTCGCTGAAGCGGTCGCTGAAGTTCACCTGCGGATGCAGCTGTGGAAACTCGGCGGCCAGCTGCAGTAGCAACGGCCAGACTTTGAGGCGCCCGAAGGTGGCCGGCGCATCCACCCGCAGGCGGCCCACGGGAGCGTCTGCGTGCGAGACCAGCACCGACTCGGCATCGGCCAGTTCGCCCAGCACCCGCACGCAGGTGCGGTAGAAGCCCTCACCGGCCTCGGTCAGCCGAAGGCGGCGCGTGCTGCGTTCGAACAACCGCGCTCCCAGCCGCGCCTCCAGCCGTGCGATGGTCTTGCCCACCGCCGAACTGGTCAGGTGCAGGCGTTCGGCGGCGGCAGTGAAGCTGCCGGCATCGGCGGTGGCGACGAAGGCCTCGATGCCGCGCAGGCGCTCGGTGGGAAGCATGGAGAATGTCTGTCCGGAATCGACGGAAAACATAGCAGTAATCGGAATTCAGGGAGGAAATAGGCTGACGGCCCCTGTTCTGATGCCCGCCCATGTCCTCCCTTGATTCCGCCGTGGCCGCTGTCCACGCAACCGCTCGCGCACGTCTTTCGGTCGTCCTGCTGGCGGTGTCCGCCTTCGTCATCGTCACCACCGAGTTCCTGATCGTCGGCCTGTTGCCCGCGCTGGCGCGCGACCTTGGCCTGGGCATTGCCGGTGCCGGGCAACTGGTCACCTTGTTCGCGTTCACCGTGATGCTGGCCGGGCCACCATTGACCGCGCTGCTGTCACACGTCGGCCGGCGCCGCCTGTTCGTGGCCATTCTGCTGTTGTTCGCGGGTTCCAACGCGTTGGCCGCGATGGCCACGCAGCCGTGGCTGCTGGCGCTGGCGCGGGTGCTGCCGGCACTGGCCCTGCCGGTGTTCTGGGGCACGGCCAGTGAGACTGCCGCGCAGCTGGCCCCTGCGGGGCAGGGAGGTCGTGCGGTCGCGCGGGTCTACCTGGGTATCACCGCCGCAATGCTGTTCGGTATCCCGCTGGGTACGTTGGCCGCCGACGCCCTCGGCTGGCGCGGCAGCTTCTGGCTGTTGGCGGCTCTGTCGCTGTTGATGGCGGGCGCGCTGGCGTTGTGGATGCCGGACACCGTGGCCGGACCGCGGCGCGCGCTGGGCGAACAGGCACGAGTGCTGCGCCAGCCGCAGTTGCTGGGCCATGTGCTGCTGTCGGTGCTGGTGTTCACCGCGATGTTTGCTGCCTACACCTACCTGGCCGATGTGCTGGAGCGACTGATGCAGGTACCGGCGGCACAGGTGGGCTGGTGGCTGATGGGCTTCGGCGCCGTGGGGCTGCTCGGCAACGCACTGGGTGGGCGCTGGGTCGATCGTGCGCCACTGGGCGCGACCCTGGTGTTCTGCGCGGTGCTGGCGCTGGGCATGCTGGCCAGTGTCGGGCTGGCCGGCCACGGCGCATTCGTGCTCATCGCATTGGCCCTGTGGGGTGTGGCGCATACCGCATTGTTCCCGCTCTGCCAGGTGCGGGTGATGCGTGCGGCGCCCCAGGCGCAGGCGCTGGCGGGAACCTTGAATGTGTCTGCGGCCAACGCCGGCATCGGCCTCGGCGCGCTGCTGGGAGGTGGGGCCATCGAACGCTTCGGCCTGGCATCGCTGGGCGTGGTGGCGGCTGCCGTGGCGCTGCTGGCAATCGTCGCGGGCCTGCTGCTGCGACGATTGCCCGGTCTCGTTCATCCACGCCTGGTGTAGACCTGTCTCATTGAAAGGCAAACAGAAAAGCCCGGGTGTCTGCACACCCGGGCTTCTTCATCCACGCATGGCGTGGAATTACTTGGCTTCAGCGTCGGCCGGGGTGAAACGCGGCATTGCCGCAGCGGCGCCTTCCTTCTCGGTCGAACGACCGGCGAACTGGTTGGCGAAGCGCACGTGACGGGCGAACGGGGCGTCGGCCACCTGCGCCAGCGACGCGGCCAGCGCACCGTTGAAGGCGTCACCGGCACCGGTGGTGTCGATCGCCTGCACCTGTTCGGCACCCACGCGGTAGTACGGCTGGGTATCGCCGCGCAGGTTCTCGTCGGCATGCGACACGAACACGCCCACCGAACCCAGCGTGACCACCACGGTGCCGTTGCCGACCAGCTTGCGGCACAGCGCGTGCAGGCTGGCGCCATCCAGCGCGGCGACGTCGTTGGCATCCACGCGCTCACCGACATGGCGGCCGAGCAGGGCAGCGAACTCGGTCTCGTTCGGGGTGATCACATCGGCCAGCTTGAGCAGGCCGATGGTCGAGGGGGCATCGGCCGGTGCGGTGTTGAGCACGGTGGTGACGCCGGCCTCGCGGGCCGTGGCCAGTGCCGCTTCGATGGTCTGCACCGGCGATTCCAGCTGCACCAGCACCACCTTGGCGCCGGTCAGCAGTGCCTGCTGCTGTTGCAGGAAGTCGGTGCTGAGCGCGGCGTTGGCACCCGGGCCGATCACGATGGTGTTGCGGCCACGGGCATCGACGTAGATGCCGGCGGTGCCGGTCGGTTCGCTGCTGGCTTCGGCGATCAGACCGAAGCCGTCCTGCGCGGCCAGCTCACGGGCGGTGGCGCCACCGGCGTCGTCGCCCAGCGCACACACGAAGTGGGTGTCGGCACCGGCACGGCAGGCCGCCACGGCCTGGTTGAAGCCCTTGCCACCGGGGCCGGTGCTGTAACGGCCGGCAATGGTCGCACCCGGTGCCGGCAGCGACTCGCACCGCCACACGTGATCGACATTGAAGGAACCGACGACAACGACACTGCTGCTCATAGGGAATCTTTTCTCAACCAAGGGTTCAACTGAAGTGCGTCAGCACGCCGGCGATGGTCGCCGTCATGAAGGTGGCAATGGTACCGCCCAGCACGGCGCGCAGGCCGAACTTGGCCAGGTCGTGGCGACGTTCCGGGGCCAGGCCGCCGATGCCGCCGATCTGGATCGCGATCGAGCTGAAGTTGGCGAAGCCGCACAGCGCGTAGGTAGCGATCAGGCGACCTTCCTCGGACAGGCTCACGCCGGCGATCTGGCCGTTCACGATCTGCGACAGCTCGGTGTAGGCCACGAACTCGTTGATCACGACCTTCTGGCCGATCAGCGAACCGACGGTGGTGGCATCGGCCCACGGGGTGCCGATCACCCAGGCGATCGGGGCCAGCACGTAACCGAAGATGGTCGACAGGTTGGTCGGCTTGCCGATGGCGGCGGCCAGGCCGGTCACATCGCCGATCCAGGTCAGCGGTGCGTTCAGCAGCGCGATCAGGGCGATGAAGGCCAGCAGCATCGCGCCGATGTTCAGCGCCAGCTTCAGGCCGTCACCGGCACCGGCAGCGGCCGCGTCGATGATGTTGCTGGAGGTCTTTTCGACTTCCATCTTCACCGTGCCGCGGGTCAGCGGGGTGCCGGTTTCCGGGATCAGCAGCTTGGCCACGACCAGGGTGGCCGGGGCCGCCATGATGCTGGCTGCCAGCAGGTGCTTGGCGTAGAAGGCCTGCTGCGCCGGATCACCGCCGCCAAGCATGCCCACGTAGGCCGCCAGCACGCCGCCGGCGATGTGCGCCATGCCGCCGATCATCATGGTCAGCAGCTCGGACTGGGTCATCTTGGCGATGTACGGGCGCACGGTCAGCGGCGCCTCGGTCTGGCCGATGAAGACGCTGGCGCAGACGCTGGTGGTTTCCGCACCCGACACGCGCATCACCTTGGTGATCGACCAGGCCATCACGCGCACGATGCCCTGCATGATGTTGAGGTGGTACATCACCCCCATCAGTGCAGAGAAGAAGATGATGGTCGGCAACACCTGGAAGGCGAAGATGAAGCCGTAATTCTTGGTGTCCATCAACGAGCCGAAGATGAAGCCCGAGCCCTCGTTGACGTAGCTGAGGATCTTGACGAAGCCCTTGCCCAGCGCGTCGAACACGTCGCGCCCGCCCGGCACCAGGATCACCAGCGCCGCAAAGGCGATCTGCAGGGTGATACCGGTGGCAACCAGCTTCCAGTCAACCGCGCGCTTGTTATTGGAAAACAACCAGGTGATGCCGATCAGCACCGCCAACCCGAACAGGCCGAAGCCGATCCTGCCCAAACCTTCGACCATGTGAGTGACTCCCCTGGGGCGTCGCGAAAAACGGGAAGCCTAGTGCAGGGCAGGGGCCGGAGCAAGAAAAAGCAGCGTGCGCGCGGCCATCGGTGCCGATCAGGCCAGCAACGGCAAGGGCTTGCGGCTGGCGGCGGCAGGTAGAATGGGGTTCGATCCCGGCCCGGATGCGGGCCCGCAGCAGGAGATTCGCATGCAATACCGTCGCCTGGGCTCCACCGGCCTGCCGATTTCCGCCTTGTCCTTCGGCGCCTGGGTGACCTTCGGCGACCAGGTCCCGCGCGATGAGGCTCGCAACCTGGTGGCTGCCGCCTGGGATCATGGCGTCAACTTCTTCGACAACGCCGAGGGTTATGCCAACGGCCGTGCCGAACAGGTCATGGGCGACGTGATCACCGACCTGCGCCTGCCGCGCGACGGTTTCTGCGTGTCCAGCAAGGTGTTCTTCGGCAGCGCCAAGGACCCGTTGCCGACCCAGCGCGGGCTGTCGCGCAAGCATGTGACCGACGCCTGTCATGCCGCGCTCAAGCGCCTGCGGGTGGACTACCTGGACCTTTATTACTGCCACCGCCCGGATCCGGACGCGCCGATCGCCGAGACCGTGCACGCCATGGATACCCTGGTGCGGCAGGGCAAGATCCTCTACTGGGGCACCTCGGAGTGGTCGGCGGCGCAGATCCAGCAGGCGCTGGACATCGCCGAGGCGCGCAACCTGCAGGGCCCGTCGATGGAGCAGCCGCAGTACAACCTGCTGCACCGCGAGCGGGTCGAGGTCGAGTACGCGCCGCTGTATGCCGGTGCCGGCCTGGGCACCACCATCTTCTCGCCGCTGGCCTCGGGCCTGCTCACCGGCAAGTACGACCAGGGCATCCCGGCCGATGCACGGCTGGGGCGGGAAGGCATGGAGTGGTTGCAGGACCTGGTACTGGGTGCTGACGCCGGGGCCCGCCTGGGCCAGGTGCGCCGGTTCAGTGAAGTGGCACGCGCGCTGGGCCAGACCCCGGCCACGCTGGCGATTGCCTGGTGCCTGCGCAATCCGAATGTCTCCAGCGTGATCCTCGGCGCCAGCCGGGTCAGCCAGCTGCTGCAGAACCTGCAGGCACTGGAGGTGCTGGAGCAGGTCGACGCCGCCGGCTGGGCCCAGGTCGAAGCCGCCTTCGCCTGACAGCCCTTTGTGGCGTCGAGCCATGCTCGACTCCGCGCGCAGCGCGGGCGTTTCCTGGCGACGGCGCCAAGAGCAGTCGGGCATGGCTCGACTCTACAGAGGCACCGCGCCCAACTTTAATTGATGTTACCTATCGAATTTCCGAATTCGATCATTAATCTCATCAATGAAATTGAGAATGGTTGTTGATTGTCAACTGAGAATCATTATCATTTAACTCGTCCCTCGCACGAGTCCAGATGCTCATGAATGCTCAACCTGTGCTGCTGCGCCCCGAAACGCTGACCCTCCGCGATCGTCCGGTCCGCGTCGTTCCGCCGGAAGAGGTCATCGACAGCGAAGCCCTGCTCAAGGGCCGTCGTGAAATCCTGATCCAGCACGGCGACCGCTTCTATCGCCTGCGGCACACCAGCAACGACAAGCTGATCCTGACCAAGTAATCGCGGTCTGGTCGCCCGCCTCCCTCCCTCCTGCCGGCAGCGCCGACAGGGTGGGCGACCCGTCCGCTCCCGCTCTCTCCCCCTCGGTCTACCGCGTGCACCTTCCGGGTGTGCCGGTAACCGGGGGTTCCCCTGCCTGACCGAACGAACCTGATGACCCGCCATACCGCCCTTTGCCTTGCTGTCTGGATGGCGCTGCCGCTGTCCGCCCACGCTGCTGCCACTGCCGCACCCGATGCGCGCGAATTCGATCGGGTGCAGGTCACCGCCACCCGCACCGAGCGGGCCGTGAGTGACGTGGCGGCCACCGTGGACGTCATCGACCGTGAGCAGATGGACCGGCACCTGGTGCAGGACATCAAGGATCTGGTGCGCTACGAGCCGGGCCTGTCGGTTACCCGCAGCGCGACCCGCTTCGGCCTGGATGGTTTCCGCATCCGTGGCCTGGATGGCAACCGCGTGCGCATCCAGACCGACGGCATCGTCATGCCGACCCGGTTCGACATCGGTTCGTTCGCCAGTTCCAACCGCAACTTCACCGACCTCGATACGCTCAAGCGCGTGGAGATCGTGCGTGGCCCGGCCAGTTCGCTGTACGGCTCCGATGCACTCGGTGGCGTGGTCGCGTTCGTCACCAAGGACCCGGCCGAATACCTCAAGGACGGCAAGAACAGCTACTTCGGCCTTAAGTTCGGCTACGACGGTGAGTGGAAGGGCCTCCTCGGCGGTGCCACGGCCGCCTTTGGTGGCGACCACTGGAGCGGCCTGGTCAACGTCAACCACCACCAGGGCCAGGAAACGGACAACAAGGGCACGGTGCGCAGTGACAACGACACCCGCACCGCGTCCAATCCGCAGGATCGCGACGGCCGCAGCCTGCTCAGCAAGCTGGTCTATGCACCCAGCGAAGACCAGCGCTTCCGCTTGACCGTGGAAGGCAACGAAGACACCACCGATACCAATGTGCTGTCGGCGATTGCCAGCGTTGTGCCGCCTCCGGGCGCACTTGCCGCCGCCACCGGCATGAAGTCCCACGACACCCAGAAGCGCAACCGCGTGTCCTTCGCCCACGAAATGGATGCGCTGGACCAGCCGTTCGCCGACAGCCTGCACTGGCAGGTGTATGCGCAGAACAGCGAAACCCGGCAGCAGACCGACGAGACCCGCACCGATGGCACCCGCCGCCACCGCGTGTTCTCTTTCGACCAGCATGCCTATGGCCTGCAGGCGCAGTTCAACAAGGCGTTCACCACCGGCAGCGTCGAGCACGCATTGACCTACGGTTTCGAAGGCACCCGTACCGAGATCCGCCAGAAGCGCGACGGCTACCAGGTCAGCAAGGCGGGCGTGGTCAGCAACACGGTGCTGCCGGACACCTTCCCGGTGCGTGACTTCCCGATCAGCAAGACCACCGAGCTGGGCCTGTATGCACAGGATGAGATGCGCCTGGCCGACGGCAAGCTGTCGCTGGTGCCGGGCGTGCGCGTGGACCGCTACGAGCTGAAGCCGGAAGTGGACAGCATCTTCGCCGAAGACAACCCGACCACGGCCGTGGCGCAGTTGAAGAAGACCAGCGTGTCGCCGAAGCTGGGCATGGTCTGGCGCTTCACCGACCAGTGGTCGCTGTTCGCCGGTTATGCGCGTGGCTTCCGTTCGCCGCCGTACAACGACGTCAACATCGGCCTGACCAATGTCGCCTTCCGCTATACCGCCATCGCCAATCCGGATCTGAAGCCGGAAACCAGCGATGGCTACGAACTGGGCCTGCGCTTCATCGCACCGGCGGCGTACGTCAGCGTCAGCGGCTACTACAACGACTACAAGGATTTCATCCAGTCCAACGTCGATACCGGCCGCAACGCACAGGGTTTGACCGTGTTCCAGTCGCAGAACATCGCCGACGCGCGCATCTATGGCGCGGAAATGAAGGCCGGCATCGAGTTCGGTGAACTCAGCCCGGCGCTGAAGGGCTGGGCGCTGCGCAGTGCGTTGGCATGGTCGCGTGGTGACAACCGGACCGATGACGAACCGCTGGCCTCGGTCGATCCGCTTCGCGGCACGCTGGGCCTGATGTACGACACCGATACCTGGGGCGTCGAACTGGCCGGCACCTTCGTACAGCGCAAGAAGCGCCTGCCGCCGCCTGCTGCGCAGACCAATCCGAACGCACCGGCGCCGTTCGTCTACCAGCCGGCCGGCTACGGCGTGCTGGACCTGATGGCGCACTGGAACTTCGCACCGGGTGCCACCTTCAATGTCGGTGTGTTCAACCTGGCCGACAAGCGCTACATCGAATGGTCGTCGATCACCCCGAGCCTGATCACCAATCGCGCATTGAGCGATCGTTTCAGCAGCCCGGGCCGCACCTTCTCCGCCAGCCTTGCCGTTTCCTGGTGATCTCATGAGCCGAGCACTGTCCGCACGCAGGAATGACTCCATCGCCGCGCCGCACAGCGCGGCCTGGCCGACCCCGGCACAGCTGGCCACGCTCGGCACCGTGTTGTGCCTGTACCACGCCGACGGCAACGAGCTGGGCGGCTGGCGCCAGGCCGTACGCGTACACGCCTGCCAGGGCGTGGATAGCGAGGGCCTGCGCGAAAGCCTGTGCTTCCTCGATGGCCGCGGCCGCTGCGTGTGGCGTCTGTACCTGCTGCCGGACAGCGATTTCCTGGCCTGGGACCGGCTGGTGGCCGCGTTGCCGCCGGGACCGGAACACGACAGCGATGGCAGCGTCGGCGAACGCCTGTGGCGGCGCCTGGCCGGCCATCTCGGTGGGCAGCGCTGGCGCCTGTGCGCGTTGCGCCTGCATGCCGCCGACGACGGACGCACGCTGGCTGCCAGCCTGTCGACCCTGTCTTCGCTGGGCGCGGCCACCGCGCGCCGCATCGCACGCCTGGAAAACGCTGAAGGCGAACTGGCGATTGACGACTGCTGCTGTGCCGACGCCGCCCGGCGTCCGGCGCCACGGATTCCCGGCGACCTGCCGCTGATCCGCCTGTGACCCTCTCCTGATGGAACGCCCGTTGGCCACGGATGGCCCCTCAATGAATCTGCAACCCCGAAGGAAGACCCCGATGAAGCTCCAGACAGCCAGCGCCATGCTGCTGCTCGCCGCCAGCGGCGTGGCCAGCGCGCAGCCCTCCGATATCGCCCGCGACCACGACAGCATCCTTGCCATGCAGGGTGAGTACACCGTGGACTTCGCGTTCGACGAGACCGTGCTGCTGAAGCCGGGCTACGAGCGTGCACCGGCGATGCGCAGCGGCGGCAGCGAAGTGGTCATCGTGGTCGAGGACACGCCGAAGCGCATCGTGCTGCAGCACCTGCTGCTGGACGAGAAGAGCGGCCACATCACCAAGCACTGGCGCCAGGACTGGGTGTACGAAGCACCGAACCGTTTCGAGTTCAGTGCCGACCAGACCTGGAAGGTACGCAGCATTCCGGCGGCGGTGAACCAGGGCGCCTGGACCCAGTGCGTGTACGAAGTGAGCGATGCACCGCGTTACTGCGGCACCGGTACGTGGACCTACACCAACAACGTGCCGAGCTGGACCAGCGACCTGAGCTGGCGCCCGCTGCCGCGCCGTGAGTACACCAAGCGCAGTGACTACAACGCGCTGGCGGTGGTCAACCGCCACACGCTGACGCCGAACGGCTGGACCCACGAACAGTTCAACACCAAGGTGCAGCGCAACGCCGATGGCAGCCAGGTGGAGATCGCCCGCGAGTTCGGCTTCAACGACTACGTGAAGACCACCGAGGTCGACTTCACCCCGGCGCGCAATTACTGGAAGGCCACTGCAGGTTACTGGGCCAAGGTGCGCCAGCGCTGGGACGGTTTCCTGACCCAGGCTCCGGGCGTGCACCTGAAGACCAAGATCGACGGCATGGCGATGATCATTCCGCTGTTCACCCAGGCCGAAGAGATCCAGTCCGGCAAAAAGGTGAAGGACACGCAGATCGACGAAGTGTTCGCCAAGTACGTGGAAAAGGCGCCGAAGGAAGGTTGATCGCGGCCTGGGTCCTGGTAGGTGCCGGGCTTGCCCGGCACCGCATCCACGCGTGGCGTGGATTTGCCGTGTCGGATATCCGCTCCTGGTAGGTGCCGAGCTTGCTCGGCACGCTCTGGGCGTTGATCGCACACGCCATGCGTGGATTCACTGCACTCAGGACGCCGGCCCACCCAGCGTGGTCAGGTCCAGCCCGGCGTCCTGGAAGGCGCGCAGGGTGGCCTGCAGGCTCGCCTCGTCATCGCGCGTGCGGACGCCCATGATGGCTTCGTTGCAGCGCACGCGATCCGTGCTGCACGCAGTCCGGTCGGGCAGCAGCAGCGCGGTCTGCGCGACCAGGATTGCCATGTGTGCTACTTCCTTCCTCGGCTTGGGCTGACCCTGATAGAAGCGGGTGAACTCCGCGCGCAGGTCAGCCAGCAGTACGGCATCGCTGCGCGTGCGCACCACGCCGGCCGGAACCAGATAGGTCTTGCGGTCGTCGTGGAAGGAACGCACCTCGTCCGCCAGCACCGTTTCCAGCACCAAGGCCTGAACCGCGTCAGGAACATAGCCATCCGCCGCGCGGGCGCCTGCGGGCAGCACCGCGGCGAGCAGCGGGGAACTGGTCAGAAGGGCGCGCAGACAGACGCCGTATTTCATCTTCATTCCTTGAACATCGGGAGCGCGGGAGCAACGTTCCGCGCTTCCGGACGATCTGATCGGGTGGGGCGCGCGCCATACCGCCCGTCCCCACCGGTGTGAGTCACAACCGCGTCAGGCTTCGCGCAGGGCCAGTGCCGGCGAGGTATGCAGGATGCGCCGCGTGCCCCACCAGCCGGCCAGCAGGCTCAAGCCGATGCCGACCACACCGCCGATCAGCAGGCCCGGCCACGGCGGCAACAACGGCAGCTCGAACACCTTCTGCGAGACCACAACGCCGATGGCGGCGGCTGCGCCCACGGCAAGCACCGCCGCCAGCGTGCCCAGTGCGCCAAATTCCACCAGCACCGCGCCGCGCAGCTGGCGCCGGGTCGCGCCCAGCGTGCGAAGTACCGCGCTGTCGTAGCGACGTTCGCCGGCCGTGGCCTGCAGCGCGGCCAGCAGCACCAGCACGCCGGCCAGCAGGCTGAACACCATCACCAGCTGCACGGCCTGTGCAACGCGTTCCATCACATCGCGCACCTGCGAGATCACCGCATCCACGTCCAGCAACGACAGGTTCGGTTGTGCGCGTACCAGTTCGCCCAGCCCGGCCGCCTTGCCGGCCGGCAGATGGAACGCCGACAGCAGGTTGTGCGGCGTATCGCCTACCGCATTCGGATTCAACAGCACGAAGAAGTTGGGTCGGAAGGTGTTCCAGTCCGCCTTGCGCACGCTGGTGACGGTGAATTCGCGTTCCTGCTCGCCCACTGCAATGGTGATGCGGTCGCCGGGATACACGCCGTAGCGTTTGGCCCAGCCGATCTCCACCGAGGCTTCCGGTGCGGTGCTGTCGGCCTTCCAGAACGTGCCATTGACCAGTGCATTGGCCGGCGGGAAGCTGCTGCGCCAACTGAAGTTCAGCGGCCGGTTCTCGTCATCGTCGTCGCGCTGGCCGCCCTGCGCCGGTTGCCCGTCCTGACCGGGCTCGCGGTCCACGCGCAGCGGCGGCTTGCCGTTGATCGCGATCAGGCGGCCAGTGGCCATCGGTTCGATGCTGGCGTCGTTGGCGCCCAGTCCACGCAGCGTGGCCAGCACGCTGTCGCGCTGTTCGGGCTGGATGTTGATCAGGAAGTAGTTCGGCGTATCCGCCGGCAGTCGCTCGCGCCACTGCTGCAGCAGGCCGGGACCGGTCACCGCGAGCAGCAACAGCGCGCACAGCGACAGTGACAACCCCACCAGCTGCATCACTGCCAGCAGCCGGCGCCGGGTCAGCGCGGCCAGGCCCAGTCGCCAGTGGCCGTGCAGGCGGTGCTGCAGGCCGCGAAGCAGCTGCAGCAGCACGAAGCCGACCACGCCGGCGGCCAGCGCCAGCGCGGCCAGGCCGCCCAGCACCCACAACGCCAGCTTGAGGTCGCCGGTGACCTGTACCGCCAGCAGCAGGCTGGCGGCCAGCGCCGCCACATAGGCCAGCAGCGAGGCCGGCGGCAGGGCGGCGAAGGAGCGGTTGAGCACCCGCATCGGCGGCACTCCGCGCAGCCGCAGCAGCGGTGGCAGGCCGAAGCCGAACAGCAGCAACAGCCCGATGCCGGCACCGGTCAGCGCAGGCATCGCCTCGGGCAGCGGCAGGCGCTGCGGCACCAGGCTGCCCAGCACCTGTACCAGGCCTTCCTGCGCAGCCATGCCAAGAGCGATGCCGAGTGCGCAGGCCGGCACCGCCAGCATCAGCAGCTGCAGTGCCAGGCCGAACAGGATGTCGCGCTGGCGCGCACCCAGGCAGCGCAGGATCGCCACCTGGTCGATGCGACGCAGGGCGAAGCGGTTGGCCGCCAGTGCCGTAGCCACGCCGGCCAGCAGCACCGCCAGCAGCGCGCTCAGGCCGAGGAAGCGCCCGGCCAGGTCGAAGGCCTGGCGCACGCCGCGCTGGGTATCATCCACGCTCAGCAGGCGCAGGCCCTTCACCTGGGGTAGCAGCCACTGGCGCAGCGCGGCAACCTGATCGGCCGGTCCGGCGAACATCAGCCGATAGTTGATGCGGCTGCCGGGGCCGAGCAGTCCGGTGCCTTCCACATCGGCGCGGTTGACCAGCAGGGTCGGCGAGAGCGTCAGCAGGTCGCCACCGGTGTCCGGTTCGGCCTCGATGATGCCGGCGATGCGCAGTGTGCCTGCGCCGAATTCGAGGTCATCGCCGGCCTTCAGCCCCAGCCCCTGCAGGAGGCGCGGGTCGGCATAGGCCTGGCCCTTGGGGGGCATGCCGGCGTCGACGATCAGGGCACCACCAGGCGTGGACCGTACCCGCAGCGTGCCGCGCAGCGGATAGCCCGCCTGCACCGCCTTGATGCTGGCCATCTGGCTGGCCTCGCCATGGAACAGCACGCTGCCGAAGCTGGCGATGCGGGTGTAGGCCAGTCCGCGCCGTTGTGCCTCGTCGGCGAACGCCTGCGGCGGGTCATCGCGCCCGGCGATGCCGAGGTCGCCGCCGAGCATTTCCGCCGCGCTACCGGTCAGCGCCAGGTTGACCCGGTTCACCAGCGTGCCCACTGCGGTCATCACCGCCACACCCAGCACCAGCGCGGCGAACACCGTCAGCAGGTCACCGGCCAGGGCCTCGCGGCGCAGCGCGCGCCACGCATGCCGCAGCAGGTTCATGCCTGCGCTCCGCGCTCGACCGGCAGCAGGCGTCCGTCGTCGATGCGGTGGATGTACTGGCAACGCTGGGCCAGGCGCAGGTCGTGGGTGACCAGCACCAGCGTGGTGCCGCCGCTCGCGTTGAGTTCGAACAGCAGGTCGCTGATGTGCTGGCCGGTGGCGTGGTCCAGCGAGCCGGTCGGTTCATCGGCGAACAGGATGCGTGGGCGGGTGACGAAGGCACGTGCCAGCGCCACGCGCTGCTGCTCGCCGCCGGACAGCTGGCGCGGGTAGTGGCGGGCGCGATGGGCCAGGCCGACCTGGGCCAGCACTTCGTCCACCCGTGCGCGGTCCTCGCGCCCGGCCAGCTCCAGTGGCAGCGCCACGTTCTCGGCGGCGGTCAGCGCCGGCAGCAGGTGGAAGCTCTGGAAGACGAAACCGACCTCGCGTGCGCGCAGCTGCGCGCGGGCTTCCTCATCGAGGTTGCCCAGGTCCTGGCCCGCCAGCGCGATGTGGCCGCGGCTGGGAAGGTCCAGCCCGGCCAGCAGGCCGAGCAGGGTGGTCTTGCCGGAACCGGAGGCGCCGACGATGGCCGCGCTGGTGCTTTCATGGACGGTCAGGGTGATGTTGTCCAGTATGTGGACTTCACCCTCCGGGCCCTGCACGGATTTGCCGACCTGGTCGACGGCGATGGCAACGGACGCGCTGCGGGGGGACAGGCTGTCGATGAGGAGACTCCAATGCGCAAGACGGGATGGAGCCGGCGAGCCGGCGTGATGATGGTGCTGCTGCTAGGGTTCCTGCTGTTGCCGGGGCTGGCCTGTGCCAAAGGTCCGGCAGGCACCGTGCTGGTCCTGGGCGACAGCCTCAGTGCAGCCCACAATATCCCCGCCGACGCCGGCTGGGTCAGCCTGCTGCAGCAGCGGGTCAGGCAGCAGTCGAAAACGCCGGCGCGCATCGTCAACGCGAGCATGAGTGGCGAGACCACCGCCGGCGCGCTGACCCGCCTGCCGGGCCTACTGGCCAGGGAAAAGCCCACCGTGGTGGTGATTGCCCTCGGCGGCAACGACGCGCTGCGCGGACTGACCCCGGCCCAGGTGCAGGGCAACCTGGAGAAAATGGTGCAGGCCAGCCAGAAGGCCGGTGCCAAGGTGCTGCTGCTGGGCATCGACGTGCCGCCCAACTACGGGCCGGCCTACCGGCAGCGCCTGGCGGCGGCCTACAAGGCGCTGGCCACGCAGTACAAGGTGCCGCTGCTGCCGTTCCTGCTGGAGGGTGTGGCCCTGCAGCCGGGCATGATGCAGGCCGACGGCCTGCACCCGACCGCACAGGCGCAGCCGAAGGTGCTGGACAACGTCTGGCCGCTGCTGCGACCCCTGCTCTGAACGATTTACTTCCCTCTTGACGGAACTTCACATCGCGTCCACCGTCGATCCGGCATGTTTCACAAAGCTGAAGTTAGAGGGAATCACATGCGTCAGACGAAGGAGACCTCCGGCTTGGTGCTGGTGGTCGAAGACAACCGCAATATCTCCGAGATGATCGGGGAATACCTGGAAGGTCGCGGCTTCGAAGTCGACTATGCACAGGACGGCCTGGATGGCTACCGCCTTGCGGCGGAGAACAGCTATGACGTCGTGGTGCTCGACTTGATGTTGCCGCGCCTGGATGGCATCGAAGTGTGCCGTCGCCTGCGCAACGATGCGCGCAAGTCCACCCCGGTGCTGATGCTCACGGCACGCGACACGCTGGACGACAAGCTCACCGGCCTCGGTTTCGGCGCCGATGACTACCTGACCAAGCCGTTCGCGATCCAGGAGCTGGAAGCCCGCCTGCGCGCGCTGATCCGCCGCGAACGTCGCCAGGTGGGTTCGGAAGTGCTGAAGGTCGCCGACCTGGTGCTCGATCCGGTCAGCATGCGTGCCACCCGTGCCGGTACCGAGCTGCAGTTGTCGCCGATCGGCCTGCGCCTGCTGACCATCCTGATGCGCGAATCGCCGCGCGTGGTCACCCGCCAGGAGATCGAACGCGAGATCTGGGGCAACGGCCTGCCGGACTCGGACACCTTGCGCAGCCACCTGTACAACCTGCGCAAGATCATCGACAAGCCGTTCGACCGTCCGCTGCTGCATACCGTGCAGAGCGCCGGCTACCGCATTGCCGACATCGCCCAGCCGATGGCCTGAGCCGGACTCCGCGCCGGTGCAGCAGCAGGCCCGGCCGGGATGCGGCCACGGACGAGGGCGGGGGATGACCGGATGGTGCTGCCACCGGTCATCGCCCATGCATCCGCACGGCGCAGTGCGCTGCCTATAATCGCAGCGCTCTGACCGGGACCCCGCAATGCCGCACGGCCTGCCGCGCAAGATCCGTATCGCTTTCATCCTGCAGGCAGTGCTGGCCAGCCTGGGCATCCTGCTGGGTGCGTGGCTGGTCTCGCTGGTGATCAAGCACAGCCTGGTGGGTGCCGCCCTGCGTGAGGAGGCGGCGTACTTCTGGACGCTGCACGAGGCTTCGCCGGTGCAGCCGCCACCCAACACCCAGAACATCCGTGGCTACCTGCTGGAAAGCGGGCAGTCGGCCCTGTCGCTGCCGGCCAACCTGCGCAACCTGGAGCCCGGCTTCCACGAACTGCCCAAGGACGACCAGCTGGTGCTGGTCGATGTGCGCCCGGCCGGCCGCCTCTACCTGGTGTTCCTGCGCTCGCGCGCGGAGATGCTGGCGTTCTGGTTTGGCATCGTGCCGGTGCTGCTGACCCTGCTGGCGGTGTATGGCGCCAGCTGGGTCACCTATCGGGCCTCCAAGCGCCTGGTGTCGCCGGTGAACTGGCTGGCGCGGCGCGTCTCACGCTGGGACCCGGGCCACCCGGAGGCGGCCGATCTGGAGCCGAACAAGCTGCCGGCGGACATGCAGGGCGAGACCCGGCAGCTGGCGGCCGCACTGCATTCGCTGGCCAACCGGGTCAGCGCGCATGTGGCGCGCGAGCGCAATTTCACCCGCGACGCCAGCCATGAACTGCGCACACCGCTGACCGTCATCCGCGTGGCCAGCGACATGGCACTGGGCGATGACAGCCTGGAGCCGCGCCTGCGCCGCAGCCTGCAGCGCATCCAGCGTGCAGGCCGTGACATGGAGGCGGTGATCGATGCCTTCCTGATCCTGGCACGCGAGGCCGACGTCGAGCCCCAGGTCGAGCTGTTCGACGTCAACGACATCGTCCGCTATGAAGTGGACAACGCCAACGAACTGCTGGGTACGCGCCCGGTGTCGGTGCACCTGCACAGCGATGGCCCGGTGCAGCTGCATGCGCCGCCGCGGGTGCTGCAGGTGGTGGTCAGCAACCTGGTGCGCAACGCCTGCAGCTACACCGACGAAGGGCGCATCGACGTGCATGTGCACAACGACCGGGTGGTGGTGCGCGATACCGGTATCGGCATGTCGGCCGAGGCGCTGTCGCGGGCCTTTGAGCCGTTCTACCGCGCCGAGCCGAGCCGCCCGCAGGGCACCGGCCTGGGCCTGTCGATCGTGCGCCGGCTGTGCGACCGCTTCGGCTGGAAGGTCAGTCTGGCCAGCGAGCCGGGCCAGGGCACTGAGGCCACGGTGATCTTCCGCTGAGGCTGGAACCTGCTGCCTCGGTAGATGCCGACCTTGGTCGGCGCTTTCAACAGGATTCATGCCGGTGCCCTATGCCAACCAAGGTTGGCATCTACCGGAGCGCGAGCGCGTGGCGCCCTCCGGTGCCCGTCCGCCTCAGTTGCAGTTGACCTTCGGCGCCAGCGCCTTGGTCCAGATGTCATAGCCGGCCGGGGTCATGTGCAGCATGTCCTCGCGGAAGAGTTTCGCATCCGGCTGGCCGTCGGCACCCAGCATCGGCGTGTAGATATCAGTGAAACCGGTGTTGGGCAGCTTGGCCAGGGCGGCCTTGATCAGCGCGTTGGCCTCGTTGATCGCCGGCAGCAGATGCGCACGCGATGGGCTCGGCTTGATCGACAGGTACTCGACCCTGGTCTTCGGCAGGTCGCGATGCACGCGCTGCACGAAGGCAACCACATCGTCGCGCACCTGCACGGCGCTGCGGCCGCTGTTGAGGTCGTTGTCACCGGCGTAGAAGAACACCTTGCACGGCGCATACGGCACCACGATGCGGTCGGCATACCAGGTGCTGTCGCGCACTTCCGAACCGCCGAAGCCACGGTTGAACACCGGCTGGCCGGGGAAGTCGGTGGCCAGGCTCTCCCAGAAGCGGATGGAGGAGCTGCCGATGAACTCGATGCCACCGCGCGGCGGCGGGCTGGCCTGGTCGGCGTTGGCGAAGTGGGCCATGTCGCCGGCCCAGGCCACGTTGGAGACCTGCTCGGGCACGCGCGGCGGCTTGGCCGGGCTCAGCGCCTGGGCCAGGGGGGCGGCGGTCAGCAGGCCCAGCATCAGCAGGCAGGTACGGCGACGGGACATCAGGCGCTCCAGCAGGGAAGGGGAAAGCCATCATAGAAGCTGGGGCGGGCCGGGGCTTGCCCCTGGCAGTCCATTCACCGGGCCGGTGCCGGGATGCGGCTGGCGGCCTTGTGGCAAAATGGCGGCCATCTGCCTATCCCTGTGCACCCATGATTCCCTGCCGTGCGTCTGAGCGGTCGCTGCGCCGCGCCCCTGTTGCTGGATGTTCCACCCGTGGCTGATCAGTTCGGCCATCTGCCCCGCGGCCCGCGCCGCATCTTCCAGGCCGCCCGCTGGTCCTGGCAGGGCCTGCGCGCCGCCTGGCTGCATGAGTCCTCGTTCCGGCTGGAGGTCTACCTGCTGATCCTGCTGACCCCGGTCGCGATCTGGCTGGGCCAGACCCCGGTCGAGCGCGCGCTGCTGATCGGCTCGATGCTGCTGGTGCTGGCGATGGAACTGGCCAACTCGGCCATTGAGGCGGTGATCGAACGTTACGGCAGCGAGATCCACGAGCTGGCCGGCCGCGCCAAGGACATGGGCTCGGCGGCGGTCTTCGTGCTGATGATGAACGTGCTTCTGTGCTGGGCGCTGGTCGTGGTCCCGCATGCAATGGCCGGCAATTACGGCTGATCCCCATTCCCCCACTGCCCTGAAGAGTTTCCATGTCCTTTGAGTTCCTCGCCGACCCCAATGCCTGGGTGACCCTGTTCACGCTCAGCGCGCTGGAAATCGTGCTCGGCATCGACAACCTGGTGTTCATTTCCATCGCCGTCAGCAAACTGCCCGAAGAGCGCCGCCCGTTCGCGCGCAAGCTCGGCATTGCGGTGGCCTGCATCACCCGCATCGGCCTGCTGGTGTCGCTGGCCTACCTGGCGCACATGGCGGCCAACCTGTTCACGGTGGCCGGCATGGGCATCTCCATCCGTGACCTGGTGCTGATCGTCGGTGGCCTGTTCCTGATCATCAAGGGCTGCATGGAGATCAAGGAACTGATCAGCGGTGGCGAGGACGAAGACCCCAGCACCACCAAGGCCTCGGCCGTGTTCGGCTACGTGATCGCGCAGATCGCGGTGATCGACATCGTGTTCTCGCTGGACTCGGTGATCACCGCCGTCGGCATCGCCGACCATATCCCGGTGATGGTGGCCGCCATCCTGCTGTCGGTGCTGGTGATGCTGCTGGCCGCCAACCCGCTGGGCCGCTTCATCGATGCCAACCCGACCGTGAAGATGCTGGCCCTGGCCTTCATCCTGATGATCGGTGCGGTGCTGATCCTGGACGGCCTGGACGTGCACGTGCCCAAGCCCTACATCTACGCCGCGATGGGCTTCTCGGTGCTGGTGGAGTGGCTGAACCTGCTGATGCGCCGCCGCGCCCGCGAGCACAACGTGCCGGGCGCCGGTAACTGGTAAGCGCGTGACCCAGAACCCCCGGCCCTGCCGGGGGTTCTTCGTTGTGGGTGCGAGGTCATGTAGAGCCGAGCCCATGCTCGGCTGCTTCCTGCCGGTCAGCCGAGCATGGGCTCGGCTCTACACCGGCGCTGCGGTTTTTGCACTTGCAGCGGGGTTCCGGGCTCCACTTGTGAACCAGGATCAACAGTGTTTTCCCGGGGCGAGGCTTAATCCGGCACAGCAAAGCGCGCAGGCTACGCACTCCCGAATCCCGCCCCAGGACCCCCCCATGAATTCCAGAGCCGCCTTGCTGGCGCTTGCCGTCGGCGCCTTCGCCATCGGAACCACCGAGTTTGCCCCGATGGGCCTGCTGCCGGTCATCGCCGACGGCGTCGGGGTTGGCATTCCCACCGCCGGCATGCTGATCACCGCCTACGCCGTGGGCGTGATGCTGGGGGCTCCGGTGATGACCCTGCTGATGGGACGGTTCGGCAAGCGCACCGCGCTGATGCTGCTGATGTCGATCTTCGTGGTCGGCAATCTGTTGTCCGCGCTGGCGCCGAACTACGGCCTGCTGCTGCTGTCGCGCCTGGTCACCAGCCTCAACCACGGTGCCTTCTTCGGCATCGGTGCGGTGGTCGCCGCCAGCCTGGTGCCGAAGGAAAAGCAGGCCGCGGCCGTGGCCACGATGTTCATGGGCCTGACCATTGCCAACATCGGGGGTGTGCCGCTGGCCACCTGGGTGGGCCAGCAGCTGGGCTGGCGCCTGTCTTTCGCCGGTACTGCGGTGCTGGGCCTGGTCGCGATTACCGCGCTGGGCTTCGCGCTGCCGGCGTCCGCGCCGGGACCGCGCCCGGACGTGCGCCGCGAACTGAAGGCGATCCTGCAACCGCAGGTGCTGCTGGCGATGGCCACCACCGTGCTTGGCGCGGGCGCGATGTTCACCCTCTATACCTACGTCGCACCGGTACTGACCGAGTTGACCGGCGCCTCCAATACCTTCATCGCGATGTCGCTGGCCCTGATCGGCATCGGCTTCACCCTCGGCAACGGCATCGGCGGGCGCATGGCCGACTGGTCGCTCGATGGCGCCACCCGCATCCTGCTGGCCGTCCTGGCGGTGCTGATGTTCGTGCTGCCGCTGGCCTTCATGAGCCACGCCACCGCTGCGGTGGGTGTGTTGCTGTTCGGTGCGGCGACCTTCGCCCTCGTGCCGCCGCTGCAGATCCGGGTGATGCAGGTGGCCAGCGAGGCGCCGGGCCTGGCGTCGTCGATCAACGTGGGTGCATTCAACCTGGGCAATGCGGTGGGTGCGGCGCTGGGTGGCGCGGTGATCAGTTCGGGGCTGGGTTACGCGGCGATTCCGGTGGCCGGTGGCCTGCTGGCGGCGTCTGGATTGCTGCTGGCATGGCTGGGGCGTCCCCGCACTGCGGTGGCTGAGGCTTGCTGAGTGATATGGGGTTCTGGCAGGGCTTGCAGCCCTGCACCCGCTGCAATCAACAGCAACAGCAACGGCAACGGCGGACATTCCGTGGGTTGGCGGGGTGGGTCCGGTTGAGGGGGACGCTGCAAGTACGTCCATGTAAGCTCGGTCGCCGCATCCATGCGGCTCACGCCCCCTCAACCGGACCCACCCCGCCTTCGACAGTTTTCCGCGGTCTGTCGGAACGGCGTCCCGCTCTGGTAGGTGTCGACCTTGGTCGACACGAATGCCCGAAGAACCGGCTTTTGCTTTTGATTTTTCTTTTGATCTTCCCGCGGTGCGCAGGAAATTGTCTGTGGCCGGGCGGGTGGGCGTGGCGGGGGTATCCGCGGCATGGATGCCGCGGCTAAGCCTCCAGGGACGGATTCACGGCGTCCCCCGCCATGCCCACCCGCCCGGACTACCCAGGCGATCCATGAGCACAACCACCGCGGAGGGGGCGGCGCCCGATGGCCGGTCTTTCACCCGAGCCATGGCATGCTCGGCGCCAAGCCCACCCGGAACCTCCGCCATGCGCCTGTTCACCCGTGTCCTGCCCCTGATGCTGCTGGCCTCCCTGCTGTCCGGCTGCGGCTACAACGCCATCCAGCAGAAGGATGAAGCGGTCAAGGCCAGCTGGTCGGAGGTCATCAACCAGTACAAGCGCCGCGCCGACCTGGTGCCCAACCTGGTGCAGACCGTGAAGGGCTTCGCCAGCCAGGAAGAACGCGTGCTGACCGAAGTCACCAACGCGCGTTCGCGTGTCGGTCAGATCAACGTCAATGCCGACGACGAAGCCTCGCTCAAGCAGTTCCAGCAGGCCCAGGGCGAACTCGGCAGCGCGCTGTCGCGGCTGCTGGTGGTCACCGAGAACTACCCGCAGCTGAAGTCCGACCAGAACTTCCGCGACCTGCAGGCGCAGCTGGAAGGTACCGAGAACCGGGTCACCGTCGCCCGCGGCCGCTACATCCAGCAGGTGCAGGACTACAACACCTACATCCGTTCGTTCCCGCAGGTGATCACCGCCAAGATCTTCGGCTACAAGACCAAGCCGAACTTCACGGTGGAAAACGAAGCTCAGATCTCCAACGCGCCGGCGGTCGATTTCGGCAACACGCCGCAGCAGCAGCCGGCACCGCAGCCGGGCCACTGACTGTGCGCCTGGCCACTGCGCTGCTGGCCCTGCTGCTGTGGCTGCCGCTGGCCTCGCATGCGCAGCAGCTGGCGCCGGTTCCTGCACTGGATTCGCCGGTGGTCGATACCACCGGCACGCTGGATGCCACGCAGAAGCAGGCGCTGGTGCAGCAGGCGATTGAACTGCAGCAGCGCAAGGGCAGCCAGCTGCAGGTGCTGGTGGTGCCCACCACCCAGCCGGAGGACATCGCGCAGTACACCACGCGGGTCTTCGACCAGTGGCAGATCGGCCGCAAGGGCGTGGACGATGGCGTGCTGCTGGTGGTGGCCAAGGACGACCGGCGGGTGCGCATCGAGCCGGGCTACGGACTTGAAGGCGCCATCCCTGATGCCATCGCCAACCGGGTCATCCAGGAATACCTGGTGCCGCGCTTCCGCAGCGGCGACTACGCCGGTGGCATCACCGATGCGACCGCAGTGCTGGTCAAGCTGATCGATGGCGAGACGCTGCCAGCACCGGTCAGCAGTCAGCGTGGCCGCGAGCCGGAGGGTGGCGGTGATACCTGGTTCCTGGCGCTGTTCATCGGTGTGTTCGCCGGCAGCATCCTGCGCGGTGTGTTCTCGCGCGTGCCGCGTCCGCTGCGCGGCCTGCTCGGCGGTGCCGGTGCAGCCGTGGCGGCGTTCCTGTTCACGTCCACGCTGCTGGCCAGTGGCCTGGCAGGCGTCGTAGGACTGATCGTGGCCATGCTCTCCGGCCACCCGGGCCGTTTTGCCGGTGGCGGTGGCTGGGGCGGTGGCAGCTGGGGCGGCGGAGGCGGCTTCGGCGGGGGCGGTGGATTCGGTGGCGGCGGCTGGGGCGGTGGTGGTGGTCGCTCCGGTGGTGGCGGTGCTTCGGGGGGCTGGTGATGATCCAACGACTGTGTCGTCATGTGTTTTCGCCGTCGGTACGGCGCGCGTTCCCGCCGGCTACGCTGCAGGCGATCACCGAGGCCATCGCCGCCGGTGAGCAGCGCCACGGCGGGCAGGTGATGTTCGCGGTGGAAGCGGACCTGCCGCTGGCCGCGCTGTGGCACAGGGTCAGCCCGCGCCAAGCCGCCGAACATGCCTTCGCGCGCCTGCGCACCTGGGATACCACCCATAACAACGGCGTGCTGATCTATCTGCTGCTGGCCGACCACGCCATCGAGATCGTCGCCGACCGGGGCCTGCACGGCCGGGTCAGCCCGGCGCAGTGGCAGCGGGTCTGCACCCACCTGCGCGAGGGCCTGCGTGGCTCCCATCCGGTGGAAGCGCTGCAGGATGCCATCGACGAGGTCTCCAGCCTGATCGAAGGGCACTTTCCGGCCTCGACGCGGTCGAACGATGACGCGTTGCCGAACTCGCCCCAGCTCCTTGGTTGAGCCGGGGCGGCACTGGCCCGAGAATAGGCGTTCAACCGCAAGGCACCTTCCATGATCTATTTCCACGACATCGACCCCATCGCCCTTTCGCTGGGGCCGATCAAGGTGCACTGGTACGGCATCATGTACCTGCTCGGCTTCACCGCCGCCTGGCTGCTGGGCCGCAAGCGCATCGCAGCCGGTCGCCTGCCGGGCGTCGATGCCAACGGCTTCTCCGACCTGCTGTTCTACGCCATGCTCGGCGTGGTGCTGGGCGGACGCATCGGCTACATGCTGTTCTACGCGCTGGGCGATTTCCTGCACAACCCGCTGCTGCTGTTCAAGGTGTGGGATGGCGGCATGAGCTTCCATGGCGGCCTGCTGGGCGTGATTGCCGCCTGCTGGTGGTGGTCGCGCAAGCATAAGCTGCACTTTTTCGACACCATGGATTTCATGGCGCCGCTGGTGCCGCTGGGCCTGGGCTTCGGCCGCATCGGCAACTTCATCGGCGCCGAGCTGTGGGGCAAGTACACCGACGGTACCTGGGGCGTGGTGTTCCCGTCCGGCCTGCCGGCACCGCTGAACCAGCTCGACCACGCCACCCTGCAGGCGCAGTTCGCCACCGGGGCGTTGAACCAGTTCGCCCGCCATCCCTCGCAGCTGTATGAAGCGTTCCTGGAAGGCCTGGTGATGTTCGTGGTGCTGTGGGCGGTGTCGGCCAAGCCGCGCCACCGCTACCTGGTGGGTGGCCTGTTCGCGCTGATGTACGGCCTGTTCCGCTTCGCGGTGGAGTTCGTGCGTATGCCCGACAACGGCGTCTATGTGGCCTTCGACTGGCTGACCCGTGGCCAGATCCTCAGCCTGCCGCTGATCGCCTTCGGCCTGGTGCTGCTGGTGATGTCGCGCCGTGCGCCGGTACTGCAGCCGCAGCTGCCGGTGGCTGCCGAGGGCAAGGCATGAAGGCTTACCTGGACCTGCTCTCGCACGTGCTCGAGCACGGCGCCGAGAAGAGCGATCGCACCGGCACCGGCACCCGCAGCGTGTTCGGCTGGCAGATGCGTTTCAACCTGGCCGAAGGCTTCCCGCTGGTCACCACCAAGAAACTGCACCTGCGCTCGATCATCCATGAGCTGCTGTGGTTCCTGAAGGGCGACACCAACATCGGCTACCTGAAGGACAACCAGGTGCGGATCTGGGACGAGTGGGCCGACGCGAACGGCGACCTCGGCCCGGTCTACGGCAAGCAGTGGCGTAGCTGGGCCACCGCCGATGGCGGCGAGATCGACCAGATGCAGTGGCTGGTGGACGAGATCAAGCGCAACCCCGATTCGCGCCGGCTGGTGGTCAGCGCCTGGAACGTGGGCGAGCTTTCGCAGATGGCGCTGATGCCGTGCCACAACCTGTTCCAGTTCTACGTGGTGGACGGCAAGCTCAGCTGCCAGCTGTACCAGCGCAGCGGCGACATCTTCCTCGGCGTGCCGTTCAACATCGCCAGCTACGCGCTGCTGACCCATATGGTGGCGCAGGCCACCGGCCTGGGCGTGGGTGATTTCGTGCATACGCTGGGCGATGCGCACCTGTATTCGAACCACTTCGAGCAGGCGCGCGAGCAGTTGTCGCGTGAACCGCGCGCGCTGCCGAAGTTGTGGTTGAACCCGGAGGTGACCGATCTGTTCGGCTTCCAGTTCGACGACATCCGTATCGACGGCTACGATCCGCACCCGGCGATCAAGGCGCCGGTGGCGGTATGAGTACCCGCCTGATTTCCAGTGGCCTGCTGGCGCTGTGCGGCATGCTGCCGCTGGCCATGGTGCAGGCCGGACCGGCCGATGTGCTGTCGTTGGCCCGGCAGGTCAATGAGCAGATCGTGCACAAGCACATGCGCGAGGAAGTGCAGGCGTTCGCCGGGGCCTTCAATGGCAGCACGATGATGCCCCAGGATGTGCCGGAAGGCTGCCGGGCGCAGATGCGTGAGGCGGTAACCGGCATGTACACGGCGATGACCGAGCACCTGAAGGCCGGTATCGAAGACCCGGCCTATCAGCGCATGCTCGAGCAGCAGCTTGCCACCGTCTATTCCAGTGACCAGTTGCAGGCATTTCTGGCACGTCGTGCCAGCACCGACACTGCCGCGTTGTCGGCAGACATCCTGTCAGGACCGGGGCTGAAGGATATCGAAGAGGCGCAGAAGCAGAAGATCCTCGATGGCCTGGATGAGCAGTCCACGTCCAGCCCCGAGCTGGCAGCGGCGCTGCAGGCCGCCAGTACCGCCAACGCTGCCTGCGAACGCCTGCAGATCGACGCCAGCTGAGGAGGTGGTAGCAATGAAGCTGTCGATGATCGTGGCGCTGGATCGCAACCGTGGCATCGGCCAGGGCAATGCCATGCCCTGGCACCTGCCGGATGATTTCAAGCACTTCAAGGCGCTCACCCTGGGCAAGCCGATCCTGATGGGGCGCAAGACGGGCGAGTCGATCGGCCGCGTGCTGCCGGGGCGGACCAACCTGGTGCTGACCCGCAGTGGCCAGGTGCCGTTCGAGGGCATGCGTGCGGTGGCGTCGCTGGACGAGGCGAAGGCGATCGCCGAAGACGAGGGCGCCAGCGAGCTGTGCATCATCGGCGGCGGCGAGATCTTCCACCAGTTGCTGGACCAGGCCAGTGATCTGTACCTGACCTGGGTGGATGCCGAAGTCCCCGCCGATACCCATTTCCCCGAAGTGGACGTGCAGGACTGGCGGGAAGTGAGCAGCCAGCCGCACCCGGCCGACGAACGCCATGCCTACGCGTTCCGCTTCGTGCACTACGTGCGCCGCTGAAGATGGTTTCCTGTAGAGCCGAGCCATGCTCGGCTGCTGTTGCCGGACACATCCCGTAACCGAGCATGGCTCGGCTCTACAGGATTGCCTACGGCCTCCGGTAATGCCCGATGATGGTGTGCTGGAACAGCAGGTTCTCTTCGCGCGTGCCGCGCGCGATGTTGTGCAGCACCAGCGGTGTGCCATTGGCCAGGCGCCGGTCGGAGACGATGCCCACGTGCAGCAGGCCGTTGCCGTTGAGCTTCCACGCGACGATGTCGCCGGCCGCGTAGTCGGCGGCGAGGGCCGTGATCGGTTGCTGCCAGCCCTGCCGCTCGAACCAGCGCATCAGATTCGGTACGCGACGATGATCGATGTTGCGATCCGGTCGTGACAGGCCCCAGATCGTGGGATAGGCGCTGAAGTTGCCGCGCATGTCTTCATGCACGCGCGCCTGCAGGTCCAGGCCCTGGCTGCGCAGGGCGCGCACCACCACGTCGGTGCACACGCCGCGATCAACCGGGACGTCCCCGCCGGGATAGGCCAGCACCTGATAGGCCGGGTCGTAGCGGGTGGTGACGCCGATCTGCGCGCGCGCTGCAGCCACCAGTGGCGGCGAAGGCGCTTGAGGTTGCGATGGCGTGTGGCCGGTGTTTCCGCCGCCGGTGGGGGCAGGGGCCGAAGTGGGCTGGCAGCCGCTGGCCAGGGCCAGCGTCAGCAGCACCATCCATGGTGCCCAGCCGCGCCGCGTCATGCCTGCGGCGGGGGACTGCTGTTGCCGGGGCCCGCAGAGCCACCACCACCGCCGCCACCACGGCGACGACGACGGCGCGTGCCGCGGTTGCCCGGGTTGGCGGCCGGAGCGTTGCCGCCGCCCTGTTCCTTGCCCTGCGCCGGTGCAGCCGGGCGCTCGTGCGCCGCTCGTGCGGGCGGGCGGGCGTTGGGCACGGGTGCGGGGACATCGCGGCCCGGCACCTGCACCACGCGCAGTTCATCGGTATCGAGCTGGATCGCGGTCAGCTTGCCGCCCCAGACCGCACCGGTGTCGATGGCGTGCACGCCCTGGGTGATGGTCAGGCCCAGCGCCGACCAGTGGCCGCAGACGACCTTGAGGTCACGCTCGACCCGGCCCGGCACTTCGAACCAGGGATACAACCCCTGTTCCTGCGTGCCCGGCGTGCCCTTGTCCTCGATGCCGATGCGCCCGCGTGGGGTGCAGTAGCGCATGCGGGTGAGCACATTGATGATCGCGCGCGAGCGGTCGTAGCCGGACAGGTTGGGCGCCCAGCTCGGCTTGTCGCCATACATGTTGCGGAACAGCTTGCGGTAGCCGGCGCCGTGCAGCTGCACCTCGACTTCGGCCGCATGCTTCTCGGCCATCTGCGTGGTCCACTTCGGCGCCAGGCCTGCGTGCACCATCATCCAGCCCAGTTCGCGATCCACGTGCACCAGCTTCTGCAGGCGCAGCCAGTCCAGCAGCTCGTCGCGGTCCTCGGCCTGCACGATGCGCAGCAGGTCCGGGTTGACCTTGCGCTGTTCCTCTTCGGTGCGCGCACCGACGGCCAGCAGCGAAAGGTCATGGTTGCCCAGCACCACCACGCTGTGCTCGCGCAGCGAATGCACCAGCCGCAGCGTTTCCAGTGACTGGCCACCCCGGTTGACCAGGTCGCCGCAGAACCACAGGGTGTCCTGCGCGGGGTCGAAACGGATCTTCTCCAGCAGTCGCTGGGTGACGTCATAGCAGCCCTGCAGGTCGCCGATCGCCCACACACTCATCGTTCGGCCTCCGTGTCAGTGCAGGGTACGCGGGATGGCCAGCACGAAAGGTGCGACCGGCGCGGCAAATTCGGTGCCGTCGTCGGCGACCATGTCGTAGTGGCCCTGCATGGTCCCGTGATCGGTCCCCAGCATGACACCGGACGTGTAATGGAAGTCTTCACCGGGACGCAGGCGTGGCTGCTCGCCGATCACCCCGTCGCCATCGACATGCTCGACGCGGCCGTTGGCATCGGTGATGCGCCAGTGGCGTGCGACCAGGCGCGCGGCAACACGCCCCTGGTTGTGGATGCGGATCGTGTAGGCGAACGCATAGCGCCCGTCTTCCGGCGCGGATTGATCGTCGAGGAAGCGCGGTGCGACTTCGACGGAGATGGCATAAACGTCAGCGTCTTCCATACCGGCAGTGTAATCAGGAGGCATTGGCCAAAGCGATGAATTCGGCCACGTCCAGCTGTTCGGCGCGGGCATCGGGACGCACGCCGGCGGCAATGAACTGTTCGGCGGACACCACGTTGTTCAGGGCGTTGCGCAGGGTCTTGCGGCGCTGCCCGAAGGCGGCCTTGACCACCTCGGCGAAACGCTTGTGGTCGTTGATGTTGATCGTGGCCGGGTCACGCGGCACCAGCCGCACTACGGCCGAATCGACCTTCGGCGGCGGCCGGAACGCGCCCGGCGGCACCACGAACAGCGAGGTCACCTGGCAGTAGGCCTGCAGCATCACGCTGAGCCGGCCGTACACCTTGCTGCCGGGGCCGGCGGCCATGCGGTCGACCACTTCCTTCTGCAGCATGAAGTGCATGTCGCGGATCACCGCGGCATGTTCCAGTGCATGGAACAGGATCGGCGAGGAGATGTTGTAGGGCAGGTTGCCGACCAGGCGGATCGGCTGGCCGGCAGCCAGCTCGGTGAAGTCCACGCGCAGCACGTCGCGGTGGACGATGGTCAGCTCGCCCAGCGGCTCGGCAGCGGCGGTCAGCGGCGCGATCAGGTCGCGGTCGAACTCGATCACCGTCAGTTTCGGATGCACGCGCAGCAGCGGCAGGGTGATCGCGCCCTGGCCGGGACCGATCTCGACCAGGCGGTCACCGTCTTTCGGGTTGACCGCCATCACGATCTTGTCGATGTAGTGGCGGTCGGCCAGGAAATGCTGGCCAAGCTGCTTCTTGGCCGGGGCGGTGAACACCGGGCCGGAGGGGGAATGCGGGGAATTCATGCGCTCAGTGTACGTTGCCGCGCAAGCTGCGCACACAACGTCGTTGCCGCCTGCAGGCTTGAAGGATCGGCAATGCCGCGGCCGGCCAGGTCCAGCGCGGTGCCATGGTCCACCGCCACGCGCGGGTAGGGCAGGCCCAGGGTCAGGTTCACCGCCTGCTCGAAGCCCGAATACTTCAGCACCGGCAGGCCCTGGTCGTGGTACATCGCCAGCACGGTGTCGAAGCCGGTCAGCTTGGCCGGCAGGAAGGCGGTATCGGCCGGCAGCGGCCCGATCAGGTCCATGCCCTCCGCGCGCAGGCGCTGCAACAGCGGAATGACCAGGTCCAGTTCCTCGCGGCCCAGATGGCCGTCTTCACCGGCATGCGGGTTCAGGCCGAGCACGGCGATGCGCGGCGCGGGCAGACCGAACTCGCGGCGCAGCGCGGCGTGCACGGTGCGCAGGGTGTGTTCCAGGCCGGGCGTGGTGATTGCATCGGCCACCTCGCGCAGTGGCAGATGGGTGGTGGCCAGGGCCACGCGCACGATGTGGTTGGCCAGCATCATCACCACCTTTACCCCGGCCTGGTCGGCCAGCAGTTCGGTGGTGCCGCTGTAGGCGATGCCGCCTTCGTTGATGACCGCCTTGTGCACCGGGCCGGTGACCACACCGTGCAGTTCGCCGGACAGGCAGGCCTGGCCGGCACCGAGCAGGGCACCGATGACCGCCCCGGCATTGGCCGGGTTGGCCTGGCCGAAGTGGCTGGGCACGGTATTGGCCACAACGCGCAGACGCAGATCGCCGGGGACGCGTGCTTCGGCGTCCTCGGGCAGCAGTTGCAGAGGCAGGTTCAGCGCGGCAGCGGCCGCGCGCAGGGTGTCCGGATCGGCGAAGGCCAGCAGCCGGCAATCTTCACGCGGCTGCTGGACAAGGCGGATGCACAGCTCCGGGCCGATCCCGGCGGGCTCGCCCGGTACCAGAGCGAGCTCGGGGCGCATCGGTCAGGACTGCGGCGGGGTGGCGGTGTTTTCCGCGCGGTCGCCGCTGCGGAAGCTGACGTAGGCTTCGCCACGCAGTTCCTGCAGGAAGCGGTTGTACTCGTCTTCCAGCTTGCGGCGGCCGATGGTCTCGCGGACCTGGGCACGCTGGTTGTCGTTGGTCACGTCGGTCTGGCGGGTGGCCACGCGCTGCACGATGTGCCAACCGGCATCGGTACGGAACGGCTGGCTGACGCCACCATCCTGGATGCCGGAGACCTGCTGGCCGAACGCCGGACCGAACGCGTCGACCGGGAACCAGCCCAGATCGCCGCCCTGGCCCTTGCTGTTGTTGTCCTCGGAGGACTCCTTGGCCACGGTCTCGAAGTCCGCGCCACCGGCAATGCGGGCACGCAGGGTATCGATCTTGGCCTTGGCGGCCGCGTCGGTCTGGTGATCGTCCACGCGCACCAGGATGTGGCGGCCGTGGTACTCGGTCACGGTGCTGGCGCCGGCAGCGGCACTGGCATCGCGCACGTCCACCAGCTTCAGCAGCTGGAAGCCGCTGGGGCCACGGATCGGACCGACCACTTCGCCGGGCTTCATCTTTTCCATCATCTGCGCGAACGCCTGCGGAATTTCATCCAGGCTGCGCCAGCCCAGATCGCCGCCTTCCAGCGCGTTGGGGCTGTCCGAATAGCGAACGGCGGCCGCGTTGAAGTCCAGCTCGCCCTTGTCCAGCAGCGCCTTCACGCCGTCGGCCTTCTTCTGGCCGGTGGCGATCTGGTCGGCATTGGAGCCGTCGGGCAGGGCGATCAGGATGTGCGCCAGGTGATACTGGTTGCCGACGGTAGCCTGCTGCTTCAGCGCAGCATCGACTTCGCCCTCGCTGACGCTGATGCGGCTCTGCGCGAAGCTCTGGCGCAGGCGCTGCACAGTGATCTCATCTCGCACCGAAGCGCGGAAATCATTGAAGTCGATGCCGTCGTGGGCCAGGCGCTGGCGCAGGGCGTCCAGGGTCGAACCGTTCTGCTGGGCGATGGCATTCATCGCCTGGTTCAGCTCCTGGTCGCCGATACGGATGCCGCTGCCCTGGGCGCGGGCCACCTGCAGCTTGACCAGCACCAGGCGCTCGAGCACCTGGCGGCTGAGCACGTCTTCCGGCGGCAGCTGGTTTTCACGGCCGACGTACTGCGCCTTGATGTTGGCGATCGCACGCTGGAGCTCGCTCTGCAGGATCACGTCCTCATCGACGACGGCGGCGATGCGGTCAAGCGGCTGCGCCTCCTGGGCAAGCACCTGCAGGGGGGCAGACACACTGGACACCGCCAGCAGCGAGGCGAGTAGAACGGGGAAGCGCTTGGTCATGGGATCAGATTCGGATCGTAGTCATCCCGGGTCGCCCCGGTGTTGCTGGGCGGCACCAGATAGAGGTCGTCGCGGTTATAGCCGAGGATAGCACGGCGCAGCGTGCGGTCCGTGTCCTGGCCGATGGAGCTCAGGCCCTTGAGGACGAACTCCAGCTGGATGGCATTGTTCATCTCGCCTTCGCGGTTGCGCACGTAGCGGCGGGCGACCGCGCGCACGGCCAGGCAGCAGCTGTCCCACTGTACGCCGGCGATGATTTCCAGTGGTTCCTTGTCCTGCAGCGAGTAGTAATAGCGGCCGACCAGGCTCCAGCGCGCATTCAGCGGGTACAGGAACGACAGGTCGGCCTGCTCCAGCAGGGTCCGGTCATGCTTGTTGGCGCCGGGCAGGGCACCGGCATTGATGCGGTAGCGGTAGCTCAGGTTGACCACGCCGTCGTTGGGCATCAGGTAGCGGGCACGGACGCTGGCCAGATCCTCGCGCTTGTACTTCGGGTCCCACTGGTAGGTGGCGCCCAGGGTCCAGCGGTCGTTGATCATGTAGTTGCCGTCGGCAATCCAGGCCGACTTGCCCTTTTCCACCGGCTCACCGCCGGGGGTGACGGTCACCCTCGACTCATCGAAGTACTGGATCTGGCCGATCGACGCCGAGAAGCGCTCCTTGCCGGTGGTCTGGTCGATGAAGCGGGTGCTCAGCGCCAGGGTCAGCTGGTTGGCATCGTTCTGGCGGTCGGCGCCGGTATAGCGCGAATCGCGGAACAGCTGGCCCCAGCTGAAGGTGAAGTCACGCGTATCGAAGATCGGCAGCTCGTCCTGGTTGCGGTACGGCGTGCGCAGGTAGAACAGGCGCGGTTCCAGGGTCTGCAGGAACGACTTGCCGCCGATGCGGGTCTCGCGGTCGAAGAACAGGCCGGCGTCGATGCTGCCGATCGGCAGGCTGCGGCTGGGCGAGGTATTGCCGCGCAGCTGCTCGGGCGTGGCCGTGGTCGGGTCGATGCCCTGCGAGCGCAGGATCTGGGCCTGGATGCCGTTGACGCCGTCGACCAGGCCGCGATCAAGCTGGTAGGCGGTGTAACGGTAGGCCAGGGTCGGGGTCACATACCAGGCTGCGCCGCTGATCGGGAACGACACATAGGGCTTCACGTCCAGTCGCGAACCACCGCTGACACCAACGCCGGAGGTGAGCTGCTGGCCCGTCCGCGTGTACTGCAGATCCTCGCCGGTGCCGACGGCGTTCTTGAAGTTGATGTCGTCGTGGGTGAAGCGCACGGCTTCGGCGTAGATGCCGGTTTCCAGCCATGAACGGACCGGCTTGTCCCAGTTGAAGTACAGGCGCGGCTGGCGGTTGTAGGGCAGGGCGCGCTCGTCGAGGGTGTAGTCGGTCAGCTGCCAGCGGTCGGCCATGATCCCGGCCGTCCAGTTCTGGCCGGTGCCATACAGGCCGATCGTGCTCTGCAGGTTCGAGGCGGTGACCCCGACCAGGCGGTTGGCGAAGTCCTCGACATAGCGCTCGTCGCTGACCCAGGCCAGGTTGGCACGGGCCTGCCAGTGGCTGTCCACGTTGTGGTAGCCGGTGAACATCACCCGGCCGCGGTCACGGTCACGCAGGCGGTCATTGGGCATGAACGAGGTCAGCACCTCGCCGCGACCGCCGTTGTAGAGGTAGCGGAACTCGTTGTCGAGCAGCAGGCCGCGCCGGCTCATGTAGCGCGGGGTCAGCGTATCGTCGTAGTTCGGCGCCAGATTGAAGTAGATCGGCTGCGCGTAGTCGAAACCGTTGCGCCCGGACATGCCCAGCTGCGGGAACAGCAGGCCGGTCTTGCGGCGGTCATCGATCGGGAACTTGAAGTACGGCGCCCACAGCACCGGCACCTTGCCGATGCGCAGCACGGCGTTGCGGGCCGTGCCGAAGCCTTCGTCGTTGTCCACTTCGATCTGCGGCGCCGACAGCTTCCACACCGGCTGCGAGGGGTCGCAGGTGGTGTAGGTGGAGCGGTGCATCTGGCCGACCGCGCCCTGCAGGTCGACCGATTCGGCATCGCCGTTGCCCCGGCGCGACACCAGCTGGTACTTGATGTCGGAGATCTTGTGGGTGTCGCTTTCCTGGTTGCCTTCGGCACGCTTGGCGATCATCCGGATCGACCCGTCCTGGTAGCGGACATTGCCGTCGGCGATGTAGTTGCCGGTCTCGGTGTCGAAGCTGAGCTTGTCGGTACCGACGAACTGGTCACCCCGGCGCAGCGCCACGTTGCCCTCGTACTGCGGCACGGTGGTGGTGCCCAGCAGCTGGTCACCTTCGATGTCGGTCGGCTGGTTCTCGCGCGCGGCGGCGGCGGCAGCCTTGTCCTGGGCCGGGACCGGGGTGGGGGCATCGGTGAACGCGGGAATGACGTCGGTGGCCGGGCACAGGCCCCAGTTGAGCGGCTTTTCATCGGCCATCACCGGCAGGCTGATGGCGATGCTCAGAGGCAGGGGAAGCAGGCGGAGGGCTCGGCGCACGCGGTTCGGATTCGGGCGAAAACGGACGGTAGCTTGCCCCATCCCTTGCATAGGGGCAATGAAGGGCGCCGGAGTCTGCCGGTTCGGGTTCATCCGGCGGCGGCGCTGGAAGCCGGTGACATGAGGGCCTGGACGTGGGCCACGCTGCACTCTGCAAGGGCCTGCAGGTCGTAGCCACCCTCCAGCATCGATACCACCCGGCCGGCCGCGTGACGACGCGCCAGCGCGTGCAGTTCACGGGTGATCCAGGCGAAATCGTCGGTCTCCAGCATCAGGTCGGCCTGTGGGTCGCGCAGGTGGGCGTCGAAGCCGGCCGAGATCAGCAGCAGCTGCGGGCGGAAGTCGTCGATGGCCGGCAGCATCTCGTCGGCCCAGACGTTGCGGAAGCGGAAGCCGCCGCTGCCCGGCGGCAGCAGGATGTTCATCAGGTTGCCGGCACCGCGGTCGCGGCGCAGGCCGGAATTGGGAAACAGCCCGGCCTGGTGGGTGCTGTAGTACGAGACCCGGGCATCGTGCTGGAAGATGTCCTGGGTGCCATTGCCGTGGTGCACGTCGAAATCGACCACCGCGATCCGCTCCAGGCCATGGCGGTCGCGGGCATAGGCGGCGGCGATGGCGATGTTGTTCAACAGGCAGAAGCCCATCGCCGTGCTGCTGGTGGCGTGGTGGCCCGGCGGGCGTACCGCGCAGAAGGCCAGCGGGTCCTCGCCCAGCATCACCGCATCGACTGCGGCCACGCCGGCACCGGCGGCGTGCACGGCGGCGCTGGCCGAACCCGGCGAGGTCCAGGTGTCCATGTCCAGCTGGCGCAGCGGCGCGGTCTGCGGCTGCAGTACGACGTCGAGCAGGGCGCTGTCGTGGACCCGGGTCAGTTCGCCGAACTTGGCCGGCGGCGCTTCGCGCCAGTCCAGCTGGCCGGGGAAGGCCGCGTGCAGCGCGTCCAGCACATGCTGCAGGCGTTGCGGGCACTCGGGATGGCCGGGACCGGGGTCATGCAGCAGGCAGGACGGGTGGGTATAGACCAGCATCGTGCCGACTCAGCGCTGGCGCTGCTGTGGCTGCCACAGCGCTTCGCCATGGCCATCGGCGCGGGCCAGTACCCGGGCCAGCACGAACAGCAGGTCCGACAGCCGGTTGAGGTACTGCAGCGCCTCGCTGCGCACGGCCTCGTGGCGGGCCAGGGTGACCGTTTCGCGCTCGGCGCGGCGGACGATGGTGCGGGCCAGATGGCAGCGCGCGGCGGCTTCGCCGCCGGCCGGCAGGATGAATTCCTTCAGCATCGGCAGGTCCGCGTTGTAATGGTCCAGCTGCTGTTCCAGTGCCGAGACGTCGGCGGCATGGATCGCGGCGTGGCCGGGGATGCACAGCTCGGCGCCCAGGTCGAACAGCTGGTGCTGCAGATGCACCACCAGCGCGCGCACATCCTCGGGCAGGGGCGCGGCCAGCAGCAGGCCGAGCGCGGCATTGGCCTCGTCGACGGTGCCGAAGGACGCCACGCGGGCGTCATCCTTGGCCACGCGCTGGCCGTCGCCAAGGCCGGTACTGCCGTCGTCGCCGGTGCGGGTGTAAATGCGCGAGAGGCGATGACCCATGGCGCGGCTCAGTGGCGGATGTCGCGGCGGGCCTGCTGGAGCTTCAATACCTGCTCCACGGCCAGCTGCAGGGCGGCGGCCAGCGCCACATAGATCGCCGTGGTGCGCAGGTAGGGCCCGAACCACTGCGCGTAGTTCTGTGCCCAGCCGGCCAGGGTCGGCTCGGCCACGTTGCGGCTGGTCCAGTAGAAGCCGCCCTGTGCCAGCAGGTGGCAGACCGCCACCGAGGCGACCAGCAGCAGCGCACCCTTGGCCAGTACCGGCCAGCGTGCGCTCTGGTAGTTGCGGCCCAGCAGCATGCCGCCGGCCCACAAAGAGAAGTAGGCCGGCAGCAGCAGCCAGTAGCCCGGGGAGACACAGTAGTGCTGCCAGAAATCCAGGCCACTGCTGCGGATCACGATCCAGTCCACCAGTACGGCGAACACCATCAGCAGCGGGAACGCCCAGCGGGTCCAGCGGGCCAGGTAGAAGCCCCCGATGAAGAACACGGCCCAGGAGGCATCGGGGATCGCCGCGAAGTGATTGACCCGGGTCGCCGCCAGCAGCAGTACGAGTACGGACAGGACGAAGGCGCGGTTGGCGGTGTCGGACATGGTGGGGCCCGGAGCGGATTCAGGTTTCATTCTAGCCCGCCGCGCAGGTTGGCGCAGGTGCCGCCCGTTCGGCGTACAGTCGGGGCGAGCGCGTATCATGAACACATGAGTGAACGACATGACGTGCTGATTGTCGGTGGTGGCCTGGTCGGTGCCAGCCTGGCCATTGCCCTGGACCGCCTGGGCCGCGACGTGGGCCTGCTCGAGGCCAGCCCGGCCGGCGAGCTGCCTGCGGTGTTCGACCAGCGCAATCTCAGTTTCGCCGCTGCCACCGTCAATGCGCTGACCGCGCTGGGGGTGATGCAGAAGCTGGCGATGGCCCCGGGCCCGATCCGGCGCATCCACGTCAGCCGTGCCGGCGATTTCGGCCGTGTGCAGCTCGAAGCGGCCGATTACGACCGGCCATGGTTCGGCCAGGTGGTGGTCGCGCGCGATTTCGGCCAGGCGCTGGAAGCGCGGCTTCAGGAGCTGCCGCGCCTGCGCCGTTACCGGCCGATGCGGTTCGTGGGACTGGGCGACGTGGTCGACGGCTACCGCCAGGTACGGGTGGCTGACGAGGCCGGCGAACGCGTGCTGCTGGCACGTCTGGTGGTGGGGGCCGATGGCACCACCAGCGGCGTGCGTGGCGCGCTGGGCATCGAGGTCGACCGCCATGATTTCCAGCAGACCCTGTTCGTGGCCCGTGTGCGCAGCCAGCGCGCGCCGGACGGCACCGCCTGGGAGCGGTTCACCGATACCGGCCCGACTGCCCTGCTGCCGCGTGGCGATCGTCACTTCGGCACCGTGCACGGCGTAGCGCGCGACCAGGCCGATGCGGTGATGGCGCTGGACGAGGCGGCGTGGCTGCAACGCCTGCAGAACGCGATCGGCTGGCGTGCCGGTCGCCTGCTCGAATCCGGCCCGCGCAGCGCCTACCCGCTCATCCAGGTATTGGCGCGCGCGCTGGCCGGTGAGCGCACGGTGCTGCTCGGCAATGCCGCGCAGACCATCCATCCGCTGGGTGCGCAGGGCTTCAACCTAGGCCTGCGCGATGCGCTGACCCTGGCCGAGCTGCTGGAGGATGCGCATGAGGATGCCGGCAGTGATGCACTGCTGCAGGCCTACGTCGCGCGCCGCGGGGAAGACCGCCGGCAGACGGTGGCGTTCTCCGGTGGGCTGGCACGCCTGACCAGCAACCCGGCGCCGCTGATGCGGCCGCTGCGCAGCCTCGGTCTGGTGGCTGCGCAACGCGCCTCGGTGCAGTCGATGCTGGTCGGTGGCGCGATGGGCTTCCGTGGCGACGTGCCGCGCCTGTGCCGTGGAGAAGCCGCATGAGCCGGCGCATGCGGCTTGATGTGGCCATCGTCGGTGGTGGCGTGGTCGGTGCCGCGTGTGCGCTGGCGCTGGCCGATGCCGGCCTGTCGGTTGCGCTGGTGGAAGGCCGTGAACCGGCACCGTGGCAGGCCGCACAGCCGGACCTGCGGGTGTTCGCCTTCGCCGCTGACAACGTACAACTGTTGAACCGCCTGGGCGTGTGGCCGGCGATTGCGCAGGCCCGCGCCTGGCCCTACCGGCGCATGCAGGTATGGGATGCGGCCGGTGGTGAGGATCTGCTGTTCGACGCCGATCGCTTCGGCCGTCGTGAGCTGGGCTATATCGTCGAGAACGGCCTGCTGCAGGACCGCCTGTGGGCGGCCTTGCCGGCGGCGGGCGTGCAGCTGCACTGCCCGGCTCGGGTGGAAGCGCTGGAACAGGATGAGGACGGCGTGCGCCTGCGCCTGGATGACGGGCGCCGCCTGGAAGCGGCGTTGGCGGTGGCCGCCGACGGCGCCGAATCGACCCTGCGCCAGCTGGCCGGGATCGAGGTCGAGCGCCACGACTACCACCAGCGTGGCGTGGTGGCCTACGTGGACAGCGATCTTCCCAACCTGGCCACGGCCTGGCAGCGTTTTCTGCCGAGCGGGCCACTGGCGCTGCTGCCGGTGGCCGAGCGCCGCAGTTCGATCGTCTGGACCCTGCCCGAGGATGAAGCGGCTCGCGTGCTGGCCTTGGACGAAGATGCGTTCAACCGCGAACTGACCCGTGCCTTTGCGGCGCGGCTGGGTGACCTGCGGCTGGCATCACCGCGTGCGGCGTTCCCGCTGCGCCGCCAGCTGGCACGTCACTACGTGGCCGGCCGTGTGCTGGCATTGGGTGATGCCGCGCATGTGGTGCATCCGCTGGCCGGGCAGGGCGTGAACCTGGGCCTGCGCGATGTCGCCGGCCTGCAGCAGTGGCTGGCGCCGTCTGCCGAGCGCCGTGGCCAGCCGCGGCTGTCGCCACAGCGCCTGCAGCGCTGGGCACGCGAACGGCGCAGCGACAACCACATCGCCGCCTACAGCTTCGATGCGATCAACCGCCTGTTCTCCAATGACGAAATGCACCTGACCCTGGCCCGCGGACGCGCGCTGGGCTGTGTCGGCAGATGGCCCCCGCTGGTGCAGGCGTTCTGGAAGCGCGCCGCCGGGGTCTGACCGGAATACATGCCGCACGATGTTGCGGGCATCACTGCCGAATTGCCCACCGCAGGATGTCGCTCTGGCAGGTACCAACCTTGGTTGGCACGCTTCCGGCATCGGTGAACAAAAAAAGGGACGGAGGGGATTAAGTCGTTTGTGCCACAAACGACTTAATCCCCTCCGTCCCTTTTTTCAGTCAACCAGCCAACCGGCCAGGTCGGCACGATCCAGCTTGCCACGGTGCTTCACGTCCAACGCATTGAACTCATCGGCCAGTGCCGGATTGGCCTGCGCTTCCTCGCGGCTGATGAAGCCATCGCCGTTCACATCCAGCGTGGCGAAGTGGATGCGGTACTGGCCGACCACGCTGCTTGGTTCCAGCGAACGCACGGTCACCTGCGCCTCGCCGGCCGGCTGTGCAATCTCGACGCTGCCGCTGACCCGGCCAGCATCCAGCGGTTGCTGGCGGATCGCGCCGCCGGTGGGGCCCAGCGGCTGGCTCTGCGCAGGGGTGTGCGGCAGCTGCTGGGCAATGGCAGGTGCGGCTGCCAGCAAGGTGATCAGCATGGCGAGCGAGTGGTATCGCATGGTTCCCTTCCTCGGTAGCGCCGGGCCCATGCCCGGCGGGCATGTTCCTCAGCGCAGCGGCGAGGCCAGTACCGTGATCTCCTCACGGTCGTGATAGAGCTGCTTGGCGCGTACCACCAGCGGCTTGCCGGCCTGGTCCTGGAACAGGTCCAGGCACAAGCGGGTTTCGTCCCAGCGCTTCTTCATCGGCAGCTTCAGGTTGAAGATCGCGTGCCTGCACCAGCCTTCGCGGAACCAGGTGGCCATGCGTTCGGCCACGCGGCGCGGCTGCTCGACCATGTCGCAGACCATCCAGTCCAGTGGCTGCTCCGGGTGCCAGTGGAAGCCATCGGCGCGCAGGTGCTCGACCAGGCCGGTGTCCAGCACGTGCTGGCGCAGCGGGCCGTTGTCGATGCTCAGCACGTGCATGTGCTGGCGGGTCAGCACCCAGGTCCAGCCGCCCGGTGCGGCACCCAGGTCGGCCGCGCGCATGCCGGGTTTGGCCAGCGCCTCACGCTCTTCCGGCGTCAGCAGGGTCAGCAGTGCTTCGTCCAGCTTCAGCGCCGAACGTGAAGGCGCTTCGGGCAGCAGCTTCAGGCGCGGGATGCCCAGTGCCCACGGCGCGCTGTCGGCCGGGTCGGCCACGCAGACGAAGGCGTGGGTACCGTCGACGAACACCACGTGCAGGCGCGGCAGGCGCGTATTGGGCTTGTCGGTCAGCTTGCCGGCCTTGCGCAGCGCCGGGCGCAGTGCATTGCCGAAGGCACGGGCCAGGCCGGACAGTGGCTTGCCGGCGTCCGAATCGGGGTGTTCCACCCACAGGTCGCCGAAGCGCGGCGCATCGGCCAGCACCTCCAGCATCGGGGTGATCCGGTCCGCCGGGTCCAGCTGCGGCAGCTCGGCCAGCACCACCAGCTTCTGCCGCGCGAAGATCAGCTCACGCCAGCGCAGGCGCGGTGCCAGTGCCGCAGCTTCGTCGCACATGAAGAGCACGTAGCCATCATTGCGCTGGGTGCGCGCATAACCGGCGAAACCGGCTTCACCGGCGCGGAACTGCAGCTCGCCGGCCAGCTCGGGCTCGAAGCCCTGCCGGCACAGGCACAGCAGGCCGATGCCGGTTTCAGTAACGGGCGCCATCGCTTTCCCCATAGGCACGCAGCACGCTGCGCGCGGCGTCGCGGTTCAGGCCCTGCACCACTTCGATGCCGCGCTTGTTGAGTTCACCCACCCAGTCGGCCGGCAGCGGGCCTTCATCGAACGGGGTCAGCGCTTCGACGTCGGCCGAGTTGGCACCGATCAGCAGGCGGTCGATGCCGGCCCACACGGTGGCGCCGTAGCACTGGCAGCACGGCTGCGAGCTGGTGGCCAGGGTGACCGGCGACAGCACTGCGTTCAGGCGCGGGGTCTGCAGGCGCTGCTGGGCCAGCATGTAGGCCATGTTCTCGGCGTGCGCCAGCGAGGTCGCGTGCGGCATCACCCGGTTCACGCCGGCGGCGATGACCTTGTCATCCGGGCCGAACACCACGGCGCCGAACGGGCCGCCACTGGCGTGCTCGACGTTCAGCCGCGACAGCTCGATCGCCAGCGCGACCTTGGCCTCATCGCCCGGATATCGACGATCCAGGTCGATCTGGTCGTGGATCCAGGCGGGAAGGGTCAGGTGGACTTGCGCGTACAGCATCGCGGGGGTGCCTCGTAGTGGGATGGAAGAAAGTGCGGTTGCTTGGGAAACCGGCGCGCAGTGTAGCTGCACCGGCCTGTATCGGGTGTGGCGGCGGATCAGCCCGGTGAATCGGTGCGGATCACCACGTACTGCTTGCGGAATTCCAGCCCGGCCTGCGGCCAGCTGTCGGCGTAGGCGCGCAGCAGCGGCAGGGCGGCGGCAAAGTCGTGGCCGTTGACCCGGCAATCGGCCTCGCACAGGCCGTCGGCATCGCGCGAGGCGAACAGGCGGATGGCGAGGAACTGGCGCGCCTTCAGCAGGTCGTCGAAGGCGTCCATGCTCTTGGTGAACAGACAGCAGGGGCAGGAACCATGATCGTCCTCGCTGCAGGTGGACGCATCCACTTCCTGTGCGCGGTAATGGGCCAGCGGCCCCAGTACCACGGTGCGGTCGTGCTCCTCCCCGTCGTCGCCAGCCGGATAGGTCAGGCCCATCATCGGCAGGCCCTGTGCATCTTCGGCGCCGATCGCGGTCTGCAGGGTCGCCAGGTCCACCCGCACCCAGGTCTGGAACCCGGACAGCAGCGAGGCCTGCTCATCGGCACCGTTGGCGTGCTGGTACTCGAACAGGCCATCGGCGAACAGCTGCGGATGCTGGCTTTCGATGACGGTGGAGGTCTGCCAGCCGCCGTTGTCGCGCGCGTGCGCGGCCATCGCATGCGGGGTCAGGCGCAGGCCGCTGTCCAGCAGCAGCGCGTCGCCGTCGACGCGGCAGGCGATGCCGGCGTCCTGCAGGACCTGCTGCAGCAGCGGGAGAAGGGCGGTGGACGTCGTGGTCATGTCAGGCCTGTGGATGGATGGGGTGGAACATCCAGGCAGGGCCTGGGGATCTAGCGGTCGAGTGCGTCGAGTTCGGCGCGATATCGCTGCGCGTCGGGCTGCTGCTGCGGATCGTTGCCGTGGTCGCGCAGCCAGGTTTCCAGCTCGCGGCGATAGTCCGCGCGGAAATCGGCATTGCCGGGGCTGAAATGCAGCTTGCGCGCCGCCACTTCCACGCGCTCGCGCGCGCTGGCACGAGCCTGGGCGATCCCGTGCGGGGATTCGTTGGTGAGGATGACGAAGTTGCGCGGGAAACCCGGCGTGTACTTCACCACGAACGGCTGGTCGGGCGCCGGGATGCGGATCGCGTTCTCCAGCGGCCACAGCGAGGCGGTGTTGGTGTGGAACACCACCTCCACGTCGCGGCCTTCGGCAGTGCGCAGCACGGCTTCATAACGCCAGATGTACTGCTCGTTCATCGTCGAGCTGGTGCGCTCGGACTTCACGATCACCGCCTCACCACGCTCGCCCACCACGTTGAGGAAGGCGGCGTTGACGAAGTGACCGAGGAAGATGTTGAGCATCGCCAGCGGGAACACCACGATGGCGTAGCCCGGAAAGCGCCGCCACCACGAGACCAGACCGGCCAGCACCATCGCCGAAAAGAACGTCAGCAGCGGATGCTGCGAGATGAACCAGAGCAGGGCGGAGAGGGCGGTGATCATCGTCGTGGTCATGCGGGCGCCGTCCTGGCGCCCGCGCAGGTCCTCAGGCCGACCAGGTATCGCGCAGGGTCACGCTGCGGTTGAACACCGGCTTGGCCTCGGTGTGGTCGCGGCGGTCGGCGACGAAGTAGCCGGTACGTTCGAACTGGAACGACTGCTCCGGCGCGGCGCTGGCCGCAGCCGGCTCGACATAGCCGGTGACAGTGCGGCGCGATTCCGGGTTGAGGTAATCGCGGTAGGTCTTGCCTTCCGATTCGTCGTCCGGGTTCGGCACCGAGAACAGGCGGTCATACAGGCGGATCTCGGCCGGCACGCCGTGCACGGCGCTGACCCAGTGGATGGTGCCCTTGACCTTGCGGTTGGCGCCTTCCATGCCCGGGCGCGATTCCGGGTCGAGCCAGCCGCGCAGTTCCACGATCTCGCCGGCGTCGTTCTTGATCACTTCGTCGACGCGGGCGATGCCGGCGCCGCGCAGGCGCACTTCGCCGCCCGGCACCAGCCGCTTCCAGCCCTTGGGCGGGACTTCGGCGAAGTCCTCGCGCTCGATCCACAGTTCGCGCGAGAACGGCACTTCGCGCGTGCCGAAGCTGTCGTTCTTGGGATGGTTGGAGAAGGTCAGCGTTTCGCTGTGGCCCTCGGGCAGGTTGCTCAGCACCAGCTTCAGCGGCTCGATCACCGCCATGCGCCGCGCGGCATGCGCGTCCAGGTCTTCGCGCAGGCAGCCCTCCAGCACCGAGAAATCGATCACCGAGTTCTGCTTGCTGATGCCGACGCGGTCGACCAGCAGGCGCAGTGCGGCCGGCGTGTAGCCGCGGCGGCGCAGGCCCTGCAGGGTGTACATGCGCGGGTCGTCCCAGCCGTCCACCAGGCCCTCGGCGACGAGTTGGGTCAGCTTGCGCTTGCTCATCACCGTGTAGTTGATGTTGAGCCGCGAGAACTCGATCTGCCGCGGCTTGGCCGCCTCGCGCGGCAGGCCCTTGTCCAGCAGCGGCTGCAGCAGTTCGGGGTGGCCGGCCAGATCGACCTTGTCCACGCACCAGTCGTACAGCGGGCGGTGGTCCTCGAACTCCAGCGTGCACAGCGAGTGGGTGATGCCTTCCACCGCATCGCCCAGCGAATGCGCGAAGTCGTACATCGGGTAGATCGGCCAGGCGTTGCCGGTGTTCTGGTGCTCGACGTGCTTGATCCGGTACAGCGCCGGGTCGCGCAGGTTGATGTTGCCGCTGCTCATGTCGATCTTGGCGCGCAGGGTGCGCGTGCCGTCCGGGAACTCGCCGGCGCGCATGCGTCGGAACAGGTCCAGGTTCTCCTCGACGCTGCGGGTGCGGTAGGGCGAGTCGCGGCCCGGCTCGGTGAGGGTGCCGCGGTACTCGCGCACCTGCTCGGCGGAGAGGTCGCAGACGAAGGCGTGGCCGTCGCGGATCAGCTTCTCGGCGGCCAGGTAGTACACCTCGAAATAGTCCGAGGCGTGACGCAGCTCGGCCCAGTCGAAGCCCAGCCAGCGCACGTCGTCCTGGATCGCGGCGACGAATTCGGGATCTTCCTTGGCCGGATTGGTGTCGTCGAAGCGCAGGTTGCAGCGCCCGGCGAACTCGGCGGCGATGCCGAAGTCCAGGCAGATCGCCTTGGCGTGGCCGATGTGCAGGTAGCCGTTGGGCTCGGGCGGGAAGCGGGTGCGGATGGCCGTGTGCTTGCCGCTGGCCAGGTCCTCGCGGACGATCTGGCGGATGAAGTCTTTCTTCTCGGCCGGGGCGGAGGCGTCGGTGGCGGGGGTGTCGGACATGCGCGCGTCGGAGAATAAGTAAAGGGCAAGTTTATAGTAAGTAAAGCGCTGCTTTAGCTTGGCCGGACTGGTCTGCGGCCGTCCTGGCGCGTAGGCTGCGGAACAATTCACTCAAGAGAAGCCCGCATGCAGGCGTTCCGTCTTGCCCTTGGTGTCATGCGTCCTTCTCAGTTGGCGTACCCGTTTACGGATCTGTGTTGCCTTTCCTCGCTCCAGGTTCTGCCTGGCTCCGTGGCTCGCGGCTGAGGGGCCGACCATGCAGATCGCCTACCGCGCCCAGCACCTGATCGATGCGCACCTGGCCAAGCACGCGCTGGAGGACGCTGGCATCACCGCCTTCGTGTTCGGCGAGGCCCTGCTCGGCGGCGCCGGCGAACTGCCGTTCGGCGTGGTCCAGGTCTGCGTGGCCGACGAACTGCTGGAAAAGGCCCAGGAAGTGCTGATGACGCTGGGCCTGGGCGGGCAGGTGACGCGGGCGATGTAGGAGAGGCCGGGGCCCGGGACCCGGGACCGGGGGCTGAGGCGAGCGCGAGCGTGGCGAGTTGCGGCAGGAGGACTGCCGGTGAGGACGTTCTTTGCCGTTTTTACCGCAGATCGCGATTTACGCTTTTCCGGGTCCCGGGTCCCGGGTCCCGGGTCCCGTCACTCCGCCCGCCACCCCGGCGGCACGGCATCCGCCACGGCCAACGCGCGCAGGCGCTTGAACAGCACCACGGTCTCGGCCACGTTCCAGACGCGCAGGGCAACTTCGAAGGTGTCCAGCGGCTTGGTCAGGAAATCCTTGGCGCCCAGGCCGAGGGCGCGGTGGCGGGCGCTGCGGCTGGGGTCGGCGGTGAGCACGATCACCGGCAGGAAGCTGGACGGGCCGGCCAGGCGCGCCAGTTGTTCCAGGATCGCGTAGCCGTCCAGCTCCGGCATCATCAGGTCGAGCAGGATCAGGTCCGGCGCGAACGCGGCGACCAGGCCCAGCACCCGTTGCGGGTCGGTGGTCGCCACCACCTGGCGGAAGCCTTCGCGCTGCAGCAGTTCTTCCAGCAGGCGCACGTTGGCCGGTTCGTCGTCGACGATCAGGATGCGCGCGGCGAGGACATCGTTGCGGGTCATGCGAGGTGTCGGTCCAGAACGGAGAAGAAGTCGGCCACGTCCAGCGGCTTGGTCAGGTAGGCGCACACCGGCTCGCCTTGCACGCGCGCCAGCGTGGTCGCGGTGGCATCGGCGCTGATCACCACCACCGGGATCGCCGCGGTGTGCGGCTGCGCGCGCAGCGCCTGCAGCAGGTCCTCGCCGTTGCCGTCGCTCAGGTGCAGGTCGAGCAGGATCAGGTCGGGCGTGGCCTGCTGCAGATGCGCGCGCGCCTGCGCCAGGCTGGCTGCCTCGTGCAGGCGCCAGTGCGGGCGGCGTTCGACCAGGGTGCGGATCAGCGCCTGGTTGGACGGGTTGTCCTCCACGCTCAGCAACTGGCGCTGGATCCCGCTCGCCGTCGTCGCCATCACGGCGGGGTCAGGCAGTGCCGCTGCCTGTGGGCGGTCCAGCGGCAGCGCGATGGTGAAGCGCGATCCGTCCGCGCCGCTGTCCACGGCGATGCGCCCGCCCATCGCCTCGGTCAGGCGCTTGCTCAGCGCCAGGCCCAGGCCGGTGCCCTCGATCGCCGAGCGCTCGGCGCCGAGCCGCTCGAACGGCGTGAACAAGCGTTCCACCTGCGCCGGCGTCAG
>CAJYNG010000012.1 GCA_913775725.1 uncultured Stenotrophomonas sp. | reverse complement strand
AGGATACCGATTTCGCCAAGGAAACCGCCGAGCTGACCCGCACCCAGATCCTGCAGCAGGCCGGTACGGCCATGCTGGCCCAGGCCAACCAGGTGCCGCAGGGCGTGCTCAGCCTGCTGCGCTGATCCACGGCAAGAAGGTGCCGCTACCGTCGGGTCAAGCCGACGGTAGCAGCAACCCGGAAGCCACGATGCACGAAGGCGCGGGCCATGCCCGGCCCGGGAACACTCCCGAACCGGCTTGGCATCGCCCGCTCCTGCGGACCTCTCTTTCAGCGCTGTACCTTTGACTGTACGTACCGGGCGGCTTCGTCTCCCCCCGATTGTCAGTAGCCTGATCCCTCCCCTGCATTGGGGGAGGGTCTTTTGCAGACCCCCGGCAGCCCGCGGTGAATGTCCCCGCACCCTGCCCCAACCCTCCTGCAACCTGCGTGCCAGAACCTGCGCCAGACCATTGGCACGGCGCATGCATCAACGAAGTCCTCAAGACCCAGCGGCGCAGGCCGCTATTTTCGTTGACGACGGGCCAGCGCCTAGCGGCCAGGCCCGATACCAGGAGAATCACATGGCAAGCTTTGGATACGGTGGCATCGGCTCGGGCCTGAACATTTCAGACATCGTCAGCCAGCTGGTGGCGGCCGACCGCAAGCCCGCCGACAATGCGCTGAACCTGCAGCAGTCCAAGGCCAAGATGCAGCTGTCGTCGATCGGCACCGTCACCTCGGCCTTCGACAAGCTGAAGACCGCCTTGACCGCACTGAAGGCCACCACAGCCTTCGACACCCGCACCGTAACCGCCACCGGCAAGGCCGGCCCCAACAATGCCGATGACGTGCTGTCGGCATCGGTGGCACTGTACGACCAGGGTTTGACCAAGGCGGCAGCCGCCAATGGCACGCACCAGGTAGAGGTGAAATCCCTCGCCACGGCACACAAGCTGATTGCCAACGCCTCGGTGCCGAAGACTGACACCTTCGGTGCCGGAACCTTGACGCTGACCGTTGGTGTGGGCGACAAGGCAAAGACGATGAAGGTCGAGGTGGAAGCCGGCGATACGCTGACCACCGTGCGCAACAAGATCGACGCCGCAGGCCGCAAGGAAGGCGTGCAGGCGACCCTGATCGCTTCGGGCGACAACCAGTACCTGTCGATCGCCCAGGAGAAGACCGGCGCCGCCAATGCAATCAAGCTCGAATACGGTGGCAGCGACCCGAAGTTGAGCGCACTGGTTGGCAGCCTTCAGGAGAACACCGCGGCCGCCGATGCCGAGCTGACCATCGATGGCGTCACGGTGATCAGCGACAGCAACACCGTGACCGATGCCGTACCAGGCCTGACCCTGAACCTCAAGGTCAAGGGCAAGAGCACGGTCGTGATCAGTACCGACACCACTGCAGCCACCAAGGTGATGCAGGACTTCGTCAAGGCCTACAACGATGCGATCGCCGCCATCAATACCGAGACGAAGTACGACGCCAAGACCAAGGAAGCGGCGACGCTGACGGGCGATGCGCAGATGCGCGGCGCATCCAGTCAGCTGCGTTCGATGATGGGCGCTGTACTGAAGGACCTGTCCGCGGATGGATTGGATCCGAAGAAGCTCGGCCTGCAGACCCGTGGCTATCCCAATGCCGACGGCAGCCTGGTGCTGGACGCGACCAAATTCGCAGCGGCGCTTGCCAGCCAGCCGGAGAAGATCCGCTCGGCGATCACCGGTGATACCGGCGGCGCCGGCAAGCTCTACACGATGGTCGACGGTTACGTCAGTACGACCACGGGCAAGGAAGGCGCCTTCGTCGCCCGTACCAAGGGCCTGAACACCACGCTGGACAACATCGACAAGCGACGCAAGGACCTTGACGTCCGCATGAAGAACGTCGAGGAACGCTACAAGAAGCAGTTCCTGGCGCTGGACAGCCTGATGGGCAAACTGCAGCAGAGCAACACCGCATTGCAGCAGCAGTTGGCACAGCTGAACCGCTAAAGGACTGCGTGCAACGCTCAAGTTTGGCGTGTAACGCACCGATAACGGACGCAACAGCAATCAACGCCGCACCGCCGGCAGCGGTCCCCACGACCGTCCGGCGGCACCCCGCGCAAGGAGAATCACGAATGTACGGTTCCAGCCGTCAGTATGCCGAGCAGTACCGCCAGGTGGGAGTGACCAGTGCGGTCGCCGATGCCGATCCGCACAAGCTGGTGGCGATGCTGCTGGCCGGCGCGCTGGAGCGCGTGCGGCGCGCCCAGGCCAGCCTTGAGCGTGGCGACCAGGCCGGCAAGGGCAAGGCGATCGGCGAGGTCTGTGCGATCGTCGGCCACCTCAACGGCTCACTGGATCATGAGGCCGGCGGCGAGATCGCCGGAAATCTGTCGGCCCTCTACGACTACGTGCTGCAGCGCCTGACCGAAGCCAACCTGCACAACGACCGCGCCGCCCTCGATGAGTCCCTGCAGCTGCTGGGCGAGATCGACAGTGCCTGGAATGCGATCCCGCAGGAACGGCGCCGCCCGGCGGCGGTGGCACCATGAGCCTGCACGAACTGCACGCCCAGCTGGACGCCTTCGAGAAGGCCCTGGGCGAAGACGCCCTGGACCAGGCTGACAGCCTGCTCGATGGCCACGACAGCACCCTGCACGCCCTGCTCAGCCAGCCGCTGACCACGGCCGACCACGCGCCGCTCAGCGCACTGTTCGAACGCCAGCAGAATCTGCTCGGCCTGCTCCGCCAGCGCCGTGATGCAGTAGCCGCACTGATGAACGATGGCCAGCGCTCCCTTCGCGCGGCGCATGCCTACCTGCAGGCAGAATCGCTGGCATGACCCAACTACCGACCACGTCGCTGCATCACCCGGCCGAAAGCGAGCTGTTCGACGAAACGCTCAGCTGCGAGCTGGCTCTGCCGGCCGAGTTCCAGGCAGGCAGCGCTGCCGGTCGTACCAGCAGTGCCGAAGGCCTGCTGCGCAGCCTGGCGCTGGTTGAAGATAGTCGCGTTGACGAGCACGACGACCGCAACGAAGCCAGCCTGCAACTGCAGCGGCTGGAGGCCAAGCTGGATCTGGCGATGGTGCTGCTCGGCCGGCTGGTACGCCAGCAGGGCCAGGAGCTGACCCTGCGCCCGGTGCGCTGGTCACGCCGCGGTATCCGCCTGCAGCTGGGCCCGCGCAGCGGCGCCAGTGCCGGCCAGGCCGGCCTGGTGCGCCTGCAGCCCAGCGACTGGCTGCCCGACCATATCGACCTGCCCGTGGAAGTGATCGCCGAAGCAGCGGACGGTGGCGGCGGTCACTACCTGTGGCTGCGTTTCCAGCGTCTTGGCGATGGCCTGGAAATGGCAATGGAGCGGCATCTGTTCCGCCTGCATCGTCGCCAGGTGGCCGAGGCGCGCCGCGCCCGCTGAAACCTGCCACCATGGCGCCGGATGGGCAAGCCTTGGCGCGCCCGTTCAGCTAAGTTAAGGTGGACTCCCCTCACGGACCTCCAACGTGCCTGTGCGAGTTCTCATCGTCGACGATCACACCCTGGTCCGCGCCGGCCTGGCGCGGCTGCTGCAGGGGTTTGCCGACGTGCAGCTCGTCGCCGAGGCCAGCAATGCCGAGCAGGCACTGCAGCTGGCCCTGCAGCACGCCCCGGACGTGGTCCTGATGGACCTGTCACTCCCCGGCCGCACCGGTCTGGAAGCACTCAGTGACATCCGCCTGCGCGCCCCCGGCACGCGGGTGGTGATGATGACCATGCACGACGACGCCGCACACGTGCGCGATGCACTCGATCGCGGCGCGGTCGGGTTCCTGGTCAAGGATGCCGCACCGCAGGAGCTTGAGCTGGCCCTCCGCGCCGCGCACGCCGGCCAGGTGTTCCTGAGCCCGCAGATCTCCGCCAAGATGCTGGCACCGATGCTCGGTCGCGAGAAACCTACCGGCATCGCCGCACTGTCGCCGCGCCAGCGCGAGATCCTGCGCCGCATCGGCAAGGGTGAGAGCAACAAGGAAATCGCCGCCGACCTCGGCATCAGCGTCAAGACGGTGGAGACCCACCGCGCACGCATGATGGAATCGCTCGGCTGCCGCCGCGCCAACGATCTGCTGCTGCTGGCCGCGCGCCACCAGCACGAGCTGGAATGATTGCCTGCGAATGGGGTCAGATCCCTTTCCACAGGAAAGGGCTCTGACCCCTGCCTGGCACTGCACCGGTGACGAATTCCCGTCACCCTGACACGCCCCGACAGGAATCCGTACACGGCGCAGCCCGATCAGCCCTGCACTCACACCTGAAATCAGCAACTTAGCGGCGACCATCGTCAACATTCCGCGCCAATGTAGGGAATACCCCTACACCCTGTCAGGACATTCACGAAGCCCCTCAGGAACCCCCTGATTCCGCCCCCGCCGGATCAAAAGCAAGATGCGTTCCACAAGGCGCCGGGGAGCGGTGCCGGGGAACCACGATGAAGGCTGCACTCTCGACCCAGCTGGGCCAACAACTTCACCTCACCCCGCAGCTGCTGCAGTCGATCCGGCTGCTGCAGCTCGATGGCCTGCACCTGGAACAGGAAATCCAGCGCCTGCTGGACTCCAACCCGCTGCTGGAGATCGAAGAAGCCGAAGTGCCCGCGGCCGATGCCACCGAGGCCAGTGCCACCACGATGGACACCGCCGCCTTCGACGAGCTGCCGGAGTCGTCGATGTGGGACGTGGCCGGCGCCAGCTGGCAGGACGGCGACGACGACCGCATGGCACGTATCGCTGCCGGCGAATCGACCGACCCGCAGTTGCGCGTGCTGCAGCGCCTGTCGCTGGACATGGACGACCGCCAGCTGGCCGTCGCAGCCTTCTGGCTCGATCACTGCGACGAGGCCGGCTACCTGCAGGCGCCACTGGACCAGCTGCAGCTGCTGGCCAGCGCCCAGTTCGACATCGCCGCCGACGGCGTCGAAGCCATCCGCCAGCAGCTGCTGCACGGTGAGCCCGCCGGCATGGCCGCGCAGGACCTGCGCGAAGGCCTGCAGGCGCAGCTGCGCAGCCTGCATGGCGCGGTTCCCGCCCGCCACCTGGCCACCCGCATTCTCGACGGCGCACTCGAAGCGCTGGCCGCACACGACTACCCCGCCCTCGCCCGCCTGCACGACGCCGAGATCGACGACGTGCGCGAAGCCGTGCGCCTGATCCTCTCGCTGCAGCCGCGCCCGGGTGACAGCCTGCTGCCCGAACGCAATGCCGTGGTGGTGCCGGATGTGGTCGCCTGGCACGCCGACGACCAGTGGAAGGTGGCGCTGAACCCGGCCACCAGCCGCCGCGTCTCGATCAACAGCCAGTACGAACAGGCCCTGGCCGAGACCAGCGAGGCCGCACCGGCACTGCGCGAAATGCTGCAGGAAGCGCGCTGGTTCAGCCGCGGCCTGTCGATGCGCTATGACACCCTGCTGCGCACCGCGCGGGTGATCGTCGAGCGTCAGGCCGCGTTCCTGGTGCGTGGCGAAGAGGCCATGGCGCCGCTGACACTGAAGGAAGTGGCCGAGGAAATCGGCATGCACGAGTCCACTGTCTCGCGCATCACCACCGGCAAGTTCCTGCAGACCCCGCGCGGCACCTTCGAACTGAAGCACTTCTTCGCCGTGCGCCTGGAAGGCGCCAGCGTCTCCGGCCAGGCCGTGAAGGCCATGGTCCGCCGCCTGATCGACGCCGAGCCGGCCGGCCGCCCGCTGGCCGACGAGGCCATCGCCGGCCTGCTGTCGCGCCAAGGGGTGAACATTGCCCGCCGAACCGTCGCAAAATACCGAGAACAACTGGACATCGCCCCGGCCCGTGAACGGCGCCGGCTTGGCGCCAGGCAACCGCAGCTGGCCCGGGTGGGCTGAAAAGGATGTTGGACATGAACAAGCTCACGGTCCTGTTGGTCGATGACCACGAGGGCTTCATCAATGCGGCGATGCGCCATTTCCGCAAGATCGACTGGCTGCAGATCGTCGGCAGCGCCGGCAACGGCCTGGAAGCGATCGAGCGTTCGGAAACGCTGCGCCCGCAGGTGGTGCTGATGGACCTGGCCATGCCGGAAATGGGTGGCCTGCAGGCCACCCGCCTGATCAAGTCGCAGGACGATGCACCGTACATCGTGATCGCCAGCCACTTCGACGACGCCGAGCACCGCGAACACGCGCTGCGCGCTGGCGCCGACAATTTTGTCAGCAAGCTGTCCTACATCCAGGAAGTCATGCCGATCCTGGAAGGCCTCAGGGAGGATCGATCGTGAGCGAATCGCGCATCCTGGTGCTGGACAACGACGCCGTGCGCGCGGAGCGCACCGTTGCCCTGCTGGAATTCATGGATTTCAACCCGCGCTGGGTGTCCGACGCAGCCGACTTCGACCTGGGCCGCCAGCGCCAGAACGACTGGATGGCTGTGATCGTCGGCAGCCTGGACGACACGGCTGCCAGCACCGCGCTGTACGACTGGCTGGGCGGCAGCAGCCTGCCGCCACCGGTACTGCTGGCCGATGGTGATGCCACTGCGTTTGCCCAGCAGCACGGGCTGCACGAAGCCAACATCTGGCCGCTGGAATCGCCGCTGCGCCATGCGCAGATGGAAGCCCTGCTGCGCCGCGCCAGCCTCAAGCGCCTGGACGCCGAGCACCAGGCCGGTGCCGCGCAGGATCAAGGCCCGACCGGCAACGGCCCGGCGGTGACTGCGCTGCGCACCATGATCGAGCAGGTGGCCGCGTTCGATACCACCGTACTGGTGCTGGGCGAATCCGGTACCGGCAAGGAAGTCGTGTCGCGTGCGATCCACCAGCGCTCACCGCGCCGTGATGGCCCGTTCGTGGCGATCAACTGCGGCGCCATTCCGGCCGATCTGCTGGAAAGCGAACTGTTCGGCCACGAAAAAGGTGCCTTCACTGGCGCACTGACCGCGCGCAAGGGCAGATTCGAAATGGCCGAGGGCGGCACCCTGCTGCTCGACGAAATCGGCGACATGAGCCTGCCGATGCAGGTGAAGCTGCTGCGCGTGCTGCAGGAACGCAGTTTCGAGCGCGTCGGTGGCAACCAGACCATTCGCTGCAACGTGCGCGTCGTGGCCGCGACCCACCGCGATCTGGAAACGCGCATCGCCGAAGGCAAGTTCCGCGAGGATCTGTTCTACCGCCTCAACGTGTTCCCGATCGACGTGCCCGCCCTGCGCGAGCGTCGCGAAGACCTGCCGGCGCTGGTGGAAACCATCGCCGCACAGCTGGCACGCACCGGCCGTGGCGAAGTGCGCTTCACCCCGGAAGCCCTGCAGGCACTGGCCGGCTACGACTGGCCGGGCAACGTGCGTGAACTGACCAACCTGGTCGAGCGCCTGGCGGTGCTGCATCCGGGCGGTTCGGTGCGCGTGCAGGACCTGCCGGCCCGCTACCGCGGCGATGCGGCACTGGCCGCCGTCGCCACACCTGCACCGGCACAGCCGGCTGCCAGCGAAGAACGCCTGGACCTGCGCAGCTTCTCGTTCCACACCCCGGGCGGCGGCAGCCAACCGGCACTGGAGCACGGCATTGCCGTCAATCGCGCCGCAGCCCCGGCAGCCCTGCCCGACGACGGCCTGGACCTGCGCAACCACATGGCCAACATCGAACTGGGCCTGATCAACGAAGCACTGGAACGCACCCAGGGCGTTGTCGCCCATGCCGCCCAGCTGCTCGGCCTGCGCCGCACCACCCTGGTGGAAAAGCTGCGCAAGTACGGCATCGAACGCGAGCCGGCCGAACTGGCCAGCTGACACGCATTGCCAGCATGAAGGGGGCACGAACGCCTGGGCTTGCCCGGGCGTTGGTGTTTTTGGCGCCCGGGGTCAGATCCCTTTCCGCAGCAAAGGGATCTGACCCCACTGCATTAGAACTGCACCCTGCCCGCCACCTGGGCACCGACCTCCGCATCGGCGGTAGCTACCGCTACCAGCGCCTGGCCCCGCATATCGCGGAAATCCAGATGACCGAGGCCCACCCGGCCCCGCCCACTACAGCCTGCTGCTGACCTGCCAGAGCGACCTCCAGGGCCGTTTCATCTACACCCAGAACGACGGCCCCATCGCCCCGCGCCAGCGCCAGAATTCCGGCCGCTGGACCCTGCAGCCGTAGGCCAGAAAACCGACGCCGGTTAAATGGCGCCACGACCGGAGTCAGAGCCTGTTGCGTTGCAACGGGATATGGCCCCATCCGATTAGTGCCGACCAACGGTCGGCACCCACCAACAGCAGCAGGTTCCAACAGATCGCGGCCCACTGTCGAAGGCGGGGTGGGTCCGGTTGCGGGGGTGTCCCCGGCATGGATGCCGCGGCCAAGCCCCCAAGGACGGGTTTACGGCGTCCCCCGCAACCGGACCCACCCCGCCAACCCACAGATGACCCGCCTTTGACGTTGACGTTGACGTTGCTTCGGCGGGTGCAGGGCGCAGCCCTGCCAGCGCACCCCAACCCTCACTTCACTGAATCGAAACCCGGTTTCGGCACGGCACTTGCACCTGCTCCAGCAGACAACCCCATCCCCTGTTTCTGGAACCGTTGCAGATGTCCCACTCCGTCACTTCGATCCTTTCGCAGATCCGCTCCTATCAGACCCAGATGGGACAGCCGGCGCTCAACCCGCTGGGCGAAATGCCGCGCAGCAACGCCCTTCCGGGCACGGTGCTGGATGCACCGCAGGTGCAGCCGGCCAGCTTCACCGAGACCCTGCGTGGTGCGATTGCCGGCGTCAACGATGCACAACAGAAGTCCGGCGCCCTCGCCAAGGCCTTCGAAATGGGTGACCCCAGCGCCGACCTCGCCAAGGTGATGGTCGCCTCGCAGCAGTCCCAGATCGCCTTCCGCGCCACCGTGGAAGTCCGCAACCGTCTCGTCCAGGCTTACCAGGACGTGATGAACATGCCGCTGTAAGGAATAGAGACGCATGGCACTGACGCTCTCCAAGGACAGCCTGAACGCCGAAAAGGCCGGGCAATGGTTCGACCGCCTGCAGAGTCTGCAGATCACCCGTCGGCTGGGCCTGATGGCGATGATCGCGGTGGCGGTGGCGGCAGGCCTGTCCGTGTTCTTCTGGTCGCAGAAGCCGGGCATGGTCCCGCTGTACACCGGCCTGGACCAGAAGGCGACCGCTGAAGCGACCGACCTCCTGCGCGCCGCGCAGATTCCGTTCGCGCTCGACCTGGCCACCGGTGGCATCACCGTGCCGGAAAAGAACCTGCATGATGCCCGCCTGAAGCTGGCCGGCTCCGGCCTGACCGACAGCGGCAAGCTCGGCTTCGAGCTGATGGAGCGCGATCCGGGCTTCGGCGTCAGCCAGTTCGTGGAAAGCGCACGCTACCAGCATGCGCTGGAAACCGAGCTGTCGCGCACCATCAACACGCTGCGCCCGGTGCGCGATTCGCGCGTGCACCTGGCCATTCCCAAGCCCAGCGCCTTCACCCGCCAGCGCGACGTGGCCAGTGCCTCGGTCACCCTGGAACTGCGTGGTGGCCAGCAGCTGGAACGCAGCCAGGTCGATGCCATCGTGCACATGGTCGCGGCCAGCATTCCGGACCTCGCTCCGGAACGGGTGACCGTGGTCGACCAGAGCGGGCGCATGCTCAGCATCACCGACCCGAACAGCGAAGCGGCGGTCAACGCTGCCCAGTTCGAGCAGGTGCGTCGCCAGGAAACCTCGTTCAACCAGCGCATCCGCGAGCTGCTGGAGCCGATGACCGGCCCCGGTCGGGTCAATCCGGAAGTGAGCGTGGACATGGATTTCTCGGTAACCGAGGAAGCCCGTGAGCTCTACAACGGTGAACCGCAGAAGCTGCGCAGCGAGCAGATGAGCGAGAACACCACCAGCACCCCCGGCCCGCAGGGCGTGCCGGGCGCGACCAGCAACAGCCCGCCGGGCCAGCAGGCTGCACCCGCCACCGCACAGACCCCGACCGAAAGCAGCAAGAACGCGACGCGCAACTACGAGCTGGACCGCACCCTGCAGCACACCCGCCAGCCGGCTGGCCGCATCAAGCGCGTCTCGGTGGCGGTACTGGTGGACAACGTGCCGCGCGCCGGCGCCAACGGCAAGGTCAGCCCGCAGCCGCTGTCGGCCGCCGAACTGACCCGCGTCGAGGCACTGGTCAAGCAGGCCGTCGGTTTCAATGCCGAACGCGGCGACACCGTGTCGGTGATGAACGCCCCGTTCGTGCGTGATACCACGCCGGTCGAAGGCCCGGCCTGGTGGGAGCTGCCGTGGGTGCACGACGCCGGCCGCATGCTGCTGGGCGCCGTGGTGGTGCTGGCATTGCTGTTCGGCGTGCTGCGCCCGGCATTGCGCGCGATCACCGGCCAGAACAAGAAGAACGACGAACAGGCACTGGAACCGCACACCGCGGACGTGCAGCTGGTCGATGACGATGGCATGCCGCTGCCGGCGCTGGGCGCCGACCGGGCCAGCCTGGGCGGGCCGGATGCACTGGCCCTGCCGGTGGATTCATATGAGGAACGACTGCGGATGGCGCGTGAAGCCGTGAAGACCGACTCCAAGCGCGTGGCCCAGGTGGTCAAGGGCTGGGTGGCCAATGACTGAGGCACAACTGACCGGCGTGCAGCGCGCGGCCGTGCTGCTGCTGTCCTTGGGTGAGCTGGATGCAGCCGAAGTGCTGCGCCACATGGAACCCAAGGAGGTGCAGAAGATCGGCATCGCCATGGCCACCATGACCGACATCACCCGCGAACAGGTGGAACGGGTGATGGACCAGTTCGGCCAGGAACTGGGCTCGAAGACCTCGCTGGGCGTGGGCTCGGACGACTACATCCGCAACATGCTGGTGCAGGCGCTGGGCAGCGAGAAGGCCGGCAACCTGATCGACCGCATCCTGCTCGGCCGCAACACCACCGGCCTGGACGCACTGAAGTGGATGGACCCGCGTGCGGTGGCCGACCTGGTGCGCAACGAGCACCCGCAGATCATCGCCATCGTGATGGCGCACCTGGAAACCGACCAGGCCGCCGACGCGCTGAAGCTGCTGCCGGACCGTACCCGCGTGGACGTGCTGCTGCGCATCGCCACGCTCGACGGCATTCCGCCGAACGCACTCAATGAACTCAACGAGATCATGGAGCGCCAGTTCGCCGGCAACCAGAACCTGAAGTCGTCCAACATCGGCGGCGTGCAGTGCGCGGCCAACATCCTGAACTTCATGGACAGCGGCCAGGACCAGGCGATCCTGGGCGAAATCGCCCGCATCGATGCGCCGTTGAGCAACCGCATCCAGGATCTGATGTTCGTGTTCGACGACCTGGTGGACCTGGACGATCGCGAGATGCAGCTGGTGCTGCGCGAAGTGAGCGGCGAGCGCCTGGGCCTGGCCCTGCGCGGTGCCGACATCAAGGTGCGCGACAAGATCACCCGCAACATGTCGCAGCGCGCGGCCGAAATCCTGCTGGAAGACATGGAAGCTCGCGGTCCGGTGCGCCTGTCCGACGTGGAAGGCGCACAGCGCGAGATCCTGGCCATCGTCAAGCGCATGGCCGATGAAGGCACCGTCACCATTGGTGGCAGCGCGGAGGCCATGCTGTGAGCAACGTCGTGCGCTGGCTTGCCCCGGACCTGCTGGCCCAGCCCGAACCGGTGCTGGATCAGGAGGATGCGTTCGAACTCACCGAGCCGGACCCGGAGCACGAGCCGGAGCCGCCGCTGCAGCTGCCGACCCTGGAGGAAATCCAGGCCATCCAGGACAGCGCCGAGAAGGAAGGCTTCCAGCACGGCCATACCGAAGGTTACGGCCAGGGTCAGGCGGAGGTGCGTCGCCTCGCCGCGCAGATCGAAGGCATCCTCGACAACTTCAGCCGACCGCTGGTGCGGCTGGAGAACGAAGTGGTCGGCGCACTGGGCGAGCTGGCGGTACGCATCGCTGGCGCACTGGTCGGCCGCGCTTACGAAGCTGACCCGGCACTGCTGGCACAGCTGGTCGGTGAGGCCATCGACGCGGTGGGTGGCAGCACCCGCGAGGTTGAAGTGCGACTGCACCCGGACGACATCGCCGCCCTCGCCCCGCTGTTGAGCCTGCCGCCACAACAGCGCCTGGTGCCAGACACCAGCCTGAGCCGCGGCGATCTTCGCGTGCACGCCGAAGCCGTGCGCATCGACGGCACCCTGGAAGCCCGCCTGCGAGGCGCGCTGGACGCGGTGATCCGCCAGACCGGAGCCAATGCATGAACCCCGATCCGCAACCGACGCCGCCACCGGCCGACTGGGCCATGGCCCGCAACCTGCGCCTGGCCCGTCGGCTCGACGGCCTGCGCGTGGATACCGCCCATGGCCGTGGCCTGATCCGCGAAGGCGTGCTGCGCCGCGCGGTCGGACTGACCCTGGAAGCCGTCGGCTGCGAGGCGCCGCTGGGCGCCAGCTGCAAGGTGGAAGTGATCGATGGTGGCTGGGTCGATGCCGAAGTGGTCGGCTTCGCCGGCGAGCGCACCTACCTGATGCCCAGTGCGGAACTGCACGGTCTGCTGCCCAACGCACGGGTGGTGCCGTCCGCGCGCCGTGGCGGCGTTGAAGTAGGCGAAGGCCTGCTCGGCCGCGTCATCGACAGCGACGGCGTACCGCTGGACGGCAAGGGCCCGATCCGCGCCGAGGGCCATGTCGGCATGGCGGGTGTCTCGATCAATCCGCTGGCGCGCGAGCCGATCACCCAACCGCTGGATGTGGGCGTGCGCGCGATCAACGCGTTGCTGCCGATCGGCCGTGGCCAGCGTGTCGGCCTGTTCGCCGGCTCCGGCGTCGGCAAGTCGACCCTGCTGGGCATGATGACCCGCTACACCGCCGCCGACGTGATCGTGGTCGGCCTGATCGGTGAACGCGGCCGCGAAGTACGTGATTTCGTCGAGACCACGCTGGGCGAGGAAGGCCTGCGTCGTGCCGTGGTGGTGGCCAGTCCCGCCGACCGGCCGCCGCTGGCACGCCTGCACGGTGCCTACCGCGCCACCGCCATTGCCGAGTGGTTCCGCGACCAGGGCCTGAACGTGCTGCTGCTGATGGACTCGCTGACCCGCTTCGCCCAGGCGCAGCGCGAGATCGGCCTGTCGGTGGGTGAGCCGCCGACCACCCGCGGCTACCCGCCGTCGGTGTTCGCCAAGCTGCCGGCACTGGTCGAACGCGCCGGCAATGGCGCCAAGGGCCGTGGCTCGATCACCGCGTTCTACACGGTGCTCACCGAAGGCGATGATCCGCAGGATCCGATCGCCGATGCAGCGCGCGCGATCCTCGACGGTCACATCCTGCTCTCGCGGCGCGTGGCCGACAGTGGCCTGTACCCGGCCATCGACGTTGAATCGTCGGTCAGCCGCGTGGTCACGGAAATCGCCGACGAGCCGTGGCGCCTGCGCATCCGCAAGTTGAAGCGACTGGTCTCGGCCTACTCGGCCAACCGTGATCTGATCGCCATCGGTGCTTACCAGCGCGGCAACGACGCGGCCACCGACGAAGCCCTGGAACGCTGGCCGGAAATCATGGAGTTCCTCGGCCAGGACGTTGCCAAGGCCGCAGATCTCCCGCACAGCCAGGCGGCGCTGCAGCGCCTGGTGGAACAAGAGAGTTAAGCCATGAACCAGTCCAAGCGCATCGATCCCCTGCTCAAGCGGGCCCAGGAACACGAGGACGCGGTCGCTCGCGACCTGGCCGAACGCCAGCGCGTGCTCGATACCCATCTATCGCGACTGGACGAACTACGCCGCTACGCCGAGGAGTATGCGAATGCCCAGATGGCGGCGACCAGCCCGGCGCAGCTGCTGAACCGGCGTGCGTTTCTCGACCGCCTCGACAGTGCGGTCGAACAGCAGCAGGCCACGGTCAATGGCAACCGCGAGAAGGTGGAGGCTGAGCGCGCCCGCCTGATCCTGGCCAGCCGTGACAAGGCCGTGCTGGAACAGCTGGCCGCCAGCTACCGCGCACAGGAGAAGGTGGTGACGGACCGCCGCGACCAGCGCGAAATGGACGACATCGGTGCCCGCCGCGCTCGCCTGGTACAGACCGAAGACCAGGACGGCGCCGAGCAGGGAGGCCGCTCGTGATGCCCGCGCCATTGGCCAGCAGCGCCAACGCGCAGCCGCAGAATTCCGGCAGCAGCGCAACGCGCGCGCCACGCGGTGATGGCAGCAAGGCGTTCAGCCAACTGCTGCAGGGTGGCTCACCGGGTGCCGATGCACCCTCGAAACCCTTGAACACGCCCACGCCGTCCACGCAGGGGCCGGCATCCGACAGCAATGGCCAGGCCGGCGCCGAACGCAGGCCGGACAGCGCTGCCGCACCCGAAGAGACCGCAGCCACGGTGCCCACAGCGCAAGCCAGGCCCGCTGCCGAAAAGGACGCCCCGGCGGCGGCCGAGGAAGCGCCTTGGCCGCCGCTCGGCCTGGCAGGACTGGTACTGGCGATACCGACACCTGCCGATCCTGCCGCCGCTCTGCCAGCAGTGACAGCAACGGCCGCCGACGCAGACGGCAACGCACTCCCCGCCCCCGCCGCACTACCGGTCGCAGCAGCGCTGCCATCCACAGCGGCGGCGACCGCTACGGCCACCGCCGAAGGCGACGCCACCGGTGGCGCCGACCAGGCGACACCACTGCCGCTGCCTGAGTCGGTACTACCCGGCAAGCGCAGCGAGCGCGGTGAAGGCAGCGACGCAACCCTCATCGGCGACCGTGCCACGTCGCCGCTGCTCCATGCACCGGGCAACGCGGCTGTGCAGGATCTGAAGGCCGCGCTGGCCACGGGTAATGCCATCTTCAATGGCGAACCGACACCGAAGCCAGTGCTCGGTGACGATGGTTTCGACCAGGCCATCGGCGCGCGCCTTGGCTGGCTGGCCGACCAGAAGATCGGCCATGCCCATATCCGGCTGAGTCCGGACGATATGGGCCCGGTCGACGTGCGCCTGCAGTTGAACGGCGACAAGGTGCATGCCAGCTTCAGCAGCCCGCACGTGGATGTGCGCCAGGCACTGGAAAGCAGCCTGCCGCGCCTGCGCGAACTTCTCGGCGAGCAGGGCTTCCAGCTGGCTCATGCCGATGTCGGCCACCAGGCGCCCGGTGGTGACGGCAATGCGTCGGGCCAGACCGTTGGTGGCGGCACGGCAGGTGACGGAGAACCGTCGCCGGGCGACGCCAGCGTGTCGTCCGCGCAGTTGATCCGCCAGCGCGGATTGTTGGACGCATACGCCTGACAGGCGTGCCAACCAAGGTTGGCACCCACCAGAGCTGAGCGGTTGGCACCCACCAGAGCGCGGCGGTTGGCACCTGCCAGTATCGCGTTGGTGGGTGCGGAGCTTGCTCCGCACGGCCCCACCGGCACCCCGACGGAATTCCGTCGCCCCCCTCTGCCCCGGCTCCGGCACACCCCTTGCATATCCCGGTGAAGCAACCCTCAGGAGCTTCACCCCGTGGCCGCAGCCGCTGACAAAACCAAGAAGACCGCCGAGAAGGACAAGGCCGCCAAGCCGCGTAGTCCGATCCTGATCACCGCACTGGTGGCCGTACTGGCCGCCGCTGCCGCCGGTGGCGGCGTCTGGTTCTTCACCCAGTCCAAGCACGAAGAGAAGACCGCACAGGCCCCGAAGAAGGCCAGCACTCCGGCACCGGCGCAGTACTTCGCGCTGGACCCCGCGTTTGTGGTCAACCTCAACGGCCCGGTCGATGGCCCGCGCTACCTGCAGCTGGAAGTGCAGCTGATGACCCGCGATCCGGCCGCGCTGGAAGCGATCAAGACCCATGCCCCCGCCATCCGCGCACGCCTGCTGATGCTGTTCTCGCAGGTCAGCCCGGACCAGATCGCCGATGTCGCCGGCAAGCAGAAGCTGCAGGCCGCTTCGCTGGCCGAAGTGCAGAAAGTGCTCAAGGCCGAGACCGGCAGCAACGGCGCCGACGATCTGCTGTTCACCAGCTTCGTGACCCAGTAAGGGCCCACCGATGAATGACCTGCTGTCCCAGGACGAGATTGATGCCCTGCTCCACGGCGTGGACAGTGGTGCGGTCGAGACCGATCCGGAACCGCCATCAGGCGAGGCGCGTTCGTACGACTTCGCCAGCCAGGACCGCATCATCCGCGGTCGCATGCCGACCCTGGAAATGGTCCACGAGCGCTTCGCGCGGCTGTGGCGGATCGGCCTGTTCAATCTGATCCGCCGTTCGGCCGAACTGTCGGTGCGCGGCATCGAGCTGATCAAGTTCAACGACTACATGCACTCGCTGTATGTGCCGACAAACCTGAACCTGATCCGCTTCAAGCCGCTGCGCGGCACCGGCCTGATCGTGTTCGAACCGACCCTGGTGTTCGCCATCGTCGACAACTTCTTCGGTGGTGACGGGCGCTACCCCACCCGCATCGAAGGCCGCGAGTTCACCGCCACCGAAATGCGGGTGATCCACCTGCTGCTGAAGCAGACCTTCGCCGACCTTCGCGAAGCCTGGGCACCGGTGATGGATGTCGACTTCGAGTACATCAACTCGGAAATCAACCCGCACTTCGCCAACATCGTGACGCCGCGCGAGTACGTGGTGGTGTGCCGCCTGCACGTCGAGCTCGACGGCGGTGGCGGCGACATCCACGTGACCCTGCCGTACTCGATGCTGGAGCCGATCCGCGAACTGCTCGACGCCGGCATCCAGAGCGACCGCAACGATCGCGACGAGAGCTGGGGCCAGACCCTGCGCGAACAGCTCAACATCGCCGAGGTGACCCTGTCCAGCGTGCTGGCCAGCAAGCGCATGACCCTGCGCGACCTGACCCAGCTGAAGGTCGGCGACATCCTGCCGATCGAGCTCAGCCCGCAGGTGCCGCTGTGCGTGGAGAACATTCCGGTGTTCACCGGCGAGTTCGGCATCGCCAACGGCATGAACGCCGTGAAGATCACCGCTACCCATCCGCCGGGCACCCGTCCGCGCGTACCCGTCATCCAGGAAGACCCGCAATGAACGATATCGACGCCCTCGAACCCACCCCGGCCCAGTTCAGCAGCCTGCAGGCCGATGAGGCGAACGGTCCGGACCTGAACCTGGACGTGATCCTGGACGTGCCGGTGACCCTGTCGCTGGAGGTCGGTCGCGCCCGCCTGCCGATCCGCAACCTGCTGCAGCTCAACCAGGGTTCGGTGGTGGAACTGGAGCGCGGCGCCGGCGAATCGCTGGATGTCTTCGTCAACGGCACCCTGATCGCCCATGGCGAAGTCGTGGTGATCAATGACCGCTTCGGCGTGCGCCTGACCGATGTGGTCAGCCCGAGCGAGCGGATCCGGAGACTGCGTTGAGCCTGCTGGCTTCCACCCTGCTCGCGGTCGGCAAGACCACCGCTCCGGTCGGCCCGCAGATCGGCCAGCACGCAGCCGCCGCACCGAGCCTGTTCGGCGCGGTGCTGGCGCTGCTGGCAGTGCTCGCGCTGGTCATCGGCCTCGGCTGGCTGCTCAAGCGCCTGCCCGGCAGTGGTTTCCGCCCTGCCGAAGGCATGAAGGTGGTGGCCAGCCTGAGTGTCGGTGCCAAGGAGCGCGTGGTGGTGATCGAGGTCAACGGCCAGCAGCTGCTGCTGGGCGTTACCGCCGGCGGCATCAACACCCTGCACACCCTGCCCGAACCGCTGCCCCCCCCGGCACCGGTGCGCGTGCCGGATTTCAAGAATCTTCCGAATTTCGCCCAGCTGCTGCAGCAGCGGCTGCGCAAGGACCCCTGACATGCGTGTCACCCGTACCCGTCTTGCCACCCTGATGCCGTGGCTGTTGATGCTCGCCCTGTGCCTGTTGCCGGCACTGGCGTTCGCCGCACCCGGCGCACCGACCACCCCGCTGCCGGACATCAACGTCGGCAAGATCGGTGGCGCGCCGGTCAGCCTGCCGCTGCAGACCCTGCTGCTGATGACGGCGATCACCCTGATCCCGTCGATGCTGCTGGTACTGACTTCGTTCACCCGCATCATCATCGTGCTGGGCCTGCTGCGCCAGGCGCTGGGTACCGGGCAGACACCGTCCAACCAGGTGCTGCTGGGCCTGGCGCTGTTCCTCACCGCGATGGTGATGATGCCGACCTGGGACAAGGCCTGGAGCGCCGGCATGGCGCCGTACCTCAATGGCGAGATCGACTTCCAGACCGCCTGGACGCTGACCACCACGCCGTTGCGCGGCTTCATGCTCGCGCAGATCCGAGAGACCGACCTGATGACCTTCGCCGGCATCGCCGGGCACGGCACCTACGCCAGCCCCGACGCGATCCCGTTCCCGGTACTGGTCGCATCGTTTGTCACCAGCGAACTGAAGACCGCCTTCGAGATCGGCTTCCTGATCTTCATCCCGTTCGTGATCATCGACCTGGTCGTGGCCAGCGTGCTGATGTCGATGGGCATGATGATGCTGTCGCCGATGCTGGTGTCGGCACCGTTCAAGATCCTGCTGTTCGTGCTGGTGGATGGCTGGGTGCTGACCGTGGGTACGTTGGCGGCGAGCTTCAATCCGGCGTGATTTAGAGGCAGTCGAGCATGGCTCGACTCTACATAAGCAGATGGAACCCGAATGACTCCCGAACTTGCCTTGACCGAACTGCGTGGTGGCCTGATCACCGTGCTGTGGGTGGCCGGCCCGCTGCTGCTCACCGTGCTGGTGGTGGGCGTGGTGGTCGGTGTCGTGCAGGCTGCGACCCAGTTGAACGAACCGACCATCGCCTTCGTCGCCAAGGCGGCGGCACTGACCGCAGTGCTGTTCGCGTTGGGCAGCCTGTTGATCGGCCACCTGGTTGAATTCACCACGCTGCTGTTCCAGCGCATCCCACACCTGATCGGCTAGGACACGCGCTTCGATGGACGCCGCCACCCAGATGGCTGCCGACGGCCTGCAGGCCTTCGGCATGATCGGCACCGTGCTGTGGACCATGCTGCGCATCGGTGCCGTGGCCATGGCCATGCCGATGGTCGGCACCCGCGCGGTGCCGGCACGGATCCGTGTGATCCTGGCCGGCACCCTGGCCATCGCATTGGCGCCGTTGCTGCCGCCAGTACCGGACTGGACCGGCTTCGATGCCGCTACCGTCCTGACCATCGCCCGCGAACTGGCCATCGGCGTATCCATCGGCTTCCTGCTGCGGCTGGTGTTCGAGGCCGGCGCGATGGCCGGCGAGCTGATTGCCCAGGGAACCGGCCTGGCCTTCGCGCAGATGAGTGATCCACTGCGTGGCGGTACCTCGGGCGTGATCGGCCAGTGGTTCTATCTGCTGTTCGGCCTGCTGTTCTTCACCGCCAACGGCCATCTGGCGCTGATCTCACTGGTGGTGGACAGCTACCGGGCGCTGCCGATCGGCGCACCGCTGCCGGACCCGCACGCCTTCTTCAGCATCGCCCCGACCTTCCTGCTGACCGTGCTGCGCGGCGCACTGACCCTGGCGATCCCGCTGACCGTGGCGATGCTGGCAGTGAATCTGGCGTTCGGCGTGCTGGCCCGTGCGGCCCCGGCGCTGAACCCGATCCAGCTGGGCCTGCCGGTCTCGCTGTTGCTGGGCCTGTTCCTGCTGGCGTTACTGGCCGGGGAAATGGGTCCGCCGGTACAGCGCCTGTTCGATGCCGCCTTCCAGGCTGCGGACGCGGTCACACACTGACCTGATCATCACGTTTTACTGCGTGCCATGCCTTTGTTTCTGTAGAGCCGAGCCCATGCTCGGCTGTCTTCGGCAGGAGCGGCAGCCGGGCATGGGCTCGGCTCTACAGGGGCGCAATTTCACGTTTTACTGCTTGCCCTTCCCCCGGGTCTGCGCGTTAGAGTGAATGCGCGGCAACCGGGGGGATGCCGCACGTGGCCGCCGCCCTGCGTCGGCCTGCCTCATGCATGCCCCACCGTGGTTTCCGTCGACAGGCAGGTCCGGGAGACTGACGAATGCTGGTAGGCACGTACAACCCGTGGCTGGTGGCGATCTCGCTGCTGGTTGCCGTGATGGCTTCGTACACCGCGCTGGCAATGGCCGGGCGCACGGTCACCGCACCCGGCAAGGGCGCGGCGTGGTGGTGGCGCCTCGGTGGCGGCTTCGCCATGGGCCTGGGCATCTGGTCGATGCACTTCATCGGCATGCTCGCCTTCGACCTGCCCATTCCGCTCGGCTACGACCTGCCGATCACCCTGCTCTCCCTGGCCTTGGCCATCGCCTCGTCGGTGTTCGCACTGTGGCTGGTCTCGCTGCGTACCCTGCCGCACCCGAGACTGGCCGGCGGCGCCCTGCTGATGGGCACCGGTATCGCCGGCATGCATTACGTTGGCATGTCCGCAATGCGCATGCAGCCGGGCATCGACTACGACCCGGGCTGGCTGCTGTTTTCGCTGATGGTGGCAGTCGCTGCTTCGTGGACGGCCCTGTATGTTGCGTTCCGCCTGCGTGCGCAGCGCACCCGTGTCGGCGACCGGCTGGCAGCCGCTGGCCTGCTCGGGCTGGCCATCGTCGGCATGCACTACACCGGCATGGCCGCCGCGCGCTTCCCGGAAGGCAGCATCTGCGGCGCAGCCGTCGGCGATGGACTGCAGAGCGAATGGCTGGCCATGCTGGTGGTGATGCTCACCGTGGCGATCCTGGCCGTGGTGCTGGTGGTGTCCTGGCTGGACCAGCGGGTGGAGGCGCAGCTGCTGCGCCTGCGCAACTCCCTGTTGAGCACCTCGCTGACCGACGCGCAGCAGGAACTGACCCAGGCCGCACTGCACGACCCGCTCACCCGCTTGCCCAACCGCCTGCTGCTGCAGCGTCGGATCGTGCAGGCACTGGCAGAGGCCGAACAGGGCGGCAGCCGTTTCGCGGTGATGTTCATGGACCTGGATGGCTTCAAGCAGGTCAACGATGCCTATGGCCATCAGGCCGGTGATGCACTGCTGGTGGCGGTGGCCGAACGCACGCGCCAGCTGCTTCGGCCCAACGACATGCTGGCCCGTCTGGGCGGTGACGAATTCGTATTGGTGGTACGCATCGAGCATGACGAGGATCTTCCAACCCTGGCCCGGCGCATCCTGCAGGCGGTCGGCAGCGGGCCCCTGCTGCCGGACAACGAACTGCAGGTGACCGCCAGCATCGGCGTGGCGATCTGTCCCGACCACGCTGCCAGCGAGCGGCAGCTGATGGCCTTTGCCGATGCAGCGATGTACCAGGCCAAGGAATCCGGACGCAACGCCTTCGTGTTGTTCGCCGACTGGATGAATGACAGCGCCGAACAACAGTTCCGGCTGCTGGCCGACCTGCGCCGGGCCATTGGCAGCGAGCAGCTGTTCCTGCACTACCAACCGAAGATCCAGGTAGCCACGCAGAAGGTGGCCGGTGCCGAAGCGTTGATCCGCTGGCGCCATCCGGAGCATGGCCTGATCCCGCCGGACCGCTTCATCCGGCTGGCCGAGCGCAGCGGCGCGATCAACGACATCGGGCGCTGGGCGCTGGACCAGGCCTGCCTGCAGCTGCGCCGCTGGCATGACGCCGGTCACGAAGGCTGGTCGATGTCGGTGAACCTGTCGCCGGTACAGTTCAGTTCGCCGCACCTGCTGCAGGATGTGCGTGAAGTGATCGAACGCTACGACATTGCCCCGCGCCACCTGGTGCTGGAGATCACCGAAAGCACGGTGATGCGCGATACCGATACCAGCCTGCGCCTGCTGCAGGCGCTCTCGGCGCTGGGCGTGGGCATCTCCATCGATGACTTCGGCACCGGCTACTCCAGCCTGCTGTACCTGAAGCGGCTGCCGGCTACCGAGATCAAGATCGACCATGCCTTCGTGCGCGATCTGGAGCACAGCGCCGAGGATGTGGTGATCGTCTCGGCCATCGTGGCACTGGGCCATGCGCTGGACATGGACATCGTCGCCGAAGGCGTGGAAACCGCCGCCCAGCGCGCCTACCTGGAGCGGCTGGGATGCGATTACCTGCAGGGCTACCTGCTCGGCCGCCCGGTCGATGCGGCGCGCTTCATGCAACTGCACGACCTGCCCCGGCCGCGGGTGGAACTGGCGCAGAGCCCACCGCCGCAACACCCGCCCGGATAACGCCGCGCGGTGCGCCTGCCCGCCATCACGGAACGATTCCTGCGGCACCCTCCTGTAGAGCCGAGCCTACGCTCGGCTGCGCTTCGCGCCTGGGCCCAACCGCAGCCGAGCGTGGGCTCGGCTCTACAAGACGGGCCGACGGTAGATCCACGCCATGCGTGGAACAGTTCTTGCACGCACCCCGGCAACTCCTGCCGCAGTGCCCGTGATGTCCGAGAACGAATCCGCCGGCGAAAAGACCGAACAACCTACCGAAAAACGCCTGCGCGACGCCCGTGAACAGGGCAACCTGCCGCGCTCGCGCGAACTCGGCACCGCCGCCGTGTTCGGCGCCGGCGTACTGGCGGTGATGGCCATGAGCGGCTCGATCGGCCGTGGTGCAAGCGCCTGGATGAAGCACGCGCTCAGCCCCGAACAGAGCCTGCGGCAGAACCCGAAGGAACTGTTCGGCCACTTCGGCGACCTGCTGCTGCAGTTCATGCTGGTGATCGCACCGCTGGTGCTGGTCTGCCTGCTGGCCAGTTTCGTCGCCCCGCTGGTGATGGGCGGCCTGCGCTGGTCGCAGAAGGCGATGATGCCCGACTTCAACCGCATGAATCCGATGAGCGGGCTCAAGCGCCTGTATGGCCCGGAGGCCATCGCCGAGTTCACCAAATCGCTGCTGCGCGTGGCCTTCGTCGGCGTCGCCGCTGGCCTGGTGGTCTGGACCGGCTTCGACACCCTGCGCGGGCTGATCCACCACCCGCTGGAGACCGCCATCACCGACGGCCTCGGCTTCACCCTGCGTCTGCTGCTGGCCACCGCCGGCGCCATGCTGGTGCTGGCCGCCATCGATGCCCCGTACCAGCGCTGGAACTGGATGCGCAAGCTGAAGATGACCCGTGAAGAGCTGCGCCGGGAAATGAAGGAGAGCGAGGGCAGCCCCGAGGTGAAGGGCCGCATCCGCCAGCTGCAGCAGCAGATGGCCAACCGCCGGATGATGGAAGCGGTACCCACTGCCGACGTAGTGGTGGTCAACCCCACCCACTACGCGGTGGCCCTGAAGTACGAGGGCGGCGCCATGAACGCCCCCACCGTGATCGCCCTGGGCGTGGACGAGACTGCCCTGCGCATCCGTGAAGTGGCCGACGGCAACAAGGTCGCGATTGTCTCTGCCCCGCCTTTGGCACGCGCCTTGTATCGGGAAGGCCAACTCGGAAAGGAAATCCCCGTGAGACTGTATTCGGCCGTCGCCCAGGTCCTGTCCTACGTCTACCAGCTGCGCGCCTGGCGCACTGGCCCGATGCCGGACGCCCCGCACATCCAGGTGGATGAATTCGGCAAGGGAGGCCGCCCGTGAGCGCCCAGCCCTCCGCCGGATTCAACACCCGCCGCGCCCTGGAAATGATCCGCCAGGGCCTTGGCGCACCGCTCATCGTGCTGGCCCTGCTGGCCATGGTCGTGGTGCCGCTGGCCGCGCCGGTGCTCGATGCGCTGTTCACCTTCAACATCGCCATCTCGCTGATGGTGCTGCTGGCGGTGGTCTACGTGAAGCGCCCGCTGGACTTCACCATCTTCCCGATCGTGCTGCTGATCACCACCATGCTGCGGCTGGCGCTGAACGTGGCGTCCACCCGCGTGATCCTGCTCAACGGCCAGAACGGCCACGACGCCGCGGGCAAGGTCATCGCCGCCTTCGGCGAATTCGTGATCGGCGGCAACTACGCGGTCGGCATCGTGGTCTTCGCGATCCTGACCATCATCAACTTCGTGGTCATCACCAAGGGCGCAGGCCGCGTCTCCGAAGTGACCGCGCGCTTCATCCTGGACGCGATGCCCGGCAAGCAGATGGCGATCGATGCCGACCTCAACGCCGGTTTGCTGACGCGTGAAGAAGCCAAGCTGCGCCGTGAAGAGGTCCGCGAGGAAGCCGACTTCTACGGCGCGATGGACGGTGCCAGCAAGTTCATCCGCGGCGACGCCATCGCCGGCATCCTGATCCTGTTCATCAACATGCTCGGCGGCCTGGCCGTGGGCGTGCTGCAGCATGGCATGCCGTTCGGCGACGCCGCTGCCACCTACACCCTGCTCTCCATCGGTGACGGTCTGGTGGCGCAACTGCCGGCGCTGCTGGTGTCCAGCGCGGTCGCGATGCTGGTCACCCGCGCTTCGCGTTCGCAGGACATGGCCCAGGCCATGACCGGCCAGGTGTTCGGCCAGTACCGTGCGCTGGCGATCACTGCCGGCATCATCGGCGTGGTCGGCCTGGTGCCGGGCATGCCCAACGTCGCTTTCCTGACGCTGTCCGCGATCCTCGGCTTCATCGCGTGGAAGGTCTATCGCAAGGGCAAGGCTGCCACCACCGATCCGGGAGCTGCAGGCAACGACGCCGCTGCGCTCAACGCATTGGGCCGCCCGGCCGCGCCGGCACCCACCGCCGAACTGAGCTGGGACGAGCTGCGTCCGGTCGATCCGCTGGGCCTGGAGGTCGGCTACCGGTTGATCCCGCTGGTGGACGCCAACCAGGGGGGCGAACTGATGGCGCGCATCAAGGGCGTTCGCCGCAAGCTGACCCAGGACGTCGGCTTCCTGATCCCGTCGGTGCATATCCGCGACAACCTGGAACTGCCCGCCAACGGCTACCGCGTACTGGTGCACGGCGTGCCGGTGGCCACCGCCGAGATCCACCCCGACCGCGAGCTGGCCCTGGACCCGGGCAGCGCCCTCGGCGCGCTGGAAGGCATCGCCGGCAAGGACCCCGCGTTCGGCCTGGATGCCACCTGGATCCAACCGCACCAGCGCGCCCAGGCTGAAACGCTGGGCTACACCGTGGTCGACCCGGCCACCGTGGTCGCCACCCACCTCTCGCACCTGATCCGCGAACACGCGCCGGAACTGCTCGGCCACGAGGAAGTGCAGCACCTGCTGGCCAACCTGGCCAAGAGCGCGCCCAAGCTCGTCGAAGATCTGACGCCGAAGGCGCTGCCGCTGTCGGCGGTGGTGCGCGTGCTGCAGAACCTGCTGGTCGAGCGCATTCCGATCCGCCAGCTGCGCAAGATCGCCGAAGCACTGGTCGAACACGCTCCGAACAGCCAGGACCCGGCCGTGCTGACCGCCGCCGTGCGCACCGCACTGGGCCGCTTCATCGTGCAGGAGATCGCCGGAATGTCGGCGGAGCTGCCGGTGTTCACCCTCAACCCGCAATTGGAACGTGTCTTGCAGGAGTCCACGCAGGGCAACGGCGCCGCGCTGGAACCCGGACTCGCTGAGCGACTGCACCAGAGCCTGGCCGAATGTGTCAGCAAGCAGGAAGCGCGAAACGAGCCGGCGGTCGTGCTGGTACCGGGCCCGGTGCGCGCCGCGCTGGCGCGCCTGGTCCGCCACAGCGTTCCGTCGCTGTCGGTCCTGGCCTACAGCGAGGTGCCGGAGGACAAGCGCCTGAAGCTGGTCGGAACGATCAGCTGACGCCGCTCTCCGATGCGCCAGAAAACAGACACCACTTTCGAACCAACGCAACAGACAGATACCAAGGGGAACCCGCACCGTGCAGACCACCGACTACCCGAGTTCTCCGACCGCCACCCCGCCGTCTTCGTCCCGTGACCACAGCATGAAAATCAAACGATTCGTCGCCGCCGACATGCGCTCGGCCATGAACCTGGTGCGCAAGGAACATGGTCCTGACGCCGTGATCCTGTCCAACCGCCGGATCGAGGAAGGCATCGAGATCGTCGCCGCCGCCAATTACGATGAGAGCGCCGTGCAGCGTGCGCTGGAAGCCTCGCGTCGCGACATCGCTCCGCCGCCGGCGCCCAAGCCGCGCACCGCCGCCGACGCGGTGATCGCCGCCGTCACCCGCCGCCGCAGCAGCACCCCGGCGCCGGAACCGGTCGCCGCCACCACCTCGGCTGTGGCCGCCCTCGCCCGCGCTGCGGTCGGCGCCACTGGCCGCACCCTGGACAGTGCCGACGAGATCGTGCCGACCCGTGGCAGCACCGGCTTCGCCGCCACCCTGGCGCGTGCCGCCGTCAACGAACCGGCGCTGCCGGAACAGATCTTCGCTCCGTTCGCCGAAGCCATCGTCGCACCGGCACCCGGCAGCGCCACGCCGGCCAACCGCGCCCGCTTCCAGATCGACCCGCCGCACGAGGCGCATCACGAAAGCCCGGCACCGGCTGTGCAGCCGCCACCGCTGCCGACCGCTGCTGTGGCTGATGTGCAACCCGGGATCACCGCCAGCGGACCGGCACCGGCTGAAGCCAATGACGAAACCAGCCCGGCACCGGTACTGGCCCCGGCACCGACGCTGACCGTGGTTACCCAGGACGACGCCGAGATCCGCCAGCTGCGCCAGGAAGTGGCCGGCATGCGCCAGGTGATCGAGCGCGAAATGAACCGCTTCACCGACGAGCGCCTGCGCGGCTGCCCGGTGCGCGCCACTGCGCTGGACCTGATGGACGAGTACGGCTTCGACGCCGGCCTGGCCCGCGACGTGGCCATGCAGATCCCACTGGAAACCGAGGCCCACCGCGGCCGCGGCCTGATGCTGGGGCTGATTTCGCGCAAGCTGCCGATCGCCCCGGTCGACCCGCTGGAAAAAGGCGGCGTGATCGCCCTGGTGGGCCCGACCGGCGCCGGCAAGACCACCACCATCGCCAAGCTGGCCTCCCGCTTCGCCGAGAAGCACGCGCCGCGTGACGTGGCCCTGGTCACCACCGATACCACCCGCATCGGTGCCCGCGAGCAGCTGTACGGCTACGGCCGCCAGCTCGGCATCGCGGTGCACGAGGCCAACAGCGGCACCGACCTGGACCAGCTGCTGGAACGCCTGAAGGACTACAAGCTGGTACTGATCGACACCGCCGGCCTGGGCCCGCGCGACCGCGCACTGGCCGCCCAGCTGCAGTGGCTGCGCGCCGCCCGCCAGGTCCGCACGCTGCTGGTGCTGCCGGCCAACACCAGTTTCGGCGACATGGACGAGGTGGTCCGCCGTTTCGGCGCTGCCAACCTGCAGGGCCTGGTACTGAGCAAGCTGGACGAGACCGGCCGCTTCGGCAATGCCCTGTCGGTGGCCGTGGACCACGCCCTGCCGATCACCTGGGTGACCGATGGACAGGACGTTCCGGAGGACCTGCACCGGGCCAGTGCAGCCAATCTCGTACTTCGCCTTGAAGATTTGCGCCGCGCGGCCGATATGCCCTGCAACCCGGAGTTGAACCATGCCGTCGCGTGAGTACGCCAAGCTGACCAAGACCTTCCCGCTGTCGGCCACCCGCAGCGAGCCGCTCGGCCCTGTGCGCACCATTGCCGTCACTGGCGGCAAGGGCGGCGTGGGCAAAACCAACGTTTCGGCCAACCTGGCCGTGGCGCTGGCCGGCATGGGCAAGCGCACCCTGCTGCTGGACGCCGACCTCGGCCTGGCCAACATCGACGTGATCCTGGGCCTGAACCCCACCTTTACCCTGGCAGACCTGGTCGCTGGCCGCTGCACGCTGGATGACGTCATCGTCGAAGGCCCGAACGGCGTGCTGGTGGTGCCGGCCGCATCTGGCCGCCGCCACATGGCCGAACTGGCCCCGGCGGAGCACGTAGGCCTGGTCAACGTGTTCTCCGAGCTGGAACGCGAACTGGACATCATGGTGGTGGACACCGCCGCCGGCATCACCGACGGCGTGCTGACCTTCTGCCAGGCCGCGCAGGACACCGTGGTGGTGGTCTGTGACGAGCCAGCCTCGATCACCGACGCCTATGCGCTGATCAAGGTGCTGTCGCGCGAACGTGGCGTGGACCGCATCCAGGTGGTGGCCAACATGGTGCGCGACCCGAACGAGGGCCGCGTGCTGTACGAAAAGTTGACCCGCGTCTGCGAGAAGTTCCTCGCCGATGTCTCGCTGAACTACCTGGGCTGCGTGCCGCAGGATGACTGGCTGCGCCTGTCGGTGCAGCGTCAGCAGCCGGTGGTGAAGGCCTATCCGTCCAGCCCGGCGGCACTGGCGATCACCGAGATCGCGCGCCGTACCGCACGCTGGCAGGCGCCGACCGAACCGCGTGGCGGCGTTGAGTTCTTCCTCGAACGCATTCTCAAGCAGCGAGGGGTGGCCGCATGAAAGGCGCAGCCCAGTACAGGGAAGTCCAGCGCACGGCAGCCAACGAGGTCATCGCCCAGCACTCGGACCTGGTGCGGCGCATCGCCCACCACCTGGCCGCACGCCTGCCGGCGAGCGTCGAGGTCGACGACCTGATCCAGGCCGGCATGATGGGATTGATCGAGGCCTCGCGCAGCTATGACGCCGACCAGGGTGCTTCGTTCGAGACCTATGCCTCGATCCGCATCCGCGGTTCGATGATCGATGAGATCCGCCGTGGCGACTGGGTGCCGCGCTCGGTGCACCGCCGTGCACGTGATGCCGCCGCCACCATCCGCCGCCTGGAACAGAGCAGTGGCCGTGCCGCGAGCGCCACCGAAGTGGCCGCCGCAATGGAGATGCCGCTGCCCGAGTACCTGCGGCTGATGGAAGACGCTGCCCGTGGCCAGGTGCTGAGCCTTGAATCGCGCATCGAGGACCAGGGCGAGCTGGACACCGTGGCCCAGGGCGGCCCGACCCCGCAGCAGGTGCTGGAGCGCGGTGAGTTCGGCCGCGAGCTGGGCAAGGCCATCGGCCACCTGCCCGAGCGCGAACAGCTGGTGCTCTCGCTGTACTACGAGCAGGAACTGAACCTGAAGGAGATCGGCGCGGTGCTCGGCGTGAGCGAGTCGCGGGTCTGCCAGATTCACGGCCAGGCCGTACTGCGCCTGCGTGGCCGGCTGAAGCTGTTCGAGGCTGCCGACGCCGGCCTCGAAGAATGAACATCCCCGAGGCGGCTGCCCCCGGCCGTCCGGAATGAACAACAAAGGAATTCTGCTTTGAACAAGAACATGCGCATCCTGATCGTCGACGACTTCTCGACCATGCGTCGAATCGTCAAGAACCTGCTGGGCGATCTGGGCTTCACCAACACCGCCGAAGCCGAGGACGGGCATGCCGCGCTGTCGCTGCTGCAGAGCCAGCCGTTCGATTTCGTGGTCACCGACTGGAACATGCCGGTGATGACCGGCATCGAGCTGCTGAAGGCGATCCGTGCCGATGCCAAGCTGAAGACCCTGCCGGTGCTGATGGTCACCGCGGAAGCCAAGCGCGAGCAGATCATCGAAGCCGCCCAGAGCGGCGTGAACGGCTACATCATCAAGCCGTTCACCGCACAGACGCTGGAAGAGAAGCTCGGCAAGATCTTCGAACGTCTGGCGGCCAGCGCCTGATGGATACCACGGTCGACAAGAACGCCCTCGCCCTGCGCCTGCAGGAAGCCCTGGACGCACTGGAGTCCGGTGACGAGGCCGCCTGGCGGCAGCGCATCGACGGACTGGTCGCGCTGCGCACGCAGCCGATGATGAGCGGCCTCTCGCGGCTGGCCCGCGAACTGGGACAGGCGCTGGGTGAACTGCCGACCGTACCCAGCGAAGCCGGCGAACTGGACGATGCCTGCGCGCGCCTGGACCACGTGGTGGCAATGACCGAACAGGCCACGCACCGCACCCTGGACCTGGCCGAGGAATGCCGCAGCCTGACCGAACAGCTGCGCGCCGAAGGCCTGCAGCCTGGCCAGGACGCGCAGCTCGAGCGCATCCGCCACAACCTGACCGAGATCGCCCTGACCCAGAGCTACCAGGACCTGACCGGGCAGATCATCCGCCGCGTGGTCGGCATCGTCCGCCGCGTGCACGAAGGCTTCGGCGCACTCGGCCTGCCGCCGGAACAGCATCGCACCGACCCGGAACTGGCCGGGCCGGCACTGAAGGGACTGGACCGCCACGCGGTCTCGCAGAACGACGCCGACGACCTGTTGTCGGATCTGGGGCTGTAAGCATGAGCGCGGTATCCGACGACATCACTGCCGATTTCATCATCGAGGCGCAGGAGATCCTGGATCGCCTCGGCGAACAGCTGGTGTCGCTGGAGCAGGCACCGCAGGACAGCGATCAGCTCAACGCGGTGTTCCGCGGTTACCACACGCTCAAGGGCGGTGCCGGCTTCCTCGGCGTCACCGCCATGGTCGAGCTGTGCCACGCCGCTGAAGAAGCGCTGGGCGCCGCCCGTGCCGGACAGGCGGCGCTGCAGGCCCACCACTTCGACGCGGCCCAGCAATCGCTGGATTACCTGCAGTCGATGCTGGATGCCGTGTCTTCCGGCACCGAGCCAGGCTATGCGCCGCCGGACCTGATCGCCCAGTTCGACGTATATGGCAGCGCCGTGGCTGCACCCGCCGCCGCAGCAGCGCCCGCCGCAGGCGGCAGCGACCTGATCACCGACGACGAATTCGAGGCCCTGCTCGACCAGCTGCACGGCGGCAATGCACCGACCGCCGTCGCGCCGGCAAGAAAAGCCGACGACGGACTGATCAGCGAAGACGAATTCGAAGCCCTGCTCGACCAGCTGCACGGCGGCGCCGCACCGGGCGCGAAGCCTGCTGCCGTAGTGGCGCCGGCCGCCGCCCCGCGCCCGGCGGCCGCACCCGCCCCCGCTGCCAAACCGGCCGCCAAGCCGCTGGCCGAGGCCGAACACACCGTGCGCGTGGACACCAAGCGTCTGGATGCGATCGTCAACCTGATCGGCGAACTGGTGCTGTCACGCAATCGGCTCAAGACCCTGCGTGCGCGCCTGCGCGACGAGGAGCTGGATCGCGCGGTGTCCACTCTGGACATCGCCACGGCCCGCCTGCAGTCGGCAGTGATGCGCACCCGCATGCAGCCGGTGGGCAAGGTGTTCTCGCGCTTCCCCAAGGTCGCCCGCGACGTCGCCCGCTCGCTGAAGAAGGAAGTGGACCTGGAGCTGATCGGCGCCGAGACCGAGCTCGACCGCAACCTGGTCGAAGCGCTGGCCGACCCGCTGGTACACCTGGTCCGCAACGCCATCGACCATGGCGTGGAAATGCCCGACCTGCGCGAAGCACAGGGCAAGCCGCGGATGGGCCATGTACGCCTGTCGGCGCAGCAGGAAGGCGACTACGTCAGCATCGAGGTGCAGGACGATGGCGCCGGCATCGACCCGGAAAAGCTGCGTGCGAAGGCACGCGAGAAGGGCCTGATCGATCCGGAAGCCGCTGCCCGCCTGAGCAGCGAGGAGTGCCTGCACCTGGTGTTCCTGCCCGGCTTCTCGACCAAGCAGCAGGTCACCGACATCTCCGGCCGCGGCGTCGGCATGGACGTGGTGCAGTCACGCATCCGCGAACTGAGCGGCCAGATCCAGATCCAGTCGGAACTGGGCCGTGGCAGCCGCTTCATGATCCGCGTGCCGCTGACCCTGGCCATCCTGCCAACCCTGCTGGTGCAGGCCGGTGAGGATGTGTATGCACTGCCGCTGGCGCGCGTGATGGAGGTGCTGCACGCGCCACGCACCTCGCTGGGCTGGTTCGATGGCCGCGCCGTGCTCGACCGCCGTTCGCACACGCTGCCACTGGTCGATCTGCGCCAGTGGCTGGATGTGACGCCCGCCGCGTCGACCCTGCTGACCATCGTAGTGCTGCAGGCCGGTGAAGCACGCTTCGGCCTGGTCGTGGACCAGGTGCGCGGGCGCGAGGAAGTGGTCATCAAGCCGCTGCCGAAAGCCCTGCGCGGCCTGCGTGGTTACGCCGGTGCAACCTTGATCGGCGATGGTCGCATGGCGCTGATCCTGGATGTGGACGGCCTGCGCAGCCCGCACGACTGACCCGCTTGCTGAACCCGTAAAACTGTGAAGTCGCACCAGTAGACCGTACCGGTGTCTCAAGTCCCATTCATACAAGCCGATACCGGATCCATGGATAGACTCAGCCTCATTGGACTCTTTCTCGCCCTGGCCTCGCTGGTCGGTGGCAGCATCCTCAAGGGCGCCGGCCTGGCGTCGTTGTGGTCGCCTGCGGCATTCGTGATCGTCATCGTTGGCACCATCGCCGCGATCCTGCTGCATACCTCGCCGGCGGTGTTCAAGCATGCGTTCAAGATCGTGCGCTGGGTCGTGCGCCCGCCGCACAGCGATCGCCGCGAACTGATCCAGCAGATCGTCGAGTGGAGCAACATCGCCCGCCGCCAGGGCCTGCTGGGCCTGGAGTCGCAGGTGGAAGCGCAGCAGGACCCGTTCCTGCGCAAGGGCCTGCAGCTGCTGGTGGATGGCGTTGAGCCCGAATCGATGCGGCACATGCTGGAAATCGAACTGGGCAGCCAGGAACACCAGGACCAGGCCGGCGCCAAGGTCTTCGAGGCGATGGGCATCTATGCACCGACGCTGGGCATCATCGGCGCCGTGCTGGGCCTGATCGCAGTGATGAAGAACCTGGCTGACCCGAGCAAGCTCGGCCACGGCATCGCCGCAGCGTTCACCGCCACCATCTACGGCATCGCTTCGGCCAACCTGCTGTTCCTGCCGATCTCGGCCAAGCTCAAGAGTGTGATCTCGCACAACACGCGCGACCGCGAGATGGTCATCGAAGGCCTTATCTCGATCGCACAAGGCGAGAACCCGCGCAACATCGAAACCAACCTCTCCGGCTTCCTGCACTGACATGGCCCGCCGCAAGCACCACGAAGAGCACGCCAACCACGAAGCATGGGCGATTCCCTATGCCGACCTGATGACGCTGCTGCTCGCCTTTTTCGTGGTCATGTACGCGATTTCCTCGGTCAACGAGGGCAAGTATCGGATCATGGCCGACGCACTCACCGACGCCTTCGGTGGTGCGCCGCGCACGATCAATCCAGTGCAGGTCGGCAACAAGCAGGTGCAGGGCGGCGGCTGGGACAGCCCGTCGGTGATCAAGTCCGGCACCAAGATCGGCCCGTCCGCGCCGGCACCGTCGCACGACCCGACCCTGCTGCCGTCGATGGCCTCGCAGATGCGCATGCCTGTTTCGGTGCACAACCAGGAACAGATCGCGCGCGCCGAGCGCCAGCTCAACAGCATCGCCGACCGCCTCACCGCCGCACTCGCACCGCTGATCGACCGCGGCATGATCAGCGTGCGCCGCACCGAGCTGTGGATCGAAGTCGAGATCAACAGCGACATCCTGTTCCCAACCGGCTCGGCCGCGCTGGACGTGCACGCGCGACAGACCCTGGCCAGCCTGGCTGACGTACTGCGCGATGTACCCAACAGCGTGCGCGTGGAAGGCCACACCGACAACGTGCCGATCGCCACTTCCACCTTCCCGTCGAACTGGGAACTGTCGGCCGGGCGCGCCGCCAGCGTGGTGCACCTGTTCGCCGACCAAGGCGTGCAGCCGTCGCGGCTGGCGATGGTCGGCTACGGCCAGTTCCGCCCGCGCGAAGAGAACGACAGCGCGCAGGGCCGCAACCGCAACCGTCGGGTGATGGTCATCATCCTGGCCGACACTTCGCACTCGGTGGACCCGCTCGGCCAGCGCCTGAACGCAGCCACCGGCGCCACCGACAGCACCGCTACCGAACAGGCCGCCGCAACTCCGGCCAGCGCCCCCACCTCCCCCATCGCACCGGTGAAGTTGCCGCCGGTGCCGGCTGGCAGCCGCGTCGGCGCCGCCGTTCCCCCGGCAATGAAGGAGTAATCCGATGCGCATCTGGGCAGTCGCCAACCAGAAGGGCGGAGTCGGCAAGACCACCACCACCCTCGCCCTCGGTCGCGGCCTGGCCGCACTTGGCCATCGCGTGCTGCTGATCGATCTCGATCCGCATGCCTCGCTCAGCCGCGCCTTCGGCGTGCCGGTGGATCCACCGCCGGCCGGCGTGCTGGAGCTGTTCGGCGCACCGCCGGCCGATCTTTCCAGCCTGTGCCATGCCAGCAACATCCACGGCCTGGACTTTGTCTGTGCACAGTCCGCACTGGCCACACTGGAGCGCCGCAGCGCCAACCAGCCCGGCCTCGGCCTGGCCCTGCAGAACGCGCTTGCCCGCCATCAGGGACAGCACGACTACATCCTGCTGGACTGCGCACCCACCCTCGGCCTGCTGATGATCAACGCACTGGCCGCGGCCGACCGCCTGATCATCCCGACCCAGGCCGAACCCCTGGCCCTGCACGGGCTGGATGGCATGGTCCGCACCGGTGAGATGGTCGAGCGTTCGCGCCGCCGCCCGCTGCCGATCTCGATCCTGCCGACCCTGTTCGACCGCCGCACGCGCGCAGGCAACGAGTCGCTGCGCACGATGCAGGATCGTCACGGCAGCCGCGTGTGGGAAGACGCCATTCCGATTGATACCCGCATCAGCAACGCCGCCGGCCTGACCCTGCCGAGCGTCGGCGAGGACTACCCGGGCCGCGGCCTGGCTGCCTACCGCCGCGCCCTGAACTGGATTCTCGGCGAGGACGCCCGTGCCCTGGAGCAGGCCGCATGAACAGCACCGGCGTACTGGACGACTATCTGGACGAACTGCTGGGCGAAGCGATCGCCCCGGCAGCCGTCGTACTGCCGACGGCGGACAGCGCCGCCCCGGCTTCGGCCAGCGCATCGGAGCCGGAACGCGAGCCGACCTGGGATGACCTGCCGGCCGAGGTGATCTACGAAACCGAGACCGTCGCCGCTGCGCCTGCCGTGGACAACGCCGCGCTCGAAGCCGCCTTCGAGGCGGCTGCAACGGCCGAGCGCGAGCCCACCTGGGACGATCTGCCCGCCGAAGTGATCTACGAAACGGAGGCTGTTGCGGCGGTCCCGGCAGAGGACGACGCCGCACTGGAGGCCGCCTTCGAGGCCGCCGCAATGCCTGTCCCCGCCCCCGAGCGCGAACCGACCTGGGATGACCTGCCTGACGAGGTGATCCACGAGACGACCCCTGCTCCAGCCGCCGCCAAGGCAGGCCCGGAACCCACCTGGGACGATCTGCCGGACGAAGTGATCTACGAGACCGATACGGCCGACAGCCATCGACTCGCGCACACCGATAGCCCCGGCCTGCAGGCAGCGTTCGAAGCCGCTGCCGGTGGCGAGGACGTTGCCACGCCGCCGCCCGCCGTGGTTGCAGCATCGGTTTCGTCATCGGCCCCGCGCGCTGCCCCTGCCGCACGCGCTGCCGCACGCGCTGCCGCCGCGCCGCCACCGCGCGTGCCCGTGGATGCTCCGGCCAGCAGCCGCCCCGGCACCTGGCAGGAACTGCAGGCGCAGGCTCACCAGCCTGCCCGCAGCCCACACCCGCAGAACCGACGCGCCGGCGAGCGTACCTCGCGCTGGCTGCGCCTGCGCTGCGGCACCCAGGCCTATGCACTGGAACTGCTGAAGGTTCAGGAGGTCGTGCTGCCGGTGCCGCTGCTGCCGTTGCGTGGCACCGCCGCAGCCATGCTGGGCATCATGAACCTGCGCGGCCAGGTGGTCCCGGTGATGGATCTGGGCCTGCACCTGGGTGCAGCCGCCGCCGAGGACGACGCACAGACCCGCATCGTGGTTCTGGAAGAAGACGGCGAGACCATCGGCCTGCGCGTGTCGGCGGTGGAAGATGTCGCCAACCTCACCGATTCGCAGATCGAACCGCCCGATACCGCGCGCATCTGCCAGATCTCCAACGACCTGTTCCGTGGCGTCGCCCGGGTCAGCCAGCGCCCGATGATCCTGCTTGATGCCACCCGGCTGTTGAGCTGAGCGGGGAAAAAGGGGACGGAGGGGATTAAGTCGCAAGTGGCTCGGCGCTTTGCGCCGACGCGGTGCCTGTCGGGGGCGCCGTTGCCGAGGGCGGCTGCAGTAGAGCCAGGTCGATTGCGACTTAATCCCCTCCGTCCCCTTTTCAACAGCGACCGCATCGACGCACCGCGTCGATTCTTCTAAAGAACCCCGCCGGGGTGCCGTTATGGATCACGGAACCGTTTGTCCGGAGCAACGATGAGCACTGTCGAACTGGGTGAGGATCTCGGCATCGAGAGCAGCACCGAGCTCAAGAACCGCCTCGCCCCATTGGTGGCGCAGGCAGGCGAGCTGACCTTGGATGCAAGCCAGGTCGCCCGCATCCACACGGCCGCCGTACAGGTGCTGTGTGCGTTCGTGCAGGCCCGCCGCGAGGCAGGCCTGGGCACCGGCTTCCACGGTTGCACCGCAACCTTCCGTGACGCCGCGCGCCTGCTGGGCGTCACCCAGGCCCTGGGCCTGGACGTAACCCATGACAACCTGAAATCTGTGGAGAACGCTGCATGAGCGCACGTATCTTGGTGGTGGACGATTCGGCGTCAATGCGCCAGATGGTGTCCTTCGCCCTCACCTCGGCCGGTTTTGCCGTCGAAGAAGCTGAAGACGGCGCGGTCGCGCTCGGTCGCGCCAAGGGCCAGCGCTTCAATGCGGTGGTCACCGACGTCAACATGCCGAACATGGACGGCATCGCGCTGATCCGCGAACTGCGCCAGCTGCCGGACTACAAGTTCACCCCGCTGCTGATGCTGACCACCGAATCGGCCGCCGACAAGAAGTCCGAAGGCAAGGCCGCCGGCGCCACCGGCTGGCTGGTCAAGCCGTTCAATCCGGAACAGCTGGTCGCCACCGTGCAGAAAGTGCTGGGCTGATCGCCCGCCACCGCTCCCCCTCTTCGCTTCCGGACCACCACTGCCATGAGCATGGACCTGCAACGCTTCCACGCCACCTTCTTCGAGGAGAGCCGCGAAGGCCTCGACGCGATGGAGGCTGGCCTGCTGGCCCTGGAATCGGGGCAGCAGGACGCGGAGATCATCAATTCGGTGTTCCGCGCCGCCCACTCGATCAAGGGCGGCGCCGGCACCTTCGGCTTCGATGCCATCGCCGGCCTGACCCACGTGCTGGAAACGCTGCTCGATGAGCTGCGTGCCGGCAAGCGGGCATTGGAAGGCCACGCCGTCGACGCCATGCTGTCCTCGGTGGACGTGCTGCGCGCCCTGCTGCGCGAAGCCGAACACGGCCAGGCCGCCGATCCCGCTGCGGTCGCTGCGGTGAAGGCGCGCCTGGAAGCAGTGCTTTCCGGCCAGGCCGCACCCAGCGCCCCCGCTGCCGTCACGGCCAAGGTGGACGACACGCCGGAAGCCTGGCAGATCGGCTTCACCCCAGCACCGTCGCTGTTCATGAGCGGCAACGACCCGCTGCGCATCATCCGCGAACTGGAACACCTCGGTTCGCTGCAGGTCGCCGCGCGCATGGAACGCCTGCCGGGTTTCGCCCAGCTCGACCCGCTCGAGGCCCATCTGGCGTGGGATCTGGGCCTGGTCGGCAAGGTGCCGCGCAGCAAGATCGAAGACACCTTTGCGTGGGTGCTGGACGACTGCGAACTGGACATCCGTCCGGCCGCGCCGCCGAGCCTGGCCACCGAGGCACCTGCTGCTACATCCGCCCCTTCCACACCGGCTGCCGTTGTACCGGCGGCACCTGCCGCCGCTGCCAGCAGCGGTGGCGGCCAGGAAGCCGAAACCTCGATCCGCGTCAGCGTCGACAAGGTCGATGCGCTGATCAATCTGGTCGGCGAACTGGTCATCACCCAGGCCATGCTCAAGCAGGTCTCGCATGCACTGGACCCGGTCCACGCCGAGAGCCTGTTCGCCGGCCTGGACCAGCTTGAACGCAACACCCGCGACCTGCAGGAAGCAGTGATCGGCGTGCGCATGCTGCCGGTCGATGCGGTGTTCCGCCGCTTCCCGCGCCTGGTCCGCGACCTGTCCAGCCGCCTCGGCAAGCAGGTCCGCCTGCGCACCGTCGGCGAAGGCACGGAACTGGACAAGGGCCTGATCGAGAAGATCGCCGACCCGCTGGTGCATCTGGTGCGCAACTCGATCGACCATGGCCTGGAAATGCCCGACGTGCGTCGCGGCGCAGGCAAGGACGAGACCGGCACGATCACCCTGGCCGCCTCGCATCAGGGCGGCCACATCGTCATCGAAGTCAGCGACGACGGTCGCGGCCTCGACCGCGCCAAGATCCTGGCCAAGGCCCACGAACGCGGCCTGGCCGTGCCGGACAACCCGACCGATTCGCAGGTCTGGGACCTGATCTTCCAGCCTGGCTTCTCCACCGCCGATGCAGTCACCGATCTGTCAGGCCGCGGCGTCGGCATGGACGTGGTCCGCCGCAACATCCAGGCGCTGGGTGGCGAGGTGCAGATCGAAAGCAGCCTTGGTGCTGGTACGCGCACGCTGATCCGTCTGCCGCTGACCCTGGCCATCCTCGATGGCATGACCGTGGCAGTGGCGGGCGAAACCCTGATCCTGCCGCTGGCTTATGTGCTTGAGGCGTTGCAGCCGCAGGCCGAGGACATCCGCAGCATGGCCGGCGAAGGCCGCGTACTGCGTGTGCGTGGCGAGTACCTGCCGATCCTGTCGCTGAGCGAGTACTACGGCTACGGCAACCGTGCGCCGGGCAGTGAATCGCTGGTGGTGGTGGTCGAAGGCGATGGCCAGAAGATCGCATTGGAAGTGGACGAGCTGGTCGGTCAGCAACAGGTGGTGGTGAAGAACATCGAGAACAACTACCGCCGCATCGGCGGGGTGTCCGGTGCCACCATCCTCGGCGACGGCCGCGTGGCCCTGATCGTCGACATCGGCGGGCTGGTGCGCTCGCTGCGGATGCCGCAGGCCGCCTGATTCACACCGCATGCGTGTATTGGACCGCTGCCCTTCGGGGCGGCGGTTTTTGTTTGCGTGCTCCCTGCCAAGGGGTCAGATCCCTTTCCTGCGGACAGGGATCTGACCCCGACCCACAGCGCTCCGCATTCCGTGAACTCCGTCGACGCGATGGTTTCGGGCGCAGCCACGTCACCCAAGCGCAAGCCCCGCCACTGCAGCACTTTCGCGTCGTCTTCCCTACGCAACCGAATGTGATCTGCGTCCATAAAGTCCGCCCGCAGCACGCCGCTATCTCGCTTTGACGGCCGTCACCGAACCCCACCGGGCACCCCCGTTCGCTCTGCAACCACCCCCAGCCGACGCACCGACGTCGGCACCCTGCCCACCTGGAGCACCCTGCATGAAGTGGTTCCAAGATCTGCCCATCGCCCGCAAGCTGGCCGTGGGGTTCACCCTCACCACGTTGATGACCCTGGTCCTCGGCGCCTTCGCCCTGGTCCGCCTGAGCGAGGCCAACAGTCAGTTGGGCGAGATGGCCAGCAACGATATTCCGTCGGTCCAGCATCTGGGCGAAGCACGCTCGCAGCTGGGCGAGTTCCGCACCTACGAACTGGCCCTGCTGAGCATGCTCGATCAGCCGGAGAAGGTCATCGACTACAACAAGCGCATGGACGACACCGCCAAGGCCGTGCATGACGAGCTGGCCGCGTACTCGGCGCTGCCGGCACTGGACAAGGAGCGCGAACTCTATCGCGCGGCCAACGTGCAGCTGGAACGCTATTTCGCCGCCAACAAGGCGATGCGCGAGGCCGTGGCCGCCGGCGACGGTGCCTTGGCACAACAGATCTCCGACGAACAGTCGCGCCCGGCCCGTCGTGACCTGTTCGCCGCGATGAAGACCCTCGGCACCCACATCGCCGGCCTGATGGACGGCAAGATCGCCGCTGCCAATGCCACCCACCGCACCAGCATGATTGCCATCATCGGCTGCATCGTGCTGCTGTCGCTGGTGGCCGCTACGCTGGCCGTGGTCATCTCGCGCGCCGTCACTGGCCCGCTGGGCAAGGCCGTGCATGCCATCCAGGCGGTTGCCCGCGGCGACCTCAGCGTCAGCACCCAGGCCACCAGCAAGGACGAAGCCGGCAAGATGCTGGCCGCCACGGCCGAGATGACCGCAATGCTTCGCCGTTTCAGCGAACAGACCCAGCTGATGGCACAGATGCACGCTGGCCCGGACATCAGCCACCGCATCCCGGAAGACTTCCCGGGCGTCTATGGCCAGCTGGCCGGCGGCATCAATACCGTGATCTTCGAGCACCTGGACGCAATCCGCGACGCCATCGACGTGCTCAACCAGTACGCCACCGGCAACCTCACCCCGGACGCACGCCGCCTGCCGGGCAGCCGCGCAATCCTGCACGAGTCGATGGATGCGGCCAAGGCCAGCCTGCTGGCCATCAACACGCAGATCCAGCAGCTGGCCTCGGCCGCCGCCGCCGGCGACTTCAGCCAGCGCGGGGATGCGCAGCGTTTCGATCACGACTTCCGCGTGATGATCGAGCAGCTCAACAGCATGATGCAGGTGGCCGATGGCAACCTCGGCCAGCTCTCGCAGCTGCTGCAGTCGATCGCCGCCGGCGACCTGACCGCACGCATGGACGGCCAGTTCAACGGCGTGTTCGCACGCATGCGTGACGATGCCAACACCACCGTCACCCAGCTGACCCAGATCGTCGGCCAGATCCAGGCCAGTGCCGGCAGCATCACCCTGGCTGCCGGTGAGATTGCTTCGGGCAACAGCGACCTGTCACGCCGCACCGAACAGCAGGCCGCCAATCTGGAAGAAACCGCCGCCTCGATGGAGGAACTGACCTCCACCGTGCGCCAGAACGCCGAACACGCCCGCCAGGCCAACCAGCTCGCCATCGGCGCGCATGGCGTGGCCTCGCAGGGCGGTGAAGTGGTCGGCCAGGTGGTCAGCACCATGTCGGCCATCGAAGCCTCGTCGAAGAAGATCGCCGAGATCATCTCGGTCATCGACGGCATCGCGTTCCAGACCAACATCCTGGCGCTGAACGCCGCGGTGGAAGCCGCGCGTGCCGGTGAACAGGGCCGCGGCTTCGCCGTGGTCGCCAGCGAAGTGCGTACCCTCGCCCAGCGCTCGGCCGCTGCCGCCAAGGAAATCAAGGGTCTGATCGATGATTCGGTCGGCAAGGTCGCCGAGGGCTCGAGCCTGGTCCATCAGGCCGGCAGCACCATGGGCGAGATCGTCGCCTCGGTGCAGCGCGTGACCGACATCATGGCTGAGATCTCTGCGGCCTCGCAGGAACAGAGCGCCGGCATCGAGCAGGTCAACCAGACCGTGGTGCAGATGGACGAAACCACCCAGCAGAACGCCGCGCTGGTGGAGGAAGCCACAGCTGCCGCGCGTGCAATGGAAGACCAGGCCGTGCAGCTGGGTGAAGCCGTGGCCCGCTTCCAGCTGGCGTCACAGGGCGCCACCGTCGCGCCGGCACGCCTGACCACTGCTCCGCTACCGCGCCAGGTGGCGGCCGCCGCGCCGGCTGCCAGACCCGCCCCCAAACGCCCGCTGCGTGCATCGGCGGCGCAGCCCGCGCTGGCTGCGGACGGCGACTGGCAGGAGTTCTGACCCCACGCGGAAGGCATCCGCGCAGAACCACGGGGTCAGATCCCTTTCCCGCGGGAGAGGGATCTGACCCCTTACGCGACCCCGGACGCATGGAAAGTGATGCAATTCTCACTTCATAATCCGGCACAGTGGCCGATATCCCCATCGAGCCTCGCGCCAACGCGTGCTGGCGCCCGCCCCTGACCGTAGATTCCATGTCCGACGGCAACGACACTGCAGTGCATGATGTCCACGCGGCTGATGCCGCTGACGAACGTTTCCTGGTCCGAAATCCGCGCCAGCTGCGGCAGCTGCTGCGGTCGCTGATCGACCAGCGATCACTGATCAATGCGCATATTGACGGCCGCGACCGTTCATTCCCGACCGCGCTGCTGGAGCTCGACGACGACGAAGACACCCTGCTGCTCGATGGCAGCCCGCAGGAAGCGTCCAACCGCGCCGCCGAGCAGGCCGACCATCTGCTGTGCTTCGCCCAGCTCGAACGCGTGCTGGTGCGGTTCCGCCTGCAGGCACTGCAGCGTGTGGACAACGACGGCCACGTCGCCTTCCGCGCCTCTTTGCCGGACGAGCTGGTCCATCTGCAACGACGTGAGATGTACCGGCTGGAGACGCCAGTCACCGATTCGCCCCAGCTGCTGATCCCCGCCCGCGAGAGCCGCGCCGAGGCGCTGTCGATGCGGGTGGTGGACATCAGTGGCGGCGGACTGGCGGTGGCCGTGCCAACCGACTGCGCGGTGTTCAGCCTGCAGAAGCGCTACCCGGCGGTGCTGTCCCTGCCCGACGGCCCGGATCTGGAGATCGAGCTGGTCGTCTGCAACCTGCTGCCGCAGCGCCAACCCAACGGCATCGAGATCAAGCGCGTGGGCATGCGCTTCGACACCCTGCCCCGTGGCGCCGACAGTGCCATCCAGCGCTACATCTTCCGCATCGACCGCCAGCGCAAGGCGCGCCGCAACGGCGAGCTGTAGGGCCGCCCGGCCGGTAGTGCCGGCCGCTGGCCGGCAACCCTGGAACGCATGCCGGGGTCAGATCCCTCTTCCCTGAAAAGGGATCTGACCCCATCCACGATGCCCCGGGCGCCACACCTAAAGTCCCCCACCAAGGGGCCGATATCGAGCCTGACACCGGGACTTCCGGCAGAACCAGGACCCCTCGATGAACGACAAGACCAGCTCCACCGCCAACGCCGGTGGCGAATTCCTCAGCTTCACCCTCGGTGCCGAGCACTACGGCGTGGACATCCTCAAGGTGCAGGAAATCCGCGGCTATGACGCGGTCACCCGGGTGCCGGATGCGCCGGACTACATCAAGGGTGTGATCAACCTGCGCGGTACCATCGTCCCGGTCATCGACCTGCGCCTGAAGCTGCGCCTGGACGATGCCCGCTACGACGCCTTCACCGTGATGATCGTGCTGAACGTGGAAGACCGCGTGGTCGGCATCGTGGTCGACAGCGTCTCGGACGTGATCCCGCTGTCGGCCGAGCAGATCCGCCCGACCCCGGAATTCGGCGCCGCCGTCGATACCCGCTTCATCTCCGGCATCGGCACCCAGGACGATCGCATGCTGATCCTGCTCGACATCGAGACCCTGCTGGACAGCGCCGACATGGGCCAGGCCAACGTCGTTGAAGACGCCGCTGCCTGATCGAACGGACCTGCTTCACGTTCTGGTCACAAAACCCTTCAGTTCCCTCCGGCAGTGCCGATAGGGGGACAGAAGCCGGTCGCGCAGGAGCGCGCAGAACCGGAACGACCATCACCATCCCCGGAGATACACCTCGATGAAGTCCCTGCTTGCGTTCGTTTCGGCCGCTGTCCTGGCCACCACCGCTTCCGCCGCGTTCGCCCAGTCGGCCGACATGATCCCGCCGGAACTGGCCCCGCGCTCGGTCGGCAAGGACGGCATGGTCTGCGGCAAGGTTGAAAAGGCCCGCTACGCAGAAGGTTCCGAAGGCCAGCCGACCTTCCTGTACATGGGCGGCGCCTTCCCGCGCCACACCTTCTCGGCCCGCATCGCCGGCGAGAACCGCGGCAAGTTCTCCTTCCCGCTGGAAACCCTGGAAGGCAAGACCGTGTGCGTGATCGGCAAGATCCAGCGCGACGCCTCGCGTGCGGAAATCGAAGTCAGCTCGCCGGCTGGCCTGAAGCTGGCCAACATCAAGTAATCCGCCGTCCGTCGAACCACGCCGGACTTCGCGCCGGCGTGGTTTCTGCTGCAACCGGGCCCGATGCCCGGGCGCGTCTGCCTTAGGAGCTCGCAACGCCCATGCCGTGGATCAACAACCTAAAACTGATGCCGAAGCTGCTGCTGACCTTCGGCGTCCTCCTGCTGGTGATGCTGCTGCAGGGCATCGTCGCCTATCGCGGCCTGCACTCGCTGAACAATGTCACCACCGAGTTGGCCGGTTCGCGCATGGAGAGCATCCGCATGGCCGGCGAGATGCGCGGCATGCTGGGTGAATACCGCAACGCCGCCTACCAGCAGCTGATCCGCGCCAGCGACGACGTCAAGGCTGATGCACGCAAGCAGACCGTCGAGCTGCGCGAGAGCATGGACAAGTCGATCAAGGGCTACCCGGCATTGGTCGACAACGCACAGCAGAAGAAGCTGTTCGACACCTTCGCCAAGGAGTGGAAGGACGCTCTGGCCTCCTATGACAGCGTCACCGAGATGCTGGAACTGGACCTGCCGGACGACGCCATCGATACCTTCGTCGGCGAGACCCGTACCAAGCACCGCAAGGCTGCCTCGGCGCTGGAAGCCCTCATCGCCGAAGACAACCGCCTCGCCCGCGCCTCGCGCGAAGAGGCCGAATCCACCTATTCCGCCTCGGCCGTACTGACCGTGATCGCCCTGCTGGGCGGCGCCGCGCTCGGCCTGGTGCTGGTCTGGCTGTTCGCCCGCGCCCTTGTCGGCAGCGTGCGCGGCGCCGTGTCGGTTGCCAACGACGTGGCCGGCGGCAAGCTCGATGGCCACATCGACGTCAGCCGCCAGGATGAAGTGGGCGAACTGATGCAGGCCATGCAGCGCATGCAGCGCGACCTGCGCGAGCGCATCGAAACCGACCAGGCCGTGGCGCGCGAGAACCTGCGCATCCGCACGGCACTGGATTACAGCTCCACCGGCGTGTACCTGACCGACACCAGCAACACCATCGTCTACAGCAACCGCGCCCTGCAGCAGACCCTGAGCCAGTACCAGGACGACGTGCGCCGCGACCTGCCGGACTTCGATGCGCAGGCTTCGCTGATCGGCAAGCCGGTCACCGTGCTTGAACACCGCGGCGAGATGGACCAGACCCTGCTGGGCAACCTGAAGGCACACGGCGTGGCCCGTCGCCCGATGCAGTACGGCGACGCCCAGTTCGCCCAGGTCGTCTCGACCATCCGCAATGAAGGCGGCGACACCGTCGGCTACGTGGTGGAATGGCGCGACCGCACCCAGGAAGCGCAGGTGGAAGCCGAAGTGGCACGCGTGATCGCCCAGGCAGCCGCCGGCGACCTGTCCGGCCGTATCGATTCCAGCGACAAGGAAGGCTTCTTCCTGCAGCTGGCCCAGCAGATCAATGGCCTGCTCGACGCCAACGCTGGCAGCATCGAACAGATCTCCGGCCTGCTCGCCGCGCTGTCGCAGGGCGACCTGACCGTGCGCATGCATGGCGACTACCAGGGCGTGTTCGCCCGCATGCGCGACGACGCCAACGCCACCGCCGCGCAGCTCAGCGAGATCGTCACCCGCATCAAGCAGTCCAGCCGCGCGATCAGCTCGGCCGCCGGCGAAATCGCCTCCGGCAACAGCGACCTGTCACGCCGCACCGAGCAGCAGGCCGCCAACCTGGAAGAGACCGCCGCCTCTATGGAGGAACTGACCTCCACCGTGCGCCAGAACGCCGAGCACGCCCGCCAGGCCAACCAGCTCGCCATCGGCGCGCACGGTGTCGCCTCGCAGGGTGGCGAGGTGGTCGGCCAGGTGGTCACCACCATGTCGGCCATCCAGGCCTCGTCGAAGAAGATCGCCGAGATCATCTCGGTCATCGACGGCATCGCCTTCCAGACCAACATCCTGGCGCTGAACGCCGCGGTGGAAGCCGCCCGTGCCGGTGAACAGGGCCGTGGCTTTGCCGTGGTTGCCAGCGAAGTGCGCACCCTCGCCCAGCGCTCGGCGGCCGCCGCCAAGGAGATCAAGGGCCTGATCGACGACTCCGTCGGCAAGGTCAATGACGGCTCGGCGCTGGTGCACAAGGCCGGCGCGACCATGGGCGAGATCGTCGCCTCGGTGCAGCGCGTAACCGACATCATGGCCGAGATCTCTGCGGCTTCTCAGGAACAGAGCGCCGGCATCGAACAGGTCAACCAGACCGTGGTGCAGATGGACGAGACCACCCAGCAGAACGCCGCGCTGGTGGAGGAAGCCACCGCCGCCGCACGTGCAATGGAAGAACAGGCCGGCCATCTCAGCGAGGCTGTGTCGATCTTCGTGGTCGACGAAGCCGAGGTTGTGGCCACCCCGCGCGTCGCCGCTGCCCCGGCCCCGCGAGCCACTGCGCCGATCGCCCCGGCACCGGTCGCACCGCCGGCCCGCCGCATGGCGGGTGGTCGCCCGATGGCCACCGAACTGGCCGACGGAGACTGGCAGGAATTCTGATGCCTGCCTGACCTGAGGTACGAGAACGCCCTGGCCCTGCGCTGGGGCGTTTTCGTTTACGGGGTATCTGGATATCCAGCCAACGGCGAAGCCCCTCGGGGTGGTCGGTCGAAGCGCTGGGTTACTGAGGGTTGGCCGAGAGGGTGGGCTGCGCAGGGGACGCCGTGAATACGTCCTTGTAGGCTCGGTCGCCGCATCCATGCGGCTCACGCCCCTGCGCAGCCCACCCTCCCGGCCACGGAAAATTTCCGTGCGCGTCCACCCCGGATTGAAGAAGGAAGAGCAAGAGCAACAGCAACAGCAACAGCTGCATCGCTTCCGGGGTCAGATCCGTTTTCCGCAGGAAAACGGATCTGACCCCTCTTTCCACCTGGAAACCCAACGCTCTTTCCGTCCGTCACGGGAATGCCGAGAAGGCTGGGTCGGGGTGGGCTGGCGGGACCGTTGGCGCCATGGATGGCGCCATCGAGCCCCCAAGGACGGGTTTACGGCGTGTCCCGCCAGCCCACCCCGGCCCAGCCAGCCACTGACAATTCAGAGCCGACCAATTGCCGTTGCTGTTGCTGTTGCTGTTGCTGTTGCTGTTGCTTCCAAAGCCTGCCGCAGGCAGCGCCGCAGCCGCCGCTGCAAGGAAACCTGAATACGTTCGGACACTGCGCCTCAATCCCCCGCCCCATCGGCCGATAACGGGGTTGTCACGGCTTGTCCCGCCGCTGACCGGCTCGGCGCCGCCCGCCCGCTTCGACCTGGTCCTGCTCGATGAATCTCCTGCATCGCTGGCAACACTACTTCAGCAATCTTTCCGTCCGGCGCAAGCTCAACCTGCTGACGCTGCTCATCGCGCTCGGTGTGATCGCGCTCTCGGTGATCGCCGCCCGCATGCAGTACCTGGATCTCACCGAGACCCGCAAGACCGCGCTGAAGACCCAGGTCGAACTGAGCTACGGCATCCTGCAGCACTACCACCGCCTGGCCGGTACCGGCGAACTCAGCGAAGAGGCTGCCAAGAGCGCCGCGCTGCAGGCGCTGGAAGTGATGCGTGCCGAGAACGATGCCTACTACTTCAACATCTACGACACCGGCTACCGCCTGCTGATGCACCCGTTCCGCAAGGACCTGGTGGGCAAGGACATGAAGGACTTCCGCACCGACGACGGCGTGCGCATCTACTACGACCAGGTCGAAGCAGCCAAGGCCGGTGGCGGCTTCGTCAACTACCGCTGGGCCAAGCCGGGCAGCAAGGGCGAGGTCGAAAAGGTGGCCTACGCCGGCCTGTTCGCGCCGTGGAACTGGGTGGTCAGCAGTGGCGTCTACATGGACGACGTGCAGAAGCAGGCGCTGGTGTTCACCGCCATCATGGCGGTCTCCGGTGGCGTGCTGGTGCTGATCGTGCTGGCCCTGAGCTGGCTCATCGGCAACCGCATCGCCGTGCCGCTGAAGCAGGCAACGGCCGTCGCCGAGGGCATCGCCCGCGGCAAGCTGGACAGCCACATCGGCCCGCAGCCGCATGACGAAACCGGCCGCCTGCTGGACGCCATGTCCGGCATGCAGCAGCAGCTGCACGCAGTAATCAGCGGGCAGCGCGAAATGGCGCGCCGCCACGACGGCGGCGAACTGAGCTACCGCATCGACGCCAGCGCCTTCCCCGGCGAGTACGGGCTGATGGTGCAGGAAACCAACGCCCTGGTCGGCGGCCACGTACAGACCCTGCACGACGTGCTGGACGTGGTGCAGCAATACGCGGTCGGTGATCTCAGCCGCGACATCGCGCGCTATCCCGGCGAGAAGGCCGCAATGACCACCACGGTCGACACAGTCAAGGCCAACCTCGGCCGCATCAATGCCGAGATCAAGCAGCTGGCCATTGCCGCCGCCGCCGGCGACTTCAGCCGTCGTGGCGATGCACAGCGCTTCGATCACGATTTCCGCCTGATGCTGGAAAACCTCAACGCAATGATGGCGGTCAGCGATGACAACCTCGGCAAGCTCTCGCAGCTGCTGTCGGCCATCGCCGAAGGCGACCTGACCGCGCGCATGCACGGCGACTACCAGGGCGTGTTCGCGCGCATGCGGGACGACGCCAACACCACCGTCGCCCAGCTGACCCAGATCGTCGGCCAGATCCAGGCCAGTGCTTCCAGCATCACCCTGGCCGCCGGTGAGATTGCTTCGGGCAACAGTGATCTGTCGCGCCGTACCGAGCAGCAGGCTGCGAACCTGGAAGAAACCGCCGCGTCGATGGAGGAGCTGACCTCCACAGTGCGCCAGAACGCAGAGCATGCCCGCCAGGCCAACCAGCTCGCGATCGGCGCGCAGGGGGTGGCATCGCAGGGCGGCAGCGTGGTCGGCCAGGTGGTCAACACCATGTCGGCCATCGAAGCCTCGTCGAAGAAGATCGCCGAGATCATCTCGGTCATCGACGGCATCGCCTTCCAGACCAACATCCTGGCGCTGAACGCCGCAGTGGAAGCCGCGCGTGCCGGTGAACAGGGCCGTGGCTTCGCCGTGGTCGCCAGCGAGGTGCGTACCCTCGCCCAGCGCTCGGCCGCTGCCGCCAAGGAGATCAAGGGCCTGATCGATGATTCGGTCGGCAAGGTCGCCGAAGGCTCCAGTCTGGTCCATCAGGCCGGCAGCACCATGGGCGAGATCGTCGCCTCGGTGCAGCGTGTGACCGACATCATGGCCGAGATCTCTGCGGCCTCGCAGGAACAGAGCGCCGGCATCGAGCAGGTCAACCAGACCGTGGTGCAGATGGACGAAACCACCCAGCAGAACGCCGCGCTGGTGGAGGAAGCCACCGCTGCAGCACGTGCGATGGAAGAACAGGCTGGCCAGCTGGCCGATGCCGTGGCGATCTTCCGCCTGGACAACCAGGTCTCGGCCGCCGTGAAGGCCGTGGCCGCTCGCGTGGAACCGGCCCGTGTTACCACCGTGGCACGTCCACAGCCGACCAGCGCGCCCGCTCCGGTCCGCCGCAGCAGCAACGCCAGCACCTTCGTCGCCAGCGACAGCGACTGGCAGGAATTCTGAGACCCACCCGCGGCGGCTTCGGCCGCCGCCTCTGCCGATGGACACGTCCCCCGTGCAAAGTCCTACTCCCATCGTCACCGGCCCGCGCGAATTCGAGTTCGCCGACCGTGATTTCCGCCGCGTCTGCGACCTGATCTATCAGCGCGTGGGCATCGCCCTTGCCCCGGCAAAGCGCGACATGGTCTATGGCCGCCTGTCGCGCCGCCTGCGCACGCTGGGCATGCGCAGCTTCCAGCAGTATCTGGACCATCTGGAGCAGGAAGACGGCGACGAGTGGCAGGCGTTCACCAACGCGCTGACCACCAACCTGACCTCGTTCTTCCGCGAACCGCACCACTTCGACAAGCTGCGCGAGGAGCTGCAGCAGCGCTCCAGCCGCACGCCGCTGCTGCTGTGGTCGTGCGCAGCGTCTACCGGCGAAGAGCCCTACTCGATGGCGATCACCGCCTGCGAGGCCTTCGGTACCCTCAAGCCACCGGTACGCATCATCGCCACCGACGTCGATACCCAGGTGCTGGGCACCGCCGGCCGTGGCGTCTACAACATCGATCGCGTCACCAGCCTCGATCCGGATCTGCGCCGGCGCTACTTCCAGCGCGGCAGCGGCCCCAACGAGGGCCAGTGCCGCGTGCTGCCAGCGCTGCGCGAGCTGATCGAGTTCCGCCCATTGAATCTGCTCGCCCCGCGCTACGACGTCGGCGGACCATTCGACGCGCTGTTCTGCCGCAACGTGATGATCTATTTCGACAAGCCAACCCAGCGCGCGATCCTCGGTCGCCTGGTGCAGCACCTGGCCGACGACGGGCTGCTCTACACCGGCCACTCGGAGAACTACCTGCACGCCGCCGACCTGATCCAGCCCTGCGGCCGTACGCTGTACCGCCGCGCGGCAAAGGCCGGCGCATGAACGCCTCACTGCGTACCGACGATGTGATGCGCTACCAGGATGCGCGCTTCCAGACCATCGCCGCCAAGCTGCTGCCGACCCAGTATCTGGTGGTCGATGACACCACCGCGCTGACCACCACGCTCGGTTCGTGCGTAGCGGCCTGCCTGCGCGACCCGGTGCTGAAGATCGGCGGCATGAACCACTTCCTGCTGCCCGAGGGCAACGCCGGCGACGGCGCGCCCGCGCGTTACGGCAGCTACGCGATGGAACTGCTGATCAACGACATGCTCAAGCGCGGCGCACACCGCAAGCGCATCGAGGCCAAGGTGTTCGGCGGCGCCAACGTGCTCAAGGGCTTCACCAGCAACCCGGTCGGCACCCGCAACGCCGAATTCGTGCGCCAGTACCTGCAGGCCGAGCACATCCCGATCATCGCCGAGGACCTGTGCGGCATCCATCCGCGCAAGATCTGGTTCTTCGCCGATACCGGCCGCGTGGTCGTGCAACGCCTGCCGCACGCACACGAGGCCGAGGTGGCCGCGACCGAATCGGCCGTACGTGCACGCCTGTCCAAGGCCCCGGTCACCGGCGGCGTGGAGCTGTTCGAATGACCTTGACCGGCAACGCCCCCTGCCGGGTCCTGATCGTCGACGACTCCGCCGTCGTGCGCCAGATGCTCACCGAGATCCTGTCCGGCGATCCGTCCATCGACGTGGTTGGCACCGCCGCCGACCCGCTGCTGGCGCGCGAGAAGATCAAGCGCCTGGCCCCGGACGTGATCACCCTGGACGTGGAAATGCCGCGCATGGACGGCCTGGCGTTCCTGGAAAACCTGATGCGCCTGCACCCGCTGCCGGTGGTGATGATCTCCTCGTTGACCGAGCGCGGCGCCGACACCACCCTGCAGGCACTGGCACTGGGTGCGGTGGATTTCGTCTCCAAGCCGAAGCTGGACGTGGCGCGCGGCCTGCAGGGCTATGCCGATGAAATCATCGCCAAGGTCAAGATGGCGGCGCGCTCGCGGGTGCGTCCGCTGGTGCGCGCTGCCGCACCGAAGCTCCTGCTGGAAGCCGCTCCTGCGATGCGCCCCGCCGCGCCGCAGTTCCGTACCACCGACCGTCTGATCGCGATCGGCTCGTCAGCCGGTGGCACCGAAGCCCTGCGTGTGGTGCTGGAAGGCATGCCCGCCGATGGCCCAGCCGTGGTGATGACCCAGCACCTGCCGGCCAGCTTCAGCAGCGCCTTCGCCGAACGCCTGGACCGCCACTCGGCGATGGCCGTGCGCGAGGCCAGCGACGGCGAAGCGGTGCTGCCCGGCCATGCCTACCTGCCGCCGGGCGGCAAGCACCTGCGGATCATCCGTGACGGTGCGCGCTGGCGTTGCCGCGTCGACGACGGCCCGGCAGTGAACCGCCACAAGCCGGCAGTGGACGTGCTGTTCCGTTCGGTCGCGCAGAACGCCGGCGGCAACGCCATCGGCGCCATCCTTACCGGCATGGGCGACGACGGTGCACGCGGCCTGCTGGAAATGCGCCAGGCCGGCGCACCGACGCTGGTACAGGACGAGGCCACCAGCGTGGTCTGGGGCATGCCCGGCGCCGCGTTCAAGCTCGGCGCCGCCGAGGAGCAGGTACCGCTGGAACGCATTGCCGAACGCCTGCTCGCCCTCGCCCGCAACTGACGCAAAGCAGACCCACGCCATGCGTGGATGCCCTCTGTAGAGTCGAGCCACGCTCGACTCATCGCGCATCGCGCGAACAGCAGCCAAGCACGGACTCGGCGCTACAGGCCATCAGGCAACAAAAAAAGGCGCCGGCTTTCACCGGGGCTCTTCGTTTCAACGCGCTACCCGCATGTGTGCTTTGATAGCGGTATTGCACAAGGAATGCTGCACATGATCAAAGGCATATGGAAGGCCGCCCTGGCGGCCGTACTGCTTTCATTGCCACTGGCACCCGCCAGCGCCAGTGGCGATCTGTTCTACTTCGAGGCCAAGCAGGGTGATGTGTTCTTCATGCTGATGCTGGTGGGTCGCGAAGACCCCGGCGCGGTAAGCGTCAGCTGGAAAGGCGCGTCGATCCCGCCGTACCCCAACGTGCATCGCCGCTACTACATCGAATTCAACCGTGCAAAGCGCCAGGCCTACGTGCGTCCACTTGACCGTGATGGACTGCCCTGGTTCGAGATGGATGTCTCCGGTAAGCGCGGCAACGTGCTGATCGGCGGCCGTCGGTTGCAGGGCAACGCAGACTGGACCGTGCAATAGCGGATGCAGCAGACAAAAACCCCCGGCTTTCACCGGGGGTTCTTCGTTTCAACGGGATGCCGGCCAGCGGCCGGCACTACCCTCAGGCAGCGACCGTCTTGGCCACGTCCTGGTATTCCTCGATCTGGTCGAAGTTCATGTAGCGGTAGATCTCCGCGCCGCTGGCGGCGATCACGCCCACATCAGCCATGTACTCTTCCTTGGTCGGGATGCGGCCCAGGCGCGAGCAGATTGCCGCCAGTTCCGCCGAACCCAGGTACACGTTCGTGTTGCGGCCCAGACGGTTCGGGAAGTTGCGGGTCGAGGTCGACATCGCGGTGGAGCCTTCACGGATCTGCGCCTGGTTGCCCATGCACAGCGAGCAGCCCGGCATTTCCATGCGTGCGCCGGTGGCGCCGAAGGTGCCGTACACGCCTTCCTTGGTCAGCTCCGAAGCATCCATCTTGGTCGGCGGGGCCACCCACAGGCGGGTCGGCAGGTCACGCTTGCCTTCCAGCAGCTTGGCCGCCGCACGGAAGTGACCGATGTTGGTCATGCACGAACCGATGAACACTTCGTCGATCTTGGCGCCGGCCACTTCGGACAGGGTCTTCACGTCGTCCGGATCGTTCGGGCAGGCCACGATCGGCTCGTGGATGTCGGCCAGGTCGATCTCGATGACGGCGGCGTACTCGGCGTCGGCATCCGGCTCCAGCAGCTCCGGGTTGGCCAGCCACGCTTCCATCTTCTCGATACGGCGCTGCAGCGAACGCGGATCCTGGTAGCCCTCGGCAATCATCCACTTCAGCAGGGTGATGTTGCTGGTCAGGTATTCGATGATCGGTTCCTTGTTCAGGCGCACCGAGCAGCCGGCGGCCGAACGCTCGGCCGAGGCATCGGACAGTTCGAACGCCTGCTCGACCTTCAGCTCCGGCAGGCCTTCGATTTCCAGGATACGGCCGGAGAAGATGTTCTTCTTGCCAGCCTTGGCCACGGTCAGCAGGCCCGACTTGATCGCGTACAGCGGAATCGCGTTGACCAGGTCACGCAGGGTCACGCCCGGCTGCATCTTGCCCTTGAAGCGCACCAGCACCGACTCCGGCATGTCCAGCGGCATCACGCCGGTGGCAGCAGCGAAGGCGACCAGGCCCGAACCGGCCGGGAACGAAATGCCCACCGGGAAACGGGTGTGCGAGTCGCCACCGGTACCGACGGTGTCCGGCAGCAGCATGCGGTTGAGCCAGCTGTGGATCACGCCGTCGCCCGGACGCAGCGAAACGCCGCCACGGGTGGAGATGAACTCCGGCAGGGTGTGATGGGTCTTCACGTCCACCGGCTTCGGGTAAGCGGCGGTGTGGCAGAACGACTGCATCACCAGGTCGGCCGAGAAGCCCAGGCAGGCCAGGTCCTTCAGCTCGTCACGGGTCATCGGGCCGGTGGTGTCCTGCGAGCCGACCGAGGTCATCTTCGGTTCGCAGTAGGTGCCCGGGCGCATGCCCTGGCCTTCGGCCAGGCCACAGGCGCGGCCGACCATCTTCTGCGCCAGCGAGAAGCCCTTGCCAGTGTCGACCGGCTGCACCGGCAGGCGGAACAGGTCGGTCGGGGCCAGGCCCAGCGCTTCGCGCGCCTTGCCGGTCAGGCCACGGCCGATGATCAGCGGAATGCGGCCACCGGCGCGCACTTCGTCGAACAGCACTTCGGACTTGACCTGGAACTCGGCGATCACTTCGCCGTTCTTCAGCGCCTTGCCGTCGTACGGACGCAGCTCGACCACATCGCCGTGCTCCATCTTCGACACGTCCAGCTCGATCGGCAGGGCGCCGGCATCTTCCATGGTGTTGTAGAAGATCGGGGCGATCTTCGAACCCAGGCAGACGCCACCGGCGCGCTTGTTCGGGATGAACGGAATGTCATCACCGGTCCACCACAGCACGCTGTTGGTGGCCGACTTGCGCGAGGAACCGGTACCGACCACGTCGCCCACGTAGGCAACCAGGTGGCCCTTGTCCTTCAGGTCGAGGATCTGCTGGATCGGACCGCGCTTGCCGTCTTCTTCCGGGGTGAACGGCGCATCGTCGCGCTTGTTCTTCAGCATCGCCAGGGCGTGCATCGGAATGTCCGGGCGGGTGGTCGCGTCCGGCGCCGGCGACAGGTCGTCGGTGTTGGTCTCGCCCGGCACCTTGAACACGGTGACGGTCAGGCTCTGCGGCACTTCCGGGTTGCTGGTGAACCACTCGGCATCGGCCCAGCTCTGCAGCACGGACTGGGCGTTGGCATTGCCGGCCTTGGCCTTTTCCTGCACGTCATGGAAGGCATCGAACACCAGCAGGGTCTTCTTCAGACCGTTGGCGGCGATGGTGCCGACGCTGGCGTCGTCCAGCAGCTGTACCAGCGGGGCAACGTTGTAACCGCCGAGCATGGTGCCCAGCAGTTCGGTGGCGCGCTCACGGCTGATCAGCGGGTTCTGCTCGCTGCCCAGGGCGATCGCCGCCAGGTACGAGGCTTTGACTTTGGCAGCATCGTCGACGCCGGCCGGCACGCGGTGGGTCAGCAGGTCGAGCAGGAACTCGGCCTCGCCCTGCGGCGGGTTCTTCAGCAGTTCGATGACATCGGCCGTCTGCTGCGCGCTCAGCGGCAGCGGCGGGATGCCAAGCGCAGCGCGCTCGGCGACGTGGTGGCGGTAGGCTTCCAACATGACAACTCCCGGGTAATGCGTAGGTTGAAAAAAAGTGGGCTCAGGCTTGCGGCACGATCAGCTTCAGGCCCTTGAAGTAGTCGCGGTAAAACGTATCGTTCCAGGTGATCAGGCCGTCGCACTGCAGCAGTGCGTGGGCGCCGACCATGAATTCGTCCAGGCTGCGGCGGCTGCCGCTGCGCTGGCGATGACGGCGGTGCATCTCACCGGCGCGCAGTGCCGACTTGGCTTCCATCGAATTGAAGTGCACGCCCATCTCTTCCAGCGCTTCGAGCACCTCGGCGCCGCCGCGCAGCGATGCGCAGACTTCGGCCAGGGTCGCGCCACAGACCACCACGCGGCCGCCAACCAGGCTCTGCCGCAGGATGGCTTCCACGGCGTCGGCCTGCGGACCATTGCTGAGCAGTTCGACCAGCACCGGTGAATCGACGGCGATCATCACGGCTTATTCCTCGTCACGCACCGCGCGTACCGCTGCGTCGGACGATTCGAAGCCGTCCAGCGCGAACTTGCCGCGCGCCCGTGAAATGGCATCGTCAACACTCTTGCGCAGGATGATGCGGCTGCCGTCCAGCTCGACCTTCAGCAGCGTGCCCTTGGTCAGGCCGAGGGCATCACGCACCGCCTTGGGCAGGGTGATCTGTCCGCGTTCTGCAACAGTGGCTTCCATCGGTAGGCCCTCCAGAGTATGCACAAATTATACATACTTCCCCGGGCATACTTCCACCCTGAACAGGACCGGCACCCCGCCAGCCCTTGCCTCGCAAAGGATCGGCCACAAACGTGACATACGCCATACACCTTCCCCTGTAGTCTGGAACCGATGCTGCAGGCCGGAACCCGGCCCGGATGAATCCATTCAGTCTGGGGTTCATACTGGGACCACCGGGGCCGCCAGGCCCGCGGCGACCGCAAGCAGGCCCGTCAACCCACGGGCCAGAGCAAGCCATCCGCAAGAAGGAGTTACCCCGCATGAGCGATTCGTTCTCCACCCGCAGCCAGCTGAACGTCGGCGGCAAGACCTACGACTACTTCAGCCTGCCCACGCTGGGCCAGCGCTTCGATATCTCCCACCTGCCCTACTCGATGAAGATCCTGCTGGAGAACCTGCTCCGGCACGAGGATGGCGGCATCACCGTCGGCAAGGACCACATCGAAGCCGTGGCCCGCTGGAACCCGGCGGCCGAGCCGGACACCGAGATCGCCTTCATGCCGGCGCGCGTGGTCCTGCAGGACTTCACCGGCGTGCCCTGCGTGGTCGACCTGGCCGCGATGCGCGATGCGGTGGTCAAGCTCGGCGGCTCGCCGGAGCAGATCAACCCGCAGATCCCCTCCGAACTGGTCATCGACCACTCGGTGCAGGTCGATGTGTTCGGCAAGCCCGACGCACTGGACCTCAACGGCAAGATCGAATTCCAGCGCAACCAGGAACGCTACGGCTTCCTGCGCTGGGGCCAGAAGGCCTTCGACAACTTCAAGGTGGTGCCGCCGAACACCGGCATCGTCCACCAGGTGAACCTGGAGAACCTGGCCCGCGTGGTGATGACCGCGGACAAGGACGGCAAGGCGGTGGCCTACCCGGACACCGTGTTCGGCACCGACAGCCACACCACCATGATCAACGGCATCGGTGTGCTCGGCTGGGGCGTGGGCGGCATCGAGGCCGAAGCGGCCATGCTGGGCCAGCCGTCGTCGATGCTGATCCCACAGGTGGTCGGCTTCAAGCTGACCGGCAAGCTGCCCGAGGGCGCTACCGCCACCGACCTGGTGCTGACCGTCACCCAGATGCTGCGCAAGCTGGGCGTGGTCGGCAAGTTCGTCGAGTTCTATGGCGACGGCCTGCAGCACCTGCCGCTGGCCGACCGCGCCACCATCGGCAACATGGCCCCGGAGTACGGCGCCACCTGTGGCATCTTCCCGATCGACACCGAATCGCTGAACTACCTGCGCCTGTCCGGCCGCAGCGAAGAGCAGATCGATCTGGTCGAAGCCTATGCCAAGGCGCAGGGCCTGTGGCACGACGCCAACAGCCCGCATGCGCAGTACAGCACCACGCTGGAACTGGACATGGGCACGGTGAAGCCGTCGCTGGCCGGCCCGAAGCGTCCGCAGGACCGCGTGCTGCTGGAAGACGTGCAGAAGAACTACCGCGAAGCACTGGTTGGCCTGACCACCAACCGCGACAAGCGCAGCGATGACGTCTCCTCGTTCGTGAACGAAGGCGGCGGCGCCGCAGTCGGCAACGAGCAGCTGGCCAAGGGCTACGCCGATATCGAAACCGAAGGCCGCAAGGTCCGGCTGAAGGATGGTGCGGTGGTCATCGCTGCCATCACCTCGTGCACCAATACCTCCAACCCGGCGGTGATGATCGGTGCCGGCCTGCTGGCCCGCAACGCGGCCGCCAAGGGCCTGAACCGCCAGCCGTGGGTGAAGACCTCGCTCGGCCCAGGCTCGCGCGTGGTCACCGACTACCTGGAAAAGGCCGGCGTACTGAAGGAGCTGGAGAAGATCGGCTTCTACGTGGTCGGCTACGGCTGCACCACCTGCATCGGCAACTCCGGCCCGCTGCCGACCGAAGTCAGCGCCGGTATCGCCACCGGCGACCTGGTGGTCACCTCGGTGCTGTCGGGCAACCGCAACTTCGAGGGCCGCGTGCACCCCGAAGTGAAAATGAACTACCTGGCCAGCCCGCCGCTGGTGGTGGCCTATGCCATTGCCGGCACCACCGACATCGACCTGACCACCCAGCCGCTGGGGACCGGCAGCGATGGCCAGCCGGTGTTCCTGCGCGACATCTGGCCGAGCAACAAGGAAATCGGCGACGTCATCGCCGCCACCATCGGCCCGGAGATGTTCAAGCAGAACTACGCCGATGTGTTCAAGGGTGACACCCGCTGGAACACCATCGCCTCGCCGGACGGCAACCTGTACGAGTGGAGCGATGCCTCCACCTACATCAAGAACCCGCCGTACTTCGATGGCATGACCATGCAGACCGGCAGCATCGACGACGTGCACGGTGCACGCGTGATGGGCCTGTTCGGCGATTCGATCACCACCGACCACATCTCCCCGGCCGGTTCGATCAAGGAATCCAGCCCGGCGGGCAAGTGGCTGCAGGAAAACGGCGTGCTCAAGGCCGACTTCAACTCCTACGGCTCGCGTCGCGGCAACCACGAGATCATGATGCGCGGCACCTTCGCCAACGTGCGTATCAAGAACCTGATGATTCCGCCCAAGGCCGACGGCTCGCGCGTGGAAGGCGGCATCACCCTGCATCAACCCAGCGGTGAACAGCTGTCGATCTACGACGCCGCCATGAAGTACATCAAGGAAGGCACCCCGACCATGGTGTTCGGCGGCGAAGAGTACGGTACCGGCTCGTCGCGTGACTGGGCGGCCAAGGGCACCCAGCTGCTGGGCGTGAAGGCGGTGATCGTGCGCTCGTTCGAGCGTATCCACCGTTCCAACCTGGTGGGCATGGGCGTGCTGCCGCTGCAGTTCCTGGGCAACGACAGCGTGCAGTCGCTGGGCATCACCGGTGAAGAAAGCTTCGACCTGAAGGGCCTGGAAGGCGAGATCAAGCCGCAACAGGAAGCCACCCTGGTGATCCATCGCAAGAACGGCGAGACTCAGGAAGTCAAGCTGCTGCTGCGCATCGACACCCCGATCGAAGTGGACTACTACAAGCATGGCGGCATCCTGCCGTTCGTGCTGCGTCAGCTGCTGGCAGCCTAAGCAGCGTCCGTAGTCCCCTGCAGTACAGAAACGCCGGATTCGTCCGGCGTTTTTTATTGCCCCTTGGCGCTGAGCAAAGGCCGCGGCGGCTGACAGGACTGACAAATCATCTACAATAGGCGGTTTCGTTTCCACTGATACAGATAGCCTACATGCGTCGTCCCGCCAAACGTTCCTCCTCCAAGCTTTCTGCCGACAGCCAGCATCTGGTGACTTTTGCGCAAGCCATCGCGCAGGCCTCCAGCCGGCTCGAAGAGCGCGCCTGGCTGAAACCCCTGGACGCCCTGCTCAACAAGCTGCTGCGGGCCGGCCAGCAGGGCTTGATCGATGCCGCCCTGGATCATCTCTTCAAGGCCGACCTGGACGCCTACGACATCCTGATCGAAGCCGTCGAGGCTGGCAGCGAAGCCGTCGAGGTGGCTTCGCTGCCAG
>CAJYNG010000011.1 GCA_913775725.1 uncultured Stenotrophomonas sp. | reverse complement strand
AATTCGGTGGACGGGTCCATCGAGAAATACTGGATGGTGCCGCCGAGGTTACTGGTGGAGGCGACGCCCAGCGAGCCGATGCCCTGCGACAGTTCAGCACCGGCGAGGTTCTCGGCGATCAGTGCGCGGGCAATGCTCAGGCCGTTGTAGTTGCCGTAGCTGTTGTCGCCCAGCGGGATGCCATCGAGCGTGTAGCCGAGGCGGCTTTTGTCGAAGCCGCGCAGGCTGATGGTCTGCGATTCTTCGTTCGCACCGAAGGCATCGTTGGACTGCACCGACACGCCCGGCAGGCGGTCGAGGATCTTCTGGCCGCTGGTGCCCGGCGGCAGCACCTGCTTGTCCACGGCGGTGATGCGCTGCACCTGGCGGGTTTCGCCCTGGCCGATGACGGACACGGTGTCGAGCGTCTGTGCGCTCAGCGCGGCGTCTTCGGTGGCATCGGTGGTTTCAGCGGCATGCGCGCTGGCGGCGGAAAGCGCGATCGCCACGGCGATCGTGAGGTGTCGGGTCTGCATGTGGATCCATTGCATGGGGGGAGTCCGCCGCGACTCGGCACGGCGCGCCGCCACTATGCGAATGGAAGATGAAATGTTTTTTACGAAGTAGCGCGGGTGTTGCGGGCAGTGACGCGCGTCTCGTTCGTGGGGTTTTTCGGCAGGGCTGCGCCCTGCACCCGCTCGATGCAACGTCAACATCAACGTCAACGGCAAGAGCGGCTATCCGTGGGATGGCGGGGCACTGTGGGTGTGCGGGGACGCCGTAAACCCATCCATGGGGGCTTGGTCGCCGCATCCATGCGGCTCACACCCCGCAAACCCACAGTGACCCGCCTTCGACAGATTTTCGCAGCTGTGGGTAGGTGTCGACCTTGGTCGACACGGTATCCACGCCATGCGTGGATGAATGTGCATCGGAATCGATTATTCGATATCTGATCGAAATGCAGCCGAGCGTGGGCTCGGCTCTACAAAAGGCGGCCAGCCAACCGCTTTTGCCTTTGCTTCTGCTTTTCTTTTTTCTCTTCCGTGGCGGACGCACCCGGAAATTGTCAGAGGCCGGGCGGGGTGGGTTCGCGGGGGTGTCCGCGGCATGGATGCCGCGGCCAAGCCCCCATGGACGGGTTCACGGCGTCCCCCGCGAATCCACCCCGCCCGGCCAAGCGCGGATTTTGATGTTCACAGCCAACCCGCTGCCACGAGGGGCTGCGCCGTTCGCTGGAAGCTCAATCGTCCGCGGAAACCGTCCGCCCCGACGCCCACGCCCGTAGTGCCTCCACCTGCTCGGCCATCAGCACCGACAGTGGCCGCGTCGCACGGATCTCGGTCATCAGCAGGTCGGTGTCCAGCGGCCGGCCCTCGGCATGCGCCGCATACAGGCCGGCCACGATGGCCTGCTCGATCTCGGCGCCGGAGAAGCCATTCGCCGCCGCTGCCAGCGCAGGCAGCGCGAAGTCGTCGGCGTTGAGCTGGCGCCGGCCCAGGTGCAGCCGCAGCAGTTCCACGCGCACGTCAGGCGAAGGCAGGTCGACGAAGAAGATCTCGTCGAAGCGGCCCTTGCGCAGCAGCTCGGCGGGTAGTTCATGCACCTGGTTGGCGGTGGCGACGATGAACACCGGTGCCTTGCGCTCGGCCATCCAGGTCAGCAGGTAGCCGAGCACGCGGCGTGATACACCGCCGTCCTCGCCACCGCTGGCAAGGCCCTTCTCGATCTCGTCCATCCACAGCACGCAGGGCGCCAGCTGCTCGGCCGAGGCCAGTGCCTGGCGCAGGTTCGCCTCGGTCTCGCCGTGGTACTTGTTGTACAGCGCGCCCACGTCCAGGCGCAGCAGGGGTACGCCGAAGCCGGCCGCGGTGGCCTTGGCCAGCATCGACTTGCCGCAGCCCTGCACGCCCAGCAGCAGCATGCCGCGTGGCGGGTCCAGCCCGGCCGGGGCCGAACCGGCAATGAAGGCCACGCGGCGCTGGTTGATCCAGCGCTTGAGCCGGTTGGCGCCGGCCACATCGCCGAAGCGCGCGCTGTCATGTTCGAAGAACAGGTGGCCGCTGCGGTTGAGCAGCTCGAACTTCAGCCGTGCCAGCTGCGGCAGGTCGTCGTCGCGCAGTGCGCCATCGGCGTAGATCAGCTGGCGCGCGATGCGCCGGGCATCGACCAGGCTCAGGCCCTGCAGGTTCTTCAGGATCTTCTTCACCGCCTCGCTGTCGACTTCCACCCGTCGGCCGCCATGCTCGCGTGCATAGGCGTCGGCCTCCTCGCGCAGCATCTTCAGCAGGGCGTTGGCATCGGGCAGGCGCGGGTTGAAGCGTACCGCCAGTGCTTCCAGCTCGGCGGGCAGTTCGACCTTGGCACCAATCAGCACCAGCACATGCGGTTCGCTGTGGCGGCGCTGGATCAGGTCGCGCAGGGCGCGCTGGTGGCTGGCATAGCCCAGGTAGGGATGGAAATCGAGCAGCAGGTAGACCCCGCGCTGCTCCGCCTGGCGGATCATCTGCAGGGCCGCGCTGGCATCCGGCGGCCCAACCGGCGGGTCTTCGCTGTCCAGGTCGATGCGGCGCAGGCCCTCGGTGATGGACCAGCGGTGCAGCGCCCGCCACACGTGCATCAGCGTCTGCCGGAACAGATCGACGATGCGACCCTCGTCCTGGGTCTCGATCACGATCAGGGGGGTATTGGCGCGGATCAGTGCGCTCAGGTCCTGCAGCTCGCTCATGCCGGTTCGATCCTTCGGGGGCGCCACGATAGCAAAGGCGATGGCCGCAGGTTCAGCGCGGTGCTACCTCCCGTCACCACCGCCGGTGTACGCTCGGGGCACGTACCCGGAAGCGAGGCTGGCATGAAGACGATCCTGGTGGCCGGTTCCAAGGGCGGGGTGGGCAAGACCACCGTCGCCACCCACCTGGCCGCGTACGCGGCATTGCAGGGCAAGGCCACGGTGATTGCCGATGCCGACCCGCAGGGCTCCAGCACCCGCTGGGCGCAACGGCGTGCCGGGCTGGAAAGCGCGGTGCTCCCCATTGACGTGTATCGGAAGAAGCAGTGGGCGCAGAAGCTGCCCGACGGCACCGACACCGTCATCATCGACGCGCCGGCCGGTGCGTTGGCCGACGATATCCCCCATTTCCTTGACGCTGCCGACGCGGTGGTGGTGCCGGTGCTGCCGTCGGCGCTGGATATCGAAGCCATCGTCGGCTTCCTCAACAGCCTGGCCCAGAACGCGCGCGTGCACAGCCGCAAGCTGCCGGTGGGGCTGGTGCTCAACCGTACCAAGCCATGGACCCAGACCTCGCAGCAGGCGCTGCAGATGCTGGGTGAATGGCCGTACCCGGTGGTCGCGCAGCTGCGCGACAGCCAGAGCTATGTGGTCATGACCGGCCTTGGCCGCAGCCTGTTCGACTACCGCTCGGCCCAGGTGCGCGAACACCAGGCCGACTGGGAGCCGCTGCTGTCCTGGCTCAAGCTTTGATGCCTGCCTCACTCTTTCTGCTGCATCCTCTTCTTCATGGAAACCCGCGATGCGTGAACTGATCCTGCTGCGCCATGCCCACGCCGAACCGGCCACTCCCGGCCAGGCCGACCTTGACCGGCCGTTGTCGCCGGTGGGGCTGGCCGAAGCCGAAGCCGCCGGCAAGTGGCTGAAGGAAAACAATCTGCTGCCGGACTGCGTGTTGTGCTCGCCGGCGCGGCGCACCCGCGAGACCCTGGAGGCCGTGCTCGGCACCATCGGCTACGTGGAGAAGCGCCTGGAAGACCGCATCTACGAGGCCACCCCCGGCACCCTGGCGGCGCTGGTGGACGACCGCCGTGACCTCGACCGGGTGCTGATCGTCGGCCACAACCCGGGTCTGGAGCGCCTGGTGGCGTTGATGACCGAGGGCACCAGCAGCGACTATCGCGGCATGCCGCCGGCCGGTATCGCCGTGCTTGGCTTCCCGCGCGAGGCCTCGATCGAACCGGGTGTGGCCAGCCTGAACGCGTTCTGGTGGCCGTGATCCGATGAGCCTGGCGCGGCGCAGCCGCTTCCTGCTGCCCGCGCTGCTGGCCTTCGGTCCCGCCTGGGCCGCAGCACCTCCGCCCACCCCATTGCCACCGGTGGCAGCCGAAGCCCCGCGGATGCTGCGCCTGGATACCGTGCGCTCGCAGATCGGCTTCGAAGTGCGCACCCGCTTCGGGCAACGCATCGAAGGCGTGTTCCCGCACTTTGAAGGACGCATCGAGATCCTTTCCGATGGCCGCCACCAGGTGCACCTGAAGATGTTCACGCGCTCGGTCGAGATCCCCGGCAAGTCGCGTTACACCGGCTGGATGCGCGGCGAGGAGTTCTTCGATGCCGGTCGCCATCCGGTGGTCGAGTTCGACTCGCTGCCGTACTGGCCGGAGACCGTGGAGAACGGGGGCGATATCGATGGCCGCCTGACCCTGCGCGGGATCAGCCACCCCGAGAAGCTCAAGGTCGAGAAAGCGGATTGCGTCCGTCCCGGCTATGATTGCGATGTCGTCAGCCGCGGTACCGTGCAGCGGGGCCGGTATGGAATGGACAGCTGGCAGCTTGCCTTGAGTGACCGAGTGACCTTCGTATTGCGAGCGCGCCTGAGCGAGGCGCCGAAACCGTGAACCTCCTGCTGCGTGTACTGGCGCTGGCAACCGTGTTGCTGGGCAGCGGTTGTGCCTCGCTGTCGCATGCCGAGCGCGACCGTGCCGAGGCGATCGCGGTGCAGGCGCGCTCGACCGTGGTTGATTGCCAGCGCGCCGACCGTTGCGCGCAGGACTCGCCGCTGCGGGCCCTGGCCGGGCGGGCGTTCACCGAATCCACCCCGGAACGACCGCGCCACTACGCCACCCTGCTGGATGAGGGCGAGGTCGCCCTGGTGGCGCGCCTGAACCTGCTGCGCAGTGCTACCCGCAGCATCGACCTGCAGACCTACATCTTTGACAAGGACGACAGCGCCCGGCTGGTCATCGACGAACTGCTGGCCGCGTCTCGCCGCGGGGTGAAGGTGCGGGTACTGATCGACCAGCTCTCGGCGATCTCCGACCTCGAGATCCTGGGGGCGCTGTCCGGTGCCCACCAGAACTTCCAGCTGCGGGTCTACAACCCTACCTTCGGCAAGGCCCGGCTGAACTACTTCGATTACGCCGGCAGCGTGCTGTGCTGCTTCCGCCGCTTCAACCAGCGCATGCACAACAAGCTGCTGGTGATCGACGATGCGATCGGCGTAGTCGGTGGTCGCAATTACCAGGACGACTATTACGACTGGGACCGCGAGTACAACTTCCGCGACCGTGACGTGCTGATTGCGGGGCCGGAGGCACGGGCGATGGCGGCCAACTTCGATGCCTTCTGGCGGGCTCACCGCAGCGTGCCGGCCGAACGCCTGAACGATGTCGGCCGCACTTTGCTGCGCGAGGGCGTACCGACCCTGCCGCCGGCCACCTTCCGGCGCCCGGAACGGGTGCAACGGGTCAGTGCCGAAGCCAACGACACCGAATTCGTCACCCGCTCCTTCGTCGATACCGCGCTGCCGGTGGCCTCGGTGCGCTATGTGGCGGATCTGCCGCGCAAGCATCGCCGCGAGAAGGCCGACGCACCCTTGGCTGGCCAGCATGTGACCGAGCCGCAGCTGGACGCGCTGATCGCCAGCGCGCAGAAGGAAGTGATCCTGCAGACGCCGTATCTGGTGCTGTCCAAGCCGGCGCAGAAGCTGTTCCGCGAGCTGCGCAAGCGCCCGCAGCCGCCGCGCGTGGTGGTGTCCAGCAACAGCCTGGCGGCCACCGACAACCCGATCGTGTATGCGCTGTCGTACAAGTACAAGCGACGCAACATGCGCGAACTGGGCTTCAACATCTTCGAGTACAAGCCGTTCCCGCTGGATGCGCCGGTCGATTACCGCAACCTGCTGCCCGACCCGATCGCCGCGCCCGAAGGCGAGGATGACAGCGGGCGCAATCCGTTGATCGGCGGCAGCGCCGCCGGCAGCAATGCGCGCGGTGGCAGCGATGGCGGCTCGAGCGCGATGGACAAGCACGGCCCGGTGAACCATCCGCGCACCGGCAGCGCCTACCAGAACGCCCGCGAACGCCGCCGTGCCGCCGGCAGCGAAGTGGAAACGCGGCTGCTGCGTACCGAGACGCGGCCGTCGTTCCTGGGCAGCAAGGCGGTCAACAAGCCGCTGCCGGTCACCCGCAAGGGTGCGCGCATGGGCCTGCATGCCAAGTCGCTGGTGGTCGATCGCCGCATCGGCGTGGTCGGCACCCACAACTTCGATCCGCGCAGCGAGAACTACAACACCGAAGGCGCGGTGATCATCGACGATCCGGTCTTCGCCGAGCAGCTGGCCGAAAGCATCCTGCGCGACACCCACCCGCAGAACTCCTGGACGGTGGCGCCCCGCGCCAAGCCGCCGGTGCTGTCGGGGCTGAACTACAGCGTCGGCAAGGCCTCCGAAGCGCTGCCGATTCTCGACTTCTGGCCGTGGCGTTACGCCACCGACTACGAATTCAAGCCCGGCCCGGACTGCCCGCAGCCGCTGCCCCGGCAGGACCCGGCGTTCCACAACTGCTACGTCGCCGTCGGCGACTTCCCCGAAGTCAACGTCGGCCCGAAGTGGCTGCTGGTGCGCATGCTGACCGCATTCGGTGCCGGCCTCGTTCCCATCCTCTGAAGGTGCCCGCATGACCCAGGTATTCCGCGAAGCCGTTTCCATCGAGCAGCTCAACGCGCTCAGCCGCAACACGGCGATCGAATCCCTGGGCATCGTTTTCAGTGCCGTCGGCGAGGACTGGCTGCAGGCCACCATGCCGGTGGACGAGCGTACCCGGCAGCCTTACGGCATCCTGCATGGCGGCGCCTCGGTGGTGCTGGCCGAGACCCTGGGCAGCAGCGCCGGCAACCTGTGCGTGGATACCGGCAAGCAGATCTGCGTGGGCCTGGAAATCAACGCCAACCACGTGCGTGCAGTCCGCTCGGGTACGGTCACCGGCACTGCCCGCGCGGTGCATGTGGGCCGCAGCACGCAGCTGTGGGAGATCCGCATCGAGGACGAGCAGGGCCGGCTGGTGTGCATCTCGCGGCTGACCCTGGCGGTGGTGGCCGCCGGCCACGGTTGAGCCCCCGGCGAGGGCGTTGACGGCGGCAGAACCCAGCGTTCCCCGCCGATTGCCCCGGTCAATGGCGGTTATGGCCTAAATCGGCTGGCAGCTGCTGCGGCGCTCCGGTATCGTGCGCGGATGACTTCCCCCACTCCGGCCCCCCGTGGCGGCGTGGCGCGTGTGTGCCGTTACCTGTACCGCGTACCGCTGCTGTTGGTCCACATCACCGTGTTCCTGCCGCTCATCCTGATCGGCATGCTCCCGCCGTGGGGCGAACTGCGCGTGGGCGAAGCGACCTTCGGCGCCAAGGTGGTGAACTGGTGGCAGGGCGGGCTGATGTGGATCTTCGGCTTCCGCCTGGTGCAGATCGGCAAGCCGCTGCCCGGTGCCGTGCTGTTCGTCGCCAACCATGTCAGCTGGGTGGATATCTGCATCCTGCACAGCCAGCGCATGATGGGTTTCGTCGCCAAGCGCGAGATCGCCAGCTGGCCGCTGGTCGGCTGGCTCGCTGCACGCGGGCAGACCATCTTCCACCAGCGTGGCAACACCGAATCGCTCGGTGGCGTGATGCAGGTGATGGCCGACCGCCTGCGCGGTGGCAGGGCCGTTGGCGTGTTCCCGGAAGGGCGCACCCGCGGTGGCCACGAAGTGGGGCCGTTCCATGCCCGCATCTTCCAGGCCGCGGTTGAAACCGGCGTGCCGGTGCAGCCGGTGGCGCTGGTGTACGGCGTGAACGGCGATGCGCAGACCATCGTCGCGTTCGGTCCGGGCGAGAGTTTCTTCGCCAATTTCCTGCGCCTGCTCGGTGAGCCGGCGCGACGTGCGGAAGTGCACTTCCTGGCGCCGATCGGTGCCCAGGACCTGGAAGGCCGTCGGCGCATCGCGGAAACCTCGCGCGCGCGCATCGTGGCGGCCATGAGCACGCAGTGAGGCTGCGGTGGCCCTGATCCCGCCACCCGTCCTGGACGCCGGTACGCCGACGCTGCACGCGGCTGACTATCAGCCACCGCGCTGGCTGCGCAATCCGCACCTGCAGTCGATGCTCAGCTCCAGCCGCATGCGACTGCAGCGTGGCCTGCTGCTGCTGGCCGCCACCGGTGCGGTCAGCGAGGAGCTGATCCTCGACGGCGGTGACGGCGTGCGCCTGCAGGGTTGGCACAGCCATGTCGAGGGTCGCCAGCCCAAGGGTATTGCCCTGCTGCTGCACGGCTGGGAAGGCAGCGCCGAATCCAGCTACATGCGCATGGCGGCCGCGCGCATGCTGGAACAGGGCTTCGACGTGGTGCGGCTGAACTTCCGCGACCACGGCAATACCCACCATCTCAACCCCGGCATCTTCCACTCCAACCTGATCGATGAAGTGGTGCATGCCGCGGGCGATATCGCCCAGCGCTGGCCGCAGCTGCCGCTGGTGGCCGCCGGCTATTCGCTGGGTGGCAATTTCGTGCTGCGGCTGGCCCTGCGCGCGCCGGCCGCCGGCGTGCCGCTGCTGCGTGTCGCCTCGGTATGCCCGGTGCTGGACCCGGCGCTGACGATGGACAGCATCGAGAACGGCCCGGCAATGTACGACTGGTACTTCCGCCGCAAATGGGCCGGTTCGCTGCGCCGCAAACGCGATCTGTTCCCCGAGCTGAGCGACTGCGACGACCGCGTGCTGAAGCTGGACATCCGTGCGCTGACGGCATGGCTGGTCGAGCGGCACACCAGCTTCGGCTCGCTGCAGGCCTATTTCGACGGCTATTCGATTGCCGGTGACCGCCTGTCCACCCTGCAGGTGCCGGCTGACATCCTGATGGCGCAGGACGACCCGGTCATTCCCTATGCGACCTTCAGTGACTGGCAACTGCCACGCCAGGCGCATCTGGAAACCGCCTGCTGGGGCGGCCACTGCGGATTCATCGAGAACTGGCGGGGTGACGGCTTCTCCGAGCGCTGGGTTGCGCAACGCCTGCAGCGGGTCCTGCAGGCCTGAACCGGCAGCGGCGCGCAGCCCGCTACAATGCGGGTTTGCACTTGAACCGGACTGCCATGCAAGACCAGATCATCCAAGCGTTGCGCCAGAACCAGGCCGACCAGGCCGTGCAGCTGGCCCAGGCGTGGACCCGTGACGAACCCGGCCGCGCCGACGCCCACCGCTGGCTGGCGCTTGCGCTGCAGCAGCAGGGCAACGCCGAAGCCGCGATGGAGGCATTGCAGCAGGCGCTGCGACTGGCGCCGGACGACGCCCAGCTGCACCTGCAGCACGCCGGCCTGCTGCTGGCCCTGCGCCAGTTCGAAGGTGCCGACGAGGCATTGGTGCGCACCACCGGCCTCGATCCGAATTCCTTCTCCGCCTACCTGATGCAGGCACACCTGGCGATCGGCCGCAATGATTTCGACGAAGCACAGCGCATCTCGACGCTGGCCTCGCGCGTGGAGCCGGAGCATCCGGAACTGCTGACCATCGACGGCATGGTCGCGCTGCGCCGTGGCGAAGCCGACCGCGCGCTGGCGCTGCTGTCGGCCGCCAGCAAGGCACTGCCGGACGATACCCGTGTGCTGTATGCACTGGGCTTTGCCTATCTGGGCAAGGACATGCTGGCGTTTGCCGAGCAATCGTTCCGCCGCGTGCTGGAACTGAATCCGTCGCTGTCCTCGCTGCATGGCCTGGTGGTGCAACTTGCACTGCGCCAGGGCAACGTGCCGGCGGCGGCCGAAGCCATGCAGGCAGCGCTGCGGCAGCCGGAGCTGGACGTGCCGGCGATGCGTCGCCTGGCCGGTGAACTGGCGCTGCGCAACGGTCAGCCGTTGCAGGCGCTGGACTACCTGCTGCCGCTGCTGGAAACGCAGCCGGAAGACCGCCAGGTGCTGCAGCTGCTGCTGATGTCGTGGCAGCGCCTGGGCCGCGAGGAAGAAGCACGCGCGCGCCTGGATGCGGTGCTGGACGCCCATGACCAGCTGCACGACGTGTGGCTGGCGCGCCTGGCCATCGAGCAGGTGGGCAGCGAAAGCGCGGTGGCTGCGGTCGAGCGCTGGATGGCGGCGATGCCGACGCATGTGCCGGCCCTGGAAGCGCGCGTGCGCCTGCATGACATGGCGGGCGAACACGCACAGGCCGAAGCGATCGCCGAGCGCATCGTCAGCTTGGAACCGGGTCGCGTCAGCGGTGAATCCCGTCTGGTCGAGGGGCTGCTGCAGCGTGATCCCGCTGCGGCGGTCGCGCGTGTGCAGGCGCTGATCGAGCAGGCGCCGGAAGCGCATCGCGCCGATCTGCGGACCTGGATGGGCGAGATCCAGGACCGTGCCGGACAGCCGCAGGAGGCGCTGCGCACCTGGATGTCGCTGCAGACCGACCAGGCTCCGCAGCGCCTGCCGTTGCCGCCACAGGCCAAGTCGCCGCCGAGCTGGCCCGACAAGGGCAGCATCGAGGGTGATGCCAGCTCCGCACCGATCTTCCTGTGGGGCGCCCCCGGTTCGGGCGTGGAGCGCGTGGCGACCGGCCTGGCGGCCGCCAGCCCTGTGCTGCGCAGCGACCGATATACCAATACCCCACCCGATGATGCGTTCCAGAACTACAACACGCTGCAGGACCTAGCCTCGGGTGTGTTGACGCCGGAACGGCTGGTGCAGCGCTGGCGCGAACAGCTGCCGGCGCGTGGCCTGCAGAGCGACACCGTGATCGACTGGCTGCTGTGGTGGGACAACGCCCTGCTGTGGGCGCTGCGCCCGCAGCTGCCGCAGGGGCGCTTGGTGCTGGTGCTGCGTGATCCGCGCGACATGCTGCTGGACTGGGTGGCTTACGGCGCCGCCGCACCGCTGGCGATGACCTCGCTGGCCGAAGCCAGCGAATGGCTGACGCGCGCACTGACCCAGATCGCCACGCTGCACGAGGAAGACCTGTACCCGCACGTGCTGCTGCGCATCGACCAGATCGGCAATGATCCGCACGCGATGGCCGAACTGCTGGGCCGCCTGTTCGAGCGGCCGATGCCGCCGGCGGCACAGCTGGGTGCACCGCGCCTGCCTGCAGGCCACTGGCGCAACTACCGCGACGTGATGAGCGCCGCGTTCGCCCAGCTCACACCGGTTGCGGTGCGCCTGGGTTACCCGGAAGAGTGAGGAGAGTGCAATGCAGCTGAGCAGCAACAGCCTGACCAACGGCGCACCGATCGACCGTGAGTTCGCCGCCGGTGATGCCGCCGGCTTTGCCCCGGACCGCAACCCGCATCTGGCCTGGAGCGCGGCGCCGGCCGGCACCCGTTCGTTCCTGCTGGTGTGCGTGGACCCGGACGTGCCGACTGTGCCGGAGACGGTCGGCCGCAATGACATGACCGTGCCGCGCGACCAGCCGCGTTGCGACTTCGTGCACTGGGTGATGGCCGATATCCCGGCCTCGGTGCAGGAGATTGCTGCTGGCAGCTGCAGCGATGGCTTCGTGGTGAAGGGCAAGCTCGCGCCTGCGGGTCCGGCCGGCAGCCGCCAGGGCCTGAACGACTTCACCGGCTGGTTCGCCGGCAACCCGGACATGGCCGGTGACTACCTGGGCTACGACGGCCCGTACCCGCCGTTCAACGACGAGCGCGTGCACCGCTATTTCTACCGCGTATTTGCGCTGGACGTGGCCTCGCTGGAGCTTCCGGCACGCTTCACCGCCGCAGACGCGTATCGCGCCATGCACGGCCACGTGCTGGCCGAAGCGACGCTGCACGGCACCTACACGCTGAACCCGGCACTGGGCTGAGCAGCGACAGGGTAGAGCCGGTCTACGGCCGGCTCTACCTGTAGCGTCGAGCCATGCTCGACCTTGTCTTGTAGAGCCGAGCCGATGCTCGGCTGCTTCTGCTACACGATTGACCGGCAGTAATCGGCAAACCGCGCCAGGAACGTATCAGCGTCGGCGCGGTGCGCCTTCGACTGCAGTACGTCAATCACCTGCTCGGGCTCCAGGCCCAGTACCGGTACACGCAGGAACAGCGTTGTGCTGAACGCGGCACTGACCGTGGACAGCACCGCGCGCAGTGCCTGCAGCATGTCCTCGCCACGATGGGAGGCATGTACCAACGCAATGGGCCGACCGACGATCTGGTCGCCGGATACCAGCCAGTCAATCGCATTCTTGAGCCCGCCGGGAATGCCGCGCACGTATTCCGGGCTGCATACCAGCACGCCATCGCTGTGCGCGATGGCCGCCTTGAAGCGGGTCACGCTGCCAGGTTCGGCGGCGCCTTCCAGATCCGGTGAGAACACCGGCAGTTCGCCGATGCCGGTGTAGACCTCAATCTCCATTCCGGGCGGTGCAATGGCCTTCAGGGCCATCAGCAGAGCGGTGTTGGTCGACTGCCGGCGCACGCTTCCGGAGAGGGCAAGAATCTTCATCGCGGAACGTTAGCATGCAGGGTCCGCGGGATTTCAGCCGAGCGCGGGCTCGGCTCTACCTTCCATTCGTTGGCAGCGGCGCCGGTTCGAACACCGCGGTATCGCCCTGCGCGTTGCGCAGTACCAGCGTGCGGCGGTCATCCAGCTCAAGCGTCGGTGCCGGACTCCGGCTGCTCATCAGCTTTCCAGCGCGTTCCTGCTGCATGACCATGTCACCACGCATGCATCCGGCCACTGTCTGGATGCCGTTCTCCAGGATCAGCTGGTTGCCCAGCAGCCGGTACTGGCTGCTGACGTTGTTGCACAGGTTCAACTCGCTCATGTAACCGTGCCCGAAGCGCAGCGTATAGGGCTCGCGACCGCGGACGAACAACGCACTGATGCGCCTGCCTTTCGCATCCGTGGCGCGGGTGAGCTGCCATGTGTGGGCTTCGAGCTGGGCGGTGGTGGGCGTGCTGGCAGCGGAGGCATCGACGCACACGGCCAGCAGTGCAGCGGCTACGAGGATGGGGACGCGCTTCATGCCGATTTCCCTGATGCATTCTGTAGAGTCGAGCATGGCTCGACTCTACAGAACGAAGAAGGGCGGCCTTTCGGCCGCCCTTCTGTCGTCTTACTTCTTCTCGATGGCCGACTCGACCACCATGTCCAGCACGTACGCCTGCGACGGCGCGTCGGCCGGCGGGTTCTTCACCTCGTAGCGCTTCACGCGCACCACGTTGCGCACGCCGTCTTCGTGGGTGTAACCCTCGATGTTGCCGTAGAAGTTCTCGAACTTGCCCGGCTCACCCTGCTTCAGGCCCTTGTCATCGAACTTGACCTCACGCACCTGCAGGCACTGGTAGTCCGGGATCAGCGGGTGCGAGCACTTCTCGGTCTTGGCCGCCACTTCCAGGAACACGGTTTCGCCGGCGCCGCCGTAGCGGGTTTCAGCGGTCGGTTCCGGGTTGAAGACCAGCGTGTCGCCCTTGGCGGTGGTCAGGGTCAGCTTGCCATCGGCATCCTGCTCGGCCTTCAGCTCGCCCTGCAGGCGGCTCGACACAGCCTCGTCCAGCGCCATCAGCGCCTTGTCGGTGCAGGCCATCATGGTCGAGGCCATCGCACTGACCGTCAGCTTGCCGTCGGCCAGGGTGTAGCCGCCACCCATGTGGTTGCAGGCGTTGCTGACCGACAGGCGGCCATCAGCGAAGTCCAGGGTGACCGGCTTGTCTTCGCGGGCGAACAGCGCGTCGATGCGCTTGCCGTCGGTGCCGGTGGCCTGCTGCAGCAGCCAGTGCTGGCTCTGCAGGCGCTGCGCGTCCAGGTGCGCCAGCGTCTGCTGGTCTGCTGCCTTGGCCGCGGCCGGGGCCACGTCGTCGCCGCCGGTGCCGGCCGGTGCCGGGGTCTGGCTGCAGGCGGCCATCAGGGCCAGCGGGAGGAGCAGGGTGAGCTTGCGGTTCATGGTGATTCTCCTTGGGGAACCGTGGGGGAAACGGGGTGGGGCCGGCAACGGGGTTGCCATGCCCCGGCGCTGTTCAGCTGCCGGACGGCAACCACAGCAGCAGTGCCGCGCCCAGCGCGATGCGGTAGATGGCGAAGGCGGTGAACCTGTGCGACTTGATGTAACCCATCAGCCACTTCACTACGACGAAGCCGGTGACGGCCGCGGCAAGGAAGGCCACGCCCACGTCGGTCCAGTTCTCGCTGCCCAGCTGCCCGGCCTTGGCCATCTCCAGGAAGGTGTAGGCGCTGGCGGCGAACATGGTCGGGATGCCGACCAGGAACACGAACTCGGCGGCGGCGGCGCGGCGGCTCAGGCCCAGCAGCATGGCCAGGAAGATCGCCGAGGCCGAGCGCGAGGTGCCGGGGAACACACCGGCCACCACCTGCGCCAGGCCGACGCCGATCGCCACTGTCCAGGTCACCTGGTCGCGGTCGGGCAGGCGCGCGGTATAGGCCTCCACCAGCAGCATCCAGACGCCACCGATGATCAGCGCCCAGGCCACCGGGCTGACCGTCTCCGGCAGCGACCAGCCGGCCTTGCGCACCACCAGGCCGACCACGGCGGTGACCAGGAAGGCCGCGCCCAGCTTGAACACGTACTCGCGGTTCTCGCGCTGGTTGAAGCCGGTGGCCAGCTGCAGCAGGCGCTGGCGGAACACCAGTACCACCGCCACGATCGCACCGGCCTGGATGACGATGTTGAAGAAGTCCGAACGGGCACCCAGCCAGTGCTGGGCGATGAGCAGGTGGCCGGTGCTGGAGATCGGCAGGAACTCGGTCAAGCCTTCGAGGATGCCCAGCAGCAGGGCGGAGAGCAGGTCGGACATGGACGGTGCGGGCACGCGCGGCAGGAAGGAAGAAGGTCGAGAGGATAGACGATCCCTGCTGCACCAAACGGGTGCGTCTGGTGCTGGGCGCACCTGATTGGTGCGCACCGATTTGCACCGATCCGGGGCACCCTTTTTGAAATCAATGACTTGCGGGGTGCGAAAAGTTGGCACGGTCGTTGCTGTACCTCAGCAGGCATTCATCCCCATCCGAGGTCGTACCGATGTCCGTGGAAAACGTAGAAAAGCTGATCAAGGACAACCAGATCGAGTTCGTCGACCTGCGTTTTGTCGACATGCGCGGTGTCGAGCAGCACGTGACCTTCCCGGTCAGCATCGTCGAGCCGTCGCTGTTTGAAGAAGGCAAGATGTTCGATGGCAGCTCGATCGCCGGCTGGAAGGGCATCGCTGAATCGGACATGGTGCTGCTGCCGGATACCGCCAGCGCCTACGTCGACCCGTTCTACGCCGATCCGACCATCGTGATCAGCTGCGACATCCTCGACCCGGCCACCATGCAGCCGTATGGCCGTTGCCCGCGCGGCATCGCCAAGCGCGCCGAGGCCTACCTGAAGTCCTCCGGCATCGCCGAAACCGCATTCTTCGGCCCGGAGCCGGAATTCTTCATCTTCGATTCGGTCCGCTTCGCTAATGAAATGGGCCACACCTTCTTCCAGGTCGACTCGGAAGAAGCGGCGTGGAACAGTGGTGCCAAGTACGACGGCGCCAACAGCGGCTACCGTCCGGGCGTGAAGGGTGGCTACTTCCCCGTCCCGCCGACCGACACCCTGCACGACCTGCGCGCCGAGATGTGCAAGACCCTCGAACAGGTCGGCATCGAAGTGGAAGTGCAGCACCACGAAGTGGCCACCGCCGGCCAGTGCGAGATCGGCACCAAGTTCAGCACCCTGGTGCAGAAGGCCGACGAACTGCTGCGCATGAAGTACGTGATCAAGAACGTCGCGCACCGCAACGGCAAGACCGTCACCTTCATGCCCAAGCCGATCGTCGGCGACAACGGCAGCGGCATGCACGTGCACCAGTCGCTGTCCAAGGGCGGCACCAACCTGTTCTCCGGTGACGGCTACGGCGGCCTGAGCCAGCTGGCGCTGTGGTACATCGGCGGCATCTTCAAGCACGCCAAGGCCATCAATGCCTTCGCCAACTCGGGCACCAACAGCTACAAGCGCCTGGTGCCGGGCTACGAAGCACCGGTGATGCTGGCCTACTCGGCCCGCAACCGTTCGGCCTCGTGCCGCATTCCGTGGGTGTCCAACCCGAAGGCGCGCCGCATCGAAATGCGCTTCCCCGATCCGATCCAGTCGGGCTACCTCACCTTCACCGCGCTGATGATGGCCGGCCTGGACGGCATCAAGAACCAGATCGACCCGGGCGCACCGAGCGACAAGGACCTGTACGACCTGCCGCCGGAAGAAGAGAAGCTGATCCCGCAGGTCTGCTCCTCGCTGGACCAGGCTCTGGAAGCGCTGGACAAGGACCGCGAGTTCCTGAAGGCCGGTGGCGTGATGAGCGATGACTTCATCGACGGCTACATCGCGCTGAAGATGCAGGAAGTGACCAAGTTCCGCGCGGCCACCCACCCGCTGGAATACCAGCTGTACTACGCCAGCTGACCGGTGGCGATGGCGGTGGGCATCCCCCTCCCACCCGCCGCCATCGCTTCCGTTCTCGCGGCTGGGGAGCCGCGGTCAGATCGGGGTCGTTGCACGGGGTCGGATCCCTTTCATGCATGAAAGGGCTCTGACCCCACGCCAAGGACCCCTGATCCAGGGGCAAGAGAAAGACCGGATACGCGACCAGGGCCGCCCTCCCTCCCGCGTCGGTCGTGCAAGGAGAGAGGCACGGCCGTCCCGGCCCAGTACGTGTCCGGTGCAACAGCCACGGCCATCACCCTGATGGCCCGTGGTTGCCTGATGCCAACGCGCGTCTGCGCGCTGGCCCCATCCACCCTCGGGACATGCGCATGAAACTGATCTCCGCCATCATCCGGCCGTTCAAGCTCGACGAGGTCCGCGAGGCCCTGTCCGACGCAGGCGTGTCGGGCATCACCGTGACCGAAGTGAAAGGCTTCGGTCGCCAGAAGGGCCACACCGAGCTGTATCGCGGCGCCGAGTACGTCGTCGATTTCCTGCCCAAGATCAAGATCGAAACCGTGGTCACCGACGAGCGTGCCGACGCGGTGATCGAAGCGATCCAGTCGTCTGCAGGCACCGGCAAGATCGGTGACGGCAAGATCTTCGTCACCGCCGTCGAACAGGTCATCCGCATCCGCACCGGCGAAATCGGTGCCGACGCGCTGTAACCCCCTTCCGGAGACTCCCCCATGAAGATGCGCCTTCTCACCGGGTGGCAAGCCCGGTTCCACCTGGTGTGCCTGTTGATGCTGCTCAGCGCGCTGGCTGCCGGTGCCTGGCCGGGCAGTGCCCATGCCCAGGTGCAGGTGTCGCCGCTGCCGAGCGAAAGCGTGGCCGTTGAACCGCTGCAGGATCCGGTTGCCACAGCCGCTGCGCCGGCCGTGGCCGAAGCGGCGGCCGCCTATGATCGCGGCGACGTGGCCTGGATGCTCACCTCCACCCTGCTGGTGCTGTTGATGGTGGTGCCGGGCCTGGCCCTGTTCTACGGCGGCCTGGTGCGTTCGAAGAACGTGCTGTCGGTGCTCAGCCAGATCCTGGTGGTGTTCTCGCTGGTGCTGCTGCTGTGGGTGGCCTATGGCTACAGCGCGGTGTTCAGCGCGGGCAATCCGTTCTTCGGCTCGTTCACTGAATTCGCCTTCCTCAAGGGCTTCACTCCGGAGTCGGTCGGCAACACGCCGATCAAGGGACTGCCGGATTACCTGTTCGTCGCCTTCCAGTCGACCTTTGCCGGCATCACCACTGCGCTGATCGTGGGCGCCTTCGCCGAACGCATCAAGTTCCGTGCGGTGCTGCTGTTCTCGGCGCTGTGGTTCACCCTCAGCTACATCCCGATGGCGCACATCGTCTGGGGTGGCGGCTACCTGGGTGAAATGGGCGCGATCGATTTCGCCGGTGGCACCGTGGTCCACATCAATGCGGGCGTGGCTGGTCTGGTGGCCGCGTGGTTCGTCGGCAAGCGCCTGGGCTATGGCCAGACCGCGCTGAAGCCGCACAACGTGCCGTTCACCTACATCGGCGCGATGCTGCTGTGGGTCGGCTGGTTCGGCTTCAACGCCGGCTCCGCCGCCGCTGCCGATACCGTGGCTTCTCTGGCCTTCCTCAACACCGTGCTGGCCACGGCCGCCGCCGTGCTCGGCTGGACGCTGGTGGAAGCAATCGGCAAGGGCAAGCCGTCGGCGCTGGGCGCAGCCTCGGGCGCAGTGGCCGGCCTGGTCGGCATCACTCCGGCTTGTGGCACTGTCGGCCCGCTCGGCGCGATCGTCATTGGCTTCGTCGCCGGCATGGTCTGCGTGTGGGGCGTGACCGGTCTGAAGCGCCTGCTGAAGGTGGACGACACTGCCGACGTGTTCGGTGTGCATGGTGTCGGCGGCATCGTCGGCGCGATCCTTACCGGCGTGTTCAGTGCGCAGTCGCTGGGCGGCACCAAGGCCGATCTGGATATCGCGCACCAGGTCTGGGTGCAGGTGGTCAGCGTCGGCCTGACCGTGGTGTGGTCGGCGGTGGTGACCACGCTGATCCTGCTGGTAGTGCGCAGCGTGGTTGGCCTGCGCGTGACCGAGGAAGCAGAGCGCACCGGCCTGGATGTGACCTCGCACGGCGAATCGGCCTACGAGGCCTGATGCATGACGGGCGGCCCTGCGGGGCCGCCTTTGCGTTTGGTGGCTGCCAGGCTTGCCTGGCACTGCTCCTGCCCTGGTGGGTGCCGACCGTTGGTCGGCACAGCGGGTAGCCCTTCCACGCATGGCGTGGATCTACCGCATCCTCTCTGGTGGGTGCCAGGCTTGCTCGGCACGGCGGCATGCATCATCGCGCGTGATCGCGCACAATCGGGCCATGCACCCGATCCACACGTCCCTGATGCTCTCGGTCTGCCTGCTGCTGGCCGCCTGCGCGTCCACGCCGCAGGAAACCCGCAACCCGCTCGCCACCTGGGTGCCATCGCCGAATCAGAACGCACGCACGCCGGTCATCATCGTCATCCACCACACCGAGCAGAAGTCGGTGCAGCAGAGCCTGCATACGCTGCGCACCGCCAACAGTGGTGGACCGGTCAGCGCGCACTACCTGATCGGTAGCGATGGCCATCGCTACCAGCTGGTGGCCGACGAGCGCCGCGCTTGGCACGCGGGGGCCGGGCGCTGGGGCACCATCACCGATCTCAATTCGGCCTCGATCGGCATCGAGCTCGACAACGATGGCCGCAGCCCGTTCAGTTCGGCGCAGATCGAATCGCTGATCGTGCTGCTGCGCGATCTCACCACGCGCCTGAACATTCCGCCGCGACAGGTGATCGGCCATGCCGACCTGGCGCCGACGCGCAAGCAGGATCCGAGCCGGTTCTTCCCGTGGCAGCAGCTGGCCGAGGGCGGATTCGGCGTCTGGCCGCGTGCAGCCGATGGTGCGGCGCCGGAAGGCTTCGACGCGTGGAATGCGCTGGCCCGCTTCGGCTATCCGCTGGACAACCGCGAAGCCACCGTCGCCGCCTTCCACCGCCGTTTCCGTGGGCGCGACGACCTGCCGAAGACGCTGGACGCCGAGGACGCCCGCATCCTGCACTCGCTGCTGCTGCAGACCCCGTGAATGGTTTCGCCGGCGTGCGGCCGGCAACGGTGTAGTCCCTCGGGAATCTGATCCGGATCACTGAATGGGTGGCTGCGGGAACTTTTGCAATCCATTCGATATTGTTCAACGAGGTGAATGCCTAACGTCGCCCGACACCATTGATCGAGCGAATCGCCTCCCATGTGCTACTCCAAAACCCAGGTGCTGCTGCACTGGATCTCTGCGGTCATCATCCTCTGGGCCACCATCAGTGGCTTCTACGTAGCGCTTCTGGACGTGCCGCATGCCCTTGCGGAAGCCATCGGCTTCTTCAACGTTTCCATCACCACGGTATTGATTCCGCTGTTTGTCGTGCGCCTGGTGATCGCCATCTCAAATCACCGGGCCGCACCCGCCAGCGGAGCGGAATGGGCGGCCTTGATTGCCCACGCGGCTCTGTATCTTGTCAAGATCATCGTGCTGCTGACGGGCGTACTGATGATGGAGCGTGAGATCAACGTCTTCAATGTGGTGATCTTTCCACAGCCCATCACCGACCCGCAGCTGACAATGTCGTTCAATACTGCACACCGCTATGCATGCGTGGTTTTGGCCGGGCTCCTGTTTCTGCACATCTCTGCCGTGGTCAAGCATCACCTGTCGGGCAATCCGATCCTGAAGCGGATGAGTTGGTAAACACCGTTGAAGGGCTGCACCGCAGCAGGTCATTTGCACTACATTGGACCGATGACCACATTTGACGCCCATTCGAACCGCAGGTGCTGGAGCCTGGGTACCCTTGTCCTGCTGGCGGGGTGTTCCACGTTGGGAGCACCGCCACGAACATCGCCTGCGCCACCGCCTGCCACTTACGCCAAGGCCGCATGGAGCACACTGCCGCCGGTCTCCGACAGCGATCTGCAGGCTGGCTTCATTGCCTGGCGCAGCAGCTGCACCCGCCTGAAAAACGATGCGGTCTGGGCCAAGCCCTGCGCCACCGCCGCGACGGTGGCGGACAAGGACCCGGCCGCGATCCGCCAGTTCCTGCAGCGCGATCTCGATGTCTATGCGCTGCGCGCCGGCGGCCACCAGGCCGATGGCCTGATCACCGGCTACTACGAACCCATCTATCCCGGCAGCCTGACCCGCACGGCCACCGCCACGGTGCCGGTGTATGGCACGCCCGACGATCTGATCGTGGTGCAGCTGGACAGCCTCTACCCGGAACTGAAGGGCAAGCGCCTGCGCGGCCGCCTCGACGGCAAGGTGCTCAAGCCCTATGACGACGCAGGCACCATCGCGGCCAAGGGCGCCAAGGGCGCCAAGGCGCCGGTGCTGGCCTGGCTGACCGACCCGATGGACCTGCAGCTGCTGCAGATCCAGGGGTCGGGCCGCGTGCGCCTGGGCGATGGCAAGCAGGTGCGGCTGGCCTATGCAGAACAGAACGGCCACCCCTACCGTGCCATTGGCCGCTGGCTGGTGGACCAGGGCCAGCTGAAGAAGGAAGACGTCACCATGGACGCCATCCGCGGCTGGGCCCGGGCCAATCCCGCGCGCGTGCCGGAACTGCTGCGCAGCAACCCCAGCTACGTGTTCTTCGTGCGCAACCCGGACAGCCCGGAAGGTCCGCGCGGTTCACTGAACGTGCCACTCACCGCCGGCTACAGCGTGGCGGTGGACCGCACCGTGGTGCCGCTGGGCAGCCTGCTGTGGCTGTCCACCACGCGCCCGGACGGCAGCCCGGTGGTGCGCCCGGTGGCCGCGCAGGACACCGGCGGCGCCATCGCCGGTGAAGTGCGCGCCGACCTGTACTGGGGCAGCGGCGATGCCGCCGGCAAGCTGGCCGGCGACATGAAGCAGAAGGGCAACATCTGGATGTTGTGGCCGAAGGGCGTGGCGTTGCCGGCGCCGGCCCAATGAAGCGCTCACCTGCGCGCTGCGAGGTCGGGCGATAATGGCGCCATTCCGAACTTTCCGGCCGCGCCTGCGGCCAGGACCTCTGCAATGACCTACGCAAAGCACAACGCAAAATCCGGCGCGAAGTCCGCCGCAAAGAAGTACTACAAGCACTGGGCCGAATCGGGCCTGGGCAAAGGCAACGTGCTGATGGAAGCGCGTGGCGAGAAGATCGTGCGCCAGGTGGAAATCTACGGCACCAAGATGGTCTGGGCCGACGAGCATGCCCACAGCGACGACCGCTTCCTGCTGGCCGACCAGCCGGTGTCGTTCCTGGATTTCGACGAGGACGATGAAATCTCCGCGCGCGAATTCGAAAGCGCCTGGAAGAAGGCCAGGGAAGCCACCGGCTACCCGGTCTAACGCCGCTGATCCCGGGGTCGGATCCCTTTCCGAAGGGAAAGGGCTCCGACCCCATGCCTGGGCTCAGGCAGCCGCGTTGCAGGGTTCGATCCGGGCAAGCACGTCGGCCAGCTTTTCCTTGGTCATCGCGGCATCGAAGTCGGCCTGCAGGCCGATCCAGAACTTGTCGGAAACGCCGAAGTAGCGGGATAGGCGCAGCCCCGTGTCCGTGGTCACCGCGCGGTGGCCCGAGACAGTCTTGCCGTATCTAGGGAGGGGTCAGAGCCCTTTTGATCCCATCACCAAAGCAGGTGCCCACCGGAACCCCATAGTCTGTGCAGACTGTCAGGGCTTGGACCATGCTTTACCTCCCCTTGAGTGGCAAAGATTGTGTGGCGCAAGGAAAACGAGCGTAGCCCGCCGCAGCAGACAATGGCCAGAACCATTGCGACAATGGGAGGCGGCCTAACAGCTCTAGGTACTGGGTTAAGAGGGCCTATGCGTCGGAGTCAGGGTGCGTCCGAGACGGGCGGCAGGGAGCTGCCCAGAAGACAAACAGAACAGGGGGAGAGGGAAGATGCTAGTGGTAGTTAGGCATGCGCAAAGCATGGCTAATGCGGGATTTGCAACCGCCGATCCCGAATCCATTGCCCTTACTGCCGCAGGGGAGGAGCAGGCTCGCGCATTGGCAATGACCTGGTCGGCTGCGCCTGACCGCATCTTTACCTCACCATTCCTCCGGGCTAGGCAGACATCACAACCACTCGCCGAACGCTTCAAGATGGTCGTTGCGCCCCTGGGGGTCCACGAGTTCACTTATCTGTCGCCTGAGCGGTGCGTGGGCACCTCGGCAGCAGACCGCAAGCAGTGGGTAGAGGACTACTGGTCCCGTTGCGATCCAAACTATGTGGATGGACCTGGTGCCGAGTCATTTGCCCAGCTAGTTGCCCGCGCTGCGCGAGCGCTGCGCATTCTTAAATCCTATTCCGCGCATGAGCAGGTGGTCGTGTTTAGCCACGGCCAATTGATGCAGGCGATGCGCTGGATTTGCGGGAGCAAGGCTCCCTCCGTGGTGAACGCTGCAGCGATGGGCGCATTTCGAAAGCTGGATTTGGATCAGCCTATAGCCCATTGCCAGAGGGTATCTTTCGAATAGAAGGCGATCGCGGATACTGCCAACCTCCCGGCCCCGCACCCCGGCCGCAGATCTTTGGCCTGGTCGGATCAGAAGACTACCCGTTACGCGCGAACAGCAAAGGCTGTTGATGAGGGGCGCACTTTTGGTATCGGTAGGAGATGATTGGGCTCACAGGCTCTGGGATGTGAACGCCACGCCTTTCAGCAGCCCGCCTCATCAAGTAGGAGGGCTCGTGGACGTCGTTCCGGATCTGATCCCAGATCACGTCGTCATTCACGTGAATTGGAAAGCTCGTGTCCGGCAGCAGGCGAAGAAGTTGCTTCGTCTGTGTGATCAACTCATGAGCGTATGGGCGCACTCTGGGATCTCTGCATGCTCCAGATAGTGCTCGTATCATGTGGCTTGCCGCATACCACTGGCGATCAGCCAACCGCTGCAAGTGGAACAGGCGATAAGCGCAGGCGAGCATGAGAAAGCCATAGATGTCACCTCGTTGATAAAGGCCATCCAGGTCATATGCCATCACCGGCAAGCGGTTCTCATCAGTGCTGGCCGTGTCGCCTGGGAATGAATAGCGCACCCCGAGTAGCCCGGCGCTGGACGTAAATAGGCGATTCCAGCCAACAACTGTCCTCATATCCCACTCTCGATGGCTGAGGGCTGCAAAGGGCCACTTAAGCACCGCCTCAAGCTGGGGGTGCTGCAGGGCAAGGTGCTTGCGCCGCCTCAGTGATAGTGATCGCAATCCCTGCCGATATGCACTGAACTCATCGCTGCGCATCATCAACGCACCATCTAGGCTCTGGCGCCGAAGAACATAGCGTGCCCTCAACTCTTCCTCCCCGCCTTCCACCAGAGACCATGTATTCCAGAGAATCCTGGAGTGCAGCCTGTCCGATGCATCAGAGGCAGGACGACCTAAATTGGAGCACTGCATCGCTTGGAGTGCTTGGCAAGCTTCATGCAACTCCCCCATCGGAAACCTCCAAAAAAAGTAGACGTTGGAAGGGTAGTTTTGCTGGATGAAAAGGCTACGGTAGAGCGCTAGGGTTACCTGGAACCTAGCACCACTGGAGCGTACGTGAGCCTACCAAGTAAAGAGCCGGATGCATTGTCTGTGGCTTGGGTGGCGCAAACCTATGGCGGGCTGGTGCCGGCCAAAGACCTGTCGCGACTGCTCGGGTTCAATAGCCCGGCGGCACTTAGGCGGGCAAGCGCCACAGGTCGTTTGCCAGTGACGCTGTTTCGTCCACAAGGTCGTCGCGGGTGGTTCGCTCACGCCGCCGATGTCAGCGCATACCTTCGATCTCAGGCACCTCAATCTCCGAGGGAGGCAGGCAGCCCATGACCTAGCCCAATCTGAACTTCCCTTGCCGGAAGTTGGAAAGAAAAAACCCGTGAGGTAGGACTCACGGGTTTTTGGGTCGGCGACTTTGCAGGTCTTGCCGATACTTTCCCCTTCCCTGACTCCCCTGTCAAGCCTGCGCAGGCCTGTCACGGGCACCTATGTCCGACTCGGCTGGTGGGGCTCGCCCAGGTCTCTTGGACGGTGCTCCCGTGGGGTGCGCATGAGGAATCGGCATGTCCACAGACCCACAATTTGGTGGCTTATCGTTTGAAGACCGTCACCAGCTTTACACCCGCATAAAAGCAAGTGAGCTAAGTATTCGGCAGCTCGAGAACATGATTGCCGGCAGCGGAACCAAGACCGTAGGCAAGGCGGCGCTGAGAAACGTTCGTGTTAGACACAACTCAATCAAGAACGGCAGTGCGCGAACAGTCGAAAGCCACACGTGCGAGTTGGTCTTTGCCTATGAGCTTGAGCTTGACCCCGAGGTGCTGGGCTACTACGTACAAGTACCATGCCGCCGCGTGCAGCGAACCACGGCGTCCGGGCGCAATCACATCAGCACTGCACATGTAGATTTTCTTGTATTTCGCAGGGACCACGTAGAGCTAGTGGAGTGCAAGCCGCTATCGTGGCTGGAGAGCCAATTGGCGCTTCCGGACTCCCTTTGGGTCAAGCAGGACGCGGCATGGACCTATTCCCCCTACGCCCAATGGGCGCAGCAGCATGGCCTGGCCTTCAGAGTCTGGGTGCCGCCCACTCCAACCGGTTTGTACCTCCAGAACCTTGAAGCCTGCTATGCGGTAGCCGGTGATGCCCTTCAGCAACATGAAACTACCGCAGTAACCAAAGCAGTTGGGCTAATCGCTAAGCGCCCCCTTCTGCTGGACAGTCTCCTCGCCGAGGTGCCCGGCTTCACACCGCGCCTAGCACTTTGGATGCTGGGAAGATCGGCGGCCTTCGGTCCATGGCAGAGCACTCCCGCGGCTAGGACTGACCGCTTCCATCTGTATGGCACGAAGGAGCAGGCCAAGGAGGCGGACGAGCTACTGCTTGGAGCCATTGTCAAAGCTCAGTCGCAACCAGCTGTGGACGATCCATTACTGGTGGCAACCGCTACAGACCTCCAGCGGGCACACCAGCGACTCAGTAGGCTTGCGCTGATTGAGGCCGGAAGTCTGCCCGCAACACGACGGATGGGCGCTCTGCAGCGACAGGTTCGAAAGGCTGTTGCAGAAGGAAGATCCGCGCTTTCGGCTTGTCTTACCAAATATGCCTTTAGCGGAAACCGAGCATCGCGCCTGCTTCCGGAACACGAGCAAGCCATAGAGACCGTCATCGTGCTGCACTGGAATACCGGAAGGGTACATAGACCGAAGGACTTGCTCTATGTGTTCGAAGAGGAGTGCCTTCGGTTAGGAGTTGAGCCTTGCGGTAGGGGCCGACTGGATGCCAGACGAAGAATCGAGAGCCCAACACGCCATGCGCTATCCACGGGCGGCTTTCGCGCCTACCACGCGACGCGTACACGCACCGATCCTCGCCATCGCTCGCTACCTCCGATCGGATATGGCCACACACTGCACGTGGATTCGTCGGATCTAGATGTTCGCTGCGCTCCGAACCTGATTCACTGCTTCCCAGCAAGTAAAGCAAAGCTCTATATCGGCATAGACGGAGCGACGGGCTATCCGATGGCTCATGCATTGGTATTTGGCTCAGCAAGAACCGACGCCTTGGCATTGCTCATGCGTGAGTACGTCAAAAGGCAGGGCTTCCTGCCCAAGTTGATCCATCTGGATCGAGGGCCGGAGAACACTTCCCGCTGGCTACAAGATTTCTGCCATGGCGAGATCAGTCTAAGGTTCTCCCCAACGGCGGGCAGCGCCTGGAATGGCATTGCTGAGAACGCCATCAAGCAGGTCAACGAACAAGTAGCACAGCGATTCCCGGGAAGCACGCGGCCCGACCAGATGGGACGTAAGGTCGACGGCAGATTCAAGAGCCGAAACAATGCGAGGACGGACTTTGTCCGTGTGCACGAGGAGTTCCTGAAGTTCGTCTATCACGACCTTCCTATGACACCGGGGCCAGATGATACAACGCCGGCTGAGAAGAGGGTTGAGGCGCTCGCGGCCTACGGCGCTGTCGGAACACCGTGCGAATGGAACGATGGGTTCCTAATCAGAACCGCGATCAAGGTGGAGACCAAGAAGCGAATCGACCGTCAGCGTGGCGTACGCACTGCCGACGGTTGGTTCACCAGTGACGAGCTTTTACAAGCGCTGCGAACTGAGGATGCCAGTGAGGTTCGTAGCGACTGCTGTGACCCAAATGTGATCTACGTGAAGGGTCGCGGGAGCTGGTTCAAGGCCTTCCACAACAAAGTGCAAAGCGATGCGCTTTTGTCGGATCAGGAGCGACTGTTTCATCTGCTCTGGGCACCCTCGTTGCGCTCACAATCGGCAAAAAGAAAAGAGGAAGTTGCCCGTGCTCGTCATTCGCGCCGAGCGCAGGCCCAAGCGGCAATGCCCGCAACAGAGCACCTTGCCCCGGTGCCAATGACCGGCAGCGATGAGAGGTTAGATATCGAACCAGTGCCACCTGCGATCGCACAGGACATCGTTCCGTTCGATGAACGGGTGGACTACTGATGAAGATGGTTCAGCACCCAGCCTACGAGGGCCCACGCAAGCGATTGCGAATGGCGCTTGACCAACATCGCCCTGGGCATATGGTGTTCATAATCGGGCCGTCGGGCGTGGGCAAGACCACCATGAGACGTTCGGTGATGCAGGAGATGTTTGGCACGCCAGCATGCTGGGGACTTGGGCAGATACCTTGGGTCGAGACATTCGCCACACTTCCCCACGGCGCGTACTTCAGTTCCCGCCAACTCGCAGCCTCTATTCTGCAGGAGTTACACACGCCAACGTTGGCATGGCTACTGGATGGAAGCTATCTCGGGGAAGACGCCAAATCGGAAATTCGACGGGAGCTTGCCAATGCAGCATCGGAGTGGGAGTCCCTAGCGCGATCAAGGCAAACAGAAGGCGAGTACTGGCGGATGGTGCAGCGAAGCCTGAGAGCGCGTAGCTGCAAGTATGTGTCAATCGATCAGGTTACAGCGCTACTAGTCAACCACAGGGACAAGTCCCCCGCTGACCACACCCTCCATCTAATGGCGATAGCTGAAGCCACAGGCGTGATGTTCGTTATGACTGGGGTGCACAAAGCCGCGCAGTTGTGGTCGGTCAACTCCGAGTTGCGACGCCGAGTCACAACCGTTTGGGTGCCTCCATATAGTGATAGGCGTCGGGATGACAAACTGCCGTTCCTTCGTTTGCTCAAGTCATTGGCCAATCGCTACGGGCTGTCACAGGATGATCTGCTAATCCGGATGGCTAACGATATCCTCGCCGCTACCGGCGGCGTATTCGCTGAGGTGGTCGAACTGCTGGGGCGGGCCGATATTGCTGCGAAGCAGGAGGGATGCAACAGAATTCTCAAGCGACACATCGAGATCTCCTACTACGGAAGTGAGGATCTTAGGAACCTATGGCGGGACATCGACGCCTTTGAGATGAGCATGGTTGCCGGCAGTGTCACTGAGCGATCAGAACATGTGAAGGCGCGCTGGGGATCTCCAACCTGAGGGCGGGGCCCGGCGCGCAGGAGAGGGAAACCCAGGCCTGGGAAGAAGCGAAAGAGGTGAAAAAATCCAAGTTCGCACTCGAGCTTGCCCTGTCTGATGGCGACTGGAACATCCCACGCTACATCCGGAGCGGGTTGACATGGCTTGCTGAAGGCGACCCGCCGCCTGTGCCCGCGCCACCCAACGATGCGGAAGTGGTTGCATGAATGCTATTCCCGAAGCCAGCCCCGCACTGATCGCCGCGCGGGAAGCGGAGGCGGCTGTCGCACAGTGCTTGCAGGACCACCGGAACTTCCTGCTCGAAGCAGGCGCCGGCGCAGGCAAGACTTATTCGCTGGTAGAGGCGCTCAAGCATCTCATCGAATACGAGGGCCCCAAGCTGCGAAGGAACCACCAGCGCATTGCTTGCATCACCTATACCAATGCAGCCGCGGCTGTTATCAACAGCCGTATCGACAGCAACCCGCTGGTCTTCGTCGGTACCATTCATGCGTTCTGCTGGTCGTTGATGAGGAAGTTCCAGCGCGCGCTGAGGTCACTGGTCGCGGCGATGCCTGAGTGGGAAGAGAAGTTGGCCGAGGCGGACGGAATCGGTAGCCGGATTGTCGAGTACGAGCTCGGCTAACGCCGCGTCACCGCAGAGACCGTCACCCTGCACCACGACGACGTTCTGGCGCTAGTGGTCTCTCTGCTCCCGAACGTAAAGTTCCAGACACTTCTTGCGCAGCAGTATCCATTCGTATTGATAGACGAATACCAGGATACGGACATAGCGGTGATGACTAGCATTAGCGAGCATCTGTTCGGACGCGCGGCCGGCCCGATGATCGGTTTGTTCGGCGACCACTGGCAAACCATCTTTGATAAGACATGCGGCCACGTCGCCCATGTAGCGCTGACGGAAATCGGTAAGAGGTCGAACTTCCGCTCATCGACCAAGATAGTCGACGTTCTGAACAAGATGAGGCCAGAGCTGCCACAAGCGGTGAAGGACGAGGGCTTCATTGGCTCGGCGATCGCATTCCATACCAACGCCTGGCAAGGCGCACGCCGATCCGGCGCAGGGGGCGGACACTGGAAAGGCGATCTCCCTGCCGAGGCAGCCCATGCCTATTTAGCGACGCTAATCAAGAAGCTCGAATCGGACGGCTGGAACCTGGCTCCTCAGCGAACCAAGGTTCTCATGCTCACCCACAACGTCCTCGCTTCGGAGCAGGGCTACGATTCGATCGCCAAGGCTTTTCCCTACACGGACCAGTTCATAAAGAAGGAGGATCCGCTCATAGCGTTCTTTTGCGACGCGCTCGAGCCCGCATGCGCGGCGTTCCAACATAAGCGCTTCGGGGAGATGTTCTCGTTGCTGGGCGGCTCGACGTCTGCGGTTTCTTCGCATGCGGACAAGGTCACGTGGTCCTCCTCGATGGAGGGACTCGCCAAGATCCGGCTCGCGGGAACCATTGGCCAAGTGCTGGACTACATGATCGAGCATGCGCATCCACCGCTGCCGGACGCCGTGCTCGGGGTGCTTGGCGAGGCCGATGAATGGCATGGCGAGGAAGCGGAGGAGCCGCCACGCCGGATCCAGCAGACCCGGCAGTTGCGGGACGTTCCCTACAAGGAAGTCATCGCCTTGGACAGGTTTATCGACGGTCATACTCCGTTTGCTACCAAGCACAGCGTGAAGGGCGACGAGTTTGAGAATGTCCTGGTCGTTCTCGGACGCGGCTGGAACAAATACAACTTTGACCAGTTCTTGCAATGGTCGACCGAAGGAGTCCCGGCCGGCAAGCAGGATGCATTCGAGAGGAGCCGCAACCTGTTCTATGTGTGTTGTTCCCGTCCGACAACGCGCTTGGCCCTGCTCTTCACCCAGGAGCTTTCCGACGTCTCACTGGCAACGCTCGACAACTGGTTCAACGGGGCGACCGAACCAGCTCCCGCACCACAGGAGGACTGACCATAGCTCCTGCTAAGAGTTCAGCTGTAGAGTCAACGGAAGAAATCCCAAAAGGGTTGCGCTCCCAATGTCCGCACCTGGCCGAAGGCCGATACTTGATCGGTGAATCAAACGGTGCTGAGATGAGTTCAGTTAGCCCATAGAGTCGGGTAGCACGTCTGACAGTCGAGCCATCCGGAACCTACGTCGCGCCGCCCAACGAATTCTGGACTCAGCACTAATGCCTCAATTCCTAGATCCTGATATCGAGAAGCTCCGAATGCTCGAGGCAGAGAAGGCTGGTCTGCAGGTCTTTAGGAACTACAGCAAAGCCTTCGAACAACATCGATCGCAAAAGTTCGCCGAGGAGGCTGATCAGGTTGAATTCCCGCTCGTGGACTATACGGCGTTATGTAAGCTGATCGTGTCAGAACAAGAGCGGTTTGTTCCAGTGATTGCATGCGCGTATGGGGACGATCTGTTGAAGGCCATGTATCAAAGGGAGATACCACTGTCCGTTCCAGGTGGACGTGGTGAGATGCTCTCTGGTCTTGGCCCTCTCTCGGGTTTAGCTCGACGGATTCAGGTCGCGTACGCGTTCTCTTGGCTTAGTGAGGACGTTCTCGAGGAGCTAAATCACCTTAGGAAGCTTCGCAACGATATCTCACACAGGTGGGATGTCGCAGTCCTGAAAGAAAGGCTGGATGCGCTGATCCATGAGAGACAGCGGCCGATCGAAGAAACCTTGGCAGATGGCGTTCGGCTTCCAAAGGATTTTCACAAGGCACTAGACCCTGTACAGAGATTTCGAGTGCGGATTTTGTGGGTGATGGGACGGCTCACGTATGAAACACGCTGGTGGGTTCCTGCGGTGAAAGCGAAGTTGGATCCGGTCAAAGCATTGTATGGATCATCCAAGCTCTCACTTCTCGGGAAAGTCGCTGATGTGTGCGTTGAGGCGACCAAGGAAGTGTGTGCGAGTCAGAAGTAGAAGGCTAGCGGCGGCACTATCGAGGTGCTTCTCCTGAGCCGGATCACTCACACCTGACGGCCGTCCGCTTTTGGCCGGAAACTGACATTAACCTGGTCGTAAGGTAATGAACCAACACGCTTCACAACGCTGCCTCGGAACTTGGATTGATGCCCATCTCTCGGCCGGCCTGACGAACCAAGTTCGAATGATAAGCTTCGGGGCTGCGGAAGGGTGGCAGGAGCACCTCCTTTGGCGGGAGTGAGTGCCAAAGGAGGTGCTTGATGGTGCCCATGTCATTGATTCCGAGAACGGTTTCGTCGATCTACATCGATGGATTCGTGTTCGTAGAACGCCCTTTGGTTCGACAAGCAAGTCATGTTCTTGCCCGCGGGTCTGGGAAGAAAGGTCGTCAAAACGTGCCGACCCAGTCCGCTGTGCCAAGCACAGCGCGACATTTGCCGGAATGCAGGCGCGCTCGGAAACTGAAAATGTCCCTGACCAAGTACACGGAGCGTTTCAATGAGCAATCGAATTGCAGGAAAGGCACTTTCATCCCTCACCCTGATCATCGCGGGCACTGCGGCGGCGTCGGCCGCTCCAGTTCATTCGCAGGTGAACTCTGCAGAATCAGGGTTGAATGCCCTGACGGCGATTGACCTGGACGCACTGCGCAGCGGCGAATTCCCCGCTCACGAGGACGGGGTGTTGGTTGCCCATAACCATTCGGACTCGCTTGACTCGTGTCATCCTCACCACGATACGGGCGTTGACACTCGCAATCTGACGGACGTCGCAGTCCCGTCGGACTCTCGATTCGACGTCTAGGCCAGATTCCCGGCCGCGTCCTGTTCGTTCCCTGAAGAGATCGTTGGCCCAGGATCCATGAGACCCCGCGTTCCAGCTACACGCCCTAGATATACGTCTCTGCGCTTTCCATCAGCGCCAGGAGGTGAAGCAGAAAAGACATCGGAAGGTGTTTTGAAAGCTCCACCATCCTGGCCTCCAGGCTCGAGCGTGTACCAACGGACTCACCGGTGGGCTTCATCTGCTCGCCGGCTACAAGCCAGGACACGCTCACATTCATGATGCGGGCCATGCTCTGCAGATGGTCGATCGTAGGAGAGAAACTCTCCTCTCGTTCCCAGTGTCCGACGGTAGCGCGGTTGACGCTCAGCGCCTTGGCCAAGTCTGTCTGCGACAAACCACTGCTGACCCGGGCAAAGCGGATCCGGGTAGAGAGCGTGTCGACGTCCATATCCATATAGAGCCTCTGATTCGCAACGCGACCCCGGTGAGGAGTTGGCTTCGAGTCTGCTCAATTGTCACCCGAGAGTCAAACAAGGTTCATCAACGACGAAAGTGAGCAGTCGCACTGTGCTGTGCTCGACACAGCGTAACGTTTGCGTGAATGCCATGTATTTGCCTGTAATCGATGCGCGCAGCGCGGATTCGTACTGCACTGCGGCAGGCGTGTTTTTCCAACCGATTACATGGAGTGTTTCAATGAGCAATCGAATCGCAGCAAAGGCCCTCTCGTCTCTTACGCTGATCATTGCGGGCACCGCAGCAGCGTCGGCGGCACCGGCTCACTCGCAGGTGACCACTGCGGGTGCTGAACTGAACGCCCTGACATCCATCGAGGCTGATCTGGACCTGCTTCGCAACAGCGAGTTCTCCACTGCCCAGGAACAGATGCTGGCGGATGGCCACCATTCGGACTCGTTCGGATCCCACCACCATCACGAGGCGACCAAGAAGGAAATGGCATCCGTCGCTGCCATCTCCAACTCGCGATTCGACGTCTGAGTTCGCCCACCCGATCAAAAGGAACTGGAAATGAAAGACAACCGAAGCACGGCCAAGACCCTGTCTGCGCTCACCATGCTGGTAATCGGCAGTGCGGCCGTCGGTGGGGCTGTCGCATCGCCGATTTCAGGCGCCCAGCTGGAGCCGGCAATTGAAAGTGCAACGTCGTTGACCGTCGTCAATGACCTGTCGATGGACGAGTTCGAGAAGGTCGCCACGGGCAATCGCCTGGAGGCCTTGGTTGCCGGGGGCCATCACGACGACTCCTTCGGCTCGCACCACCACCATGAAGCGGCCATCGAGAAACAGGCCGCCATGTCCGCCGATCGCTTCAACGTCTGAGACCGGCAGCAGGCGAGCCGGGGGCCTGTTGCCGCTGGTGGTCGCCTGCACGAAGACGCAATGGTGATTCGAGCTGCTGTGCGCTGCACAGCAGCTCGATTGCGGGTCTGGCCATCATGTGGCAGTAATCTTCTTTCAAGTCGGTGCCAGACAGTCGTAGGTGGCAAGGACGGCGAGCACTGCATGGAGCAGAAAAGTGAATGCGATTACCCAGTTGCAAACTCCCGACGTGAGCAGCCCGGCCTGCTTGATGGAGATCGCGGATACGACCGAGCATATGGAACCCGTCGTCGAGGGCATCCTGTGGTCAAGACTGCGCAGAATGAAAGCGCGACTGCAGGAAGTGCTTGCCGACCCGCAGTACGGGACGACGGCTCGCGCCATGCATCAGATGTACCAGTCAATCGGGTCTAATCGCCAAGCTCGCGTACTGCTCAGTTCCGAGTTCTGCGAGCAGTATCTGTGCCTGGAGTCCGCGCGGAAGGGCAGGCTGGAGGCGGGAGCCGACGAGCAGGAGAGGGCAGAGGAACAGGCCCGCGCACTTGGCGCGCTGCACGACATCATCGCTCGGGAGAAGTCGATCGCCGAGCTGGCGCAGGGGCGGACCGGCAGGTATCTGAGAGAGGCCCGGCAGTGGCAGCTCTACAGCCCGGTTGGAGACTGCGTTGCGGAAAAGGATGCCACGGGCGTGTGGATCCTTCGACAGTTGCCGAAGCTGGGTGACTGTATCGCGCTGGACCTTGAGAGCCCGCCAGCGCGGCACCATGAGCCGCGTTCTGGGGTGCTGAGCCAACCGTGCCTGACGCTGACCGATGCGGAGCGCGAGCATGTCTCGCGAAAGCTGGCAGCGGCGCTGGCGGCGATCGATCGGTCAGAACCCATGTACGGCCTTCTCATCCGCAACTTCGTCCGGCGGATCACCGTGCGCAAGTCGGCAGAAGTCACCTCCGATGAAGCCGGCCGCTACGGCTCCGAGCATGTGCCGAGGCAGCCGGGTTCCATTCGACTGCTGAACACGCATAACCCTGAGCTTCTGGTTGAGGCGTGCATGGAAAGCATCATGCATGAAAGCACCCACAACTATCTGGCCGCATGGGAGCTTGCCAACGGGTTCTTCGTTGCCAACGACTACCAGCACCGTGTCGTGTCTCCGTGGTCCGGCAATCCCATTCCCAACTCCTCCTACATCCACGCGGTCTTCGTCTACTACGTGTGTCATCGCCTGCTCAAGCGTCATCTCGAGATGTCTCCGGACCTGGGTGAAGCCGCCAAGCGCCACGTCCAGCGCAGGTTAGCCGTCTGCGCCGCCGGCTTCCTGATCGAGCAGGATCTCAGCGGTCGGTTGATGACCAAGGACGCCATCAATGGTGAGGTCGGGCAGATGATCGATCAGATGCAGGCCGAGATGAAGCGTCAGTATCGCTACGGGGAGTGGCAGCAATGAGCAGAACAGTCGTCATCCATGCGGATCACCTTGACCCGGTCGCGCTGCGGGCGCTGGCTACGGGTGTCCCTGCCATACACATTGATGAGCTGATACCGGTAATGGAGGGTCAACCCTGGCCCGAGGTTCTCCGCTTGAGCCCAGGTGCGCATCTTGAGAGTCTGTTCCGCGGAGCCAACGTGGTGAACCGGGTCTTCTCTCTGGAAGGAACGCAGGTCGAACGGTTCCTGGCCGAGCACGGGGTGGACGCCCGCTGGTTCCATATCCGCCTGCAGCCGCTTCTGGCGCTGGGGGTGAGCCTCTGTCACGACACCGGCACGCGCGGAGTATCCCGGTGTCTGGCCCCGCTGAACGTGCAGTGGTTTGAACTCGAACGCGCCCTCCCGGAGGCGAATACGCCGGACTTCGCCTACAGCTTTGGCTACGAAGAACCAGACCTGTCCCGCATCGAAGACCCCATGCAGAAGTCAGTCTGGTCGCTTTTTGACTGGCGGCAGGAACGGCAGCTTGATGACGAAGAGCGCCGCAGGCATCAGTTCCACGTGTCCAGGCCGAAGGGTGTCCCCGTGATCGCCTGGTTCCTGGGGCGGGACTACAACGGAATCCACTTTCCCCGTGGAAGCGTTGAGGTCGATGATGCTGTGTGCGGGCAGCTGACGCGAGCAGCTGCACAGGCCTTCCGTTCCGAAGCAGGAGAGATGCTCCTGTACGTGACGGACGAGGCAGTCACCTTCCACGCATTCTCGCCCTACCTTCGTTCCGTCGCCGCCGATACCGCTGTGCAGGATGCATTGGACGCGTGGTTGCTTGCCGGCAGCGCCGGAGGTGTGAATGCTGCTTGAGAAGCTGAGCTCGCTGCGCGAGTCCATGGGCTGGGTCTACGGAAGCGAGGACCTGTGCGTACTGTTGTACAGCCTGGTCAAGCGGACGCGCCCGCGCATCGTGGTCGAACTGGGTACCGGCTTTGGCGTCACTGCGGCCTGGATGGCAGGTGCATTGCGGGAGAACGGCAGCGGTGTCATTCACACCTACGACAATGGCTCGCACTTCTCCAGTGAGCCAGGCATCAGGTTTGTCGAGGGCCTGCAGGGGCCGCTGGCCGATTCACTGCGGGAGATGGGGCAGGACTATCCCGCTTTCCTGCAGCACGTATTCCAGTGGACCGGGGTCGAGAATCACGTTGTCGCCAACTGGCAGGAGATCGGCTTTGCCGAGATTGCCCAGGCCCCCGCCTTTGACGGCGGAATAGACATGGTCTTCTCCGACTTCAACCACTCCCAGGACAGCATCCAGGCCTTGCTGGCGGCGTTCCTGCCGCGCATGGCGGAAAGCGCTTCGATCTTCATCGACAGTGCCTCCACCCAGAGGCTCAGCTACCTGACCCTGGAAGCCGTTGTGGACGCCCTGAATCAGAATAAGATACCCAGGGCGTTCATCAAGGATCGCAGCGAGCAGGACATTGCCGCGCTGCTGCGTATGGTCCAGCGCTCGCGCTTCCGGCTGATGCATCTGCTGGAAGCCTGCGACAGGGCGCAGAACAGCACGGCGTGGATCTCGATTGAACCGGTGGACGTGATTCCGACTGCGGCCACCTTCCTGCATTAGAGAGACGTATATGTTCGGCTATTACTTTGCGCTGGCCCGCACCAGGCTTCTGGAAACCAAGGGGATGAGCGCAGCGCTGATCCTGGCGCTGGGGTTGGGCATCGGCGCAAGCATGACGATGCTGACTGTCGTGCGGACAATGACGTGGGATCCACTGCCGGGGCGGAGCGAGCATCTCTATCACCCCTTCATCGACGCGCTTCCCACGTCCTACGACGTCAGGCCGGGCATGGATCCGCGCGTGGCCCTCACCTGGGTGGATGCGCAGAACCTGCTTCGGCAGGCCCCTGCCTCCCATCAGACCGCGCTGGCATCTGCCCGCCTGCTGGTGGATGCGCAGCGCAGCGTGCAGATTCCATTCTTCACGCAGGGGCAGTATGTCACTGCAGATGCGTTCGCCATGTTTGGCATTCCCATGGCACAGGGCAGGGCCTGGACGCGTGAAGATGATGCTGCCCACGCCCGGGTTGTCGTGCTGGGCCAGGATCTGGCTGCTCGTCTGGGCAGTGAAGGCCTGGTGGGAGCCACCGTCCGGCTTGGCGGCCAGGCATTCAGGGTGGTCGGTGTCGCCGGTCCGTGGAGCCCGCGCCCCCGGTTCTATACGGACCTTCAGCAGAATGTCTTCAAGGGGCGTGAAGACTTCTTCATCCCGATTGGTGTTGCAGCGGAAATGCAGATGGCGGTGTCCAGCAGCGTCTTCTCATGGAGCAGTGACAAGCCCCTCAATCGCCTGCAGGACGCCCGCACATCATGGGTCCAGTTCTGGGCCGAGTTGCCTGACGCAGCCAGTGTCGAGCAATACGAGCGCTTTCTGGGCAACTACGCACGTACACAGCAGCAGGCCGGAAGGTTTGACAGGACAACCGCGCCGCGCATGGTGTCCTTGAGGGACTTCCTGGTCGAGCATCGCATCATCCCCAACGAGGTGAAGCTGCAGCTGGCGCTGTGCCTGGGCTTCCTGATCGTTTGCCTGCTGAACATGAGTGCCCTGATCTTCGCCCGCTTCATCCGCCGTTCCCATGAGATATCGGTCCGTCGGGCGCTGGGTGCGCGCCGGCAGGACGTCATCTATCAGCTCTGCACCGAAGCACTGATCATCGGCGGCCTGGGCGGGGCGGTAGGGTTGATCGTTGCAGAGGCCGGCCTCTACCTTGTGCGGATGCAGCCGGAAGACTACGCCTCGCTGGCCAACATGGATCTGAGCATGGCCACTCTCACCGTGGGCCTGGCGTGTGTCTCCAGTGTCATCGCTGCGTTCTTCCCTGCGCTGCGCGCTACCTCAGGCCGTCTGGCCATGCAGATCAAGGCGTCAGAATGAGCATTGCAGAAGTCCCCCTTATCGTCCGCGCGCTCACCCGCAACCGCTTCATCGCGTCCATTCTCCTGGTGCAGGTGCTGGTTGCCACGGCGTGCGTGACGAACCTTGCGTTTCTGCTGTCCGAGCGGCTGGGAACCCTCACCTATAAGACGGGCCTGGAAGAGGCGAACCTGGGCGTCATCGAGACCGAATACCTGGGGCCTGCAGCAGCCAACCCTGCAGCCTCGATCAGGACCGACCTGGAGGCCATCCGCCAGCAACCAGGCGTCGAACAGGTAATCGCAGCAGAGTCGCTTCCGCTTGCCCAGCACAATTGGTCGGCCGGGTTCACCAACAAGCCGCTTAAAGGCAATGACATTTCCGGCATCGTAGAGGCCGAACCGACTGTCTATACGGCATCGTCGCCTGCCGCCAAGGTGCTGGGCCTGACCCTTGTTGCCGGCCGTGACCTGTCTGCGGGAGCATTCGTTCCGATGGAGGCCAGCGCCGACTATGCCGGGCTCTACAAGGCGAGCGAGGCCGTTGTGTCGCAGGCACTGGCGGACAAGCTGTTTCCGGAGGGCGGCGCCGTCGGCAAGTTCCTGTATGCCGACGCGCAGCATCCCATCCAGGTGGTCGGCGTGGTCAAGACGCTTTCCCGGCCTGTCCTGAAGACCGATGCAGACAATGACATGTCACTCATTCTGCCGCTGATTCCGGACGGGCCTCGCGTGATGTTTGCCATCCGTGCCGCGGATGGGCGAGTGGCGGACGTGATTGCGTCCAGTGAGGCCGCGCTGTCGCAACGCGATGCGAACCGCACCATTGCCCGCAGCACCTCGTTCCGGGAGCTGCGCGCCGACTACTTCCGCCACGATCAGACCATGGCGATCATGTTCCTGAGCTCCGGGTTGGCGCTGTTGGTGGTAACCGCAACGGGCGTGTATGGACTGGCCAGCTTCTGGGTCCGCAAGCGGTATCGGCAGATCGGTATCCGGCGCGCACTGGGCGCCCGCAAATCCGACATCCTGCGGTACTTCCTGGTGGAGAACCTGATTCTCACCGCTACCGGCTCTGTTGTCGGCACCGCACTGGCCATCGGCCTGAACATGGCCGTGGCCCGGTACTACGAGGTAGCCAGGATCGAGGCGCCATTTCTCGCGATTGGCGTGCTGACCGTACTTCTGTTGGGCCAGGCCGCAGCCTATGTTCCGGCCCGACGAGCAGCCAAAGAAGCGCCGGTGGCGATCCTGCGTAGCGCGTGATGCTGACTGGCCGGTCATCCGGCCAGTGCTTCTGCAGGCGCACCGTTCCTTACGAGCGGTGCGGGTCAACGGTAGCGTCAAGCCCGCACCGCTGCGTGCGGGGCACGCGCCCTAGGACGCCACGCAACCTCGACTCAAACCACGACGGCTCGTCAGGCGCCACCAGCAACCGCGCGCTGCTCGGGTCCTGGCTCAGCCAACGGCGGAAGTTGGCGTGCAGGTATGCGATATCAGGCGCACGCCGCAGTGCATCCGTAGGGATTCGGATCACAACGCGCGGCGATGTGTTTTCCACCGCCAGCACCCGAACGCCCTTGCACCGGATCTCGAAGGACGTGGCTTCGGAATAGCGCATGTGCAGTTCAAAACCGTCCTGGGCCTTCGCGGCCACGAAGCCGAGCGCATCACTTCGCAGCAACCGGCAATCGAACGCGTGCAGTGTTTGATAGGCCTGAACCTGCTCGCCTGCAGGTTCAGGCCAGTGCATCCACACTGCGACGGCCAAGAGGACGCACAGTGCCGCAGCGGCAAGGGCGCGCTTTTTCATTCGTAGCGCCGGGAATGGGAAGAAGGACGCGCTCACAAGCGCGCTGTCACTCCCCTACCCGGCCTTCATTAAGACGTGCAAGGCCGCTGTGCGATCATCAAGGCTCACCCTCGGATATCGTTGATCGATTGAAGGTGCATCTCGGCTAGCGGTTGCGGCTTGGGCGGTGGCCGACATATCCGTTGCGTGGCGCCGAGTTTCTGGTCTAGTTGGATCAAGGGGCACGTCGGCTTGTCGTAGAGGCCAGCAGCGTAGGTACCCAATGACTATGCCCTGGTTCGACTGGGAATGACTTCTACCGATTGGGGTGCCAGGAGCGAGAGCCAGGCTGAATGAGCCATTCGGCATAGTTCGTACTTATCCAGTTCAGCATAGTTGGTGCGAAGAGCACAGACTTTGCCAATCCGTCCACTTTCCTGGCGGAAAGGGATCTGACCCCGGACCCGCGTTTTGCACTACATTGGTGCAATGTCCGACCCCGCGCCCCCGCCGACCCTCGATGCCCTGGGCACGCCGTTGGCCTGGGCCGGGGCCGATGGCTGCATTGCCGGGTGCAATCCGGCCTTCGCCCGCTGGCTGGGCGTCAGCGCCCGGCGCCTGCTGGGTCGGCCGCTGGCTGCACTGGAAGTGCAGGGCGAGGCGCTGGCCCATTTCCTGGCCCGCGATGAGCGCGACAGCCTGCGCCTGAACCGGCTGGCGCTGGCGGTGCCTGGCGAGGCGCCGCGCTTCGCCGAGGGCTGGATGAGCCGCCGCGACGATGGCGGCTGGCTGCTGGAGGCGCATCCGGTTGATGAATTCCCGGGGCTGGACCCGACCCAGGCCCTGCCCAGCGCGCTCAGTGCGGCGCTGAAGGGGCTGGCCCACGAGCTGCGCAACCCGCTGGCCGGGCTGAAGGGCGCGGCCCAGCTGCTGGCCCGCCGCGCGGCCCAGCGCGATGCCAGCGAACGCGAGCTGATCGAACTGATCGGCTCGGAGATCGAACGCCTCAACGGCCTGCTCGACCAACTTCTGTCGCCGGCCCCGGCCGCGCCGCATGCCGAACTGAACATCCATGCGGCGCTGGAGCGCGTGCTGCGCCTGGCCGAGAGCGAAGCCGGCTGGGCGGTGCGCCTGCAGCGCGACTACGACCCCAGCATTCCCGAATTCCATGGCGACGCCGACCGCCTCACCCAGGCGGTCTGGAATCTGGTGCGCAACGCGATCCAGGCCGGTGCCGGCAACATCACCCTGCGTACCCGCGTGGAGCATGGCGTGCGCATCGCCGAGCAGCTGCACACGCTGGCGTTGCGCCTGGAAATTGCCGACGACGGCCGTGGTGTACCCGAGGAACTGGCCGAGCACCTGTTCCTGCCGCTGGTCAGTGGCCGCGCCGAAGGCACTGGCCTGGGCCTGGCGCTGGCCCAGCAGGTGGCGCGCGAGCATCGCGGCACGCTGACCTACCGCTCGCGCCCGGGCCATACCGTGTTCACCCTGCTGCTGCCGATCGTCAGTGGCGCCGCCGCCGAGGAGGCCCCGCGCGATGTCTGAGTCTTCTTCGTCCCCGCAGCGCATCTGGGTGGTCGACGACGATCGTGCCGTGCGCTTCGTGCTGTGCACCGCGCTGCGCGAGGCGGGCTACCAGGTCGTCGATTTCGACAGCGCCGCCCCCGCCCTGCAGGCGTTGAGCGATGGCCCGCCGCCGGCGTTGCTGTTCACCGATGTGCGCATGCCTGGCGACGATGGCCTGGTGCTGCTGGACAAGCTCAAGGCCGCGCTGCCGCAGCTGCCGGTGGTGGTGATGTCGGCCTATACCGATGTGGCCAGTACGGCCGGTGCGTTCCGCGGTGGCGCGCATGAATTCCTGTCCAAGCCGTTCGACCTGGACGACGCGGTGGCGCTGGCGCAGCGTGTCCTGCCGGCCGTTGCACCGGCACTGGCGGCGCCCACACCTGCGGCGGAAGCGCATGGCGACCAACCGCCGCAACTGGTGGGCGATACCCCGCCGATGCGCGCGCTGTTCCGTGCCATCGGCCGCCTGGCGCAGGCACCGCTGGCGGTGCTGATCACCGGCGAGACCGGCACCGGCAAGGAGCTGGTGGCCAATGCGCTGCATCGCGAATCACCGCGCGCGCAGGGGCTGTTCGTCGCGCTCAATACCGCGGCGATTCCGGCCGAGCTGTTGGAAAGCGAGTTGTTCGGCCACGAGGCCGGTGCCTTCACCGGTGCGCAGCGCCGCCATATCGGCCGCTTCGAGCAGGCCAACGGAGGCACGCTGTTCCTGGATGAGATCGGCGACATGCCGCTGCCGTTGCAGACCCGGTTGCTGCGTGTGCTGGCGCAGGGCGAGTTCTTCCGCGTTGGTGGCCGCGAACTGATCCGCGTCGATGTGCGCGTGGTTGCCGCCACCCACCAGGACCTGGAAGGGCTGGTCGCGCAGGGGAAGTTCCGCGCCGATCTGCTGCATCGCCTGGACGTGGTGCGCCTGCAGCTGCCGCCGCTGCGTGAGCGCCGCGAGGACATCGCGCAACTGGCCAGCACCTTTCTGGCCGCCGCCGCGCGCAAGCTGGATACGCCGCCGAAGCGCCTGACTGCTGCCGCACTGCAGGCGCTGCGCGAACACGACTGGCCGGGTAACGTGCGTGAACTGGAAAACGTGTGCTGGCGGATGGCGGCGTTGGCCGCCGCCGACACCATCGGCGTGGCCGACGTCGATACCGCGCTCAACCGCACGCGCGGCCGTCGCGGCAGCACCAGCGGTGCCGATCCAGGCCAGTGGGAAGCGCTGCTGGCCGAATGGGCACGCCGTCAGCTGGCCGAAGGCGTGGAAGGGCTGCACGCGCAGGTGCGCGAGCGGGTCGACCATGCCCTGCTGGAGGCTGCGCTGCAGATCACCCATGGCCGCCGTGCCGAAGCCGCGGCCCGCCTGGGCCTGGGCCGCAATACCCTTACCCGCAAGCTGGGCGCCGGGCGTCGCCGCGGGGGCCATTGAACGGTCCCTGCACGCGATCCTCGCGCGCGCTTGCCGAACCGTTGATCGTTCATGGACGATGCCGTCCGTAGTGTCATCTGCAAGGAGTCTTCGATGCGTCTGTCCTTTGCCATCCTGCCGTTGTCCGCCGCCGTGCTGCTGTCTGCCTGTGGCAGCGCGCCGAAGAAGGCTGAACCCACCCCGCCACCGCCGGTCGCGGTCAGCGCCGCGAAACAGGCCGAGGCCAATCTGTCGCCGGCCTCGGCCAGCATCGTCAGTGGCCGCATCGCGCTGATGGTGGAGCCCGGTGGCATCCACATCACCGGCCTGATCGGTGGCCTGCAGCCGATGCAGCAGGCCGGTTTCCACATCCACGAGCGCGGTGACTGCAGCGCAGTGGATGCGAGCAGTGCCGGCAACCACTTCAACCCCGGTGGCGCTGCGCATGGCCGCGCCGGCACCGGCAAGCATCACCTGGGCGACATGGACAATCTGCGTGCCGATGCCCAGGGCCGCGCCAACGTCGATATCCACCTCAAGGGCGTTACCCTTGGCGGAGGCGCCGCCACCGATATCGCCGGACGTGCACTGGTCGTGCACGCCAACGCCGACGACTATCGCAGCCAGCCCGCCGGCAATGCCGGCGTCCGCATCGCCTGTGGCGTGATCCGGGTTGTCCGCTGATCACTGCAGGCATCATCCAGGGAGAGATTCCATGCGTTTGATCCACACGTCGCTGTTCGCCGCCATTGCCGCGCTGGGCCTGGCGGCCTGCGGCCAGCAGCCCGCCGCACCGCAGGCGGAAACCGCACCGGCGGCGCCGGCTGCCACCACTGAACCGGCTGCCGCACCGGCACCGGCCGCCGATGCTTCGGCCAGCGCCGAGCTGGCACCGACCCAGGGCAACGAGGCCAAGGGCAGCGTTACCTTCAAGGTGGTCGACGGCAAGGTCCACGTGACCGGCCAGATCAGCGGCCTGAAGCCGGGCAGCGAGCACGGCTTCCACATCCACGAGAAGGGTGACTGCAGCGCGCCGGATGGCATGAGCGCCGGCGGCCACTTCAACCCGGGCCACCAGGATCACGGCAACGTTGCCACCGATCCGCACCACGGCGGCGACATGCCCAACATCAAGGCCGACGACAAGGGCGTGGCCACCATCGACGGCCCGGTGTCGAGCAACGTCAACATCGGCAAGGGTGATGACTTCGACATCATTGGCCGAGGCCTGATCGTCCACGCCGATGCGGATGACTACAAGACCCAGCCGACCGGCAACGCCGGCGCGCGCCTGGCGTGTGCGGTGATCCAGAAGACCCCGTAAGGGCGCTTTTGCTGGAAACGGAAAACGCCGGCGCAAGCCGGCGTTTTTCTTTGCATCGCTTCCTGTAGAGCCGAGCCCACGCTCGGCTGCTCTTCCGGCGGCCTGAGCCGAGCATGGGCTCGGCTCTACAACACGCGGCGGCCGTTTCCTATCAGCGCGCCAGCAGCTCGCGTGCGTCCTGCCCGGCTTCGCAGTGCACGAATAGCACCGGCACGCCGTGCGCTTCCAGCACCGCAGCCATCTGCCGCTGGCGCATCAGGAACTGCTCGTAGATGCCCTTCAGGCGATCGCAGTCGTTGTTGCCGTGGTTGTAGTGCGCGCACCAGCCGGCCGGGTCGAACAGTGCCATGCGTGCCTCGCCGTGGGTGTAACGCAGCAGGGGCTCGGGCGCGGCGTTGAGCCACTCGTCCTCACCCGGCGCCATGATCGCGGTCTCGATCAGCGGCCACAGCGCGGCCAGGCCCTGGTTGTCGTACTGCATCGACATCATCGCGGCCAGGTCGTTCACGGTGAAGTAGCGTGCGTGCTCGATGCGGGCGCCGAACGTGTTCTGCGCCATCAGCGCGGTATCGGCATGCGCCATGCCGTTGGCCAGCAGCATTTCTTCCAGCGCGTTGGCAACAGCGTTGGTGGTGGCCACGTCGCTGCCGGTCAGCAGGAACGGCACCACGCGCAGGCCACCGCCCACCAGGCTGGCATCGGCCTGGAAGGGCAGCGGCACGTCACCCTGGGCGTCGGTGCCGAAGGCCAGCAGGCGCGGGCCCTGGTTGCGGCCCGGGGCGCGCATCTGCAGTTCTTCCAGGCGGCGATGGATCGGCCAGCCCGGGCGCAGCACTTCGGCCGGGTCGAAATGGGCGGCGGCGAACACCAGGTCCAGCTCGGCCACCTGCGGCACCAGCTTGGACAGGTCGCGGCCGACGCGATCGGCCAGTTCACCGGCCTGTTCGGCGCTGAGTACCGCCTGGCGGGGGATTTCGCCGCCGGCCAGTTCCAGGGCCAGCACGCCAAGGGCATTCATCGCGGGGTCGGGTTTGCTCATGGTTCCACGGTTGGCCCATCACAGGGCGGCAGCTACACTTGGCTCCATTATGCCTGCTCCGTCGTGCAGGCCATGTTGCAGACACCCTCATCCATGCCAGGTATCTCCATGCCCAACGCTCGTCCCGTCGCCATCCTCGGTGGCGTCCGCATTCCGTTCTGCCGCCAGAACACCGCGTATTCGGATGTCGGCAACCTCGGCATGTCGGTCCGTACGCTGGGCGCGCTGGTCGAACGGTTCGGCCTGCATGGCCAGCAGCTCGGTGAAGTGGCGATGGGGGCGGTGATCAAGCACTCCAGCGACTGGAACCTGGGCCGCGAAGCCACGCTGTCCTCCGGCCTGTCGCCGCTGACCCCGGGCATCACCCTGCAGCGCGCCTGCGGCACCTCGCTGGACAGCATCATCACCGTCGCCAACAAGATCGCGCTGGGCCAGATCGAATCGGGCATCGGCGGCGGTTCCGATACCACGTCCGACGTGCCGATCGTCTACGGCAAGAAGCTGCGTGCGCGCCTGCTGGCTGCCAACCGTGCCAAGAGCACCGGCGACAAGATCCGTGCGCTCACCGCCGGCTTCAAGTTCTCCGAACTGAAGCCCGAGTTCCCCGGCGTGGCCGAGCCGCGCACCGGCAAGAGCATGGGCGACCACTGCGAGGACATGGCCAAGGAATGGAACATCTCGCGCGACTCGCAGGACGAGTGGGCGGTGTCGTCGCACAAGAAGCTGGCTGCCGCTTACGAGCGCGGCTTCTTCAACGACCTGATCGCACCGTTCCGTGGCGTCGAGCGCGACAACATCCTGCGCCCGGATACCTCGCTGGAAAAGCTGGCCACGCTGAAGCCGGCGTTCGACAAGGTCTCCGGCCGCGGCACGCTCACCGCCGCCAACTCCACCCCGCTGACCGACGGCGCCGCCGCCGTGCTGCTGGCCAGCGAAGAGTGGGCGCGTGCGCACGGCCATGAGCCGCAGGCCTACCTGCGCGATGCGCATGTCTCTGCGGTGGACTTCGTGCATGGCGAGGGCCTGCTGATGGCACCGACCGTGGCGGTGCCGGAGATGCTCAAGCGCAATGGCCTGACCCTGCAGGACTTCGACATCTACGAGATCCACGAAGCCTTCGCCGCGCAGGTGCTGTGCACCCTGCGTGCGTGGGAGAGCGAGGATTACTGCCGCAACCGCCTGGGCCTGGATGCACCGATGGGCCGCATCGACCCGGACAAGATCAATCTGCTGGGCTCGTCGCTGGCCACCGGCCACCCGTTCGCCGCCACCGGCGCACGTGTGATCGCTACCGCCGCCAAGCAGCTGGCTGAAAGCGGCGGTGGCCGCGCGCTGGTGTCGATCTGCACCGCCGGCGGCATGGGCGTGGTGGCGATCGTCGAGCGCTGACGGTTGCGACCGCACGCCAACCAAGGTTGGCGACTACCGGGTTCCACACATGAAAACGCCGCCCGATGGGCGGCGTTTTTTTCTCTGGTGGGTGCCGACCGTTGGTCGGCACACCTCAGCCATGCTTACGGCAACCGCGGATTACCGAATTCGTCAGCCATGCTTACGGCAACCGCGGATTACCGAATTCGTCGCGCTCTTCGTTGGCGTCATACACCGGCGGCTGCACCGCGATCGGCTGCTCTTCCACCGTGGCACGCAGCGGCGCTTCGGTGCCGCGCACCAGTTCCACGCTGTCCTCGCCGCGCTGCAGGCGCAGCGCATTGGCCAGGCACTGCGCGGCAAGCGCATGATCGCCACGCTGCGCGAACAGTTCACCCAGCGCTTCCCATGCCGGTGCACCCGCGCCCACGGCAATGGCTTCGTGCAGGAACGCATCGGCGGCGTCCCACTGCTGCTGGCCCAGTGCCACGCGGCCCTGTGCCAGGCGCAGCGCGGCCGAGCTGTCGTGCACGTTGCGCCAGCGCGCCAGGTTGGCTTGGCGCGTCGCCAGGCGCTCGGCGGGCAGACGGCCATACAAGGCCACCAGCTCATCGTCCCAGCGCTGGTCCAGAGCGTGTTCCAATGCCAGCAGCGCCGGCTCATCCCAGTTCAGGGCCACCGCACGGCTGGCATACGCACCCACCACGTCCGGGGTCGGTCGCAGGGCCTTCGGCGTGGCTTCCCACTGTGCGGCCAGTGCATTGACGTCGGCCGCTTCCAGCAGCGCCTGTGCGGCCAGGCGTGCTTCCAGTTCGCTGTTGGCGTCGGCCGGCAGCACCTTGCTCTGGCGCAGTGCACCCAGCTGGCCATACGCCTCGTGGGCGCGACCGGCCTGTGCCAGCGCTTCGGTACGCAGCCACAGACCCCGCGGCGGCAGCGGCTGGATCGCCGCCACATCCAACGCGTTGATCGCATCCACCGGCAGGTCGCGCGCCAGCAGCTGTTCGGCGCGCAACAGTGCCTGCAGGGTGGCATCGCTCTCGCCCAGACGCTGCAGCAGCGCCTCGCCGGCGGGGCCATCGGCACGCGCCTGCGCACTACGCACGGCGTTGGCCAGCGCCACCGCACTCACTTCCGGATCCTTGGCGGCGCCGTCCAGCAGCTTCTCGGCACGCTGCCACTGGCCGTGCTCATAGGCCTGCAGGCCGTCGATCAGGCGCACCCGGCCCTGCTTGCGGCGGTAGCGGCCCCAGGCGCGGAACGGTGCAGCGATCAGGCTCCACAGCAGCCACAGCACCAGCACCGCGATCACCGACAGCAGCGCCACCTTCGGCAGGTTGCTGTGGTAGTCGTAGCCGCCGTAGCGCAGGGTCACTTCGCCGAAGCGGTTGAGGTCATCGGCGCCGAGCCATTGCGCGGCCACCACGCCGATGGCCACGGCCAGCAACAGCACGACCAGGGATTGCAGGGGTTTCATGCGGGATTACCTCCGGTCGGTCTGGGTACGCAGCTGCTGCAGGGTGCTGCCAAGAACAGCGTTTCTGGCCTGCAGCGGAAGCTCGCGCAAGGCCTTCAGTTCAGCACGTTGCGCGCGCAGGGCCGGTGAATCCGGCCAACGCCGCTGTGCCCAATGCTCTACACGCGCCAATGCGGTATCGCGACCGGTGCGGTCGCCACGTTCGATCGCAGCGCGCGCCAGAGTCAGTTCCAGCTGCAGCGCGTCGTCGGCGTTGCGGCGTTCGGCGGCGGTCAGCGGACCATTCTGGCGGCTCGGGGTGATGTCCACGAACGGTGCCAGCGTGGACTGCCACCACGGTCTGGCGGCGTTGGTTGCAGCACCGCCGGTCACCTGTGAGGGCAGGCCCTGCAAGGCCTTGGCCAGCGCATCCAACCGCTGCAGTGACTGCACACGCGGGCCGGTGCCCAACGCATCCAGCGCATCGCGTTCCTGCACCAGTGCCTGGCGCAGATTCAGGCCATCAGTGTCGGGCAGTTCGGCCAGCGCGGTGGCCGCCTGTGCATACAGGCGGCGTGCGCCGTCCACGTCGTCGGCGTAGTTCAGGCGTTGCGCGGCCTGGGTCAGCAGCAGCTCGGCCTCGTCGCGCTGCACCGCCTGGCGGCCCTGGTTGGCGCTGTCAGCCAGCTTGGCCAGGTTCTCCTCCAGCAACGCGCTGCGCTGTGAGAGTCCCAGCATCTCGTCGCGCAGCACGCGGTTGGTGGCGGCCGCGTCCTGCAAGCGCTGGCTGCTGGCGCGCTGGTCACGGCGCAGCGCGTCCAGTGTGGCCTCCAGGCCCTGCAGCTGCACGGCGGTGGTCTGCGCCTGCGCGTGCTGCTCTTCCTGTTGCTGCTGCCAGAAGTACCAGCCGGCATAGCCGCCCGCACCAAGCACGACCACCCCGGCCAGCGGCAGCAGCCAGCGCACGGGTCGATGGGGTGGAGCAGCGGGCGGAGTGTCGTTCATCGGGCTTCCTTGTCGGCAACGTCGCCGGTCGAGGGCCGGCAGGCCGCGTTGTGCACAGCATCACTGTTGCCGACGACAGCGGCAAGCGTGACCCACGTCCCTGTTCAGGTCGCTGCCGGGACGGTGAGCGTGGCGTGTGCAGCCGCCACCAGCTGCGCGGTGGTGGGGCCGGCGGCGCGCACGATGTGTTGCAGGCCCAGTGCCCGCGCCTGTTGGCCGAGGCGATCACTGGCTACGACTGCGGTCGCGTGTGCCTGCAGGCGCTGCTGCAATGCGGCTGGAAGCTGCTGCCAGAAATGCTGCAGCGCTTCGCCACTGCTTACCGCCAGCACCCACGGCTGCGCTGAAGGCGCCAATCGAGCCAACGTGCGGGGCGGCAGGCGCAGCAGGCGACGCTGGTAGACGCCGGCGCGTTCAATGATCGCCCCGGCCGCCTGCAGCTGCGCGGCTATCAGGCCACGCCCGCCGGGCGCGGTCACCAGGCCGATGCACAGGCCCTGCACGTTGGCCAGCACCGGCATCGCGAGCAGCCCCTCGCTGTCCATCCGCTGCGGTGCATGCACCTCGCCGACGCCCAGCGCCTGCAGTGCACGCGCGGTGCCTTCGCCCACGGTCAGCCACGGGCTGCGCTGCGCCTCGGCCAGCGGCAGCAGGGTGGCGGCTGCGGCAACGGCGGCCGGGCTGGTGAACACCACCCGATCGCAATTCAGCGCGCGTTGCAGCTGGCGCACCACTGGCGTGCCGTTCAGGCGCTGCAGGCGCCAGGGTGGCAGCGCCACCACATGCCCGCCCAGCCCAGCAACGGCGCGGCGCAGCGCGGAATTCTGGCCCTGCGGTCGCAGCGAAATGAAGGTCCAGCCCGGCTCGGAACCGGCGGCGCCAGTGGGTATCGTATGGTCGGCCATTGCCTGCATTATGCGGGCCCTTCGTTGTCGTGGTCTCTGCTCCGATGTCCGTTGATGCTCTGACTTCCTCGCTGGCCGCCCTGCAGGACGTGCTGGACTGCATGCCGGCGGTCCGCGCCATGCAGATCCAGCTCGACGGCTATGCCGATGGCGTGCTGCGCATCACCGCGCCGCTGACCGCCAACGTCAACGACAAGGGCAACGCCTTCGGTGGCAGCCTGGCCTCGGTGCTGACCCTGTCCGGCTGGGCCCTGGTCAGCCTGCGCCTGCGCCTGGCTGGGCACGATGCCGAGGTCTACGTGGCCGACAGCAACCTGCGCTACCTGGCCCCGGTCTACGAAGACCTGCACGCCCATGCCGAAGCGGCCGAGGCCACTGGCTGGGATGCCTTCCTGAACACCTTCCGGCAGCGCCGCAAGGCCCGCATCAGCATCATCGCCACCCAGCCCGGGGCCGATGGCAAGCCCGCCGCCGAGTTCAGCGGTCGCTTCGTTGCCTTCGCCAAAGGGTAGGATGGCAGGCTGACGTTCTGGGGAAACCACCGATGCGCCGCCTCATCCAGTTCCTGATCTGTTCCCTGCTGCTGGTCAGCGCCGTGGCTTCGGCCGACGACCTCAGCCGCAAGCAGCGCAAGCTGCTGGAAGAGACCCAGATCGCCTACGGCGCCACCATCCGCTGGGGCAGCATGGACGATGCCATCGGCTATCTGGACCCCAAGCTGCGCAAGGAAAAGCCGCCCACCGAGTTCGAGCTCAACCGCTACGCGCAGCTGCGCGTGTCGTCCTACCGCGAGCGCAGCAGCGCCTCGCTGGACGGGGGCCTGGTCGAGCGCCGGGTCGAAATCGGGGTGATCAACCAGAACACCCAGGCCGAGCGCACCGTGGTCGTGGTCGAGCGCTGGCGCTGGGATGCCGAGGCCAAGCGCTGGTGGCAGACCGCTGGCCTGCCGGACCTGTGGAAGGGGCAGTGACGGGCCGCGTCCGGCTTGTGCGACAATCGGCGCCCGCTTAATCGACCCGTGACCTGAGTGAATTACGAAGAGTTGCTGGCCTTTGCAGGCCGAAACCCGATGCTGTCCGCGGCCCTGGTCGGCCTGACCGTGGCCATCATCGTCACCGAGATCCGCCGCCTGTTCCGGGGCTTCAAGGGCATCAAGCCCGCCGAACTGACCCAGCTGATGAACGCGGGCGGCACGGTGGTGGTCGACCTGTCGGCCAGCGGTGACTTCGAGAAGGGCCACATTGCCGGCAGCCGCAATGCCCAGGCCAGTGCCTTCGGCCCGGACAACAAGCTGGTGGCCAACGCCAAGCAGTCGCCGGTGGTGCTGGTGTGCCGCAGCGGCAACGCCTCGGAAACCGCCGCCAAGGTGCTGAAGAAGGCCGGCTTCGAGAAGGTTTACGTGCTCGACGGCGGCATTCCCGCCTGGCAGCAGGCCGAGCTGCCGCTGGTCAAGGGCCGCAACTGATTGCCGCAGGTGGCGGATCCGGCCTTGTATGGGCCTGATCCCGCCCCCATCGCAGTAATTCGACCATCGTTTTCATTGCATTCATTGGAGTTACTGGAAATGTCCGAAGAGATCACCAACGGCGCCGCTGCGCCGGTCGATGCCGCCACCGGCCCCGCTTTCACCGTCGAGAAGATCTACGTCAAGGACGTCTCCTTCGAGTCGCCGAACGCTCCGACCATCTTCAATGACCAGGTGCAGCCGGAGCTGCAGCTGAACCTGAACCAGCAGGTGCAGCGCCTGGGTGAGAACGCCTTCGAAGTCGTGCTGGCCGTGACCCTGACCTGCCAGGCCGGTGAGCGCACCGCGTACGTGGCTGAAGTGAAGCAGGCCGGCGTGTTCGGCCTGGTCGGCCTGGACCCGCAGTCGATCGACGTGCTGCTCGGCACCCAGTGCCCGAACATCCTGTTCCCGTACGTGCGCCAGCTGGTCAGCGACCTGATCCAGGCCGGCGGCTTCCCGCCGTTCTTCCTGCAGCCGATCAACTTCGAAGGCCTGTACGCAGAAACCCTGCGCCAGCGCCAGGAGCAGGGCGACGCACCGTCGCTGGCTGACTCCGAGCCGGCTGGCAACGCCTGATTCCTGCCGCGACGTCACGGATGAGCACTACCGCTGACAAGATCGCCGTGCTTGGCGCCGGTTCCTGGGGAACCGCGCTGGCCAGCCTGCTCGCACGGCACGGTCACCCGACCGTGCTGTGGGGGCGCGACGCTGCCGTGGTCGAAGCCATCGACCAGCGCCACGAGAATCCGCGTTACCTGCCGGGCATCCCGCTGCCGGACAGCCTGCGTGCCACCACCGACCTGGCGTCGGCGGTGGAGGGCGCGGCCTGGATCCTGGTGGTGACCCCGTCGCATGCCTTCGGTGAAACCGTGCGTGCGCTGGCGCCGCTGCGTCCGGCCGGTGCCGGCGTGGCCTGGGCCACCAAGGGCTTCGAACCCGGTTCGGGCCGCTTCCTGCATGAAGTGGCGCGCGAAGTGCTGGGTGAGGACGTGCCGCTGGCCGTTGTCACCGGGCCGTCGTTCGCCAAGGAAGTGACCCAGGGCCTGCCGACCGCGATCACCGTGCACGGCGACGTGCCCGAGTTCGCGCAGACGGTGGCCGAGGCGATGCACGGCCCGGCGTTCCGCGCCTACACGGGTGACGACATGGTCGGTGCCGAGCTGGGCGGCGCGATGAAGAACGTGCTGGCCGTGGCCACCGGCGTGGCCGATGGCATGCAGCTGGGCCTCAACGCCCGTGCGGGCCTGATCACCCGTGGCCTCAACGAGATGCTGCGCCTGGCCGCTGCCATCGGTGCCAAGCCGGAAACGCTGATGGGCCTGGCGGGCCTGGGCGATCTGGTGCTGACCTGCACCGGCGACCTGTCGCGCAACCGCCGCCTGGGCCTGGCCCTGGGCCGTGGCCAGACGCTGCAGGATGCCGTGCGCGAAATCGGCCAGGTGGTCGAGTCGGTGCAGACCGCCGACGAAGTGATGCGACAGGCACGCCGTCATGGCATCGACCTGCCGATCTCCGACCGCGTGCGTGCCGTGCTGCACGGCGAGCAGACACCGGAAGAAGGACTGCGCGCATTGCTGGCGCGGGAACAGAAACCGGAGTACCCGGACACGCTGTTCAAGTGAATCGAAAACCCCGGCCACGCGCCGGGGTTTTTTATCAGGGCGTACCACATGCGGGTGCCGCACCGGAGACAGGCTTTGGTGGGTGCCAAGCTTGCTTGGCATCACGCGCGCGTGATCACCGCGCCCGTGGCGGCGCGTTGGTGTTGTCCATGTCCGAGAAAATCATCCACGGCCCACCGTCCACGCGTTTCAATGTGAGTGTGAACTTGCCGGTATCGCCTACGTTGTTGCCGTAGCTGTACGCACCGATGATGTAACCCGTATTCCCCTCCACCGCATACGCCAAGGCACGCAGCCGCAACGGACTGCTGCCCTGGCCGGCATACGCGGCTTCGATCGCGCTGCGGCCGCGCACCGGTGGCTGGTTGCTCTGCAGCACAAAGCCATCCTCGGCGAAGAGCGCGGCCAGTGCCTTGGCATCACCGGTGCGCCACGCCTGCTCGTAGTCGCGCAGTACGCGATCCAGCGGTGCGGGCAGGGGGGTATCGGGCAGGAGCGCAGACGTCGTGCCTTCTGCATCGCGGGCAATTGCCGGCGTTGCCAGCAGCAGGGCACTGCAGAAGATCATGGCGAGTGGTGTACGGCGCATTCGTCCGGCTCCAGGCGATGACGGGAAGCTACGAACGCATCCTAGCGCGGTGCTGGTTAGAATCACGCTGCCGCCGATTCGGCGGATGCGGCGCAGATCAGACAAGGACACGCGATGAAGATGCGAATCACAGGGATGGCGATGATGGCTGCGCTGCTGGCAGCCTGCGGACAGGCACCGGAGAAGACTGGCCAGACTGCACCTGCTGCGGCGCCAGCGCCGACCACCGAAGCACCGGCCGCCACGGCCACCGTGGTCGAGAAGGAACCGTCCATCGAAGAAGGCGTGGACCCCTCGGTGTGGGACAACGAAGGCGAACCGGAAGACCCGAGTGCCGGCGGCGAACTCACCTGCGCGGACAACCCGTTGGCGACCCATTTCTTCACCCTGGTAGGCGGCAACACCGTGGACGACTGCGGCCGCAAGGACCCGAAGGTGCTGGCGGCCTTCAACACCCTGATGAAGAACACGGCGGCGGCCGAATCCAGCGACAAGGAGATTCCCTCGCTGCGCCAGCGCCTGTTGAGCGGACCCAGCGGCCCTGGCGAGCTGGTAGTGCTGCAGGGCGAGCCGTGGTGGTTCTACACCGCCTGCCAGGCCCACGACTGCCCCGGCACCGCGTTGGCGATGCTGTACTCGCCCGATCAGTCGAAGATGGTCGGCCGTCTTACCGCGCGCTGCCGTGTGTGGTGGCTGGGCGAGCCGACGGCGGAACAACGTGCGCAGATCGAACAGCGCCAGCCACTGCAGGATGCCGCGTTGAAGGAAGACAGCGTGCTCTGCGAGTGATGTGGCGCGCACTGCAGCGCCGGGCCGTGCCCGGCGCTGCAGTGAGCGTTGTTCCCCGTATCACCCTTCCGGCCGCATGCGTGCGCTGACCTGTGCGGCCAGCGACAGACTGGCCATCATCAGGCCCTCCATCACGCGGTCGCCCACGTACTCCTCGTCGGGTCCGTTCTGGCGCACGCGCTCGGCAGCCAGCAGCATTTCCAGCGCCACGCGCAGCCCGGCCAACGCACAGTCCGCGTCGGCCAGCGCCATGCGGCGCCCTGGCATCTGATGACGTTCGGGCCAGGGCTGGCCGTCGGCGGCCGCGCCCTTGCCGATGCGGTCGAGCGTGGCGATGAAACCGTGCGGATCGTGCGGGTGCGGTGTTTCCGAGGGCGCGTCCGCGTTGGCGGGCACGTACTGCGCGCGCAGGCGGGAGGATTCAGGTGTGCTCATGGCAGGTGCTCCGTGCAGGACAGACGGCAGCCGCCACGCAGAGGTGGCGGGCGGAGACGTGGCTCGAAAACCGGGAGATCACGAACAAGACCGGCAGGCGCAAGGCCTCCACGCTCCGCCCGCCATGGCCGGCAGACGGATTACCGACCGGCGCCACACAAGGTGACGCCGGCCGGCAAGCGCAAAACAACGTTCGTGATCTGACGGGTTTTCGAGTCCCGGCCACCCTTTTCCGGTGGCACGTCATCTGTACCGCCGTCGCTGCGCAACGCCAATCAGACAAGTTGCAAACAGCATTCGATCGAAGACGCTTTCAGCATTCTTGCATGCTGTTGAGTTGCCGAAGATCGAGGCGGCGCAATGGCCGCAGCGGCTTTGGCAATATGCGACACGGATCGAAGTTGAGGGTGTGGCGTGGGGCGGCATCACCAAGGCAATAACGACAGCGGCACGTCGGATCGGACATCGACACCGCAGGACCACGCTGGCCGCGCGCCTGATCTGTCAGCGCTCCCCGCGCCTCTCATACCAGCCCTGAGTACGGTTCACGATCCGCACCACGGACAGCATCACCGGCACCTCGATCAGCACGCCCACCACGGTGGCCAGCGCCGCCCCCGAATGCACACCGAACAGTCCCACCGCGGTGGCAACCGCCAATTCGAAGAAGTTGCTGGCACCAATCAACGCTGAGGGACCGGCCACGCAATGTGCCACGCCAAAACGACGATTGAGCAGGTAGGCCAGGCCGGAAGTGAAATAGACCTGGATCAGGATCGGCACCGCTATCAGTGCGATCACCAGCGGCTGCTCCACGATCTGTCGGCCCTGGAAGCCGAACAGCAGCACCAGTGTGAGCAGCAGCGCACACAGCGAGACGGGCCCAAGCTTGCGAAGCACCCGCTGCAACGCTGCCTCGCCACGACGCATCAGGATCCAGTGCCGCAGCAACGCAGCCACCAGCACCGGCACCACGATGTAGAGGCCAACGGACAGCAGCAGGGTATCCCACGGCACGGTGATCGCTGACAGGCCCAGCAGCAGTGCAACCACCGGCGCGTAGGCAACCACCATGATCGCGTCGTTCAACGCCACCTGGCTCAGGGTGAAGTTGGCATCACCGCGGCACAGGTTGCTCCACACGAACACCATGGCGGTGCAGGGCGCGGCTGCCAGCAGGATCAGCCCGGCGATGTAGCTGTCGATCTGTGCTGCGGGCAACCAGTCGGCGAAGGCATGGCGCAGGAACAGCCAGCCCAGCAGCGCCATCGAGAATGGCTTCACGGCCCAGTTGATGAACAGCGTTACGCCGATGCCCTTCCAGTGCTGCTGCAACTGGCGCATCGCAGTGAAGTCGACCTTCAGCAGCATCGGGATGATCATCAGCCAGATCAGCACCGCAACCGGCAGGTTGACCTTGGCGACCTCTGCGGATGCCAGCACGGTAAAAGCGCCGGGCAGGACGTGGCCCAGCACGGTGCCAGCCGCAATGCACAGCACAACCCACAGCGTCAGGTGTCGCTCGAACAGGCTCATGGCAGTGGCGCCGTCACGGCGTGCCGTCGGCCGGTAGCAGCTGGCCGATCCGGTCCAGTGCGTGCTGCATTGCCTCGCGGTCGGACCACACCGATTCGGGCAGCGCGAGCAATGCACGCAGGCGCAGCTTCACGATGGCATGGGCCTGCGCGAATGCTGCGGCCTTGTCGGCATCGCTACCCGCTACGGCCGCCGGATCGGGCAGGCCCCAGTGGCTGCGGATGAAGTCACCGAACACCACCGGGCAGGCTTCGGCAGCGGCCGCATCACACACGGTGATCACCAGATCCATCGGGGCCGCATCCACGAACACATCCCACGATTTGCTGTGCAGGCCATCGATCGACATGCCTTCGGCCTGCAGCTGCGCCAGCGCGAACGGATTGACCTGGCCGGTAGGCTGGCTGCCGGCACTGAAGGCGCTGAAGCGATCGCCGCCCCAGGCGCGCAGGGTGGCTTCAGCAAGCACGCTGCGGGCGCTGTTGCCGGTACAGAGGAACAGGACAGAACGGGTCATGGGCAATCGCTTCGATGGGGAAGGTCGTGTGCGGTGTCAGCACTTGCACGCAGGTGCTGCGGGTGCGCACTCCGCGTCAGGCGAGCCCGCGCAGCAGTTGTGCGTCAGGTACTCGATCAACCCGTTCATGGCGCCGAAGTTGGCCCGATAGCAGACATGGCGGCCCTGGTTTTCGCTCTCCACCAGCCCGGCCTGCACCAGCTCCTTCAGGTGGAAGCTGAGCGTGGCTGGGGGCACCTGCAGGGCCGTGGCGATGTCGCCCGCCATGCGACCTGCCGGGCCAGCCTCCACCAGCAGGCGGAAAGCCGCCAGGCGGGTGGCGTGACCCAGGGCAGTCAGGGCGGCGATTGCATTCAACGTTTCCATATTTCTAGAATAGTCGAATGAATAAGCCGATCACAAGTACCCACCTGCCCAACCTGGTGGAATCGTCATTGCCCCAGCCCGATCACCGCCAGCTCGCCGCTGCCGATCTGGGGCCGCCACGCATCCTGCTGCTCTACGGCTCGCTGCGGCCGCAGTCGTTCAGCCGCAAGCTGGCGCTGGAAGCCGAACGGCTGCTGCGTCACCTGGGGTGCGAGACCCGCGTGTTCGACCCGCATGCGCTGCCCATGCTGGACAGCGTGGATTCGAGTCATCCCGAAGTGCAGCGGCTGCGCGCCTGGTCGCAGTGGTCGGAAGGCCAGGTCTGGGTCAGCCCCGAGCGGCACGGGACGGTCACCGGCGTATTCAAGAACCAGATCGACTGGTTGCCGCTGGAGGATGGCAGCGTACGGCCGACGCAGGGCAGGACGCTGGCGGTGATGCAGGTGAGCGGCGGTTCGCAGTCGTTCAACACCGTCAACACGCTGCGCGTACTTGGACGTTGGATGCGCATGCTGACCATCCCCAACCAGTCGTCGGTGGCCAAGGTCTGGCAGGAATTCGATGACGACGGGCGCATGAAGCCCTCGCCGTACTACGACCGGGTGGTGGATGTGATGGAGGAGCTTGTGAAGTTCACGCTGCTGACGCGAGGGCGGTCGGATTACCTGGTGGACCGCTACAGCGAGAGGAAGGGCGACGCGCACGCCGCATCATTGACGCGGGCCGCAGGGGTTGCGGCTTCCTGAATTCCAAGCTGCCGGCGAGCGTATTACTTGCTTGCGCGCCGCGCGCCCTTCTCGTCTTCGTCCTTCGCATCCCCACGGCTCTGCGCGAACTCCGGGAACGTCTTCGCGATCGAATCCTTGTCCGGCAGGATGTAGAACACGCCGCCCTTCTGGAACGTGGACGCCACGATCTGCTCGTAGAACGCAGCGGAAACATTGATGCAGCCGTGGGTGACGCGGTTGTCGTCGGGCGAGGGCGAGGCCAGTCGTTCAGCGCGCTTCTCTTTCGGTGTGCCCGGCGGCAGCGGATGCATCGAGACAGCAGAATCGTAGTCCACCCACAGCACGCGCCCGGCGTCGTCGGAGGGGCCGTAGCCACCAATGAAGCGGCCGGCCGGCGTGGTGCGGTCGTGGCCGGGAATCGCGCTCAGTGCAAGCTTGGCGACGCCGGGTGCGGAATGATCGCCGATGGCCGAACCGAACAGCGCCGGTGCCGCGCCGCGCAGCTTGCCGTCGCCGCTGAAGATCAGAACCTGCGCCGCCGCCTTGTCCATGACCGCAAACGGATAGCCTTGGTTGTCCTTGCTGGCGACCACCCAGCCGGCCAGCTCGATCACGGTTTCGGACACGCTCTGGTCGGGAGGAAGTTCATCAACGGCGGCCACCGGTGGTGCAGGTGCGTCCTTGTCCCTGGCGTTGGCTACGCCGCTGCACGCAACGACCAGTGCCATGGCCAGTGCGGCATGGAGGGCGCGGCGTGCAGGGGAGGAGTAGGTACGAATGGGACGGCTCCTTGCAATGCAGTCTTGGGTGGAAGGACGCCAGTGGCCGGCGAAGGCCACTGGTTCCCGATACAGATATGGATCAATTCAAACAGTGAGGGAGCAATTACCCGCGCGGCTTGCGGCCGGCGGGCGCCCTTTCAAGCTGCTGCACGCGACCTTCGATCTGGTCCAGACGCTGGTTGGCCTGCTGTGCGGACTGGTTGGCGGACTCCGCACTCTGCGCAGCACCCTGCACCTTTACGTCGAGCTGATCGAGACGCGAGTTGATGGTTGCAAACTCGTTCTTGTAAGAGGCGCAGGCGCCAAGGCTGACGGTGGCGATGAGCGCTACAGCAAGTGCGCGGGCCGTCTTCATGTGTTGCGGGTTCAGGTTCATTGCACTCCCTCCTTCGTCTGGGGAAGCTGGAATATAGCGGCGTTTGTTCCCCACGCTGACAAGCGCTTTCAGCTGGAATTTGAATACGTGGATGGGTTGTGAAGTCTGCTTCTGACCCAGGATTAACAAGCGGGACCAGGCGAGCTGATGCACGCCGGCCGATCGCCTTGTGCCTGTTCAGAACAGCCAATTCATCTGTATGAAGCCGATGTCACCCTGTGAGGCTTTCGCGTGTTCATACAGGCTGCAAACGCGGATTGCCCGTTGCCCGGTAGATCGGCGCGTATGGCTACTTCAAGGCCGGCAGCGTGAAGCCACTGCCGTAAACAATGCCAACGAGGGTCTGCAGAAAGTCAGAGGTTGGAATGCGCTCGCCATTGGTGGAGTACGCGATCGACACATCATCCGCAGGGTTGTAGATGACGCGCGAATGAGAGCCCAGTACATCGCCAGCGTGGCCCAGGAAGCGCTGCTCACCGAACGGGAACTCGGCCAGTCCTTTTCCCCAGCCCGCGCCGGCAACCGGCGTCATCCGGTCGAGGCTTTCCCTGCGCAGCAACCGGTTGTGGAACAGCGCGTTGATCAGCACGTTCAGTTCGCGCGTGGTGCCGGCGATGTCGCCCACGCCGATCACGTTGGTGTACGCGATGTCCTTGATCTCGTTCCACTGCCCTGCGTATGCATAGGACTTGAAGGTGTTGGCGGCGTGCGACGGTGCTGCAGCAAAGTGCCGCAACGCCAGCGGTTCTGCAATCTGCTGTTCGACGATGTGCTGGTAGTCGGTGCCGTAGCGCTGTTCCAGGATCATCCGCAGCAGCAGGTAGGCAGAGTTGGAGTAAGCCACGCGCGTCCCCGGCTCGAACGCAGTGCCCTGCCTTCGTATCTCGTCGAGGATCCGTGCCTGGCTCACCTCGTCCACCACCCAGACCGCGCCGTCCTTTATCGCGAAGTTGCCCAGGCCACTGGAATGCGCCAGCAGATGGCCAACGGTGATCTGCTGCGCCGACGGCATGTCGGGGAAGAAGTCCGACAGGTGATCGTCCAGGCTCAACCGGCCTTCTTCGATCAGCTTGAACGCCAGGATGGCGGTGACCATCTTGGTCACCGAGGCGATCTGGTAGCGGGTGCTGTCGTCGTGCGCGACGGGCGGCAGGCTGTTCTGCCCGAAGCTTCTGTTGTAGACCTCGTGGCCATTCCTGAAGATGGACACGCTGCCGACGCCTGCGTTGCTTTTCTCGACCTGATCGAGGAAGTCATCCTGCGTGCCCGCATTGACCCCCGCCGCAGAGGCGGCTGCATCCGCACCGTGCGCAAGCATCGGCATCGTGAGCAGCAGAAGCAGGCAAGCCAGTCTCTTCATCTCGCGACCCTAGGTTGGATTGATGCGTAGTAGACGGGCAACCATGGGTTGATCGCGCTAGGAAACCATAGGTTTAGCCAAAAGCGCTCTTTTCAGATCAACCCATGGTTCCCTAGCAACCATGGGTTAGCCGCGCCTTATACGAAAACGCTTTAACATCAATACATTACAGTTTCTGGAGTCGGCGCTCCGGTATAGCGTCCAAACTATGGTTGCCTTACTCCAGAGATAGCTGTGTTCGCAGGGATGTACCGCCACGATGAGTGCATCAGCAGACCGCTACTGGCCGGACGCTGACGTTCTCAGAAGCACAGGCAAAGCCTGCTCTGCAACGATTGGAGTCTTCCACTTCGCCGAACTCGACGGCAGGAAGTTGCCGTTCAATGTTCAACATCGACGGCTTCAGCCGCTGCTTGGGTGACGGCAGGATCAGTCGTGGCTCGATGCGCTACGAAACCAGCCCCTAGAGCAGAAGTACTTGACCAGGATATCCAAGCAACCTGCCTACTGCTCATTATCGCTGTTCACTGAGGAGTTCGTCACGAATCTGTTGGATGAACACTTGCTCTATGGCTTCCTGGAAAGCAGGGCCGAATGTGGGCGAGTCAAGCGGCGTGCGATGCAGCTCAGATAGAGCTCCTGCGTACGTCGAGGAAATTACCAGCTCAGTACCGATGGCGTCCACGCGAAACTGAATGGAGGGATCGATCGACGAAGACGCAGACATTAAAAAGCAGAGTGCTGTCTTGGCCCGCCGTTCCTCAATTCTTACTTCATACGCTGTTTGCGTAGGCCGCAGCATGGGGGCGATCCTCTGGGCCTCAAGCGAAGACATCACGGCAGATATCTCCTGAAGCGCTCTCTCGAGGCTGCTCAGCAGTTGTTGCTTCGCCTTGGACGACGCGGAGCCTTGAAGCACGCGAACATCCTCGAGCAACGCCTTACGAGTCATCGGGGTGTCAATGGCACCCGTCTCAATTCGTTGAAGTTCCGATATGAGTTCCCCAGCCGACTGCCATCTGCTAGTCAACGCATTCTGAAAGGCAGTATCGAATACCCGCTTTAATTGGCTCACTCGCCAGATATCGCCTATCGACAAGAGCCTCTCGCTGACAATCTCGACTTGATGTGGCAGCCGGCCATGACCATCCGCAAGTACAGCAGGAACCTCGCCCGTGAGCGCGTAAAGCAGTACGCCTGAACAAAACGTCACGTCGCTGCGCAGATCACGCTTAATTGGCGAACTCGGAGCGAGCTCGGGCAGCCGGAGAAACCGATTTCCGACCTCCTCATAGAGATCGGTTGCATCTCGTGCCACCTCATCGTCGTTGAACGAGAGGCCGAAGTCCACAAGCACAGGATCTCCGGGATTGAGTTCGCGTAGGATGATGTTGGCAGGTTTGATATCGCGATGAACGACTTCAGATTGATGGCAGTGCTCTACGATACCTAGCAATGCGATGGCGAATCCGATCGCGTCTAAGAGAGGCAAGGGCCCGTTACTTTCAACGTACTTGTCGAGCGTTAAACCTTTCACTACCTCGGTAACCAGGTAGAGCTTGTAACTCTGGTCGCCGAAGTTTTCCGCGTTCGTTTCGATGAGCTTGGGAATTGCTGGGTGCTGCAGCGTCAGGTACGACGCCACCTCCCGATACATCCGCTGTCGACGACTCAGATCATTCTGGTGTCGAAGAATCTTTAGGAACCTTTCTCCGGGCTCACTTCCGTCCTTCCGAACCACAATCTTGACGTCACCCTGACCACCGCCTTCGCCGCTTGAAACAGCGGTCCAGTTTTCGTCCCATTTACGGGCGTCTGGGTGTGTGGCTGCGGCGCTTGAGTTCATGTTCTCTCCCTGAATTGGTCCTTCCCGTAGCGCGCATGCTAGTGCGTTTTTCATCCCGATGCCGACGTTGCCTGATCGCCCAAACGGGCTGACCTTACCGTTGCCATTAGCCGCCTACTGGTCTGAATCTCCCCATCACTCTGAGAAACCCGCAACTCGCACGGTGGGCAGCCGCATAGCTCCCGCTGGTGGACTTCCCCCTTCAATCTGCATTGGTCTCTCGCGGAGATGCTTTCAAGGACTGCTTCGGCCATAGGGTACCGCGCGCCCCGTTGTTGCTGGTGGCGAACGTCCGCTTTCTGGATGAGCCGTTCAATATCACTGGGGGTACGGAGGCCGCGATTCATGGATGCGAAGGGGCGGGGCGACGTATCCGGTCACCAAACCTTCTAACGCAACCCCAAGCGGAGCCAATGACCTGGCCGTGTGGAAGGGCTATGCGATCGTTTGCCATCCGAGCTGCTATGGAATGCACTTCATCCCGCTTAGCACTTTGTCATAACCGGAACATCGTATTGCGTTATTGGTGGAAAGCACCGACGATCGAACGATATCACGAGTCGTAGTGTGTCGATTGGCCTAATGCTACCTAATGACAGCGGGGCAGCCTGCCCACGAGAAAGCCTTCTTTAGATGAGTGAGAATGATGTAGTGCGCTCGCAAAGAACGTACGTCGACCAGAACCGCCGTATGCTAGGACTATCGATCATAAGCATCAGTATGCCCGTTGCGTGTTAAGCCACATCGGCGTCTCACCCTTTCAGATCGTCAAGTAGGAATCCTCCTTCCACAAACTCTCCATCGCTAGGAAACGCGAATCCATCCTTCGTCGCCGGCTGGAAGGTGATCCAGGATCTATGAGGTTTGGCGATTGTGGTCGGTGCGAGGGTCAGTAAAATTTCTTTCAAATAGGGGGTGACATCGAAGCTGGCATCATTCTTCCAGCGCTCCACTATGGCCTCGATCGCGGCCCACACTGATTCGTGTAGGCCGCCGTCGACAGTCCGGAATTTCTGGCGCAAATGGTTGCGGCCGCTTTCACTGATAGCGCCGCCTGGTGCAATGAGGGTGAAGAAATGAATAGCACGCTCGATGCGACCTTGTGCCTTCGCGAGCTCGTTCAAGAGGAAACTTTCCGCATTTACGTCGCTATCCGCATAAAACTGCTTACTGCGAAAATTCATGGAACGAAAGGGGGCGAACATGCGCTGATGTTGCAGCTCGTTATCGAGGCATGTCATCAAACGTTTGAATGTGGCTGAGTCGACAATGTCGGAAATGAAGCCGCTGGGGCGTCGGTAACCCTTGAGCTGCAAATCAATGTGCAGCAGCTCGTGAACGAGTGCCGCGCTGGGGTGTTCCGTTTTCGCCACAGTGATGACAGCACACTCATTCTCGATGTGCGCGCCCCAGTAAGCGCCATCGCTCCATTCGTAATTGATTGGGATCTGCCGTCGGATGTGGGCCAGCAGATCGGAGATGCGCTGATCAGCATGAGCTTTGTTGAGGATCTTTTGCATTGCATTATTCTTGGCGGCCATTGGCACATTGTTCCTATAATTTCGTGGTGGCCATTGAAGAGCATGTAAAGATGGGCGCGACGCAATTGCGGTACGCCATACGGCTCGATTCCTACAATCATAACGCGAAATGGTAGCAGTACCGCCCATAGTGGCTGTTCGTGATCGACCGCTCTGGGGCGATTTACTTGAACGAGCGAGTGTCCGGAATTGGCCGATAGCGGACAGCATGTGAGGGCCGTACCTGCCTACTGCACCTTGGGCGATTCAAACATTCTCCGCCCTGCCGCTTTCGCTCTTTCGGTTGCGTATTGCCGACGCCTTCAAGCGCGTGATCATCGCAAGGGGCATTTCTGGAGTGTCCGTGGCAAATGGTGTTTACACAATCGCGCGGGAACCATGGCCGCAAGATCGTGTTGAACAGAGAGCGTTTGGCCAACGTACACCGTCGCAACACCTTGTGCTCGGCTGTGCAACAAGCAACATCGGCCGGGCTGGCATCCGGGGCAACCTGTAAAAGAAGGCTCCGAAAAGCAGGGGCTAGTGGTGGGGAGGTATTTGAGGCTTGGGGAGATCGAACACAAGGTTCAAATTCAAAGTAAATCATCCTTTGCGGTGGTTATTGTTCACTATGGCGTACATGCACTAAGCGTCCACATCAGCCTTAGCTTAGCGAGTCGGGCCGGTGGACCGGCGTCCGTCGTCGGCCCTGTTCGGCCGTTTGGCCAGCGTGGGGAGAGGCTCTGGTGGCGAAGCCGCTGAACGTCTTGATGCCTATCTTCATCAGTTTTGGGGGGCGGGAAGACCTTCATCTGGAGGTCGACCGGCAGTTTGGGCAGCATTTCCCGCGTGATGTCATCGATCTTCATCCGTGGCCAGAGCAAAGACAGGCCTGATGGCGGGGGCTGTGTTGGGGGCTCTGACAAGTCCTTGATTAGTTAGTGGCGTCGGAATGTTGACGCTTGATCCGCGCCTTGCAGACTGGCGGGCGCTGCCCAGCAGGCTTATTATCGAACTGGCCATCAGGGGGATGGCTTGCCATGGAGGCTGCGGTATGTTCGACCTGTGCTTGTTCGACTTGGATGACACGCTACTTCGCACCAGTGATTTGTCGGACATACGCCCGCAGGGTGTGGGCAAGCAAGACGATGAGGCCTATGCGACGGAGTTGTTGCGGCGCTTCGGCGACCCTGTTCAGCGGTACATCTACACGCCTGAACGTCTGGCTTCATTGAAGACCCGATGGCCAGAGATGAGGTTCGGTATCTTTACGCGCGCTCCCTGGGCTTACGCCAAAGCCATCGTTGACCGCGCGTACCCGGACTTTGACTGGGACACGGGCGTGGTATACGAGACCGTGCCCAAGGGCCACCACAAGCCAGACGGCTGGGGCATACGGGAGTGCATGTCCCGATTGGAAATAGAAGATCCTCAGCGCGTGGTTATGGTCGGGGATGAGACGGTGGACGTTAAGGCTGCTTACAACGCGGGCTGCTATGTGGTCCTCGACAAGACTTCTTGGGCGCATGGGCAATGGGACGGGCGGCGCCATTTCGCAGCCTTGGAACTCATCCCTGACGCTGTCATCAGTGGGCCGGCGGAGCTGGCTGAAGTGATTTCCGACATCGGGGCGTATGCGCCGAAGTTGGAATGGGAGTTCAATGGAAGCCAGGACCACCGGCACCAGCCACGTTTCTCTGCCGTCAACCACTTCTACCCAGCGAACTTGGGCGAACCAGATAAGGCTAGGGAAGAGATCCATTCAGCCGGACGGCACTTTTCCGATTACGAGTCGTTGGATAATCGCAGAGCGTGGCACACGCTCACGCACAGCATCCATCAGAATAAGGACCGCCAGGTCTTCCCCGTGGAATGGTGCGCCGCCGTCTACGCCTTCGTGCAGAGGAGCAATCCGTTCATGGCGTTGACCAATCAAACAGTTACGGTCGCGGCCATTCCCGCGCGTCCAGATCGCCTTCCCAGGATGCAGCATTTCATCGCACAGCTTCACGGCGATTTCCGGCGTCGTCCGCCCATTGGCCAGACACACGACTCTGTGCAGTTCAGCAACGACTTTCTCGCTTACACAGCAGGGGTGCGCTCGCAGAGCGGGGAACACCTCAATCGGATTGAGCGTTTCGAGAACGTGCGTGATCACTTGATCGTCAGCAATCCCGGCGCTGTCCGCGGCAAGGACTTTGTTATCATTGATGACGTATGCACTACTGGCGCAACATTGATGTACGCGAAGAAGCGATTGATCGAAGCTGGCGCACGTCAGGTGAAGTTGCTGGCATTGACCAAGAATGTGAGTAACGTGCTGTCGTGAGTTCAATTTCCCCGGCCACAGCCAAATTGCTGGCGCTTTCCATGCTGAAAGGCGTGGGGCCCGCTTCGTTGCGCCTAGCGCTGAACGTGGCGAACTTCGCCAATGCCCCCATCGATGCTATCGCCAAGCAGGTGCCGCGCATGGCCTCGGCGACCCACGCGTCGTTGTGGACGGACGCCCTTGAAAGGGCGGAACGGCAAGTGGAGTACGCGGAGATTTCGAGCGCCCGCATTATATCCGTGCTCGATCCTGATTATCCGCCGTTGTTGAAGGCCACGAAGGACGATCCTGTCATTCTGTATGTAAGGGGTGCTCTGGCCGACAGGCCTGAGCAGTCGGCTGCCGTCGTTGGCACACGTGAGCCCACGAAGCACGGCGTGAAGATCGCCGAACGTGTCACCCAGTTCCTGGTGGAGAACGGCTGGTCGGTGGTGAGCGGATTAGCCCTGGGCTTGGACGCTGTGGCTCACGAGGCCACGCTGAAGGCCGGTGGCCACACGGTGGCGGTGATGGCCCATGGTCTACACACCGTGGCGCCGTCCAAGCACAAGGGCTTGGCCCAGGAGATCCTTGACAAGGGGGGGGCGCTCGTATCGGAGTACGGTTTCGGTGTTGACCCGCGCCCGGAGTTTTTCGTCAAGCGCGACCGCATTCAAGCGGGCCTTGCCCAGGGTGTGGTGATGGTCCAGTCGGACTTGAAGGGCGGGAGCCTGCACGCTAGCCGTGCTGCCCTGGACTATGGCCGGTGGTTGGCCGTGCCCGAGCCCACCAAGTTGGACGCGGACAACGGCGAGCCCAAGGTGCGGGCCAACGCGCTCATTGTCTCGGACCGGCGCGCCGCGATTGCCGAGTTGCTGGCGTGCTCGGAGACCTCATTGCGCAAGGTCGTGGTGCTGCGGGGGAAGGAGGATTATCCCAGCCTGCTGACGACATCGGTTTCCCCAGTTGATAGCGGTGTGATGCCGCAGGTTGGGTTGCTCTAGGTCACAGCGACAAGGCCGGCTCCGGCAGCCGGTCGTCCATCGCCAAGCCATTCTCATGGTGCACCTGATGGATAGTCGACCACACGTCCAGTGGCCATTCCTGAGAAGGCAAGGGGCCATCACGATGGCGGCTCAGACCTTGGCCACGTCGTTGAACTAGTTCCTTCGCTGCTGCACCTAGCCTTACCACGCCTTTCTGGCCTCATGCTTCCCGAATGCTTGGACTCTTTTATGGCATTGGCCTCAATCTGGCCAGCCTCGCCGTCGTCGCCGTAACTTGGCAACCGGATGCTTCGTCCGCCGTTCACGGCCCCGATCCTTCATAAGCAACGTGACGGTCCTCCCTTTGTTAAGGATCTGCATGTCTGGGCCTGCATCAGGAGGTTGCTTACCGCCTCGGCAGTTGGTGAGGGCCAATGATCGGCGGACCCCAGCCATGCCCTAGGCCACCGCAACCAAAGCTTGAATGGGAGAGTACTTTCCCGTTGTTCCGGCAAGTGGTAGGTTGGTTCCACGCTCTCATCACATGAAAGCACCCGGCGCCGGGGATGCTGCGTCCGACGTTAACAGCGCGCTCAACCTAGTAGAACCATCCCTCGTCTGAAGGCCTGGGTACTTAAACGGACGATACCCACTGGCTGATTTTTCAGAGGAGTTGTCATGTCTACTGATTCCGTTTCATCCACGGTTGACTTGGTCCGCCGAACCGTCGCCCCAAAAGAGGGGATGAGCAAAGCACGCGATGCCATCGCCCTGATGCTGTACGGATGTACTTTCTCCACGGCGATGGTTGCCAGTACCCAGGGAAAGCTCCCCGCAGCTCGCGTTGATCGAGATGCGCTTGAACGCCTGTCTTTGAAATATGGAACCTGGGTCTTCGCTGCTTCAGACGTCGCCGAGGAACTGCTTGCCCCTTCGCAACTGCCGTGCAAGGCATTGTCCTATTGGGATATTGTGGATATCTGCCGCATTGCCGAAGAACGCGATCGGGTCCTGATGGATCACGTCGAAACAGAAGGCGAGTTTGCTGGCACCATGAGCTTCACGGGATTCCGGGCAGGGATGCCATTGCGTAACGCTCTCCAGAACCGCCTCGCCAAGCTGGCCCCGGAGGCACTGATCGAACTCAAGGCAATAGTGTGGATTGGCCGCGGTGACGCAAGTCGATATGACGCCGCGCTTTCTCACGCTGGCCAACACACGGCAGGGGATGTGCAGTACCTGGCTGCCAAGGCACCTCTGCACAAGTACCTGCGCAAGGGCGTTGAGAAGCTCAACCGTGGGGCAGCGAGCATCAATCGCTAGTTCAACTGGGCGACGGGCACCCCCGTCGCCCGGTTCTGGCTCAAACCGCGCGGCCGCAGCGCTACTTGCCAACTCACGGAGCCGGCGGTCCCGAATGCGTGGTTCCACGGTCCAACGCGTCCCCGCATGGCCGGCGTGATGCCAAGTGCAGAACAGCATCTCATTGGCGGCGGACGCACCTCCGAATCAATAAACTGCCTCCGATCGCATGCGGCAGAGTGATTTTGGCCATCACCCGGAGCGGGTATGGCCGGCAACCGCCTCCGCTTTACGCCATAGGATCATCCGCAACCGAGAAGGCTCGAGAGTGCATGGCCTTGGTAATAATCATCGCCGTCCGAGCGCATTCTCGAGCTGCCTCTGCCGTAATAGCGAATCTCTTCACGAGTTCGCTGGCGACGCCCCGCTCTCGTGCGCCGGCAGCGAGGCGGGTCATGGAGAGGTCCATGATCGCTTTTGTCACTCCCCGACCCGCCAAGAGATCCTGCCCAGGCCGCATCTGGAGATCCCTGTAGACCCGGAACGAGGGTGCGCGGTGGATAGAACTATTTGACCTCGAAACCAACAGTACGCCGAGGAACTCCTGACTCGGAAACACGCGCGTATTAGACCTGCAAAGCGCTTGGAGCACGACTTCGAACCTTCTTGCGTGCGCTCCCCAGTCCTCAAGATCAAAGGCGATCTCACCGTCCACTTCATGGTTTGGAAACAGCGACGTCGATGAGGCCGGAACTGGATTGGTCAGAATTCCGATGATGTCTACAGATTTTATCGCCGATAAGTTGAGGAGTGTTCTGAACGTGGTAGTAGATCGCCTGAAGCGGATTGCGTCCCTCCAGAATCTGTTGTGAACTAGCTTCAGCCTGTCCAATGTCCCGTCTTGGCGAAGCCCTTCAAAGAAGCGCTGATAGTTCTCTGGAGGAATGACCACATCGGGGTTGGTCGCCGTCCAGCCCACAACGTCCTCGATTGAGGCGTTAGCCCACGATTGAAGCGCGCTGGGCCTCTCGTGGGTGGCTGCGCGCGCTAGTCTGCCACCGCAGCAGGCGCATAAGGCCGCCTTGACCCTTCTCAACTGCTGGATGTTCCCGCAATCTGGGCAACGATCAACAATTCTGGCTGAGTGCAACGAGCAATGTGAGTAGTGAAGGAAATTCCAGATCAGCCTTTCGCTTAGACCATTACTCTCGCCTGCCTCGAGTAGGCATTCAGGACACCAGCGGCGATTTATACGGGTAAAGCCACCATCCCTCATCTGCAGAACCTTGATGAAAGGCGAGAGGGTGCAGCCCACCAGCCGTTGATTGGTCAACTGCTCTAGCGCGCGCGCGCGGTTCAGGCTCACCTGTCCTGGTCCCACGAAGCTGTTCCGCTGTAGCAGACCATTGACTGGCTGACCTGCAATCTTGTCAAGCACTCCTGCGAGATGTGTCTTGGTGAACCCGGTAATTTCACACATCCTCTGGAAGTATCCCCCAAGGGATTCAGTCTGGGCAGTGCCTCCATCAATGGGCGCAAGTGGCGGAAGAGTGGTCCACCGGTACCCTGTATCTGTCATGCTTGCCATGACTCTGGACCGCCAGTACCGACTCGTTTGAGGAAGTCAGCGATTCTCTTCGCGCCGTTCAAGGGCTTCTGATCAGCAAGCTTGTTGAACGCGTGCACGCTGCTCCACACCGTTCCAAGCTCCTTTTCACTGGAGGAGCTGGCGTGCAGATGCGCCTCAGTAATGGTGCTTGCCCCCTCATTTTTTCGGCGAAGCTCAGCGCGATGTACTACATCGATAGTGGGTCCAAATACGCCGGCACCATTGGCATACATCAGATCGACGTTCTTAACGAGAACTTTCGGATCCTCCAGACGGAAGCTCTGACCCATACCCTTGAGAACTGCAACGAAGTCGCGCTCGTCCTGGGGGTTGCTCAGGTTGTACGGCCGGATGTAAACGAACCGGGATCGATTCCAGACGTCGGGATGTCCGGCCCACAAGCTCTCTGCAGTATGGTTAGCCAGCATCACCATGACGCACCCGATCTCTTCGATCAGTCTCACCAGATTCGACATGTACCCATAGCCGGTTTGATGAAGATGCACCATGGTCAAGGTGGCCGCCTCTTCCAAGAAGATGTACTTCAGCTGACGCTGCTTCGCCACCGATTCGAAGCTGTGCTGCAGTCTCGGTTGCGAATGCGTTGCCCTGACCTTCCTCCACAATTCATTGTTCACCTCCACCTCGGCTTGGAGATGGTGCGCATCAGTGCTGATTGATCGATCCTTGGACTCGAGCCAGCCGAAATCCGGTGCCACCACGGCGTGATGCAGGCGAAGCGTGAGATCCTTGGAGTTGAACTTTCCCCGATCATTGGCCATCGCCCGCACCGATATCAAAGGTAGGGTTCCGGCTGGCCAGAAGTGTTGCTTCCCGGCTAGTACAGGAAGAATAGCTTGTCGGATTTCGCTCTTACCCGATCCAGAAGGTGCCAGCGCCCAAACGAACGTACCTGCGCGCGCACCTTGGATGGCGTTCAAGAGCTCGGAATAGGCCGTCCTCATGCGGCTATGATTCACAAAAGGGATTCCAGAGTTGCTGTCCACTATCGCTTCCTGTGAATTTGAATGAATGGCACGATCTTGCCTCCAATGGAACAAGCTACGGCGACTCAATGGCGTCAAAGTCATCCATGGCTCGCTTCTTGATTCCGCGCAGAGCGATTTCGTCAAGAGCGTCATCTGATTGCGAAGGGGGGCTACTGAAGTCCGCCTCACTCAGTACGGGAAGAGCGGTAGTGACGGGCTTCGCATTTGCGGCCGCCGTACGAATGGCCTGAGCGTGCCTCGCGCTCTGCCTCGCTTCGCGGAGTGATGGCGCGTAGAGCTGGTCATACATACCCCTGAACGACCGCTCAAGCAGGGCGGCATTAGCTAGTGGCCCAATCAAGTCGCAGAACGCCTTGAACAGTCCAAGATTCGTCCTAACCCAAATGAAGCTCGGGTCCTCCGGGTCTGTTCGAAGCTGCTCAACATCGAATGACGCGTTGAGCTCCCTCAATTCATTGGAGTGAAAGTACCGACCATTCACCTCGAACCCTCGTCCGGACACATACTTGTTATTGCTGTGCGGGATCGCGGTTCTGAAGAGGAATTCTTCGTCAAGCACTGCGTGAAGGCCGGCACTAGGAAAGAGAAGATCTGCGTGGGCTGCACGTTCGGCCGGACTTGCGAAGCCTTGTACAGGAACACTCGGGAAGTGTTCATAAAGCGTTTCCTTGGCCACCGTATGAACGGTTTCAAAGCGGTGCTTGGCAGTTTTGTAGCTCTTGAACTTCCCATCCACGCCCCGGCCCGCCTTGTCGGGATCGGTGCTACCGACAAGCTCATGGCTGACCTGGGAATTGAACCTTGCAAAGTATCGTTCTACGTTCGAGTTGAACCTCGAACCTGCCGTTGGGCAGAAATGGATTGAGAATTGATAGCGCAAAGCCAGAGCTATGAGAAAGTGTGACTGATTCTCCGTTCCGCGATCGACAAAGATGCTGTTGAACAGTCGCCCATGTCTGCGGACGTAGTTCCGTATCAGGATGGCCAAACCATCGCGCCGCGCTGGCCCGAAGACAACGGAATGCGCCATCGGCAAATCAGTCGCCTCATCTGTTCCTAGATAAATCAGGGGGCACTCTGCGCTTGCACCTATTCCATCGTCGCGCACCACCCTGACGTCAACTTTGGTACTGTCCACGTGCAGGACTGCATGTTTGGCTAAGGCTGTACCCGACCGATCGCGCGCGTCCGAGCGCGGCCGTTGCTTTTGGTAGCCGCGCATTCCCTGCGTTGCAAGGATCTTACGCAGCTCCAGGCGCGGATCAGCGAGCTTGCGTTCGAAGGCCTGGCGGCTCTGTGGCGACTCGCCGTCAGATTCACAGGCATCCTTGAGCGCAGCGTATGCGTCCTTCTTCTGCGAATACTTGCCTGCGGCGTATGCGCGAATTACCTCAGCCGTCCTCTTCTCCTGAACGGGGGTGAGCCGGCTAATTCGGTTGCCGCTTGCATGAAACCTGGTAAGGCACTGCTCGAGTTCGTTGTCACCTCTGCTTCGCGCCTCGGCCACATTCCGCGCTACCCCACGCAGGTGCTTGGGGACGGCTGTACCTTTCGCATGCGCGGATTGAATCAATGCGAGCCGCTTTTCGGCGTTGGTTGCGTCGACTAGCGTCGCCGTTGCGAACGCTGAGTTCAGTTGATTGCGAGACTGCCTGGCAACCTCAAAGAAGTTGCCTCCTATCTCAATAGCCTGAGCCTGACTCAAGGTCAAAAAGAAGTTGCTCGTGTCCGTGAGCGGAACATGCTCAACTGGACCGAAGGCCCAGCGGGTTCCAAGCAGAAGCGCCGCTTGGCTCACGTTGAATCCCTCGATAGTCTCGATCATCCAATCGAGGCTCTTGGGGCCGTCGGCGAGATGCGCATGGATGCGCCTGCCCAAGACTTGAGCCTCGTTGGCAGGTACCATGCGCACCTCGTTATAGATGACCTGCAGGTTCCGGAGTGGCGTGTCGACGCGGGAGGGACTGAGCCACAGGACGTGCTCCATGCCGCGCTGCCTTGCCCAAGGACCATAGGCAAGGTTCTGAAGATTTCCATCGACATCGATCCATTCACCGGACTTTGCCGTAAGCAAGCTGTCACGAGCGGAGCCGGCCTTGCATTCGACCAGCTCAACGCCACGGGTGCGGACGACCAGAAAATCCAAGGTGCCGCTCCTTACATGATTGCCAAGTCTCACTCCCTTACAGGCGACCTGCGGGAAGTAGCCAAGCACATCCGGATCCAGCTCCAGAGTCAGCGCGAACAGATGTTCAACGGTATGACTCTCCAGCGTGATCAGCTGGCCACATTTCACTGAATTGAAGTGGGTCACAACGTTGTTCAGCGCGCCCTTTCCTGGCTTCCGCGCTGGACTCGAGCTAGCCATCTCAAGGATGTGCTGTCGCTGTTCGACAGTTAGGCCCTCCTGCTTCCGCAGACGCTGGGCCAGTTCTTCTTGATTCATGGATCCCTGCCTATCTACTGGGAAGCGGGCAGCCGCCTCCCTCCCGGAATGCCTAGGGGTTGATTCTTATCGGGGTAAGGGGGTAGATTCGGCATAGCGGTACTCATCGCTGCGCCTCAAACAGACCCCGGCCTGCCAGCCGGGGTTTGTCTTTTCTGCCCCAGAGAGTGTTCTTAGCTCACCTGGAGATCCTCCATGGGAAGATCGGGATCATTGAGTGGCCTGCCGATTGCTGACGGTCTCCGCGCCGCGTGCTGCGGTGAACAGCCATTGCGCGAGATCTCTGGAGCGGATCATGCGGCCCTTCCTCCCAGGGATGGTTGAGGTCGCTATACCCAGTCGGTTGTCATATGCCGCGCGCCTGGCCGCGCCGATGCTGTTGTAGCCAAGCAGCATCCAGACTTCTGAGAGCCGGACATAAAGCCCGTACTCCTCCGCCACCTGCTCGGCGAGCTGGTCAGGAGTCGTTGCGCGAAGTGCGAGCGTTTGTATCGACAAGGGCACCATGTAGGCGAGCATCACTCACTCTCCTTCATATTGCAAACAGAGAGCACATTCTCATATTTGTGGTGCACAGATTATCTGATTACGTATCAGATAATCTGATGTGCATACCGCTACAGCGGTTGCCATGTCAGAAAACTCAGCACGAGATGCAGTTCGTGGATTGCGATAGGATGGGCATGCTGCTGGCCGTTGAATGAGATGACGGCGCATTTGTAGGCGTGGGGTTGTGGCACGCCACGATGTGCTTCTAAGAGAAGTCGATTGGAAGATGAGCACATGATGAGCATCCCTACAGATCAGCTCAGTCGCGAAGAGCTTTCAGGCTCGGCATTAAGAGCCTTCTTCAAACTCGCTGCGAGGTGGGATCTGTCGGGGCTCCAGCAGAGAACGTTGCTTGGAGGTCCCCCTGATGCTTCTTACGAGGCATGGGTGCGAGGCGCTTACGAGCATATCGATGACGACGTATTGATACGGATTAGCTATCTACTTGGCATCTACAAAGCTCTTCATATCCTTCTGCCGGACTCCATTCAGGCGGATGGCTGGATAAGGCGGCCGAACATGGCACCCATGTTTGCTGGGAACACCGTACTGGAGTTTCTTTGCCGCGGAGGCTTGAGCGAACTTAGGGATGTGCGATCTTACTTGGACGGGCAGGACGCCATCACCTAGACAAGGGGGTGCCATTCACCTTGGGCCGCGTAACAAGTCGATGAGGTTGACCGGGTTTATGCAGACCTGGACCCATCAGTCTCCGTCGTATGAGATCACGGGGGATGAATAAGAGTCGCTGTTCTTGCAATGGACCTGGATTCAACTAAGGGGAAGCTTCGACATTCACCCTACGATTGTCCTCGATGTACGCGTCGCAGAAACTTGGCTGAGCCTCTGTCTCGGCGGTTGGCGGCTGCTGCATCGTCACCAGGTGAGCATAGCCATGGATTGCTGGAGGCCTGCAAGCCGCCAGACTGTAGGCTTCCGCGTATTCGCTCTCAACTAGTTCCGCACTGCCAGACTCAGTTTCAATTGAAGGATGTCGGGTAGACGCTAGCGTTGAGTCATCTCGGTAAGGCCCCTCTCAGACATCCTCTTCGAACTCGCAGTGCACTGCATACAACACGTGGGCTGGGTCTACACTCAGCATCGCGGCCGGTGCCGCGCCCCAAAGCAACGCGTGCGGCGACAAGAACCACTCGGCCTCGCCCCAACCGGTACTGCGACGCAGACCATCCGGCTCACGCTGGAAAGGACCAAAGTCCCGCAACACTGCTAGGATCTCGGCTAATCGCTCAACGGGCTGGCCATCTGGGCGGAACTGCCAGGTCGGGTAGCGGTAGCTGCCGATCGGGTGCGTGACATACACGCCCAGCAGCTTCCCCTGACGTCGCAACTCGCTTGCACTGTGGCAGCCGCTGCCGAGCTTCAAGTCTAGCCCGGCATTGACCTGTGCTGCACTGAACCACTGTGAGGCGAGACTTTCGCGCCGTGCTGCGGCGGCATCCAGGATCTCTCGTGGGGGCACGGAGCGAGTCATGCGAGCCTGAGCTGAATCAAAGATGGATTGCGCATGGCTACGCGTCTCCGCTCCGGGCTAGGGGGCGCAAGTCAGCGTCCGCATTACGGGTGCGATCAAGCAAACGGTGGAGTACCAGGTTGAGGCCATCATCGTCTGATGAATAGGGAGAACCGAACAACGGGGCCTGGACCCAAAGTTGCTCCTGCCCGGGATGGACATAGGGGCCGTGATCATCGAGTAGTAGTGCCTCGCCCAGATTTGGCGAGGCGAGACGTAGGTCTTTCGTCTTTCCCGACCACTTGATGTAGGGCAGCTCCACGAACCAGGCCGGGGCACTGCCTTCGCGAGCCAGCAGCGCGGCGATGCTGCGAAAGCGATCCTCGGGAACTGTTGTAAACATCGTCAGCTGATCAAACAGCGCCTGGATTTCCTCAAGGAACCGGTAGAGCCCGGGCCTGGGAATCTGGCTGATTGCGTTTGAGATGAGCGTTCCCTCAAGGTCAAGTGCCAAGATCGTCGGCTTCATATGCTGCCTCTATCGTTGGTGCGAGCGCCCAACCTTGCTCTCTTGGCTGATCGCTGTCTATCGTGTGAGCCTACTGGTACGCACGGGAGTGCGTCTCCCGGCGCGAGCGTGGCGCGCACAGCCAACAGGTGTACCGCAGAAGCCACAAGTTTGCGGGCATCGTTGCTATTCTCATCCAGTCGTCGAGATTGCTAAGTTCTGCCCGCGGCCGTGGCGCAGTTCCGAGCGGTTCGCGCAACGTAGCTGCAGCTGACTGACGACGATCAGTTGCTCCAGAACGCCAACGCCGAACATCTTTGTTGGTCCGGCCGCGGCAGTGATGTTTCCCAGCAATTGAGCAGGGTCTGGTGCCAGTTGTGCGCATGAAACCTGCAGATGTGTAGGATCTGTCTATCTAGGCTTCTATTCTGCTGGAAATTTCACGTCATTACGATGAGTTATGGAAGTGCCAGAGTTGCGCGTTTTTCCGCGCACAACGGAAGAAGACACCCCTAATGAGCACATTTGCGCGCAAATGAGTCACATGCCGATCCAGTCCCCTGAGGAAATTGCCGAGGCCCTAGGACGGCGGATCAGGGCGCGCCGCCTTCTGGCCAACGTTTCGCAAGCATCGTTGGCCGGCAAAGCAGGGATCTCTCGCAGAGCATTGGTGCAACTGGAGAGCGGGCAAGGATCGACGGTCCACACGCTGATCTCCACCCTTAAAGCGTTGGGCTTGGAACAACAGCTGACTTTTCTCGTCCCGGTCCCGACCGTTAGTCCAATGGCTATGCTGAAGGCTAAGCGTTTGCGCAGCCGAGCGTCTTAGAGCCCGGAGAGGCGCCTGGTAGCCTCCCACGACGCAAGCGTAGCCATCTCTCGCCATCGTGTCGGGAATGAAATTTCACGAGCGTTGCAAATTGACTTTTTAAGTACAGTGCTACTGTGACGCCATGTCGGAGCGCACGGCCGCCGAGCGGTTAGGACAATTTATCGAGGGCAAGGCGGATGTCCGCTTTTGGCCGAATGCGGACATGCTTCTTGGCGCGCGTACGGTAAGTGACTGCTTTGAATCAAGGGGGCAAGCTACTGCCAACGCGCGCGAAAGTAGGACGACTCCGTGATCGGCCGAGATCCCGTGCGCCGCCCCGACGACGAACTCACAATTCATGAAAAGGCGCCCAAGACTGGTGAGCTCGCCCAAGGCTACACGCCGCAGTTTGGACCTCTAGACCCTCTAGGCATGAGCGGCGACGATGTCGCAAGATAGTCCCTCAACTGGAAGGCCAAAGACGATCCCGAGTCTATGAGCCTGTCCAAAACATCCAGAGTAGCCGTCCTGAGATTCATGTCACGGAGGAGAACTTGCCGATGATTGTGAATCGCTACCTGACAGATGGTTTCAGCGTCCCAAATGACGTTCCCGTCGTTAAAAAAGTCTGCCGGCATCTTGGCAATCGCATCTCTCAGTGGCACTAATGCGGAGGGGACCGACGATGCCCTCCCCACTCCAGCCATCAGTGCGATCAGATGCTTGAGAACATGCCAAGCGCCGCCTGCCACCTCAAGGCAGTCGGCTACGAACCTAGGCCGGTCCCGAAGCAAGGTGAGGTCATGACTGGTTTTGAGCCATGGCCTGGTCTGAAAGAACAGCACAGCTATTGGCTTCTCGTTCTTGCTGTAGGCATGTCGCGAACTGTTACGCAGCGTGCCATCGGCAAGGACCGTCGAAGTGACTCTATCCCAGATTCTCCAAAAGGAATCTGCGCTAGCGCACTCTTCCTTCAAACTCGCGGAGAGCGTTGACTCCAGCAGTCTCTCAGTGAGTTCCGGTCCGCGCTCGATGCAGTAGTCAAGCACCGCGAAGATCGGGGCGCTACTGGTGGGCTGAGCTAGCAGCTCCGCGCTCAGAAGGTCTCCCATCTCCTTGCGCGCCTCGAAGTCGACATAGCCGGGGTCGTACCGATCGACCCGCAATTTGCCTTCCTGCTGGGCCATGCGCCGCGTAAGTGCCGTAAGCGCTTGTACTCTCCATGTGTCTGGCACTTCGCTGCGCGCGGCATCGAGCGCGATTGTCCACTCCTTGACAGCGGCAAGACTTTTTGGCGTTGGCCTGGCTGCCAGCTCCCCGCCACTCAGAGCGGCTACCAGACGCTTGCTAGTTGCATCCCTAGCTGCGTCAACAAAATCGGGCCTGCGCTTTCGAGCAGCTCCGACTGTGATGTCGAGCTCCTCAGCGTAATGTGCCAATGCCGTCGTCAGCATCTCGGCGAGAAGAGCTTGCTTAGGACGCAGGACCTCTGAAATGGCAATGGCCGCGGCTCTTCGAACAGTCCAGACGGGCTCCGTAATAACGTTTGCGAGGCACTGAGGCAGCTTCGGATGGCTCGGATCAAAGCTTGCTAGCAAGATCACCGTGGTGGCCCTCAACTCACCAGTTGCGGGCGCGCTTCGGATCCAGCCGTCGCTGTCTAGCCGCACTTCAGCAACTGTGAGCACGTAGTCCCGCGCCCAATGGAGCGCCTCAGACTCATCCGTCGGCCAGCGGCGAATGAGCGCGCACGCCAAGTCGTGCTCGATCCTTAACAGAAACGACATTTCCTGATCCCCAATCTCGCGACAGAGATTTCGATACTCGTCGTACACATCAGATGCAGAGGGGAAACGGTCAACGGCGCTTGGGAACGAAGAGTAAAGTGGCTGAGTCACTGCACCTACCCAGAGTCGGATGGCAGCGGATCTATTCAAGAGTTGACCTCTTAACTGTGCATCCTCGCTTACTCGCTGCAATTCAGGCTCTAGATTAGCTATCTCCAGGGGAACGTACTGCCCATCCCCAACTGGCTCCCCGAACTTCATTCCCCTTGCGTCCATGCGCTTGAGACTCATCCGCCATCCGTCAGGAATGTCCTGGGAAATTTTGAGCTCTTCTATGTGTTCATCGAGCATCGCATGAATGCCCTCTCGGAGATCCGGGCGAAATATCTGCAGCTGGAGGACGAGCATCTCCAAGTGCTGCTTTCTGTGCGGGAGCCGATTGCTGGCAATGCGCTCCTTCTGCCTTTCCTCGTCTAACCCGTCGTGCCCGCCGTGAATCGCTAAGGTAGAGTCCTCTCCGGCGAATCGTGCCATGTCATCTATAAAGAATTCTGGGCATTTGAAGAGCGACAGCATCTTCTCAGTGACCAACTCAGGATGTGCAACTAGAACGCCAGCCGCCAGGCCAGTAGTGAAGCTTGACTCGCCATGTTCCAAGATGAATTCAATGGCATCCAATACAATATTTGGTTGCGCTTTCGCCTCAATCAGCAGCCTTTGCTCCAGCGCCATGAGCGCGCAGTTTAGGACATAGCTGGAGACGGAGTGGCCACGATAAGTTCCCCAAAGTCGCGAAGCATGGATATGGTCGCGTCCATTGGGGCTATACCTTTTCGGAAGAACGATGACCTCCTCCGGATGTGACTTGGAGAACGACACAGCTGCGTGATTGCAAAGATCGACGACGAAGCGAACGCTTTTAGCAAATGAGTAAAGCAAGAGCCACTTGAAGGGCCCCTGCAATACGGATGGCGGAAAAAACTCATGGGATGCTCTCTCACTGAGGCCCATTGAGGCCTCCCAGCCAGGCATTCCGAATTCACGTTCCTCGCGAGGAATAGGTTCAACATAGAGCGCCCAGAATGCAGTGCGCACCAAGTCTGGGCTGAAGTAGGTGGACTCCCTGCAGTGCTTGATGTTGGTGAGGAACTGCAGGCGCTCTTCAGCGTAGAAGTCCCGCCCATCTTGATCTCTAGAGGCCCGCTCCAGTAGGTGGTCGATGAAAGCCTTGAACCTGACTGGATCAGCTCCAGAGCAACGGCACAGAAGCTCATAGAACCGCTTCCCCACGGACTTCTCTCGATACCATTGATCACTGTCTCGCCAGCAAAAGTGCTCAGCCATACTGAAAACATTGATCACTCGCTGGCTGGGCCGGTGCCAACTGTCATCATGTGCAACCGCATCCTCTGCAAGCTGGACAACCCAAGAGTGAGACTGCGGTGGCATCGAAGGGAAAGCCTTTGCGACAAGGTCAATCACTACGTCCCAGGCCTTTCCTACGGGTGCAGCCATTCCGATCCGGGCAAGGATCTCCTTGTTCGAGGGGTCAACTGCCAAGTGAGAGTAGTCGATGGATGTCGGCCCCTTGCAGGCAACCCTTAGCAAATGACTCAAACGCTGGAGGAGAGTCGTACCAGCGAATGCCCCGCTTTCTCCCAGCCTTGAAATCAGTTCATCTACTCGCTCCGACCGCAGAAGCCCGATAGCGATTTCATCGCGCCATAGCTGCGACATGCGGGGCACCGGTTGAAACGCAGCTTCCAACAACGCGAAGGCATCATCATCCCCCTCAGCCGATCGCTGTGCCGTCCACGAGCGTAGAGCCCTCCGCATACCTGCGTGTGATCCGAGCTTTTCAAAGAGACTTGACCAGTCCCGCTCGGCAGATCGCACCTCACGCTCCACTCGGAAGAATAGCGACCAATCCTCCAGAACGTCGTGCGCCGGAGCCACCCGATCTACCTCGTCGACTACAAGTACGGAGTCCTGAAGGAGCGATGCGATAGCCTCAGCGTCCCGCGGAGGATCGACAAACTGCGCGAAGCGCTCGGTGCGCAGGTAGCAGACTTCATCGAAGGCTGCTTGGCGCCGTGTCCGCATGGCGGTCGAAAGACCTCGACTTGGCGCAATCCTCTCCGTCCAAAGCGACCGCCTGAGACTGTTGCCCGCAGCAGTTGGCAGCGTCATCCCTTCCGCGGCGTACTTGAACGCGAGCTGCAGATAATAGGGCGTACGCAGAACCTCTTTCACCTCCGAGTCTATGGATACGATCTCTTCGAGCGCGCTTGAGGCCACTGCAGCCTCAATCTCCGTGTTAGTAAGGAGAGGGACGTCTACGACTTGACTGGAAAGACTGCAGAGGAAGTTTGTGTATAGACCGTTGAGAGCATAGGAGCGCGTCGTGATACAAAGCCTGGAAGACTTGTTCTTGCGGACAAGCGCGATCAATTCCTCGAGTGCACCTGGATTCTGCGCCTCAAGAGCCTTCTCCAGCGAGTCGATGATCACAGTAGGTGCACCGGTGCGCAGAAGCGTGTCGATCCCTAATAAAGGATCTGAGATTCCGCTCAGTGACTGAACTGATGCCAAGCCTGGAACGTCAAGCTCGTCGGCCCTGAAGAAGAACAGGGGGCCTGATTCACGCAACAGAGATGCAATTTCTGCAACGACCGCCGACTTTCCGACGCCCGGACCGCCGGTGACAATAACGAGCTGACGGTCGTCAAGGACTGACAAGATTTGGGCCAGGCACCCGCTCCGCGGTATGTGTGAACCATTGTGCAGGCGCGTGGAGACGAGTGAGAGCTGAAGTAGCGAACGCTCAGTTAGCCGCTCTGCAACACCGCCCAGTCCAGCCCGGGCACTCAAACGGCTCACTGCCGCTCGCAGTCCTTCCTTTGCTGTCTGAGACCAGGTAGTGAGGGTAACCGTCCCCACTGTGACCCCTTGCTCCTGCACATAGGACACAAGTCCGTCCCATATCTGCTCTCCCGAGTCGTCTGAACCGGCCTTAGTGAGGAGTGCTTGGACGAGGCTCAATTCCTGTGTGGACTCAGCCCCCAAATCATGAACGTCAACACGAAGACGCTGGAGCAGTTGAAATACTAGTTCCTCAGTATACTTTTCGCACAGCGTATCTTGTGAGATCACCTTGAACGCATCCCAGGTTCTCTTATGCTGTTTGTTCAGTAGCTTTGAATTCACCTTCTGCAGAAAGTCGGAAAGGCCTACTGACGCACGCGCGAGCTCGCACAGGCGCTTAGCCGCCTGATTAGCAGGAGTCGCTGGCGCGATGGTCGCGATAACCAAGACGTCACAAGCGCGGTCAAAAGGGCTCTCATCGACACCGAGGAAGTCACGCCAAGCGCCGCGCAGTGCGTCAATGAAGTCTCTGTCGCCAGCTGTAGCGTTTAGGCCTCGCTTGCATTGAACTAGCTGTAGCCAACTTTCAGAGGACTTCCGTAGTCGACAGTAGATGTCGTCAGTGTGAGCGCCGGTATAGCGAGCTTCAGAACGAATCTCTTCAACACGGACGCCATGCAGGCTGAAGGCTGTAGGCAGCCCCGTAAGCATATTGGCCAGATACAAAGCGCTGACACGAGCCTGAAAGAGTCCGCCACCTCCGCCGGTAGCGATAGTGCTCATGACTTGCGTGCCCTGAAGCGGACTGCGCTGGGTGTCTTCCTTCTCGCTCATCAGCTAAAGCCTTCGCCGCTACGCGGCGCCTCCTGTAGGCAATCAAATAGAACTGGGACATGCGCAATCGAGAGCTAAAGTCGACCTGAGTAACCGCGCAACAAGGAGCAGTTCGTCCTCAACCTCGCTTAGCTGAAGATCAGGCACAGCGCCGTGAGGGGTAGAACTGACCGCACCTTCAAGCGCATCTTCGGGAGCTTCTGGGCGAACAATCCGACCTCGCACCTCTTTCGACCATAGAGTCTGAACTTGCTTAGCATCTAAGTATGATCCTTGACGCCACTCTAGCTTTGGCACTCGGTGGACGGGTAGCCAGTTCACGCCTGGCGGCCCAGTGCAGCCAGGCGTGCCCTCAAATGTGACCGAGAATCCTGGCGTTTGACAACATCCTATTGACAAGCGCTAAGTTCCCGAATGGAATCGAAGTGCGTTCGAGACGCTGCGTGAGCCCTTGGAGTTCCAAAGTGAACCTCTGATGGTATCGATTCGAGCTTTGTGGCGATGTAGGGCAGCTCCCTACCAAGCCGAATCTGGCTATTATCAGGATTCGCTGGCTCGGCTGTGGTTTAGCCCACGGCGGGCCTTGGTTCCAGACAGCGTTCAGGGCCTTCCGCTCGACGGCGAGAGGCGCGGGCGAAGGGTTCTGGTGTCGATGCAATCTCAATCCGTGCGACGCCGGGTCCTTACAATCGCCAAGCAACCACGATAAGGGAGGGGGTCATGGAACGAGGGAACTGGGTGGTGGTGCGGGCATATGGTCCAGCTGTCTTGCTGCTGATATTCGCAGCGATATGCCTGGCAATGCTGTCAGCCATGCCGCCGCACCCCGTGTTGGCTGGCCTGCAGTCCATGGCTTTCTGGGTACCGGTAGGTCTGGTAACCGCAGGCTTTGGGATGATGGGTATGGCCACTTACCGGTTGTATCAGTGGGAGCGCGGTTCGGGCCATGACTGCTCTCATTGCGGTGGTCCTCTTGGGTTCGAGCGGGCCGGCCACGCCCGGATGGGAGGTGCCTATCGGCGCTGCTATGCTTGTGGCTCCAACGTCAACCATCGGCACTACCAATAACAGCCGGGCAGTCGGTACTAGTTGGGACATGCTCTAGAGGGCGTTTATAGCCGCGTCTCCTTCGGCTGGATGTGACAACGATAAACGACAGTGGCGCCGAACATGGCCGCCTCTGTAGGTATTCCACTCGGTGGCAGATCCGTCCTGTCTCTGTCCGGCGGCCGCCTCCAATCGCGGCGACCGTCAGCCACCGGACATCAGCGGCATCATTGCAGGTCGGCCATGCTCCTGTCGGCCCAGGCCCTCAGTGTGGACATTGAGAGAAGCTCGGGTCGCGTCATCCATCCAGACTCTAACAATGCCTCGCGGACAGACAGCCCCGTGCGATACCTAGCCACACCGCCGAAGCCCGTCCAGGCGATTCTTTCGCACAATCGTTTTCTGGCAACGAAAGTCCGGCGATTGTGCGACTACTTGCAAGATCACATGGCGGCTTGCGGATTCAGGGGGAACGCATTACGCAAAGCCCCCAAAGGCGAACTGAGCAGAACGCCCTGATAGGTCGCGCAGCTTCGGAACCAAATTCCATGGATCGCCTCGGTAGCGCTGGGTGCCCTAAAGGCCTGAGGTGGCGTCCGCTTCTGGCCGGAACCAGCCGTGAGATTCAAGAGGAGCGAGGGGCGGCAGCACACGGCCCGTAGCGGACGTAACTCTGGCGATGTCGACCACTACTTCTCCTGAGTCGCCGACGCCAACGGTATGCTTCGTTCGACTCCCAAGGCCGCGAACCTTCGTGGGGCACCTAAGGGAGCGTCCTAATATTTTAAGGGCCGACAAGATTGGACCGCCATCACGACGGTGCTTGCCTCCTCGGCCGTTGGCGAGGGCCAATGCGCCGCGGAGTCAGCTCTGCCCATAGGTCGTTGCAACCATAAGTTTTCAGCCCATGCGCAACCATAGGTTCAGCAAAAACGCAAACCTATGCTTGCCCGTCTAGTACGCAGCGCAGTTGGAGTTCCCTGAACGGGAACCTTATTTATACACCAGTCAGTTCAATATTCAGGGTCGATTAGACCCCCTAACGGATAATTCACACCTGTCGACCGCCTCCTCTCTCTCCCCCTCCCGGGAGGCGGTCGACGAAACCAAAATAATTAAAGGTGTGTCCCGATGAACAAGAATTCGCTGCTTGCCCTGGGTCTTCTGGCTGCTCTGCCGTTCGCTGCATCGGCAACCGATGGCCTGTCGTACAACTACGTTGAAGGCGGCTACGTGAACACCGATGCCAAGGGCGGCGACGCCGATGGCTGGAAGGTGAAGGGTTCCGTGGCGGTGCACCCGAACTTCCACGTCTTTGGCGACTACAGCGCCCAGGAAACCGACAAGTTCAAGAATGACGTCGACCAGTGGCGCCTGGGTGTCGGCTACAACTACGGCATCGCACCGAACACCGACCTGGTGGCCCGTGTTGCGTACCAGAAGTACGACGAGAAGCGCGGCCTGGACTTCAACGGCTACTCCACCGAAGTGGGCGTGCGCACAGCGTTCAACCCGTACGTGGAAGGCTACGTGATGGCCGGCTACGAAGATTTCAGCAAGAAGCACGGTTACAACCCGGACGGCGAGTTCTACGGCCGTGTCGGCGCCACCGCCAAGTTCAACCAGAACTGGGGCCTGAGCGGCGAAGTTAAGCTGGCCAAGGCCGGCGACCGCGAGTGGTTCGTGGGCCCGCGCTTCACCTGGTAACAAACGCCTGTCGTTAGTGCGTGTTGTGCTGGCGTGTGACTCTCTCTCTCTCTCCCACACGCCAACCGAAGCCCGGCCTCGCGCCGGGCTTCACTTTTATGGGCCCTGTGGCGCCACAATGCGGCATGGGCGACCCTTCCTCCCTCGCAGGTACCGGCACGGCCTACCAGGAGCATCTGGCGCCTGCGCCGCTGCGCGGCCACTTTGGCCAGCTGTGGCAGAGCCAGCTTCCTGCCGATGCCGATGGGCACATCACCGTACTGCCCGATGGCTGCGTGGATATCCTCTGGCGCGACGGTGCGTTGTTCGTGGCCGGCCCGGACCGCGTGGCCGCGCACCCGGCGCTGGCACCCGGTGCGCAGGTGTTGGGGGCACGCTTCCGTCCCGGCCAGGCGTTGGCGGCACTGGGCCTGCCTTTGGCCGAGATCATCGGCCAGGCGGTGCCGCTGGCTGATCTGAAGGGCGCGTGGGCGAGCAAGGCGGCGGCCTCCATTGGTGACACCGCACCTGCGCAACGCCTGCAGCGGATGGCGCACTGCCTGCAGCAGCATATGGGTGCGTCCGCGCTCGATACCCCGGCGCAGCGTGCACATGTGCTGTTCCGGGCGCTGGCCGCCGGTGACGCCACGCTGGATACGCTGGCGGCGCACTTGAGCCTGAGCCCGCGCAGCCTGCGACGTTTCAGCCAGTTGCAGTTCGGCTACGGGGCCAAGACGCTGGAGCGGATCCTGCGCCTGCAACGCTTCCTGCGCCACAGCCGCGCGCTGCCGCAGCACTCGCTGGCGGTGCTGGCTGCCGAGGCCGGCTATGCCGACCAGGCTCATCTCAGCCGCGAGGCGCGCGAGCTTGCCAGCATGACCGCACGCGAACTGCGCCTCGAATGGGGCCAATGATGGCCGTTTCGTTCAAGACCGCGATGCCGCGCTGATTGAAGCTGGGCTCCCACCCAGGAGCCACGTCATGAGCCATGCCGCTACTCACGATGCCGAACGCCGCATCGACAACATCGAATTCAACGTCGCCGACATTGCCCGCAGCAAGCGCTTCTACGGCGAGGTGTTCGGCTGGCATTTCACGGACTACGGCACGGCCTACACCGAGTTCGACGACGGCCGTCTGAAAGGTGGCTTCGTGGCTGACGCGCCGGTGCGTGCCTACGGAGGGCCGCTGGTGATCCTCTACTGCGCGGACCTGGCCGATGCACAGCAGCGTGTGACTGCCGCTGGGGGCGAGGTGGTGCAGGCGGTGTTCGCGTTCCCCGGTGGCCGCCGCTTCCAGTTCCGCGATCTGGATGGCTACGAGTTGGCGGTCTGGAGTGATGTGGATTGAGGTCTTCGTACCTTCGCTGGTGGACGGAACGAGAACCGCTCCGTCCCCGGTCAGGCGGTTCCGCTATGATCGCCCGCACATCGCCACACGCGATGCGCCCGCCTCAAGCCAGCAGGAACCGCCGTGAACTCCCAGCCCGCACCGATCACCGCTCTCAATCACACGCTCGACAACGAGCCGCAGCAGATCACCGCGCCACTGACCCATTCGGCGGCGTTCCTGGTGCTGAAAGTGAAGGACGACGAGGCGTCGATCGCAAAGGCGCGCGAGGTACTGGCCAGCACCGATGACCTGATCAAGAACACCGCCATCCGCGAGATCGAGCGCACCTTCACCTGCAACGTGGCCATTGGTCACCGCGTGTGGAAGCCGCTGGTGGGCACCACGCCGCCGCGTGAGCTGCAGCCGTTCCGCGAGATCAAGGGCGCGACCCATACCGCCGTATCCACGCCGGGCGACCTGCTGTATCACATCCGCGCACGCACCATGGATCTGATTGTTGCGTTCGAGCGCAATCTGCTGATGGCCTTTGGCGATGCGGTGGAGACGGTCGATGACGTGGCCGGCTTCCGTTACTTCGATGGCCGCGACCTGCTGGATTTCGTCGACGGCACCGCCAACCCGGAAGGGCTGTCACTACCGGAAGCCACCATCGTGGGCGAGGAAGACCCGGATCACGCCGGCGGCAGCTACGTGGTGGTGCAGAAGTACCTGCACAATCTTGATGCCTGGCGCGCACAGAAGACCGAAGCGCAGGAAGCGATCATCGGCCGCACCAAGCACGACAACATCGAGCTGGACGATGCGCCGGCCGATGCGCAGAAGTCGCACAAGACGCTGTGCACCATCGAGGATGCCGACGGCGAGCACGAGATCCTGCGCGACAACATGCCGTTCGCCAACCCGGGCCGCGGCGAATACGGCACCTACTTCATCGGCTACACGCGCCGCCTGTGGGTAATCGAGAAGATGCTCGAGCGTATGTTCATCGGCAATCCCGCACCGCTGCACGATCGCATCCTCGATTTCTCCACCGCCACCACCGGCGTGACCTTCTTCGCGCCCTCGCGCAAGGTGCTGGCCGACCTGGGCGATTGATCGCGCTGGGTAGCAGCGGCCGCCATCTGCCTGTCATCTACCGCACCGACCATCAGCCGTTGGATGAGAGCGCAGGGGCGGGCGATGGCGATGGCAAGGAACACAACCGGCGCACGCCGCTGGTGGCGGCCGCTGGCCGCGTTGTTCGGTGCGCTGGCACTGGGGAGCGCCGCGGTGTCCGCGCAGGAAGCCCCTGCGCACTGGATGGCCTACGCCGCCGCCGTGGGTGGCCAGCTGCAGCAGCGCCTGCAGCAGGAGAAGGACCCGCAGGCGCAGCGCGTGCTGGAATGGCTGCAGGCACATCCGGATGCGCCGACGCCGTTGCCGGTGAGCGTGTGGATCGCGGCGGATGGTCGCATTTCGAAGCTGGAATTCGACAGCCTGGGTGATGCCCAGGTCGACGCCGACCTGCGCGCGACGCTGCAGGCCGCGCCGTTGCAGGCGGCCCCACCGGCCGACATGCGCCAACCGCTGCGGCTGGGCCTGCTGCTTACCCAGTAGAACCACGCCGTGCGTGGATGTGCCTGGTAACCGACCTTGGTCGGCAGGCGCGCCAACCAGGGTTGGCGACTACCGGTAGCCCAGCCACGCATGGCGTGGCTCTACTGCGTTGCCACCTGCGGTTCACGCGCGGCCGCGCTCCATGCGCGCAGGCCGAACACGGCCAGGCCGAGGAAGAACACGTACAGCGCAGCGGTCACGTGCAGCGACTTGAACAGGTACGCACCCACATAGACCACGTCCACCGCGATCCACACCCACCAGCAGGCCACGTGGCGGCGTGCCTGCCACCATTGCCCGACCAGGCTCAGACCGGTCAGCAGCGCATCCAACCACGGCAGGGCAGCGTCGGTGAAGCTGTGCATGGCCGCGCCCAGCGCCACGCCACCGCACACGCCGATGGCCAGGTCGCGCAGCAGCTTGCCGCGCGCCAGTGGCACGATGCGGATGCTGCCCTCATCGGCGGCATGCTGCCGCCAGTTGATCCAGCCATAGACCAGGAAGCCGCCGAAGATCACCTGCAACAGCGTGTCCGAGTACAGCTTGGCCTCGGCGAATACCAGCCCGTACAGCGTGACCGACAGCAGGCCCACCGGCCATGCCGACAGCCGGCGCCGGGCCATCAGCCAGACGCCGAGGATGCTGCACAGCGCGGCGGTCCACTCGAGCATCACGCCGCTCACAGCGCGAACGTCACCGACAGGCGGGCCTGTCGCGGTGCGCCGGTGAACAGGTAGTAGTCACCGCCGCTGCTGCCGGTATCACGCCAGTAGAAGCGGTTGAACACGTTGTCCACCGACAGGTTCCAGGTCACCGCGCGCTCGTGCAGGCGATGCTGGAAACGCAGGCCGGCGTCGAACACCGAGTAGTCCGGTGCGCGCACGCCACCGTCGGCGCGCGCCACGTTGGCACCGGCATAGCGCCAGCCGCCGGTCACATCCAGGCCCTGCACGAACGGCAGTGCGTAGGCCACGTGCACGCTGGCGCGCACCTTCGGCACGTTCACCAGCTGATGGCTTTCATAGGCCGGGGTACCGGTGTCGCGCGCGCGCGCCTGCAGCACGCTGGCGCTGGCCACGATCTGCAGCGCGTCGGTCAGTTGGCCGTTGGCGGTCAGTTCCAGGCCGGTGTGGGTCTGCGTGCCCTCTTCGATGAAGGTGTAGCCGACGTCGCTGTTGTCCGGCTTGGCGTACTGGTACGGCTGCGAAATGCGGAACACCGCCGCGCCCAGCGTCAGCGCTTCGACGGGCACGTACTTCACGCCCACTTCCAGCTGACGCGACTGCACCGACGGCAGGAAGGTGTCGGCGTTGCTGGTCCAGAACGGCGCTTCCTGGCCCAGCGATATGCCGCGCACGTAGCTGGCGTAGGCGTTGAGCTGGTCGGTGGCCTTCCACACCACTGCGGTCTGCGGCAGGAAGCGCGACAGGCGGCTGTGCCGCTGCGGGACGCCACGCTTGTCGTAGGCACGCTCGTCCAGGCGCACGAAGCGGCCACCGGCCAGCCATTGCCAGTCATCGCCGAAGCTGATCCGGTCCAGCGCGAAGAACGCGGTCTGGCGGCTGTCCAGGCGACGTGCGGACGGGCCCGGCATCTTCGGCGACGGTGCGAACACCGGCACCTGCGCGTCGTGGATGTTGGTGGTGCCAACGTATTCGTTGACGCTCGGGCGCTTGTCCACGGTGCGGCGGAAGTAGTCGGCACCGAGGGTCAGCTCATGGCCGACGCTGCCGGTCTCGAAGCGGCCACGCAGCTCGGCACGCGCCTGCTGGTTGCGGCGGGTGTCGTCCGGGCTGCGGTAGTCGTAGACGTCGTAGTCGCCATTGGGCGCGAAGTAATTGCCCGGCACGCTGCCATCGGCGCATTGCGTGGCGTAGTAGCAGCCGTAGGCGAAGGCGACGTTGTCATCGATCACCGAGCGGCTGTGGCCTACCGACACGCGCGACTGCCAGGCATCGTTGAAGTCGTAGGTGTGCAGCGCGGTGATGTTGGTGCTGGCGATATCCACCGGACGCTGCCACGGCTGGTAGCCGAGCAGGAGCTCGCGGTCGACGCCGCGCGGCAGGTCGCGTGCGCCCAGCAACTGGTAGCCGGACACCGAACGCTGCGAGCTGGTCTGGTAGTTGGCATCCACTTCCAGCTTGCCGCGCTCGCCGATCAGCCAGTCGGCGGCCAGCGAGTAGAAGTTGCGACGGCCATCGGCGTGCTCGACATAGGAGTTGCTGGAATCCCATGCGGCATTCAGGCGCAGGCCGAAACGCGGGGTGATCCAGTGGCCGACATCGACGGCGACGTAGCGCGAGCCTTCCGAGTCGGTACCGAGTGTGGCGGTGCGCACTTCGGCCGGGCGCTTGCCGATGTAGTTGATGATGCCGCCGGGCGCCATCACGCCTGCGGCCAGACCGGCTTCACCCTTGAGGATCTCCACCGACTGCACGTTCTCCAGCGCCAGACGCTGTTCGCCGGCGATGGACAGGCCGTTGAAGCGGTAGCCGGTGGCCGCGTCCAGCGCGAAGCCACGGATGGCGATGTTCTGGTAGTAACCCACCGGCGCATACGCATCACCGAGCGAGGCATCGTTGCTGGCCAGCTCGGACAGCGAGCGCACCTGGCGGCGATCGAGATAGTCACGCTCAAGCACGTTCACCGAGGCTGGCGTGTCCTTCCAGCTGCCGCCACCGAAGGCGTTCACGCGCGAGGTATCGGCCTTCGGTCTGCCGGCCTGCACGCGCACCGCTGCCAGTTCGGTCGGCGAGCGCTCGGCGCCGGTGGCAGCCGCATCGGGGGACGCTTCGGCCTCGCTGGCGTGCAGCGGCAGCGCGGCGCAGAGGGCGAGGGAGAGCAGGGTGGGGCGCAGGCAGCGGTTCATTCGATTCGTCTTCGGACAACAAGGGAGACGAAGCGACGGCGCGCAGGTGCACCGGCCCATGAGGGGGGTGTGGCTGCGGCTCAAAGCTCCCTACGCCGGTGCAAACCGGATCAGGTTCCAAGGGACTCTCTCAGCCTGGCAGATCCAGGCACCCCCGCTTCAGGTGACCATTTCACTACAAATGGTACGGATTTGCGAGCCGGTGCCCTTCAGGCTGCGGGGTCAGATCCCTTTCCGCAGGAAAGGGATCTGACCCCGACGGGGCGCCAACCGGGTCACGCGGCGGCGTGCAGGGCCTGCAGCAGCGCCTGTCCCGGCGCGCTGTGGAACCACGCCGGATGCCCCAGCATGAAGGGCTGCCAGGCCACGTCCGCATTTGCGGTCGAGCCGGTGACACCTTCGAAGTACTCCACTTCGGACAGTGCGAAGTCGAAATGCACCATCGGCAGCAGGTCGGCCAGCAGGTGCACGCGTGCCGCTGACAGCGGCAGCAGGTCCCGGTAGCCATCCAGCAACGCCAGCGCGATGTCGATGCGCACCGCATCCATGCCGCGTTCCAGTTCCAGCCATGCCACCGCGTTGCGCTCGATTGCGGTGGCGAGGTCGAACAGCGCGCTGGTGGGCGAGGCCAGGCCGAAATCCAGCACGGTGCTGACCTGGCCGTCGCGCCACAGCAGGTTGGAGACATGCCAGTCGTTGTGCGCCCACAGCCGCGGCTCGTCGCTCAGGCGCGCGGCCAGGCCGGAGTGCCACGGCAGCACGTCGCGCTGCAGCTGCGCTTCCCACGGAATGCGCGCGAGATAGCGAGCCAGCCCGGGGCGCTCATGCAGCCCTGCCTTGATGGCCGCGATCGGGTCGTCGGCGCGGATCAGATCGTCGCGCGCGACCAGCACATGGGTGCTGCGCTGGGGCGCGTCATAGCTGGCCGCGGCACGGTGCAGTTGTGCGAGTGCGCGCCCGGCTTCGCGGGCCTGGGCAACATCGGTCAGCAGCGACCACGACACCGCGTCGCGGTACAGGTCGTCGCCCACGCCGACATCGTGCAGCTCAAACGTCCATTCGCCGTGTTCGACCGCAGTGTGGCCATCGGTGGCCGTGAGCACCTGCACCACCGGCACGCCGGCGGCGGCGAGATGGGCGATGAAGTGGTGTTCTTCTTCCAGACAGACCGCACTGCGCACACTGTGGTGGTGGCGCTTGATGAACACTGCGCCGCGCGTGCCGTCGACAATGGCGGCGGCCGACAGCGGCCGCGGGCTGTGCCAGCGCGGTAAGCCGTGCTCGCTCAGCTGCGGGTACCACGCGCTCAGCCACGCGATGTCTGCGGCGCTGATGGGCGGCCAGTCGGCAGCGACCTCGTCGTTGTTGAGGCCCTGCACGCGATGAGAGGAATAAGTCATGCCGCAGCCCGGGAGGGGGAAAGTCACGTCCAAGGCTGCGCATTCAACGCGATGACCGCGGCCAACGCAAACGGGCGGGTCATCGACCCGCCCGTCCGTGCATCCGCATCGGTGATGCCGCCGTGCCGCTTACCAGCCGCGATGGCGGCCGCGGTCGTTGTAGTAGCGGTTGTCGTAGTAGCGCTGGCGCTGCCAGCGACGGTCGTCGCCGCGGTTGTAGTAGCCGCTGCGGTAATAGCCACGATCGTAGCGGCGGTCATAGCGGTTGTCGTAGTAGCGGTTGTCGTAATAGCGACGGTCGCGACGATCGGAGGTGGTCAGGTTGCCGATCGCACCGCCGGCCACGGCACCGCCCACGGTGGCGGCGGGATCACCGTTGGAGAGCAGGTTGCCGGCCACGCCACCGACCACGGCGCCGACCAGGGTGCGCTTGTCCTTCCTCGACATCGCGCTGGCATCGCTGACCACGGCCACACCGGCCACCAGTGCCAGAGCCATCGCCAGACCACGGAAGCTGAGTGCGGAAGTACTGAGCATGTTCGTTCTCCTGTGAGGTGCATGCCACGCTGGGCAGGGAGGGCGCGGGGCGCCCCGGCTGCCGTGGTGTCCACGCTGGCGTTCCAACATTGCCGGAACATTGCCTGGTCCACCGTGCGGCTTGCGCATTCATCTAGCGGCAGGCGGCATGAAGCAAGGCTGAAAGCGGCCTCGGCCGCTCAGCTGGCAGAAAGGGAAAAGGCCACGTGGACGTGGCCCTCCCTTCTCTGCCAAGGCGCTGCGGGCTTAGACGCCCATCGCCTTCTGTGCCTGCCGGGTCTGCTCCTGCTGGGCTTCCTGCTGCTGGTGCAGCACGTTGGGCGCACCGTGCACCGCGCCGCTGCTGAGCGCCAGGCTCTGTTCGCTGGCGGCACGGGTGTCCACCGCAACGCGGCTGGCGGCGGGGTCACCGATCGTGCCCTGCACGGCAAACAGACGCTCGCCATTCGGGCTGGACACCACCGAGTCGATACGCTGCAGGCCGGCAGCGTGGGCTTCCTTGGTCAGCGCCGCGGCAGCGCTTTCCAGCGCGTGGCGATCCTTGAAGGTGCCTGCCGGCATCAGCTCCAGACCCTTGCTGGCCTGAATGAACAACGGATTGCGTGGGTGCCGTTCGTCGTTGAGCAACGGCCGTTCGCGTGCATCCTTGATCGCTTCCAGGGTCTTCGCCCCGACAATGCCGTCGGCCACCAGGCCGTTGTCCTTCTGCAGCTGGCGCACCGCCGCGTCGGTGTTGCGGCCGAAGCGGCCATCCTCGACCAGCGGCTTGCCGTCGGCACCGACGTAGCCGAGGTGGCCCAGCTGCTCCTGCACCTTGCGCACGCCCTCGCTGTGCGCACCCTGCTTGTACAGTTCGGCGTGCGGGGTGGCAGCGGCCTTGTGCTCGGCCGCGGGCTTGCCCTGGGTCTGCTCGTGCGACTGGGTGCGGTTTTCCAGCAGGTCGCGCGCCTTGGACAGTGGATCGGAGGCGTACAGCTTCCAGTTCGGGTGGTCCTTCACCTGCTTGAGGTAGTCCTCCACCGGCATGGTGTGCACGCCCTTGCTGCCGGTGGACTGGCTGATCAGCAGCTTGTCGGTGTTGGGATCGCGCACCACCATCACGATGTGGTCGATGCCGTTCCAGTGCTCATGGCGCGTCTTGGCCGTATCCAGGCCGATGATCATGCCTTCCTTCAGCGCATCGGGCTTCAGGACCGCGTCGCGGTCCAGCAGCACGCCGGACTGGTCGAACGCCTTGCGCACGATGCCGCCGGAACCCAGGTTGCCCAGGTCGATGCGATCAGCCTTGCTGAACACCGCGTGCCCGGCCTTCTGGTTGATCTCGTCCATGGTCCGGTTCTGCAGCGTGCCGACCCAACCGGAACAGTCGATGTAACCCTGCTCCACGTTCTTGCCGGTCTTGCCCGGCACGTACAGCGCGTGACCCGGAATGTTGATGGCGTACTTCACGTGGTCGTACTTCACGCCGGCCTCGTAGGCGGCCTGCAGTTCGATGCCCGGCTTCGGCGCGGCAGCAGCCGTTGCGGTCGCCGCCAGCGTGGCTGCACCCGCCGCTACGGCAGCGCTGGCCTGTGCAGGCGCTGCCGGGGTCTGGCCCTGGCCCTGCGCCACCGCCTGCGGTTCGATGTTCTTTTCCGGAATGCTGATCGCCGCGTACTTGTGGATGTAGTAGCTGGAGAAGGTGCGTGCCAGGTCGCCGTCGTTCATGCCGCGCATCTCGGCCAGCGTGTGGCCGGTCAGCGCCTTGGCGTCGGAGCCGATCTGGTTGAGCACGTTGCGGCGCATGTTGATCTCTTCGCCATGGCCGTTGCGCACCACGCCGAAGGTGCCGGTGGCGATCGCGGTCTGCACCGAGCCGTAGCCGGCGCTGCCCTGCTGGTGGGCCAGGTACAGGTCCAGACCGGTCGGCGTCGCTCCGCCGGACAGGTACGGGTGGCCGGTGCGTTCGTTGCGGCGCGCCATCGAGTCCAGGTTGTCCTGGTACATCTGTGCGGCGGCTTCGGTATTGCGGGTGGGGTCGAACTCGTGGCCGGTCAGGTGGTACTGGCGCGCGGAACCGGGCACGAACTGGAACAGGCCCTTGGCACCGGACGAGGTGTTGTGGGCACGCTCGTTGAAGCTGCCACCGGTCTCGATGTGCGCGAAGCGCATGAAGTCATCGACCGGGATGCCCTTGTGCCGGGCGACCTGCTCGACGATGTCCAGGACTTCCTTTCTGCTGTAGTCATGCTGTGCCATGACGTTTTCCTCGGGGTTGATGGAGCGGCGCATGCCGCGAATCGCCAACCGGACTCATCCGTGAGTCAAGAACATGTCGGTCAACAGGTAACCCGCGCGTGGCGGGTGCTATCAGGGCGCGACGTACTGCTGGGTCGCGCTGTCGAAGGTGTAGTGCACGGCGTCGCCGGAACCCAGTGGGCGGGTCTTGCCGGGGCCTTCGATGGTGGTGCCCTTGAAGCTCACCGTCAGCCGCGGCAGGCCGTTGCCATCGGCAACGAAGGCGAGCTCGCCATCGCTGTCGGTGCAGGGCATCACGTTGCCTTCGTCGCAGGCCGCGCTGTTGTCTTCACCGGTGCGCACCGAGCCGACATAGCGCCAGACCTTGCTGTCCACGTCGTCTTCGCTGCGCTTGGGGTTGAACAGCAGCAGCGCATAACCGGTGCTGCTGATGCCACGGTCGAAGCTGCTGGTCGGTACCGCCAGCAGCAGGCGGCCGTCGGTGGTGCGATGTTCAAGCGGCTTGCGCCGGGTATCGACATCGTCGGCCTTGTCGTACGCGCCCAGTGCGCCGATGGTCCATTCCTGGCCACGGAACTTCCATGGCTTCTTCGCGTCGGTGCCGGCCAGCACGAAGGTGGCCTCGGCAAGGTTGGCGCGGTCATCCGGACCGGCCGGCGTCTGCTCGCCCGGCTTGCCGTAGTGCTCGCGGGTATCCCAGGAGAAACCCGTGTAGTACGTGGTGCCATCAAGAGTGAAGGTGTGGCCGAACCAGAAGGTCGCCACGCTGCCGTTCTGGACCTCGTAGGAGGTCGCGCCATCGCCATCCACCTGGTAGGTGAAATACATCACGGTCGGTGCGTCGGGCGGGGTGACGGCGGCATCGGGGGTGGGGGTCTGCATCGGGGCAACATCCTGTCGGGGCGCATTGGCAGCCTGCGCAGGGGCGCCGGGCTGGGAGGACGAGGGGGCCGGATCGGCGGCGCTGCAGGCGGCAGCGGAAAGAGAGACGAGCAGGCACGCCGCGAATGCGCGCAGGGGCTGCAACGGCAGGGTCCAACGTAGCTCAGGGGGGTGATGCATGCGCCTCTCCATGGTCAGCGTTGCCGGGCCAGACGGCCGGCAGGAAACCGCACCCCATCCACCACGGACGGGAGCGAGGACATGAGCCGGTCGATTCCTTCGACCTCGCATTGAGAACTCATGCCGGGCCATCTTGGCACAGATCCGCGGCACATCAAAGAGGGCGGTGGATGACCCCCGGCGTGTGTGATCCGCCTCTCAGATCCTGCCGTCACGCAGGTAGTCGAACAGTTCGGCGTCGCCTTTCAGGCCCAGCTTGAGCATGGCGTCACCCTTCTGCCGGCTGATGGTGCTGACGCTCTTGTGCAGCTGCAGCGAGATTTCCTTCACCGTCATGCCGGTGCCAAGCAGCCGCAGCACCTCCACCTCGCGCGGCGACAGCGGCTTGCCGTCGCCCTCGCGCATGCGCCAGCTGCCGGCGGTCTCGACCCGCTCGCGCAGGCTGCGGCTGATATAGGGCTGGCCACGATAGACCGCCTGGATGGCCTGCGGCAGTTCGTCCATCGACGAGCTCTTGTCGACCAGGCCGAGCACGCCGCTGTCGAGCACCATGCGCAGGATGGCCAGGTTGTTGGAGACGCTGAGCATCAACACCGGCAAGTCGGGATGGCGGCGGCGGATCATGCCGATCATGGCGAAGCCGTCAGCCTGGGGGCTGCCGGGCATGGAGTAGTCGGTGACCAGCAGGTCGCAGGGCTGGCTGCCAAGCAGGGCCATCAGCGCCTGTGCACTGTCGGCTTCGCCGACCACGCGGCCCACCCCGCTCGATTCGATGACGGCGCGGGTACCGATACGGACCACCGGGTGGTCGTCTGCGATGATGATGCGCAAGCTCATGCTCTAGTATGGCCACCGGGCTGGCTGGGCCGCGACCATCGCGGTCCCTGGCAGGATTCTAGGAGATCGTCGCCGATGCGTAGCTGGGCTGTTCGCGGACTGGTCCTGCTGCTGGCCCTACTGGCGCTGCCGGCAGCGTTGGCGCAGGCCGTTCCTGGCCTGCTGCCGCTCAGTCCCCTGCAGCGCGAGTACCTGGCCACCCATCCGAGCATCGTCGTGGGGCAGTATGACAGCGGCTGGCCACCATTCGAGTCACTCCGTGATGGCCAGCAGGTGGGTCTGGGTCCGGATTATCTGTCGCTTCTTGCCCGTCAGTTGGGTGTGAAGGTCGAGGCCCGTCGCTTTCCGGATTGGACCTCCGTGCTGGATGCGGCATGTCGTGGCGAGATCGATGTGGTGATGAATGTCGGTCTGAGTGCCGACCGCACCCGCTGCATGGTCTATACCGCCGCCTATGGCGAGGCACCGCTGGCCCTGGTGGGCCGCCCCGACGACCTGCGTGCCTCGGACAATCCCGATCTGGATGGACTGCGGGTGGTGATCGAGCAGGACTTCCTGACCGGCCCGCAGGTGCGCGCGCGTTTTCCACAGGCCCGTCAGCTTGTCGCAAACAGCTCGTTGGCGGCACTCGAGATGGTCAGAGACGACAAAGCTGATGTCTATATCGGCAATGCCTATGTCGCCACCGAACTGATCGCCACCCAGCGCCTGCAGGGCGTGGTGCTGCTGCGGCCGAGCGATCTGCCTCCCGAACGCCTGCACTTCGGTGTACCCAACAGCAAGCAGCCGCTGGCAGAAGCGTTGGATCTGGCCCTGGCTGCGACCAGCCAGGCCCAGCGCGATGCCCTGGTGCAGCGCTGGCTGCCGCCACCGCAGTGGTCGGCATCGGCGCAGATGGCGCTGAGCCGGGCCGAGAAGCGGGTGCTGGAACAGCCGTTGAAGATCGGTTTCGCACCGAACGCGGCGCCGCTGTCGTTCACCGACGAGGAGGGCAAGCCCAGCGGCCTGGCCAGTGAGTACCTGCGCCGTCTGATGCAGGCCGGCGCCAACCTGCAGCCGGAGAGCAGCCACGACTGGTATGAGGTGCGTGAGAAGGCTCGCCGTGGCGAGCTGCAGGCGGTGATGGGAATTCCGGCCGATTCGCGCTACCTAGGGCCGGACTGGGTGTTCAGCCAGCCCTTCATCAGTGTGCCGAACGTGATCGTCAGCCGCGTCGACAGCCCAGCCCTGCTGGGCATGTCGGACCTGCAGGGCAAGCGCGTGCTGCTGTCCGATCCCGAGCGTGTGCGGGGCTACGTGCTGCAGCAGGCACCGCAGGCCCGGATCATGGCGGCACGCAGTGCGGAACAGGCGATGCAGCGGCTGCTTGATGGCGAGGCCGATGCCTACGTGGGCAATCTGGCGCTGGTCGACTACCTGCTGCGCAATCGTTTCCCCGGCCGCCTGCAGGTCGCTGCACCGGCAGGCTTCAACGATCAGCTGGTGCTGGCGGTGGAGCGGCGGCATGCCGCACTGGCGACCACCTTCGACCGCCTGCTGCTGCAGATGACGCCGCGCAAGCATGAGGCGCTGCGTGGCGACTGGCTGGCGGTGGAGTATCGCAATGGCGTTGACTGGAAAAGCGCACTGCGCTGGGGCCTGCCACTGCTGCTGGTACTGCTGACCGCATTGTTGGTGCATGGCATCGGCTACTGGCGCCTGCGCCGCGAAGTGACCGGCCGGCGTCATCTGGAACAGCGACTGGCCGAGGTCACCGACAACCTGCCTGCGGTGGTCTACCAGGCGCGCCGCGACGCCGATGGCGTGCTCAGCTTCCCATTCATCGCCGGTGATCTGCAGGCGTTGTTCGGAATCAGCCGGCAGCAGGCCGAGCAGGACGCCAGAACGCTGCTGGAACGCATTGAAGAAGACGATCGCGCGCACATCCTGCAGGCCGTCGAACAGGCCGCGCGCCAGTTCGCGCCGCTGATCCTCGAGTTCCGTCTGCGCGCCGAGGGCGAAGGCGCGCGCTGGGTGCGCAGCCAGGCCCATCCGTATGCCGCGGAAGCCGGTGCGGTGACCTGGAGTGGCTACTGGGTGGATGTGAGCGAAGCGCGTGCACAGGCCGACGCCCTGGTCACGGCCAAGGCCGAGGCCGAGCAGGCGGCGGAAGCGAAGTCGCGCTTCCTGGCGACCATGAGCCATGAAATCCGCACGCCGATGAGTGGCGTGCTGGGCATGCTGGAAGTGCTGGCGCATTCGCCGCTGGACATCGAACAGCAGCGCATCCTGGGGGTGATCGAGGACTCGGCGCAGATGCTGCGGCAGATCCTGGACGACATCCTCGACTACTCACGGCTGGAGGCTGGCGCACTGCGCCTGGAGCCGGTGCCGCAGCCGCTGCGGCCGTTGCTGGAGAGCGTGTGCCGCCTGCTCTCCGCACAGGCCAGTGCACGTGGGTTGGCGCTGCACGTGCAGATCGACCCGCAGCTGGCGCCGGCCCACGAAGTGGATGGCGTACGCCTGCGCCAGATCGTGTTCAATCTGCTTAGCAACGCCATCAAGTTCACCGCGCAGGGCGAGGTTCGCCTGCAGCTGGAGGTGCTGGGGCCGACCAGCGAGGAGGGGGCTCAGCCGCTGTGCCTGAGTGTCACCGATACCGGCATCGGCATTGCACCGGAACAACTGCAGCACCTGTTCGCGCCGTTCACCCAGGCCGGTGCCTACATCCAGCGAGACCACGGTGGCACCGGGTTGGGCTTGAGCATCTGCCAGCGTCTGGTGCAGATGATGGACGGCGAGCTGGCATTGCACAGTACGCTGGGCGAGGGCACCCGCGCCGAGGTGCGGCTGTCGCTGGTGGAGGCCGGTAGTGGCGATGTCGAGGCCCTGGTGGCCGAGCAGGATCAGGTGGCGCTGCTGCCTGCGCCGCTGCGCGAGGCACGGGTGCTGGTGATCGAGGACCATCCGACCAACCAGGCGATGATGGCCTGGCGCCTGCAGCAGCTGGGCGTGCCGCACGTGATGGTCGGTGACGGCCAGCAGGGACTGGATCGGCTGTCGTCGGAGAGCTTCGATCTGGTGATCACTGACTGCCGGATGCCGGTGCTGGATGGCTTTGGCTTCACCCGGCTGCTGCGCGAACGCGAAGGCCGCAATGGCCAGCCGCGGCTGACCGTGCTGGCGCTGACCGCCAGTGTGCTGGATGACGATGCACGTCGCTGCCGCGAGGCGGGCATGGATGAGGTGCTGGCCAAGCCGCTATCACTGGCAACGTTGCGCGCCGCGCTGCTGCGCTGGTTGCCACAGGCGCAGGGCCAGTCGTTCGAGGTGCCGGTGGTCGAGGTGGCGGCCGACGATGGCGATACGCTGCCCGATCTGGCGGCCCTGCAGCAGCGCTTCGGCTCGCGCGCGGTGGCCGAGCAGCTGCGTGACAGCCTGCTGCAGGCCAGCGAAGGCGATCTGGCGGCCGTACAGCGCGCCGTGCAGGCCGGTGACCGCGAGACTGCCGCGCTGCACCTGCATCGACAGGCCGGCGGACTGGGCGCGGTGGGGGCAACGGGATTGGCCGCGCAGGCCAATGCACTGGTCGAGCGCCTGCAGGATGCGGCGGAAACCGATGTGGCGCCGCTGTTCGCGGCAGTGGCAGCCTTCGTGGCGCGGCTGCAGCAACAACTGCAGCGCCTGGCTCACTGAGCCGACTGCTGCTGCAGGTAGGCGATTACCAGTGCGCGGCGTTCGGCGCTGGGGAAGGCGTTGTACATGCGCGTGCCGGGCACCACGTGGGTGGGCGACTGCAGGAACGCATCCAGCGTCTGCGCGGTCCATGTGATGTCGGCGCGGCGCATGCCATCGGAGTAGCCGTAGTCGGGCAGGCTGCCGGCGCGCCGGCCGATCACACCGTGCAGGTTCGGCCCGAAGCGGTGGATGCCCCCGGGCTGCACGGTATGGCAACCGGCACACAGTTCGAACGCGCGCTGCATGGCCTGCTGGTGCGCCTGTTCCGGCGTGGCCGGTGCCGCAGGCGGTCGCTGGCAGGCCGTGGCCGCCAGGGCCACGGCAACGGTGATGAGCAGGCGGAAAGCACGCATGGGCGGGCAGGATAGCGACGCAGCGGGGCAGGTGGGCTGCGACACGCGGTCGCAGCCCGCGGCGATCACATGCCCGAGTAGTTCGGGCCGCCGCCACCCTGCGGGGTCACCCAGACGATGTTCTGGGTGGGGTCCTTGATGTCGCAGGTCTTGCAGTGCACGCAGTTCTGCGCGTTGATCTGCAGCCGCGCGTTGTCGGCTTCACCGACGAACTCGTACACACCGGCCGGGCAATAGCGGGCTTCGGGACCGGCGTACTCGGCCAGGTTCACCTTCACCGGAATGCTGGGGTCCTTCAGCGTCAGGTGGCTGGGCTGGTTCTCGTCGTGGTTGGTGCTGCTGAGGAACACCGAGCTGAGACGGTCGAAGGTCAGCACGCCATCCGGCTTCGGGTAGGCGATGCGGGTGTGCTTGGCGGCCGGTTCCAGGCAGACATGATCCGGCTGCGTGCGGTGCAGGGTCCACGGCGGATTGCGCACGCCCAGCTTTGGCAACAGCCACTGCTCCACGCCGGTCATCAGCGTGGCTACGGTCTGGCCCTTCTTGAACCACTGCTTGAAGTTCTTGGCCTGCTGCAGTTCGGTGAACAGCCAGCTGGCTTCGAAGGCCTTCGGGTAGGCGCTCAGTTCATCGTGCTGGCGATCAGCAGCCAGGGCGTCGAACGCGGCGTCGGCGCACAGCATGCCGGTCTTGATCGCGGCGTGGCTGCCCTTGATGCGGCTGGCGTTGAGGTAGCCGGCCTCGCAGCCGACCAGGGCGCCACCGGGGAACACCGTCTTCGGCAGCGACAGCAGGCCACCGGCGGTGATCGCACGCGCGCCGTAACCGATGCGGGTGCCACCCTCCAGATGCTTGCGGATGGAGGGATGGGTCTTGAAGCGCTGGAACTCTTCGAACGGGCTCAGCCACGGGTTCCTGTAGTCCAGGCCGACCACGTAACCGATGGCGACCTTGCCGCCGTCGGCGTGGTACAGGAACGCACCACCGTAGGTGTCGCTGTCCAGCGGCCAGCCGGCGGCGTGCACCACCAGGCCCGGTTCATGCTTGGCCGGGTCGATCTGCCACAGTTCCTTGATGCCGATGCCGTAGGCCTGCGGGTCCTTGCCTTCGTCCAGCGTGTAGCGGGCGATCAGCTGGCGGCCGAGATGGCCGCGCGCGCCTTCGGCGAAGATCGTGTACTTGGCCTGCAGCGCCATGCCACGCTCGAAGGCCGGGCCGATGCTGCCGTCCTTCTCGATGCCCATGTCGCCGGTGGCCACGCCGATCACTTCACCGTTGTCGCCGAACAGAACTTCGGCGGCGGCGAAGCCGGGGAAGATCGCCACTTCCACCGCTTCGGCCTGCTGCGCCAGCCAGCGGGTGACCTCGCCCAGGCTGATGATGTAGTTGCCTTCGTTGTGGAAGCACTCCGGCAGCAGCGCGTTGGGCGTGCTGCGTGCGCCGGTTTCGCTGAGGAACAGGAATTCGTCGCGGGTGACCTTCTGCTTCAGCGGTGCGCCGCGCTCGGCCCAGTCCGGGAACAGTTCGGTCAGTGCGCGCGGGTCCATCACCGCGCCGGACAGGACGTGCGCGCCCGGTTCGGAGCCCTTTTCCAGCACGCAGACCGACAGTTCACGGCCGGCCTCGATCGCGCGCTGGCGCAGGCGGATCGCGGTGGCCAGGCCGGCGGGGCCGGCGCCGACGATCACCACGTCGAACTCCATTACTTCACGCGGGGGCAGGGCGTTGGCTTCAGCGCTCATCGATTGCATGACTCGTGGGTAGGGCCGGCATCGGGGCCACCGGCGGTGCCTGGGAATCGCGCGTGCGGCCACGGGCGAAACGGTTGTTTGAATGTGTCAGGGTACCGGGCCGCGCGTGATCGAGCTAGATCGCCGATGTTCACACCCGGATTGCTGCAATGCAGCGTACGCGGTTTCGGTAGTCGCCAACCCTGGTTGGCGCGAGCAGAAGCACCTGCGCCGACCAAGGTCGGCCTCTACCGGCACACCAACGCTGCCCGGATGACCGACAATGGCCGGGTCCTGACTGCGCGTGAGTGCCATGGCTTTGCATCCGTACGATCTGTTCGATGTCCGTTCCCTGCTCAACGAGGAAGAGCGCGCGGTGCAGGAGAGCGTCGCCCGCTTCACCAACGAGCGCGTGCTGCCGATCATCGGCGATGCCTTCGACCAGGCCCGCTTCCCCGATGAACTGGTGCCGGAGATCGCCGCGCTGGGCCTGCTGGGCGCCACCCTGCCGGCCGAATACGGCGGCGGTGACCTCGGTGCGGTCAGCTACGGCCTGATCTGCCAGGAACTGGAGCGCGGCGATTCCGGTCTGCGCAGCTTCGTCTCGGTGCAGAGCTCGCTGTGCATGTACCCGATCTACGCTTACGGCAGCGAAGAGCAGCGCCAGCAGTGGCTGCCGGCGATGGCACGCGGCGAACTGATCGGCTGCTTCGGCCTGACCGAGGCGCACGGCGGTTCCGATCCGGCCAGCATGAAGACCCGCGCGGTGCGCGACGGCAGCGACTGGCGCATCACCGGCAGCAAGATGTGGATCACCAGCGGCCCGGTGGCCGACCTGGCCATCGTCTGGGCACAGACCGAGGACGGCATCCAGGGCTTCGTGCTGGAAAAGGGCATGGCCGGCTTCACCACGCAGGAAATCAAGCACAAGATGAGCCTGCGCGCGTCGCTGACCGGTGCGCTGTACTTCGATGACGTGCGCGTGCCCGACAGCCATCGCCTGCCGAACGTGAAGGGGCTGAAGGGCCCGCTGGGCTGCCTGACCCAGGCCCGTTTCGGGATCAGCTGGGGCCCGATCGGCTCGGCCATCGCCTGCCTGGATGAAGCACTGGGCTATGCCAAGGAGCGTGTGTTGTTCGGCCGCCCGCTGGCGGCCACGCAGAGCGCGCAGATCAAGCTGGCCGAGATGGCCCGCCGCATCACCACCGCGCAGCTGCTGGCCCTGCAGCTGGGCCGTCTGAAGGAGGCCGGCCAGTTGCAGCCGCAGCAGGTCAGCCTGGCCAAGTGGAACAACTGCCGCATGGCCATCGACATCGCCCGCGAGTGTCGCGATCTGCTGGGTGGGGCCGGCATCACCACCGAACACGTGGCGATCCGGCATGCACTGAACCTGGAATCGGTGATCACCTATGAAGGCACCGAGACCGTGCACCAGCTGGTGATCGGCCGCGAACTGACCGGCATCAACGCGTTCTGAAACCTGGTTCCGGTAGGTGCCAACCTTGGTTGGCACATTCCTTCAGCGCGCGACCGGGCATCGGTGCGGACCAAGGTCCGCACCCACCAGAAGCAGGTCACCCCCACCATCAGCGCTTCGCACCCACCCGGAGCGGTTTACGCGCCGCCGGCAAACCCATGCTGCCGCCACGCTTCGTACATCACCACGGCAACGGTGTTGGACAGATTGAGGCTGCGGTTGTCCGGCCGCATCGGCAGGCGCAGGCGGCGGCCATCGGGCAGGGCATCGAGCACGTCCTGCGGCAGGCCGCGGCTTTCCGGGCCGAACAGGAAGGCATCACCGTCTTCAAAGGCCACACTGTCATAGCGGACGCTGGCACGCGTACTCAGGGCGAACAACCGCTTCGGTGCGATCCGCGCCAGCGCGGTGTCCAGGTCGGGGTGCACCTGCAGGCGCGAGTACTCGTGGTAGTCCAGGCCGGCGCGCTTGAGCTGCTTGTCTTCCAGTGCGAAGCCGAGCGGCTCGACCAGGTGCAGCTGCGCGCCGGTGTTGGCGCAGAGCCGGATCACATTGCCCGTGTTGGGCGGGATTTCCGGTTGGAACAGGATCACGTGGAACTGGGGCGCGGCATTCATCGGCGCAGTGTACCTGCGACGGCAGCCGCCTTTACGGCGCACGCCCTGCGCTGGGCAGGGCGGCACCGCTTACGGGCGCAGCAGGACCTGGGCGGTTTCGGTGGCCAGGGCCTGCAGGTCGGCGGCGCTCGGACGCACCTGCAGGGCCGGCAGGTTGACGATGACCGAGTGGGCGACGTTGGTGGCGGCGGCAGCCAGGGTGGCGGCGTAGCGCTGGGCTTCCAGTTCGGCGGCCAGGGCGACGCGCTGCTCCAGGCTCGGGCGCACTTCCACCGAGGCCAGCGTGGTGATCGGCAGTGCGGCGGCGACCGGGGCGGCGACGTAGCCGCTGCGCTCGGCCAGCTGGTCGGCGCTCGGGCGCACTTCCACGGTGGCCAGGGTCGGGATGCCGCTGGCCTGTTCCCAGGCCTGCTGGGCCAGCTGGTCGGCGGCCGGGCGAACCTGCACGGTGGACAGGGTCTTGATGGATTCGGAGGCCTGCACCGACGAAACAACCGCGGTGCCGGCGATCAGGGCGATGGCGATGGCAATGGTCTTGGCGTTCATGACGGGGCCTGTTTAGTGTTGGTGAGCGGTGGTGTGGTAGTAAGGTAGTACACCAATTCTGGGCTTGCAAGGAAAATTTTCGGTTTCCTGCATTTGTTCAGTCTTCAGTCAGCTTTCGTCTGAAGCCCTTCCTGGTGCAGGAAGTACCAAGCAATCCCCGTGCCAACTTTTATTCATTGATTTACAAGGGTTTTTTATCAATCGAAAAGTGTCCGGTGGGCGGACACCTGTCCATTCGATACGCCGCGGACACTGTCCGGACGCCTTCAGTCGGCGCATGTGACGGTTGAGGAGCCCCGGTGGAGCCGGGCCGGATGGCCCTCGGGGCAAAACACCCCCAGTGACTGCTGGCCGATTCCTGCCGTTGCGCGCGCAGGCTAGGATCGGGGTTCACCTATGTGACCAAGGACCCGGATATGTCTCTCGCCCTTCGCCCGCGCGCTGCATTGCTGGCTGTCGCCCTCAGCACCGCCCTGGGCACGCTCGCGCCCACCTCTGCACTGGCCGCCAAGCAGGCGGCACCGGCCAAGGTCGATATCCCGTTCGAGCAGTTCACCCTGCCCAATGGCCTGCGCGTGATCGTGCATACCGATCGCAAGGCGCCGATCGTTGCGGTCAATGTCTGGTACCACGTGGGCAGCAAGGATGAGCCGGCTGGCCGCACCGGCTTCGCGCACCTGTTCGAGCACTTGATGTTCCAGAGCAGCGAAAACCACGATGGTGAGTACTTCGAACCGTTCAAGCAGGTCGGTGCCACCGGCCAGAACGGCACCACCAACACCGACCGCACCAACTACTTCGAGAACGTGCCGACCACCGCGCTGGACATGGCGCTGTGGATGGAGTCGGACCGCATGGGCCATCTGGTGGGTGCGATCGACCAGGCCGCGCTGGACGAGCAGCGCGGCGTGGTGCAGAACGAGAAGCGCCAGGGCGAGAACCAGCCCTACGGCCAGGCCTGGGACCAGATCAACAAGGCGTTGTATCCGGTTGGCCACCCGTACCACCACGGCGTGATCGGCTCGATGAACGATCTCAACGCGGCCTCGCTGGACGACGTGAAGACCTGGTTCCGCACCTGGTACGGCCCGAACAACGCAGTGCTGGTGCTGGCCGGTGACATCGACCTGGCCACCGCCAAGGAGAAGGTCGCCCGCTACTTCGGCAGCATCCCCGCTGGCCCGACCATGTCGCAGCCGGCGGTGAACGTGGCCAAGCGCAGTGCCGATACCCGCGAGACGATGACCGACAAGGTGCCGCAGGCACGTATCTACCGTGCCTGGAACGTGCCGCAGGTCGGCACCACCGACATCGACCAGTTGCAGCTGTTCGCCGAAGTGCTGGGCGGCGCCAAATCCTCGCGCCTGAGCCAGCGCCTGCAGCACCAGGACAAGCTGGTGGACAGCATCGGCTCGGGCCTGTCGACCTCGCAGCTGGGCTCCAACTTCGTGATCGTGGCGACCGTGAAGCAGGGCCAGGACCCGGCCAAGGTCGAGAAGATCATCGACGAGGAACTGGATCGCCTGATCAAGCAGGGCCCGACCGCGGCCGAACTGGAGCGCGCCAAGACCGGCGCCCGCGCCGGCTTCATCCGTGGCATCGAACGCATCGGCGGCTTTGGCGGCAAGGCCGATGCGCTGGCCGAATGCGCGGTGTTCACTGGCGACCCGGGCTGCTTCCGTACCTCGCTGGCCAACATCGAGAAGGCCAGTGCTGCTGATCTGAGCCGGCTGGGCGCGCAGTGGCTGGACAAGGGCAGCCATACCCTGGTGATCGCACCGGGTGAGCGCGTGGCGCTGAAGGAAGACCCGAGCCAGTCGCCGAAGCCCTTCACCGTGCCGGCAGTGGACCCCAAGTACAGCACCCTGCCGGAGCAGGTGGACCGCAAGGCGGGGGTGCCGCAGACCCGCGAGTTCCCGCAGCTGAAGTTCCCGGCGTTGCAGCGCGCCACGCTGAAGAACGGCACCCAGGTGATCCTGGCCGAACGCCATGAGATTCCGGTGGTGCAGTTCAGCTACCAGTTCCCGGGCGGCTTCAGCGCCGATCAGGGCCGCAAGCCGGGCACCGCCAACTTCACAATGAGTCTGATGACCGAAGGCGCCGGCAAGCTCGGCTCGCTGGCCTTCGCCGACGCCGCCGACGCACTGGGCGCCAGCCTGGATGCCTCGGCCGGCCTGGATTCGATGAGCGTGGACCTGTCGGCGCTGAAGGAGAACCTGGCACCGTCGCTGGCGCTGTACCGCGACCTGCTGCGCGAGCCGCGCTTCGAACAGGGCGAGATCGACCGGGTCAAGGCGACCTGGATCGCCGGCATCCAGCAGGATAAGGTCAACCCGGGTGCAGTGGCGATGCGCGTGCTGCCGCCGCTGCTGTATGGCAAGGGCCACCCGTATGCCATTCCGTTCACCGGCAGCGGTGACGAGGCGGCGATCAACGGCCTGACCCGCGAGGACCTGGTCGACTTCCACCACGACTGGCTGCGCCCGCAGAACGGCACCCTGATCGTGGTCGGTGACACCACTCTGGCCGAGATCGTGCCGCTGCTGGACAAGCAGCTGGGCGACTGGAAGGCTGCCGGCGATGCCCCGCAGGTGAAGGCCGCCACCGACGTCGCGCTGCCGAAGGGCCCGCGCGTGTTCCTGATCGACCAGCCGGGCGCGGTGCAGGCCAACCTGTTCGCCGGCCAGGTGGTGCCGCCATCCAGCGCCGCCAGTTCGACCCGCTTCGACATCGCCAACGGCGTGATCGGTGGCGACTTCACTTCGCGCCTGAACATGAACCTGCGCGAGGACAAGCACTGGTCGTACGGTGCGCGCAGCAGCGCGAGCAATTCGGTGGGTCAGCGCCCGTGGATGGCCAGCGCGCCTGTGCAGATCGACAAGACCGGCCCGGCGCTGGCGGAAATGCGCAAGGAGATCGCCGCGTTCGCCGACGGTAGCAAGCCGGCCACCGCCGCCGAGGTCAACCGCATCCGCAACATCCAGACCCTGAGCCTGCCCGGTGCCTACGAGACCGCCAGTGCGGTGGCCGCCACCATCGGCTCGATCGTGCAGTTCAAGCGCCCGGACGACTATGTGCTGCGTCGTAAGGCCGAGATCGAGGCGATGACCCCGGCACAGGTGCAGCAGGCCGCCGCCGAGATCAAGCCGCAGGCGCTGACCTGGGTGGTGGTGGGTGACCTCAAGCAGACCGAAGCGGCCGTGCGTGCGCTGAACCTGGGCGAGGTGACGGTGATCGACGCCGAAGGCAACCCGGTCAAGAAATAAGGCACTACTTCGGCCAGGGGTCGGATCCCTCCCCCGGGAGGGATCCGACCCCCACCGTGCATTCGGGGTCAGAGCCCCCTGCGGAGGATCCGACCCCTACCCGGCTACCCCCGATTCAGGCTGTTCAGGCAGAATCCCCCCATACCCTTCCAGGATCTGCCCATGCGCGTTCTGCTGCTTTCCTCCCTGCTGCTCACCGTCACCGCCTGTACCTGGGTGCCGATCGAACCGGCCGGCAAGGCGACCCGCGTGCTGCCGGCAGGTCCGGTTCCGGCCGGCTGCATCGCCAAGGGCGAGGTGGTGGTCACCGTGAAGAGCAAGGTCGGCTTCTACAACCGCAACCCGCTGCGCGTGCAGGAAGAGCTGGAAACCCTGGCCCGCAACGAGGCCCCGAGCGCCGGTGCCAATGCTGTGCAGGCCGCCGCAGCCCCGGCCGATGGCAGCCAGCGCTTCGCCGCGTTCCAGTGCCCGCCGCGCTGAACGCTTCACCATACGGCCAAGCCTGAATTCGTAAAGATGCGGTGAAGGCCCCGGGGGTTATAGAATAGCGCCCCCTTTTGCCTGAGCCTTGGCGCTAACCTCGATGCTCTTCAAGAATGTCTCGATCGCCGGCCTGGCACACGTTGATGCGCCGCACACGCTGACGACCAAGGAAATCAACGAGCGGCTGCAGCCGACGTTGGATCGCCTCGGTATCCGCACCGACGTGCTCGGCGATATCGCCGGCATCCATGCCCGCCGCCTGTGGGACAACGGCGTGCTGGCGTCCGATGCCGCCACCATGGCCGGTCGCAAGGCGCTGGAAGACGCGGGCATCAATGCGACGCAGGTCGGCCTGCTGGTCAACACCTCGGTCAGCCGCGACTACCTGGAGCCGTCCACCGCCTCCATCGTGTCGGGCAACCTCGGCGTCAGCGACGAGTGCATGACCTTCGACGTCGCCAATGCCTGCCTGGCCTTCATCAACGGCATGGATATCGCGGCGCGCATGATCGAGCGCGGCGATATCGACTACGCGCTGGTGGTGGATGGCGAGACCGCCAACCTGGTGTACGAGAAGACCCTGGAGCGCATGACCGCCCCGGACGTCACCGCTGACGACTTCCGTAACGAGCTGGCCGCCCTGACCACCGGTTCGGGTGCCGCCGCGATGGTGATGGCGCGCTCGGAGCTGGTGCCGGACGCCCCTCGCTACAAGGGCGGCGTGACCCGCTCGGCCACCGAGTGGAACCAGCTGTGTCTGGGCAACCTGGACCGCATGGTCACCGATACCCGCCTGCTGCTGATCGAAGGCATCAAGCTGGCCCAGAAGACCTTCACCGCCGCCAAGATCGCCTTGGGCTGGGCCGTGGAAGAGCTGGACCAGTTCGTGATCCACCAGGTCAGCCAGCCGCACACCGCAGCGTTCATCAAGAACTTCGGCATCGACCCGAAGAAGGTCATGACCATCTTCGGCGAGCACGGCAACATCGGCCCGGCCTCGGTGCCGATCGTGCTGAGCAAGCTCAAGCAGCTGGGCAAGCTGAAGAAGGGCGATCGCATCGCGCTGCTCGGCATCGGCTCGGGCCTGAACTGTTCGATGGCTGAAGTGGTCTGGTAAGCAGCCCGCTGCCCGACCTCCTGTAGAGCCGAGCCATGCTCGGCTCACGCGCGCAGCGCGGCTCTTCCGCAGCGGACCGGAGAGCAGCCGAGCATGGCTCGGCTCCACGCCGCGCCGCGATTCTCCTTAGGTGCTCCGCATGCGCGATCTTCCCGGTTACCCCGCCCACCCGCAGCGCTTCGACGTGCGTCCCGGCCTGTCGATGAACTATCTCGACGAAGGTCCGCGCGACGGCGAGGTGGTGGTGATGGTGCACGGCAACCCGTCGTGGAGCTATTACTGGCGCACGCTGGTGGCCGGCCTGTCGGACACGTACCGCTGCATCGTGCCGGACCACATCGGCATGGGCCTGTCGGACAAGCCGGACGATAGCCGCTACGAATACACCCTGCAGTCGCGCGTGGACGATCTCGACGCGCTGCTGAAGCACCTGGGCATCACCGGTCCGGTGACCCTGGCCGTGCACGACTGGGGCGGCATGATCGGTTTCGGCTGGGCGCTGTCGCACCACGACCAGGTGAAGCGCCTGGTGGTGCTCAACACCGCCGCGTTCCCGATGCCGGCGGCGAAGAAGATGCCGTGGCAGATCGCACTGGGCCGCCACTGGAAGATCGGCGAGTGGATCATCCGCACCTTCAACGCGTTCTCGTCCGGTGCCTCGTGGCTGGGCGTGGAGCGGAAGATGCCGGCCGACGTGCGCCGCGCCTACGTGTCGCCGTACAACAACTACGCCAACCGCATCAGCACCATCCGTTTCATGCAGGACATCCCGCTGTCGCCGGCCGACAAGGCCTGGTCGCTGCTGGAACGCGCCGGCAAGGCACTGCCCTCGTTCGCCGACCGCCCCGCCTTCCTCGGCTGGGGCCTGCGCGACTTCGTGTTTGACCACCACTTCCTGAAGGGTTTCCAGGCCGCGCTGCCGAAGGCCCAGGTGCATGCCTTCGAGGACGCCGGCCACTACGTGCTGGAAGACAAGCAGGAAGTGCTGGTGCCGGAGATCCGCGCGTTCCTGGACAAGAACCCGATCTGAGAGGTGTGCCGACCAACGGTCGGCACCCACAAGTGGAAGGTATGGGTGGGTGCCGACCGTTGGTCGGCACACCGGACTACGCGGCGACCGGAGCCTGCGGCGGCGAAGACGGGCTGTTGCCGTTGTCGTCCGGATGGTCGTCGTCGTTGTCGGCCGCGTCGCGCCAGCGCCAGTCGGCCAGGGTCAACGGATCCAGGCCATAGGCGATGCGCGCCTTGTCGCACTGCGGGCTGGCCTTGCCGTACTCCCACGATGCATCCACTTCACGGCACACGCTGGGCCGGTTGGGGTGGATGGTGCAGCGTGAATACACGCCGATCTGCGCATCCAGCGCCACGCAGCGTACCGGCTTGGAGTGGGTGCCACGCATGCACAGGCGGTGCGGGTCCAGCACCTCGGTCAGCTGGTGCGGCACGCCGCCGGGGGTGACCTCGTCTGATTCCATCCAGTGGAAGGCCACGCGGTATTGAGTGCAGCAGGCGCCGCAGGTCATGCAGGGATGTTGCATGGGCAAGCCGCCTCGGGCGGCAGTCGGAATCAGGAACGAGGGTGCGGATTTTCCACGAAGTGGGCCGCCGCGCAAGAAATTCCGTAAGCGGCGACAATGAACGGATGAACCGACCCTGCAATATTGCGGCCCGTTTGCCTGAACTGGCGCGTGAACGCCCCGACCAGATCGCCATCCGCTGCCCCGGCCGCCGGGGCGCCGGCAACGGCATGGCCGCCTACGACGTCACCCTGGATTACCGCCAGCTGGACGCCCGCAGCGATGCCATGGCCGCCGGCCTGGCCGGCTACGGGATCGGCCGCGGGGTGCGCACGGTAGTGATGGTGCGGCCCTCGCCGGAGTTCTTCCTGTTGATGTTCGCGCTGTTCAAGCTGGGCGCGGTGCCGGTGCTGGTCGACCCGGGCATCGACAAGCGCGCGCTGAAGCAGTGCCTGGACGAGGCGCAGCCGGAAGCCTTCATCGGCATTCCGCTGGCCCATGTGGCGCGGCTGGTGCTGCGCTGGGCGCCCTCGGCGACCCGCCTGGTGACCGTCGGCCGCCGCCTCGGCTGGGGCGGAACCACCCTGGCCGCGCTGGAGCGTGCCGGCGCCAACGGTGGACCGATGCTGGCCGCCACCGATGGCGAGGACATGGCCGCGATCCTGTTCACCAGCGGCTCTACCGGCGTGCCCAAGGGCGTGGTCTACCGCCACCGCCATTTCGTCGGCCAGATCCAGCTGCTGGGCAGTGCCTTCGGCATGGAAGCGGGCGGGGTGGACCTGCCGACCTTCCCGCCGTTTGCCTTGTTCGACCCGGCGCTGGGCCTGACCTCGGTGATCCCGGACATGGACCCGACCCGGCCGGCGCAGGCCGACCCGGCGCGCCTGCACGATGCCATCCAGCGTTTCGGCGTGACCCAGCTGTTCGGTTCGCCCGCGCTGATGCGGGTGCTGGCAGGGCATGGTCGACCGTTGCCGACAGTGACGCGGGTGACTTCGGCCGGTGCGCCGGTGCCGCCGGATGTGGTGGCCACCATCCGCAGCCTGCTGCCCGCCGATGCGCAGTTCTGGACGCCGTATGGCGCCACCGAGTGCCTGCCGGTGGCCGTGGTCGAAGGCCGCGAGCTGGAACGCACCCGTGCCGCCACCGAGGCCGGCGCCGGTACCTGCGTGGGCAGCGTGGTCGAGCCGAACGAAGTGCGCATCATCGCCATCGACGACGCGCCGCTGCCGGACTGGTCGCAGGCGCGCGTGCTGGGCGTGGGCGAAGTGGGCGAGATCACCGTGGCCGGCCCGACCACCACCGACAGCTATTTCAACCGTCCGCAGGCCACCGCCGCGGCGAAGATCAGCGAGACGCTCGCCGATGGCAGCACCCGCATCGTCCATCGCATGGGCGACGTCGGCTACTTCGACGCGCAGGGCCGACTGTGGTTCTGCGGGCGCAAGACCCAGCGCGTGGAAACCGCGCGCGGGCCGCTGTACACCGAACAGGTCGAGCCGGTGTTCAACACCGTGGCCGGCGTGGCACGTACTGCGCTGGTCGGCGTTGGCGCCCCGGGTGCGCAGGTGCCAGTGCTGTGCGTGGAACTGCAGCGTGGCCAGGCAGACGGCCCGGCGCTGCAGGAAGCGCTGCGTGCGCATGCCGCAGCCCGCGTGGCAGAGGCCGGCCTGCAGCACTTCCTGGTGCATCCGGCGTTCCCCGTCGATATCCGTCACAACGCCAAGATCGGCCGCGAGAAGCTCGCCGTCTGGGCCAGCGCCGAACTGGAGAAGCGCGCATGAAGATCCTGGTCACCGGTGGTGGTGGTTTCCTTGGCCAGGCGCTGTGCCGCGGGCTGGTCGAGCGCGGCCACCAGGTGCTGGCGTTCAACCGCAGTCATTACCCGGAACTGCAGGCGATGGGCGTGGGCCAGATCCGTGGCGACCTGGCCGATGCGCAGGCGGTGCTGCACGCGGTGGCTGGCGTCGATGCGGTGTTCCACAACGGTGCGAAGGCCGGCGCCTGGGGCAGCTACGACAGCTACCACCAGGCCAACGTGGTCGGCACCGACAACGTCATCGCCGCCTGTCGTGCATATGGCATCAGCCGCTTGGTCTACACCTCCACGCCCAGTGTGACCCACCGCGCCACCCATCCAGTGGAAGGACTCGGTGCCGACCAGGTGCCGTACGGCGAAGATTTCCAGGCGCCGTATGCGGCGACCAAGGCGATTGCCGAACAGCGCGTGCTGGCGGCCAACGACGCCTCGCTGGCGACGGTGGCGCTGCGCCCACGCCTGATCTGGGGCCCGGGCGACCAGCAGCTGGTGCCGCGCCTGGCCGAACGTGCACGGCAGGGCCGCCTGCGCCTGGTGGGCGATGGCAACAACAAGGTGGATACCACCTACATCGACAACGCCGCGCTCGCGCACTTCCTCGCTTTCGAGGCATTGGCGCCGGGCGCTGCATGTGCGGGCAAGGCCTACTTCATTTCCAACGGCGAACCGCTGCCGATGCGCGAGCTGGTCAACAAGCTGCTGCAGGCGGTGGGTGCACCGACCGTGGACAAGGCGATCAGCTTCAAGACCGCTTATCGCGTTGGCGCCATCTGCGAGCGGCTGTGGCCGTTGCTGCGCCTGCGCGGCGAACCGCCGTTGACCCGCTTCCTGGCCGAGCAGCTGTGCACGCCGCACTGGTACAGCATGGAGCCGGCACGCCGAGACTTCGGTTACGTGCCGCAGGTCAGCATCGAAGAAGGGCTGCGCAGGCTGAAGGCTTCATCTGCTGCATAGATCGCCGTCACTGGCTGCACACCGCCAGATCGGGAGGATGGGCCTACGCCATCCAACGGCCCGGACATCTGCGAGGAGCGCCATGCTGCATTACGCTGTCATCTTTTTCGTCATCGCCATCATCGCCGCCGTGCTCGGCTTCTCCGGCATCGCCGGTGCTGCCAGCAACATCGCCTGGATCCTGTTCGTTGTGTTCCTGGTACTGGCAGTGATCTCGATGTTCCGCAAGCGCGGGTAGAAGACCGCAGGGTAGTGCCGGCCGCTGGCCGGCACGCCCTCTTTGTAGCGTCGAGCATGGCTCGACGCCACACCCAGCGCCGCTACACGGCGCTGTGCAATCCGCGATCGGCTTCATGGCGCTCCAGCGCCAGTTCGATCAGGCGCGTGATCAGCGTGGTGTAGTCCACACCGCTGGCGCCCCACAGCTTCGGGTACATGCTGATGCGGGTGAAGCCCGGCAGCGTGTTGACCTCGTTGATGACGATCTCACCGCCTGCGGTGAGGAACACATCCACGCGCGCCATGCCCGCACACTCCAGTGCCTGGTAGGCCTGCAGCGCGGTCTGCTGGATGTGCGCCTGGGTTGCAGCATCGATATCCGCCGGCACCACCACCTCGGCGCCATCCTCGTTGATGTACTTGGTGTCGTAGGCGTAGAACTCGTCGTGCACCACCACCTCGCCGCACAGGCTGGCCTGCGGGTGTTCGTTGCCCAGCACCGCGCACTCGATCTCGCGGCCAACCACCGCCGATTCCACCAGCACCTTGTGGTCGTAGCGCAGCGCCAACGCCAGTGCCTCGGCGAAGCCCGCCGCATCCTTGACCTTGCTCACGCCCACCGACGAACCCTGGTTGGCCGGCTTCACGAACAGCGGCAGGCCGAGCTGCGCGATCACCGCATCGACATCGACCGCCGCCGCCTGATGGCGACGGATGCACAGCCACGGTGCCACCTGCAGTCCGGCGTCGCGCAGGAGGCGCTTGGTCACGTCCTTGTCCATCGCCACCGCCGAGCCCAGTACCGGCGAACCGACGAAGGGCAGGTTGGCCATGCGCAGCAGCCCCTGCAGCGCACCGTCCTCGCCCAGCGGCCCGTGCACGATCGGCAGCACCACATCGATCTGGCCCAGCGCACTGGCCGCATCAGACGGCTGCAGCTGCGCCTGCTCCGCACCCGGGCGCACCGCCAGCGACGTGCCGGACCGATGCAGCGCGATGCGCGACGGATCATCGGCATTGATCAGGAAGGTATCCGGCTGGCTCAGATGCCACTGGCCCTGCTTGTCGATGCCGACCAGCACCGGCTCGAAGCGCTCTCGATCAAGCGCATCGAGGATGTTCTTCGCCGACTGCAGCGAAACTTCGTGCTCGGAAGACTTGCCACCGAAGATGATGCCGACCCGGGTCCGTGCCATGGTGTTGCGATGTCCTGTGCGTTGCGTGGCCTCATAGCATGAACCTTCACCGGCCCTCCGCGTGAGGCACAGATGAACCAGAAATCCATCCACGCATGGCGTGGATCTACCGTGTCGACCAAGGTCGACACCGACCAGAGCAATATGTCGTTCCGACAGCTCGCGGGAAACTGTCGAAGGCGGGGTGGGTCCGGTTGCGGGAGTGTCCGCGGCATGGATGCCGCGGCCAAGCCCCCATGGATGGGTTTACGGCGTCTCCCGCAACCGGACCGACCCCGCCATCCCCCAGTAAGCCAGCGTCTGCTGTTGCTTCACCTTCGGCTTCTGCAGGTGCAGGGCTGCAAGCCCTGCAGAACTAAACCCACCCCCTACCAAGGTAGGGCGGCCCGCGCGGCAGCGCCGGACTATCCTCGAAGCCATGACTTTGTCTGGGAGGGCTGCGTCATGAACTACGAGGAAACCTACCGTCGCTCGATCGACGAGCCGGAGGCCTTCTGGGGCGAGGAAGCCAAGCGCATCCATTGGCACAAACCGCCACAGCAGGTGCTCGACTACAGCAACCCGCCGTTCCGGCGCTGGTTCGTCGGCGGTGAAACCAATCTCTGCTACAACGCCGTCGACCGCCACCTGGCCGCGCGCGCCGACCAGCTCGCGCTGGTCGCCATCTCCACCGAAACCAACAGCACGCGCGAGATCACCTATCGCCAGCTGTATCGCGAAGTGAACGACTTCGCCGCCGTGCTCAGGCACCTCGGCGTCGGTCACGGTGACCGCGTGGTGATCTACATGCCGAACATGGCCGAAGCCGTGTTCGCGATGCTGGCCTGCGCGCGCATCGGTGCGGTGCACTCGGTGGTGTTCGGGGGCTTTGCCGCGCACAACCTGGCGCTGCGCATCGACGATGCGAAGCCCAAGCTGCTGATCGCCGCCGATGCCGGCATGCGCGGTGGCAAGCTGATTCCGTACAAGCCGATGGTCGACGCCGCCTGCGCCGAAGCGGCTTCACCGCCACCGCATGTGCTGATCGTGTCGCGTGGGCTGGATGCAGCCGAACCACGCGTGCCGGGCCGTGATGTGGAGTACGCCACGCTGCGTGCGCAGATCGGGGAAGTCGATGTGCCGGTGCAGTGGCTGGAAGCGAGCGAACCGAGCTATCTGCTGTATACCTCCGGCACTACCGGCAAGCCGAAGGGCGTGCAGCGCGATGTGGGCGGCTATGCAGTGGCGATGGCGCAGTCGATGGAGACCGTGTTCGACTGCAAGCCGGGGCAGGTGATGTTCTCCACCTCTGATGTCGGCTGGGCGGTGGGCCATTCCTACAACGTGTACGGCCCGCTGATCGGTGGCTGCACTTCGCTGCTGTACGAAGGGCTGCCGACGAATCCGGATCCGGGCATCTGGTGGGCATTGTGCGAGCAGTACAACGTGCGCACGATGTTCTCGTCGCCCACCGCCATCCGCGTGTTGAAGAAGCACGACGCGGACTTCATCCATCGCCACGATCTGCGTGCGCTGAAGTACCTGTTCCTGGCGGGTGAACCGCTGGATGAACCGACCGCGCACTGGATCAGTGAAGCGCTGGGCAAGCCGATCATCGACAACTACTGGCAGACCGAAACCGGCTGGCCGGCGCTGACCCTGCTGCCGGGCCTGGAGATGAAACCGGTGCGTTTCGGCTCGCCCGGGTTCCCCAACCTCGGTTACCGGATGAAGGTGATCGACGAGAACACCGGCGAGGAGGTCGCGCCGGGGCAGAAGGGCGTGCTGGTGGTATCGCCACCGTTGCCGCCGGGCTGCATGAGCACCGTGTGGAATGATGACAGCCGCTTCCTGCAGAGCTACTTCAGCCACTTCAAGGAGCTGTTGTACAGCTCGCTGGACTGGGCGATCCGCGATGACGACGGCTACACCTTCATCCTGGGTCGCACCGACGATGTGATCAACGTGGCCGGGCACCGCCTGGGCACGCGCGAGATCGAGGAGGCCATTTCCAGCCATCCGCGGGTGGCCGAGGCCGCCGTGATCGGGGTCAAGGATGAACTGAAGGGGCAGGTGCCGCTGGTGTTCGTCACCCTCAAGCAGGGGCTCGATGGCGAGGATCCGGCGCCGGTGGTGGCCGAGATGATGGCGACGGTGACGACTTCGCTTGGTGCGGTTGCGCGCCCGGCGCATGTGCACGTGGTCAATGCACTGCCCAAGACCCGTTCGGGCAAGCTGCTGCGGCGCTCGTTGCAGGCGCTGGCCGAACAGCGCGACCCGGGTGACCTGTCGACGCTGGATGATCCCAGTGCGCTGGAGGAGATCCGCCGGGCGCTGGGGCGCTGACCTGCTTCTGTAGAGCCGAGCCGATGCTCGGCTCCGCATGCCTTGCCAAAGCAGCCGAGCGTGGGCTCGGCTCTACAGAGGAGGGCGTTGCTGCACCGCAGCTTCCTCCCTGCAACCGGTGCGCTAAGCTCGGCCCCAGGGGAGCGCGCCCGCCGGGGCGCGCAGGTGAAGCGCATCAAGGATTGGGGGGAGGCAATGGCATTGCTGCACGCCAAGACGGCTGCTGGCCGTCAGGAAATCGAAGACCGTGGCCGGCGCCTGCCGGCGGCACTGCGTTCGATCCTGCTGATGGTCGACGGCCATCGCGATGACACTGAATTGCGCGGCCTGTTCGAAGGCCTGCGCGCCCCACCGGATGCGCTGGAGCAATTGTCAGCCCAGGGCCTGATTGAAGTGATCGGCGGAACTGCCGAAATCGCACCGACGCGCAGCATCAGCACCGGCCGCGAACAGGACCCGGCGCTGTACCAGCAGCTGTACGACGCGATGAGTGAGGCAGTGCGTCGGCATCTGGGCCTGAAGGGCTACTTCATTCAGTTGAAGATCGAACGCTGCACCGATGCGCTGGCGCTGGAACGCCTGTGCCCGGAACTGCTGGCGGCGGTGGGCAAGGCACGCAGTCCGGCGCTGGCGCAGCGCTGGTGGCAGGAAACCCAGGCGGCCGTGGTGAATGGTGGCGATGAGGTCGTGCAGGCCTGAGCCACCACGTAAAGTGATCGGTTCACTTTCCCACAAGGAGTCCCACGTGCAGGACGACCACGACGACACCGATACCCCCGGCTGGGATGCGATCAATGCGGCGCTGGCGCCGCTGTATGCTGGGCAGGAGCCGCGTCACTTCGGCACCGCGCTGCCGTACACGCTCGGTGGGCAGGATCCTCTGGATGGCATCAGCGTGTACTGGGCGGATGCGCCGGTTCCGCACTGGCACTACGTCACTTACGGCTTCTCCGAGCTGTATGCCAAGGAGAGCAGTGATGTCGCCACCAGCGGCTATGGCTTCGAGCTGACCTTCCGCCTCGCTGCCGACGCCGGTGAGAACGCCGGCAGCACACCGCCGGTGTGGCCGATGAACCTGCTGCAGAACCTGGCGCGCTATGTGTTCGGCAGTGGCAACGTGTTCGAGGATGGTCATCACCTCAATGCCAACGGCCCGATCGCGCTGGAGACCGGCACGCGCTTGTGCCATCTGGCCTTCGTCATTGATCCGCAGTTGCCCGCACGCGACACCATCAATGGCCACCTGCAGTTCCTGCAGCTGGTCGGGCTGACCGATGAGGAGATGGAAGCAGTCAAGCGCTGGTCGACGCGCGGCGTGCTGCAGGCGCTGCAGCCGGCGATGCCGCTGTGGATCAGCGACCTGCATCGCGGCAATCTGCTGGACGATCCGGCACTGGCGGCCCAGGTGCAGGCCGGCAGCGAGCGCGAGGGCTCCAGTACCGGCATGTTGTTCATCGAGACACTGGACTGGCGGCAGGAGGCAGGCGTCACCACCCTGGTGCTCGGTGCGGGCCAGGTCGCCAGCGTGTGTGAGCTGCTGCCATTGCGCCTGCGCCACGGCAAATCGCTGGAACTGGTCAGCCGCGAGCGGCAGTGGGAATTCATTCCGGCCGGGCGCGGTGAAGTGGGTGACGTCTCCGCTGACAACGCGCGCTGGGCACTGGGCGAGCCGGGACTGCAGGCTCTGGCGGGCGTGCGTGCCGAGCGCGGTATCTACCCGGTGGCGGCGGCGCTGTGCATCGAAGTGGTGCCGACCTACCTGCGCGATGCCAAGGGCGAAGTGATCCGCCAGATCGGTTGATGGCGAAGATGGGGTCAGAGCCGTCTGCGCTGCAGACGGATCTGACCCCAGGTCAGGATCAGGCCAGGCCTTCGGCCTTCAGCGCGGCCTGCACGCCGGCGTCGGCGTCCATGCGCGCCTTGTAGGCGGCCAGGTTGTCCAGGCCGGACAGGTCGACCCTGGTGCCGGCGGCCCAGCGCAGGGTGATGTAGAAGTACGGATCGGCGAAGCTGCGGAAGCCGGCCAGCCAGGGCTTGTCGGCCAGCTGCTTGTCGGCGGTCTCGAACAGGCCACGCAGGCGCTTGTGCGCGGCGGCGCGAATTGCGTCGTACTGGCCTTCGTCGGCAATGAACTTGCCCGGCGAGAACAGCGGCGAGAAGGCCGGATGCACATCGGAATTGACGAAGGCCAGCCAGCGGGTGGCTTCGGCGCGCTGGCGCGGGCTGCCGTCGCCGCCGAGGCCGGCCTGCGGGAAGCTGTCGGCGATGTAGCCCATGATTGCGGCGTTCTGCAGCAGCACGAAGTCGCCGTCGACCAGTGCGGGGACGGCGCCGGCCGGATTGATCTTGAGGAATTCCGGGCCCTTCAGGGTGTCTTTGTTCAGCAGTTCAACCTCGAACGGCTGGCCGGTCCACTGCAGGGCGATGTGGTCGGCGGTGGAACAGGCACCGGGCTTGCTGTACAGCTTCATGGGAACTCCAGGTGATGCGGGCGGGAAGCGCCCACTATCCCAGAGCCTGGCGGCGGGCGGCAACGCTGCCGCCAGCACGGATCGTTACGACTGGCGCGGCTTGAGGTTCTGCACCTTATAGAAGGTGTGATCGCCGATGGTGGCCACCTGGTAGGCGTTGCGCCAGTTCGGGCTGGCAATGGACAGCGCGGCGAAGTGGCTGGCACCGGGCACGATCTCGCGGCGCTCGCCGGCCGGCAGCGCCCAGTTGCGCTCGGCGTCGAATGCCACGTTCATCGCCTCGCTCCAGGCGGCGTCGTTGCCCAGCTGGGTGCCGGGGGAGACGATGGTCGGCGCGAACTGCTTGCGTGCGGTGACCACCTGGCACATCGAGTCGCCCCACAGGCCACTGTCGAGGCGACGCAGGGCGACCTCGGCAACGGCTTGCTGGCCGCGCAGGGTCTGGTCGCGTGCTTCCAGGTAAACGGTGGTGCTCAAACACAATGAATCAGCGGCCGGCTGCGGCAACAACTGCGACAGCCAGAGAATCCAGGCCAGTTTCATATAACTCCTTGCTCCGTGTGGGCCGCACCCTCCGGTTCCGGCCGCGGGGGCGACAGGAGGTGGGGTACGACTTGGCGTCATGGGGAGGCGGCCATCGGGGCCGCCCCGTGGGCAGCCCCAAAAGAAACGATCAGTACCGATCGAGGGGGCTGCGCCGGCTCACCGGAAACTGGCTGGTGAGCGGAAAGATGGCGCAAGGTAGGGGGGCATAGCCGAACGCATCGTGAACCGTCCGGCTTGACATTCAGGTTCGGCAGGGGTGACGGAAATCACATTCCGCCCCCCATTCAGGCGCTCATCAGAGCGCGGCGGCGACCCGGCTGCCCTGGTCGATGGCCCGCTTGGCGTCCAGTTCGGCCGCTACATCGGCACCGCCGATCAGCTGCGCGTTGATGCCGGCGGCCTGCAGTTCGGCCTGCAATGCACGGTTCGGTTCCTGCCCGGCGCAGATCACCACATGGTCGACCGGCAGCAGCTGTTCGCTGCCTTCCACGCGGATGCGCAGGCCTTCGTCGTCCACGCCCAGGTACTCGACACCGCCGAGCATGCGCACACCCTTGGCCTTCAGCGTGGCGCGGTGGATCCAGCCGGTGGTCTTGCCCAGTCGCGCGCCGGGCTTGCCCGGGCTGCGCTGCAGCAGCCACAGCCGCCGCGGTGATACCTCGACCTCGGGCCGGCCCAGTGAGCCGCGGGCCTCGAAGCTGGCATCCACGCCCCATTCGGCCATCCAGCGCTGCGGGTCCAGCGAGGGAGACTCACCGGCGTGGCTGAGGAACTCGCCGACATCGAAGCCGATGCCGCCGGCGCCGATGATCGCCGCATTGGTGCCCACTTCGACCCGGCCCAGCAGCACGTCCAGGTAGCTGACCACCTTGGCATGGTCGGCGCCGGGGAAGTCGACCTTGCGCGGGGTGATGCCGGTGGCCAGCACCACCTCGTCGAAACCGGCCAGGGTGGCGGCATCGGCGCGGATGCCGAGGCGCAGCTGCACGCCGGTTTCGGCCAGCGTGTGGCGGAAGTAGCGCAGGGTCTCATGGAACTCTTCCTTGCCGGGGATGCGCTTGGCCACGTTGAACTGGCCGCCGATCTCCTCGTTGGCATCGAACAGGGTGACCTGGTGGCCGCGCTGGGCAGCGACGGTGGCACAGGCCAGGCCGGCGGGGCCGGCACCGACCACGGCAACCTTCTTCGGCGTGGCGGTGGGGCGATAGACCAGCTCGGTCTCGTGCGCGGCGCGCGGGTTGACCAGGCAGCTGGCCAGCTTGTTCTCGAACACGTGGTCCAGGCAGGCCTGGTTGCAGGCGATGCAGGTGTTGATCGCCTCGGCGCGACCGGCACGGGCCTTGTTCGGCCACTGTGGGTCGGCCAGCAGTGGGCGTGCCAGCGACACCATGTCGGCGCCGCCATCGGCGAGGATGCGCTCGGCGACGTCGGGCATGTTGATGCGGTTGGTCGCCACCAGCGGCACCTTCACATGCGGCTTGAGCTTGGCGGTGACCCCGGCGAAGGCAGCACGCGGCACCGAGGTGGCGATGGTCGGAATGCGCGCTTCGTGCCAGCCGATACCGGAATTGATGATCGTCGCGCCGGCCGCCTCGATCGCCTGCGCCTGCTGCACGATCTCTTCCCAGTTGCTGCCGTCATCGACCAGATCCACCAGCGACAGGCGGTAGATGATGATGAAGTCCGGGCCGCACGCCTCGCGGATGCGGCGCACGATCTCGACCGCGAAGCGCATGCGCTGGCTGGCATCACCGCCCCAACGGTCGGTGCGCTTGTTGGTGCGCGGGGCGATGAACTCGTTGATGAGGTAGCCCTCCGAGCCCATGACTTCGACGCCGTCGTAGCCAGCCTCGCGGGCCAGCTTCGCGCTGCGTGCGTAGTCGGCGATATGGCGTTCGACGCCACTGGCCGAGAGCGCGCGCGGGGTGAACGGGTTGATCGGTGCCTTCAGCTTCGACGGCGCCACCGACAACGGGTGGTAGGCATAGCGGCCGGCATGCAGCAGCTGCAGGCAGATCTTCGCGCCGTGCTGGTGCGCGGCGGCGGTGAGCTGGCGATGCGGGCGCACTTCCCAGGGCCAGGACAGCTTGCCGCCGAACGGCTTCAGCCAGCCGACCACGTTGGGCGCGAAGCCGCCCGTGACGATCAGCCCGACGCCGCCCTCGGCGCGTTCGGCGAAATAGGCCGCCAGCCGCGGGAAGTCGCGGGCGCGATCTTCCAGGCCGGTGTGCATCGAGCCCATCAAAACGCGGTTGCGCAGCTGGGTGAAGCCCAGGTCCAGCGGGGCGAACAGGTGGGGATAGGCGCTTTCGTTGGCTGGCGACATGGTCGATACGCTTGCGTACGGAAGCGCGAAGCGTGCCGCGAAACGGCGGCCGGGGCAAGGGCTGCTGGATCGCGCCTGCGGCGCTGCCCCCGAACTCCGGGGGCGGGAGTGCCGGCCAACTCAGTGGGACTGCGGTTGCCGGCCAGCGGCAGGTACTGCCGGGGGACGACCAATCCCGAACCAGCCCAGCGTCACCCCGCACAGCGGGCCGATCAGCAGGGCGAAGGCCAGGGTACCGAGGCCGACGTTGCCGCCCAGCCACCAGCCCAGCAGCAGCACGCTGCCCTCGATCAGGCTGCGCACCTTCCAGATCGGCCAGCCGGTGCGGGCGTGCAGACCGGTCATCAGGCCATCGCGCGGGCCGGGGCCCAGCCTGGCGCCGATGTACAGGCCGGTGGCCAGCGCAACCAGCAGCATGCCGGCACAGAACATCGCCAGCTGCCAGCCAACGCCGACAGCCGGTGGCAGCAGCCATAGGCCAAATTGTGCCGACGGGCCGATCAACATCACGTTGAGTACGGTGCCGACACCGGGTTTCTGTCGCAACGGCCACCACAGCAGCAGCACCAGTGCGCCGATCACATTGGTGGCCAGGCCGAACGACAGCGGCGTCTGCGCGGCGATGCCCTGCGACAGCACGTCCCAGGGAGCAACGCCGATCGCGGCACGGATCATCAGCGAGGCACCGAAGCCGTACAGGAACAGGCCGACGGTCAGTTGCAGCAGGCGCAGCGGAAGGGCAGTGGGCATGGGGCGCTCGGGGGGAGGATGATCTGTTCCCACCGTAAGTCCGATTCGGTCACTTCCATAGATACAGATGCGGGCCAATCCGCTGCTACAGGCGGAATCTGCAGAGCCGAGCCCATGCTCGGCTGCCGGGCCACGAAGCAGAGCATGGGCTCGGCTCTACATGACGCGTCAGTCGTCCCAGCCCGCCAGTGCCAGCTTGCCAAGCGTGCGCCCGCTGTCCAGGCGCTGATGCGCAATGTCCAGGTTGGCCGCATTGATCGTGCCCAGTGTCTCGCTGAGGGTGCCCCGCAGCTGGCCGGCGTCGATCATGCTGGCCGCGCGGCTGAGGATGCGGTGCTGTTCGATGCGGTCGGCGGTGGCGAAGCGCGCGCGCGCGAACATGAATTCCCAGTGGATACCGATGCACTTGGCCTTGTACGGATCTCCGATGCGCAGCGCACCGCGCGGTTCGACGATCAGGCCGACATGGCCCTGCGGCGCCAGCAGCTGGCCCAGTTCATCCCAGTAGTGGTCGGTGTCGGCCAGATTGAGTGCGACATGCACCGCATCGATGCCCAGCGCCTGCAACTGCGCCAGCAGCGGTCGGCTGTGGTCGATCACATGCTGCGCACCCATCTGCCGGCACCAGTCGGCCGAGGACGCGCGGGAGGCGGTGGCGATCACCTCGAAGCCCGCATGGCGGGCCAGCTGGATCGCCATCGATCCAACGCCGCCCGCACCGCCGATCACCAGCAGGTGCTGGCCGGCATGACGGCAGTCATCCAGCTGCAACGGCATGCGCTGGAACAGCAGTTCCCATGCGGTGAGCGTGGTCAGCGGCAGGGCGGCCGCTTCAGCGAAATCCAGCGTGGTCGGCTTGCGTGCGACCAGGCGTTCATCCACCCATTGGTACTGCGCATTGCAGCCTGGGCGGGTGACATCGCCGGCGTAATAGACCTCGTCGCCGGAGGCGAACAGGCTGGCCTCTTCGCCGATTGCCTCGACCACGCCCGATGCGTCCCAGCCGAGCACGCGGGGCGCCTCGAGCGTGGCCGGATCAGTGGCCGCGCGCTGCTTGCCATCGACGGGGTTGACCGAGATTGCTTCGACCCGGATCAGCAGGTCACGACCGCGTGGAGGCAGGGGTGGGGGCAGCTGGACATCGCCCAGTGCGGGGGCGGATTCACGACTCAGGGCGACGGCTTTCATCTCGGCTCCGGCTGGGTTCGTGGCCCCATCATAAGGTTCCTCACGTTTCCGCAAGCGCGCTGAACCGTGTGAAGCAATCCGTTGCGGAATATGTCGCTTCCCCCGCCTAAACACCGTCAAACCCTTGCAGCGCGAAGGTCTTGCGGATTTTCATCATCCTGTATAGGGTTTCAACGTCGGACCGGTGGAGGGTCGGGCACAACACTTCACATGTTACGGGACTGTTAACATGACCTTCACCCGCCTGAGCATAATGTTCGCGGCGGTGGCGTGCTGAATCGGCTGTCGAACATCGACGCAGTAGTGCTGGCCCATGCCTCTACCGGTTTCATACCCCCGAAATAGGAGCTGTACTCAATGAACAAGAAGATCCTTACTGCCGCGCTGCTGGGTGGTCTGGCTTTCGCCCAGGCTGCCTCCGCGCAGGAGTTCGATGACCGCTGGTACCTGACCGGTTCGGCCGGCTTCAACTTCCAGGACAGCGACCGTCTGACCAATGACGCTCCGTTCGTGACCCTGGGCCTGGGCAAGTTCATCAGCCCGAACTGGTCGCTGGACGGTGAGCTGAACTATCAGAACCCGAACTTCGATTCGAACAAGGACCTGAACTGGTCGCAGTACGGCGTCTCGCTGGACCTGCGTCGCCACTTCATCAAGGAAGGCCGCGGCTGGAACCCGTACATCCTGGGTGGCCTGGGCTACCAGAAGTCGGAAGAGTCCTACCCGTTCGATGCCACCGGTCCGCGTAAGCGCAAGGACGGCAACGTTGCCGCCAAGGTCGGCGTCGGTCTGCAGACCACCTTCGAGAAGCGCGTTGCTGTCCGCGCCGAAGTTGCCTACCGCGCTGACTTCGACGACCAGAGCGTTGCCGCCAAGAAGGAAGACTGGTTCGGTGACGTGCTGGCTTCGGTCGGCGTCGTGATCCCGCTGGGCCCGGCTCCGGTCGCGGCTGCTCCGGCTCCGGCTCCGGTTGCCCCGAGCTGCGCCGACCTGGATGACGACGGTGACGGCGTCAACAACTGCGACGACAAGTGCCCGAACTCGCAGCCGGGTCAGACCATCGGTCCGGACGGTTGCCCGGTGCCGGTCTCCATCGACCTGAAGGGCGTCAACTTCGACTTCGACAAGTCGAACCTGCGTCCGGACGCCGTGGCGATCCTGAGCGAAGCCACCGAGATCCTGAAGCGTTACCCGGATCTGCGCGTTGAAGTTGCCGGTCACACCGACTCGAAGGGTACCGACGCTTACAACCAGAAGCTGTCGGAGCGTCGTGCTACCGCCGTGTACAACTACCTGACCAAGAACGGCGTTGACGCCGGTCGCCTGGTTGGCCCGATCGGCTACGGCGAGAGCCGTCCGATTGCTCCGAACACCAACCCGGATGGTTCGGACAACCCGGAAGGTCGCGCCAAGAACCGTCGTACCGAGCTGAACGTCCAGAACTAAGTTCTGACGCTCTGCCAGTAGGACACAGCAGGACCCGGCTTCGGCCGGGTCTTGTTGTTTCTGCGGCCGGGAATCTGGAATTCCATGCGTGAGGGCAACCGTTCGTCGGGATTTTGTCCGTAAAACCAATGAGTTGCCGTATTCATTGAAAGTGGCGCTTGAAAGCTGACGCGGCATTGCTAAACTCGCCGCGTCACTTCCTTCCGTGGATGTCCCTCATGCTGCGCTCTGCATCGGCCGCCGTTCTGGCGCTGGCCCTGGTTCCCGCCGCCCACGCTGCGGTCGATTGCTCGGTCAACACCAGCGCATCGCCGCTGCCGTTGCCGGCCACGACCATCGCGCCGGTGGCCGACGAGCTGTACATCCGTGGCAATCAGCTGGGCATGCCGGCCGGCGTGCTGAGCGGCAATTACGATCCGTCGCAGTCGCTGGACCAGGTGCTGCAGCGCCTGCGCATCGATGGCTGCCAGAACATCGCCAAGGCCATCCCGAGCGCGCCGGCAGTGAAGCCGAACGATCCGGCGGCCTACAAGCCGCAGACCGAGTTCGACAACACGCCGTGGCGCTTCGACATGAGCCAGAACGGCAAGCGCATGACCGCCGAAGAATTCGACGCCTGGATGAAGGCGCGTGGCGTGCGTGTGGTCAAGGCGCGTCCCGCTCCGGCCGCCACTCCGGCCCCGGCCGAAGCACCGGCTGAGACCAAGCCGGTCGACAAGAAGTAAGCGCCGCGGGGAGCAGAGGCTTGCGCACGCGCCGCCCACCTGCCGCCCCCGCCGCCCGCTCCCACGCATCGCGTGGGCGTGCGACTCCGAATGTCTCCAGTAGCGTGCGCCATGGCCTGGCGCGCGTGCTGTCCAAGGCCGGCGTGTGCTCGCGCAGCGAGGCCGCGCGCTGGATCGCCGAAGGGCGCGTGCGTGTCTCCGGCCGCATCGTGCGTGATCCCGAGTTCCCGATTGGCCAGCCGGCGCCGCCGATCGAGGTCGATGGCCAGCCGATGGGCGCGCCGCAGCGCCTGTACCTGATGCTCAACAAGCCGCGCGGGGTGGTGACCACCGCGCAGGACGAGCGTGGCCGCGACACCGTGTACCGCTGCTTTGATGGTGCTGGCCTGCCGTGGATCGCACCCGTTGGGCGCCTGGACAAGGCCAGCGAAGGGCTGTTGCTGTTCAGCAACGATCCGCAATGGGCGGCGCGCCTGACCGACCCGCAGACCGGGCCGCACAAGACCTACCACGTGCAGGTTGATGGCCTGCCCGATGACGCCACTCTGGCGGCACTGCAGGCCGGCGTGGAGGACGAGGGCGAGTTCCTCGTTGCCCAGGCCGTGCGCGTGCTGCGCAGTGGCGACAAGACCGCATGGCTGGAGGTGGTCCTCGACGAGGGTCGCAACCGTCATATCCGCCGCCTGTTGGCGGCCTTTGACCTGCAGGTGCTGCGCCTGGTCCGGGTCGCGATCGGTGGGCTGGTGCTCGGCGATCTCGGCAAGGGCCAGTGGCGGATGCTGGAGGTCAGTGACCAGCAGCGGCTGGGGGCCGCTGCACCGGGCTGATCACCGCCCGCGGCCGGCGGTTGCCGGCCACCGTTCCAGGCGTAGGGGGCGCCTGGTTGCTGAATTTCCCGAACGGAGCCTGCCCATGTACCACCCGACCCTCAACCAAACCCTGCGCTGCGCAGGCCTGCTGCTGCCGATGGTGCTGCTGACCGCCTGTGGTGGCCACAAGAAGGTGGCCAAGGCGGAAACGCCGGCCGAAACCCCGGTGGTGGAAGTGAAGACCCCGGAGCTGGATGGTCGCGGCAGCTACCGCTTCCTGATGAGCAACGGCGACAAGAAGATGACCGCCGACGAGTTCGATGCCTGGATGAAGGCCAATGGCATCCGCGTTGCCAAGGGCAACGGCCAGGACGCTGCCGCCAAGCCGGTGGTGGTGGCCAGCAAGGACGAGCCGAAGGGCAAGAAGAAAAAGAAGTGATGCCGGCAGGTGCCGACCTCGGTCGGCACGCCATCAAGCCCGTAGGTGCCGACCTTGGTCGGCACGCTTTGACCGGTGGGGTCAGAGCCCTTTCCTGTGGAAAGGGATCCGACCCCGGCCACGATCAGCCCTTGATCACGCCCAGCTCGACACCGATGCGGGTGAACGCATCGATCGCGCGGTCCAGATGCTCGCGACTGTGCGCGGCGCTGATCTGGGTGCGGATGCGAGCCTGGCCCTTGGGCACCACCGGGAAGAAGAAACCGATCGCGTAGATGCCTTCTTCGAGCAGGCGCTCGGCGAACTTCTGCGCCAGCGGTGCGTCGTACAGCATCACCGGGCTGATCGGGTGCACACCCGGCTTCACGTCGAATCCGGCTGCGACCATCTTTTCGCGGAAGTAGCGGGTGTTTTCCACCAGGGTGTCGCGCAGGTCGTCAGCGGCGGCCAGCATCTCGAACGCTTTGATGCCGGCGGCAACCACATGCGGCGGCAGCGAGTTGGAGAACAGGTACGGCCGCGAACGCTGGCGCAGCAGCTCGATCACCTCGGCGCTGGCGCAGGTGAAACCGCCCAGTGCGCCGCCCATGGCTTTGCCCAACGTGCCGGTGATGATGTCGATCTTCTCCAGCACACCCTTCACTTCGGCCGAGCCGCGGCCGGTGGCACCCAGGAAGCCGGTGGCGTGGCATTCGTCGATGTGCACCAGTGCGTTGTACTTCTTCGCCAGTGCAGTGATTTCGTCCAGCGGGGCGATGAAGCCGTCCATCGAGAACACGCCGTCGGTGGTGATCAGCTTGGTCTTGCAGCCGGCGGCATCGGCGGCCTGCAGCTGGGCTTCCAGGTCGGCCATGTCGCAGTTGGCGTAGCGGAAGCGCTTGGCCTTGCACAGGCGCACGCCGTCGATGATCGAAGCATGGTTCAGTGCATCGGAAATGATCGCGTCGTTCTCGCCGAGCAGCGGTTCGAACAGGCCGCCGTTGGCGTCGAAGCAGGCGGCGTACAGGATGGTGTCCTGTTTGCCGAAGAAGTCGGCGATCTGCTTCTCCAGCTGCTTGTGCAGGTCCTGGGTACCGCAGATGAAGCGCACCGAGGCCATGCCGAAGCCGTGGGTATCCAGCGCATCCTTGGCGGCCTGGATCAGGTCAGGATGGTCGGCCAGGCCCAGGTAGTTGTTGGCACAGAAGTTCAGCACCTTGCGGCCGTCCTCGAGGGTGATCTCGGCCGACTGCGGGCTGGTGATGATCCGCTCGGACTTGAACAGGCCCTGGGCGCGGATGGCGTCCAGTTCCTCGGCGTAGTGGCGGGTCAGGGCGGAGGAGGCGTCGGTCATGGCGTGGGCACGGCTCTGAACGGGGAAACCGCTGATTCTACCGGGCATCGCCACTTGCCGACCGGCCGGGCTGAGGCATCGCCACGGCCGGCACATGTTGCATCGCAATAGCAAACTGGTTAAGAATTCGTGAACCGGAGCTGTCGCGCTCCGGCTGCTCCCGCCTTCCACGCCACGCCACCGCCCCCACCGGAGACGCTCATGAAGCACGCCCGTGCCTGCCTCGCCATTGCCGCTGCCCTGACCCTGGCCGCCCCGTTCGCCGCCAGCGCCCAGGAAAACGAATCGCCGTACAGCTGGAATGTCACCGCCGTTTCCGACTACCTGTTCCGTGGCGTGTCGCAGACCGACGAGAAGCCGACCCTGCAGGCAGGCTTCACCTACACCTCGCCGGTTGGCCTGTACGCCGGTGTCTGGGGTTCGGGCGTGGACTTCGGCCCGGGCGACCCGAACACCGAGATCGACTACCAGATCGGCTACGGCGTGGACGTCACCCCGCGCGTCAACTTCGACGTGCTGCTGAACCGCTACACCTACATCGGTGCCAGCAGCCAGAACTACAACGAGCTGGTCACCACCACCACGCTCGATGACACCTACAAGCTGACCGTGGCCTACACCAACGACCAGTGGAACAGTGGTACCGACGGCTGGTACTACGGCGTCGGCGGCGAGTGGGGCCTGCCGCAGGACTTCACGCTGAACGCCAACGTCGGCCGCAGCAGCTTCGAGAAGGGCCTGGCCAAGGATTACACCGACTGGAACGTCGGCGTCAGCCGCAAGTTCGGCCTGTTCAACGTCGGCCTCGGCTACTACGGCACCGACAGCAACGGCCGCGAGAACTCGGGCAAGCTGGCACACAGTCGCGTGCTGCTGACCGTGGCGATCGGCAAATAACCCGTGCTCCGGTAGGTGCCAGGCTTGCCTGGCACGCTTTACGAAAAAGGCGCCCATTGGGCGCCTTTTTCATGCCGGTGACGCCGGGCATGGCCCGGCGCTGCCGTGGGGTGGATCAGTTCCAGCTCAATACCACCTTGCCGGCCTTGCCTTCTTCCATCAGGTCGAAGCCCTTCTGGAAGTCGTCGATCGGCAGCTGGTGGGTCATCACCTTGCCGAGCGGGAAACCGGACAGCACCAGCTGGGTCATCTTGTACCAGGTCTCGTACATCTTGCGGCCGTAGATGCCCTGCACGGTCAGGCCCTTGAAGATGATCTTGTCCCAGTCGCAGCCGGCGCCCTTGGGCATGATGCCGAGCATGGCGATCTTGCCGCCGTGGTACATGCAGTCGAGCATGTCGTTGAACGCACGCGGGTTGCCGCTCATTTCCAGGCCCACGTCGAAGCCCTCCATGTGCAGTTCCTTCATCACGTCCTTCAGCGACTGGTTGGCCACGTTGACCACGCGGGTGGCGCCCATGTCGGCGGCCAGCTTCAGGCGGAAATCATTGACGTCGGTCACCACCACGTTGCGTGCACCGATGTGCTTGCAGATGCCGGCGGCGATGATGCCGATCGGGCCGGCACCGGTGATCAGCACGTCCTCGCCGATCACGTTGAACTCCAGCGCACAGTGCGCGGCGTTGCCGTACGGGTCGAAGAACGCAGCCAGCTCCGACGGGATCTGGTCCGGGATCGGCCACAGGTTGCTGGCCGGCATCACCATGTATTCGGCGAAGGCACCGTTGACGTTGACGCCGATGCCGACGGTGTTCGGGCACAGGTGCGGGCGGCCGCCACGGCAGTTGCGGCAGTGGCCGCAGACGATGTGGCCTTCAGCCGAGACGCGCTGGCCGATCTCATAGCCGGTCACGGCCGAGCCGAGTGCGGCGACGCGACCGACGAACTCGTGGCCGATGGTCAGGCCCGGCTTGATGGTGCGCTGGCTCCACTCGTCCCACAGGTAGATGTGCAGGTCGGTACCGCAGATCGCGGTCTTCTCCAGCTTGATCAGGACCTCGTTCGGGCCCGGGGTCGGAACCGGAACTTCTTCCAGCCAGATGCCCTTGGCCGCTTCGCGCTTGACCAGGGCCTTCATCGTTTGCTGCGCCATCGGGTGGAACTCATCAGGGGGGAAAACGCGGATTATAGGGTGCCGCGCGGAATTCCCATGTTGCGCTGCGGGTGCATTGGCGGAACGAAAGGCGTGTGCCGGCGGGCGTTTCGAACGGCGCCGCCGCGCTCGCCGGGCATGGCCCGGCGCTACCGTCCGAGGCCAGGGAATTGTCGGGAGGCAGGAGGCCAGACCGATGCAGGACCGTGAGCGCCATGGATGGCGCGATCGAGCCCCCATGGATGGGCTTACGGCGTGTCCTGCATCGGTCTGGCCTCCTGCCTCCGTCCGATTGCAGTGGAGACGCTGAACGGTGGAAGCATCCAATTACATGACTTCCGGGGTTCGGGCCGGGGCAGGGCGGCGGGCTACAATCGAAGGTTCCACTACCAGGGGCCGCTCCATGCGCTCGAACCTGCTTGCATTCTCCATCGTCGCCAGCCTCGGGCTGGCCCAGGTCGCCCATGCCGCTGAAGGCATGTGGGTGCCGCAGCAGCTGCCGGAAATCGCCGGCCCGCTGCAGAAGGCCGGCCTGAAGCTGTCCCCGGAACAGCTGTCCAACCTGACCGGCGACCCGATGGGCGCGGTCGTCGCCCTCGGCGGCTGCACCGCCAGCTTCGTCTCGCCGCAGGGCCTGGTGGTCACCAACCACCACTGCGCTTATGGCGCCATCCAGCTGAATTCGACCGCGCAGAAGAACCTCATCAAGGACGGCTTCAACGCGCCGACCCTGAAGGACGAACTGAGCGCCGGCCCGAACGCCCGCGTGTTCGTGCTCGACCAGATCACCGACGTCACCGCCCAGGCCAAGGCCGCCATTGCCGGCGCCGGCAACGACCCGCTGGCCCGCAGCCGCGCGCTGGACGCCTTCGACAAGGCCCAGGTCGCCGCCTGTGAAGCCGATGCCGGCTTCCGCTGCCGCCTGTACAGCTTCTCCGGCGGCAACACCTACCGCCTGTTCCGCAACATGGAAATCAAGGACGTGCGCCTGGTCTACGCGCCCCCGGGCAGCGTCGGCAAGTTCGGCGGCGACGTCGACAACTGGATGTGGCCGCGCCACACCGGCGATTTCTCGTTCTACCGCGCCTACGTGGGCAAGGACGGCAAGCCGGCCGCCTTCGCCGCCGACAACGTGCCGTACCAGCCCAAGCACTTCCTGAAGTTCGCCGACCAGCCGCTGGGTGCCGACGACTTCGTGATGGTGGCCGGCTACCCGGGCCGCACCAACCGCTATGCCCTGGCCGGTGAGTTCAACGAAACCGCCAGCTTCACCTACCCGACCATCGCCAAGCACTACAACGCGGTGCTGAAGATGATCGCCGACGCCGGCAAGGCCGACGCCGACGTCAAGGTGAAGTACGCCGCCACCGCCGCCAGCATGAACAACGTGGCCAAGAACTACCTGGGCCAGCTGGAAGGCTTCAAGCGCATCGACGCAGCTGGCCAGAAGCAGGCTGAAGAAGCCGCCGTGCTGGCGTGGCTGAAGAAGCAGGGGGCTGCCGGCAAGCCGGCCCTGGCTGCACACGCGCAGCTGCTCAAGCATCTGGATACCAGCAAGTCGACCCGCGAACGCGACCTGTTCGTCGGTCAGTTCAACAACACCTCGGCCGTTGGCGCAGCGATCACCCTGTACCGCCTGTCGATCGAGCGCAGCAAGCCGGATGCCGAGCGCGAAGCCGGTTACCAGGAACGCGACCTGACCACCATCGAAGGTGGCCTGAAGCAGATGGACCGTCGCTACGTGGCGAAGATGGACCAGCAGCTGCAGACCTACTGGCTGGACCAGTACGTGGCCCTGCCGGCCGCACAGCGCGACAACGAAGTGCTGAACAAGTGGTTGGCCGGCAGCGATGCCGCTGCGGTGAAGTCGCTGGTGGCCAAGCTTGGCGGCACCGAACTGGGCAGCCTGGACACCCGTCTGAAGTGGTTCAAGGCCGACCGTGCCGCGTTTGAAGCCAGCAGCGATCCGGCCATCCAGTATGCCGTGGCCGTCATGCCGGCATTGCTGAAGCAGGAAGAGCAGAAGAAGATCCGCGAAGGCGAATCGCTGACCGCACGTCCGCTGTACCTGCAGGCCGTGGCCGACTACAAGAAGAGCCAGGGTGAGTTCGTCTACCCGGACGCCAACCTGTCGCTGCGCATCACCTTCGGCAACGTCATGGGCTATGGCAAGGACGGCGTGAAGTACACCCCGTTCACCACCCTGGAAGGCGTGGCGGCGAAGGAAACCGGCGAAGACCCGTTCGATTCGCCGAAGGCGCTGCTCGATGCGGTCAAGGCCAAGCGTTACGGCGGCCTGGAAGACAAGCGCATTGGTTCGGTGCCGGTGAACTTCCTGTCCAACCTGGACATCACCGGCGGCAACTCGGGTTCGCCGGTGTTGGACGCCAACGGCAAGCTGGTTGGCCTGGCCTTCGATGGCAACTGGGAATCGGTCAGCTCCAACTGGGTGTTCGATCCGGTGATGACCCGCATGATCGCCGTCGACAGCCGCTACATGCAGTGGATCATGCAGGAAGTGGCGCCGGCGCCGCAGCTGCTGAAGGAACTGAACCTGGCGAAATAAACCGGTTGCGGTAGTGCCGGCCGCTGGCCGGCAACCTCGACCAGACAGCCGGAGTTTCCGAAACCCCGCGACCCACGTCGCGGGGTTTTTTCATGCCCGGCCCGGCCGGGTGCGCCGAACAGGTATCATCCCTGTTCCGCGCACTTCACAGGATGTGAACGAAACGCGGAAACCTCCTCCCCCCAGGACCCCTTGCACGCATGCGCATCCTGCTTGCCCGCCACGGCGAAACGCCGTGGAACGCCGAAGGCCGCTACCAGGGCCAGATCGATATTCCGCTTTCGCCGATCGGAGAAGCCCAGGCCCAGGCACTGGGTGCCCGCTTGGCCTCGGTGGACATCACCCGTGCCGTTGCCTCGCCGCTGTCGCGCGCGCAGCGCACCGCGCAGTTGGCGCTTGGTGCCGCCCGCGCCGACATGCTGCTGACCGAGCCGGAGCTGCAGGAAATCGCCCACGGCGAATGGGAAGGCCTGCTGGCCAGCGAAATCAACGAAAAGGATCCGTCGCGCCTGCGGGCCTGGCGCGAGGAACCGGATACCGTGCTGATGCCCGGCGGCGAATCGCTGCGCCTGGTGCTGGAACGCAGCTGGCGTGGCCTGGCCCGTGCCACCGAAGGCCTCGGTGAGCACGACACCCTGCTGGTGGTTGCGCACGATGCGGTCAACCGCGTGATCCTGTGCAAGGTGCTGGGCCTGCCGATTTCCCGCCTGTGGACCTTCCGTCAGGCACCGACCACGCTCAACCTGCTCGAAGGCGCCGATCTGGACAGCCTGGAAGTGGTGCGCCTGAACGACTGCGCCCACCACACGCCGTTCTTCGGCGAAGCCAAGCACCGCGCACTCTGACCCGCCACACCGAACCACCTGTACCTGCTGGAAGCACTGCCGTGACGAACACCCCGACCACCCTGGCCGACTGGCTGGACTACATTGAACGCCAGCACCCGGCGACCATCGACATGGGCCTGGAGCGCGTGCGCGCCGTGGCCACGGCGATGGGGCTTGGCGCGCCGGCCGGGCGCACCATCGTGGTCGGTGGCACCAACGGCAAGGGCTCCACTGTCGCCTTCATCGAGGCCATCGGCCGTGCTGCCGGTTGGAAGGTCGGCGCGTACACGTCGCCGCACCTGCTGCGCTACAACGAGCGTGTGCGCATCGACGGGCAGGACGTGGACGATGCAGCGCTGGTCGCTGCGTTCAACGCCATCGAGGCCGCGCGGGGCGAGACCACGCTGACCTATTTCGAGTACGGCACGCTGGCCGCGTTGCAGTTGTTCGCCGACGCCGGGCTGGATCTGGCGGTGCTGGAAGTGGGCCTGGGTGGCCGCCTTGATGCGGTCAACATTGTCGATGCCGACGTGGCGGTGATCACCACCGTGGACATCGACCATGCCGAGTGGCTGGGCGACGACCGCGAAGCGATCGGCACCGAGAAGGCCGGCATCATCCGTGGCTGGAAGCCGGTGATCCTGGGCGAGACCGATCCGCCGTCGAGCGTGCTGGCGCGTGCCTATCTGGTCGGCGCCAATGCGATCCGTGGCGGCAGCGACTATTTCTACGAGCCGATCGATGCCCAGCGCTGGCGCTGGCGTGATGTCGGCCTGCGCATGGAGCTGCCGACCCCGGCGCTGGCCGGCCCGATCCAGCTGGCCAATGCCGGTGCCGCCATCGCCGCCCTGCGCGCGCTGGACAAGCCGGTGCCGCGTGCGGCGTGGGCCGCTGGTATCGCGGCAGCGCGCATTTCCGGCCGCATGCAGGCATTCGAGCGGGATGGCGTGCAGATCCGTGTGGACGTAGGCCACAACCCGCAGGCCGCCGGTCAGCTGGCGCGCGCGCTGAAGGCCGAAGTGTCAGCCGGCCGCACCCTGGCGGTGTACGCCGCGCTGCAGGACAAGGATGCGGTGGGCGTGGTGCAGGCGCTGCAGGATGTGGTGGGCGAATGGACCCTGGCCGGGCTGGATGGCCTGCGTGGGCAGAGTGCCGCGCAGTTGCAGGCGCGCCTGGCCGGCACGGCTGCGGCCAAGGCGCCGCTGGCCGATAGCGTCGAACAGGCACTGGCGCAGGTGCTGGCCCAGGCCGAACGTGGCGACCGCGTACTGGTGTTCGGCTCGTTCCATACCGCCGCAGCGGCCCTGCAGATGCTGCAGGGCGATGCCTGATCCGCGTTCAGCCAACGCCGACGCCGTCCGGTCCGGCACCCGTATAATCGACGGCAACCTCCGGACAGTTGCCTGCCTCACGTGGATACGCCTCTGAAACAGCGTCTGATTGGTGCCATCGTGCTGGTGGCACTGGCCGTGATCTTCCTGCCGATGCTGGTCAAGGGACCGGCACCGGACAGCGGCGTGGCCAATGTGCCGATCGCCGCACCGGATGCGCCGGCCGATGGCCAGTTCGAAACCCGTGAGCTGCCCCTGGTCGCCCCGGCCGGTGGTGCCACCGGCCTGCAGACCGGGCAGGCCAAGCCGCTGCAGGACGCCGCCACGCCGGCCACGCCGCCGACCGTGGATACTTCGCCGGCGGTCGCTGCCGGCAACTATGCGGTCACCTTCGGTGCCTACGGCAGCAAGGCCGATGCCGATGCCGTGATCGCCTACCTGAAGCGCTCGCAGCTGCCGGGTTTCACTGAAACCGCCACCATCGGCGGCCGTCAGGCATGGCGTGTGCGGGTCGGGCCGTATGCCGACCGCGCCCAGGCCGAGGCGGCCCGCCTGCAGGCGGTGAAGATCCGTGCGGATGTGAAGGCCGAAGTGATCACCCTGGACGCGGCAGCCGGCAGCAGTGCCCCGGTCGCGGCCACCCCGGCACCGGCTGCGCCGAGCGCCAGCACCCCGTCCGCAGCCACTGCGCCCTCGGCCAGCAGCAACCCGGTCCGCAGCGAAAGCCTGCCGCCGAGTACGCCGGTCGCGACCGCTCCCCCGGCCGCCAAGCCGGAACCGCCGAAGCCGGCGCCGAAGCCCGAGCCGAAGCCGGAGGCCACCGCCAGCAAGCCGGCGACGGCGCCAGCCACACCGGCGGCACCGGCTGCCAGCAGCGTCGGCTTTGCCGTGCAGCTGGGCGCGTTCGGTCAGGCCAACGATGCCAATGCCCTGCGCGACAAGGTCCGCGCCGCCGGCTTCAGCGCGTTCGTCGAACAGGTCCGCACCGAAAAGGGCACCCTGCATCGCGTCCGCGTCGGGCCGGTGGCCAACCGCGCCGATGCCGAGCAGCTGAAGGCGCAGGTCGCCGCCAAGGTCGGCGTGGCCGGCATGGTGCGACCGCACCCATGACCCACGCGCAGCCCCGTTGCCAGCGCCGCCGAAGGAGCGGGGCGCCATGATCGACGTGGTGCTGCTGATCGTGATCGCCGCCTCCACCCTGCTGGGGATGCTGCGCGGCTTCGTGGGAATCGTCATCGGCACCCTGTCGTGGCTGCTGGCCGCGTGGGCGGCATTCGCCTTCGGCAATGATGCCGCCCATTGGTGGGCCGCCCCAGCGGCCCCCGGTGGCGAACACTTCGTCGGTGGCTACCTGGGGGTCGGCATCGGCGTGATGATCGTGGTCGCGGTGATCGGCATGGTCATCAAGGCTCTGGTCCACCGCAGCATGCTGACCAGCCTGGACCGCCTGCTGGGCGGGGTGCTGGGCGCCGTGCGGGGCGGCCTGATCGCCGCGATCCTGCTGCTGCTGGGCAGCTTCACCCCGTTGACCGCCGAGCCCTCGTGGCAGCGCTCGGCGGTGCGCCCGCTGCTGAACCCCACGGTGGCGTGGATGAACAGCAAACTGCCGCACTGGGAGGTTCCCGGGGCCGATCTGCTGCCCAAGGGCTTGCCGACCGACGCCTTGTCCCCATCTGCATTGATGGAGTTGGGCAAGAACGCCGGCGCCGGGTTGGGAAAGCCGGGCGCGGCAGGCGATAATGGCATCCTCAACCAGGTAGTGGCAGGCAGCGGATGGCTGCGGCCTGCGAAAGCGGAACAGGGCGATTCCTACGATCCGGCCGAAGTGCGCCCGGACGCTCCTGCACTGCCGGACAGTATCGAGCCGGGCGATCCGGCCAATGTCGACCGCGCGCGCGGCGACCACCGCGGCCAGGTACGGCCACCTTCCTTGTAACTGGGCACAGCCCAGCGGAGACATCGCACCATGTGTGGCATCGTCGGAATCGTCGGCAACCAGAACGTCGCCGGGCAGTTGTATGACGGCTTGACCGTCCTCCAGCATCGCGGCCAGGATGCGGCGGGCATTGCCACCGTCAATGGCAGCCGCCTGCGGGTGCAGAAGGCCACCGGCCTGGTCCGCGATGTGTTCGATGCCCGCACCATGTCCACCCTGGAAGGCAGCGTCGGCATCGCCCATGTGCGCTACCCGACCGCCGGTTCGGAAGGCATGGACGAGGCACAGCCGTTCTACGTCAATTCGCCGTACGGCATCGCGCTGGCCCACAACGGCAACCTGATCAACACCGAGGCGCTGCGCCAGCAGGTGTTCGAACAGGACCGCCGCAACGTCAACACCGATTCGGACAGCGAAGTGCTGTTGAACGTGTTTGCCTACGAACTGGAACAGCAGCGCCAGCTCAGCCCGGAAGCCGCGATCCGCGCGGTGGCCGGCGTGCACCGCCGCTGCAAGGGCGGTTACGCGGTGGTCAGCGTGGTGCTGGGCTTGGGCCTGGTCGCTTTCCGCGATCCGCATGGCATCCGCCCGCTGGTGCTGGGCAAGCGCAGCCATGCCGAGGGCGACGAGTACATCGTGGCCTCCGAGTCGGCCGCGCTGGACGTGCTGGGCTTCCAGCGCGTGCGCGACGTGCAGCCGGGCGAAGCGCTGGTGATCACCGCGCGCGGCGAGCTGTTCTCGGAAATCTGCGCCGAGCCGGCCGAGCATACTCCGTGCATCTTCGAATACGTGTACTTCGCACGGCCCGATTCGATGATCGACAACGTCTCGGTGCACAAGGCGCGCATGCGCATGGGCATCAAGCTGGGCGAGAAGATCCTGCGCCTGCGCCCGGACCACGACATCGACACCATCATCCCGATCCCGGACACCTCGCGCGACGCCGCGCTGGAAATCTCCAACGTGCTCGGGGTGAAGTACCGCGAAGGCTTCATCAAGAACCGTTACATCGGCCGCACCTTCATCATGCCGGGGCAGGGCGAGCGCGTGAAGTCGGTGCGCCGCAAGCTCAACCCGATCCACCTGGAGTTCCGCAACCGCGTGGTGCTGCTGGTGGACGACTCGATCGTGCGCGGCACCACCAGCCAGCAGATCGTGCAGATGGCCCGTGATGCGGGCGCGCGCAAGGTCTACCTGGCCAGCGCGGCGCCGCCGGTGCGCTACCCGAACATCTACGGCATCGACATGCCGGCGGCCGAGGAACTGGTCGCGCACAACCGCACGGTGGAAGAGATCGAAGCCCACCTGGGCTGCGACTGGCTGATCTACCAGGACCTGGAAGACATGGAAGCGGCGGTGAGCGAGGGCAATCCGGCGCTGCGCAACTTCGATTCGTCCTGCTTCAACGGCCACTACCCGACCGGTATCGAGCCGGGCTACTTCGAGCGCATCCAGCAGCTGCGTTCGGACGATGCCAAGCACAAGCGCCGCGCCTGAGGTCCAGGCGTGGTTGACGTGCCCGACGTTGGTGGCGACCTGCTGCGCGCTGCGCAGCAGTGCCTGGCCGAAGCCGACCCGCTGCGCAAGGTCGCGCTGACCCAGGCGTATGCGACCGCGTTCCGTGCCGGTCGCTTGAAAGTGACCGCCGATGCGCCGCCGCCGGAGCCTATCTGCATGCCCGGCCGGCCGGCGCAGCTGGTGCTGGTGCATCCGCGTGAAGTGCCGCGGCGCGGACTGGGTGGGGTGGAAGGGCGTGCCGCCTTCATCCACGCCATCGCCCACATCGAACTCAATGCGATCGACCTGGCCTGGGATGCGGTGTATCGCTTCCGCGGCCTGCCGCCAGCGTTCCATGCCGACTGGGTCAGCTGTGCCGACGACGAATCGCGGCACTTCGTGCTGCTGCGCGAGCGCCTGCAGGTGCATGGCCACGACTATGCTGATTTCCCCGCGCACAACGGCTTATGGGAAATGTGCGAAAAGACTGCGCACGATGGCCTGGCACGCATGGCGCTGGTGCCGCGCGTGCTGGAGGCGCGCGGCCTGGACGTGACGCCCGGCATGATCGAGAAGCTGCGCAATGTCGGCGATGGCGAGACCGCCGACGTACTGGAAGTGATCCTGCGCGAGGAAGTGGCGCATGTCGCTGCCGGTTCGCGCTGGTACCGCTGGTACTGCGACCGCGCCGGCGTCGAGCCGCGCGCACGTTTCAAGGAACTGCTGGTGGAGTACGCCGGCGGCTACCTGCATGGGCCGTTCAACATCGAAGCGCGCCTGCTGGCCGGATTCGATGCGGATGAGCTCGCCAACCTGGTTGAACAGGCCGGTTGAAGAAAAAGGGACGGAGGGGATTAAGTCGTTTGTGGCACAAACGACTTAATCCCCTCCGTCCCTTTTTTCAGGCGTTCGGCAACACCACGCGCTTGCCATCCACTGTGGGCCGGTTGATGTAGAACAGGCCGGGACCCGGCCGGTACGGCAATTCGCTGACACCGGCATCGGCGGCGTAGGTCAGTGCAGTATCGCCCAGTGCATCGAAGTTCCAGTGCGCCGACTGCATCAGGTAGCGTCGCCGCAGCAGCGCCTCCTGTGTCTGCGTCAGCGGCTGTACCGCCACCAGGCGCCGTGCGATCGGCTGCAGGGCGGGCGGCAGCTCCCAGCCGGGGACTTCGGTGGCATTGGCAGTCCATCGCACGCCGGCATCGATGGCCTGCTGCTGCATCACCTGCAGTGCGATCAGCTGGTAACGCCAGTCGATGCGCCGACGCAGCACCACCGCGGCAGTCACATACAGCACCGGTGACAACAGCACGCTGCGGCTGCCGGCGCGACGCTGCTGCTGCCATTGGTGCCAGACATCCACCCAGATCTCCTTTTCACCCACGCCCAGCTGCTGGCGCCAGCGTTCGGCATCGGCCTGCGTTTCGGCGTAGGCCGTGGTGGCCTGCAGCAACGCCAGTGGAGGGACCTGGTAGTCGGCAACCGCTGGGCGGCGCATCTGTTGCCGGCGCGGGCGGCTGAGCAGCTTGGGACCTTCTTCCAGCTGGTTGTAGCCACCGCCGATATTGGCGTGCACGCCGGGCAGGGCGATCTCGGTGAATGGCGGCGCCACGCTCGTCAGCGGATAGTGCTGGCGATGTTCATCACGCGCGGTGAGCTGCACTACGTGTGTGGCGATGCCACTGCGCAGAGCCAGTTGTGGTTGTTCATCGGCGCGGCCGCCATTGACCGCGACCACGGTGTCGAACAGACCCATGAAGCGAAGCACCGGCATGGCAGGTGCGAAGTCGGTTGCACAGGCAAGGCCTGAGGCCTGCAGCAGCTGGCGCCAGCGCGCGCTGTCCCAGCCCTGCAGCTGGTTGGCGATATCACGCGCCGCGGCAGCGCCTCGCGAAAACCCGAACAGATCCAGCTGCACGCGACGCAGCGGCTGCCGCCAGCGCGTGGACAGCTCGGCAAGCGCGGCCGGCAGCAGCACCTGCAGCGCACGCTGCACTTTCGCCCGCACGCCGCTGGCACCGATACCGAAGGCAAGGCCGATCAGATCATCATCGGCATCATCGCGGGTGCCCACGCCTTCCACGTAGATCGACAGCGAAGCCGTGGCCATCGCATCGTGGCGGCTGTCCGGATACAGCTGCTGCAGGCGCGCGATGTTGGTCGGGCCGTTGTCGTAGCTGCTGGTCAGCCGGCTCTGGTAGGTCGAATCGTCATCCGCACGCAGCTGCACCGGGCGTGGCTGTGGCAGCTGCGGACGACCGCGCGCCAGATTGTGGGCGTTGTTGCGGGTGCCATCGAAGAACAGGCCGATCCGCAGCAAGCCGACATCTTCGTCCGTGTCCTGCGATGGTGCCATGTGCATGTCCCGTCGTGACTACGTCACGGTAGCGCGAAAGCGGTGTATTGGCGAAGTGTAGTGACGCTTTTGACCTTACTTAACGCAGATGCGGTCGATCACAGTTCCTGATTTTCATTCCCATCTTCTATTGAATTCACACGACCCGCGCAGGCCATATGGCCAAACCCGGCAAACCCGGGCGTGCTGCATCAACGCTGTTCACATCATTCAAGGAGCGACGCAATGTTGTCCAGATCGATTGGCAAAGCGGCAGGTGGCCTGGTGTTGGGTTTGTCGGTGGCAGCGGCCGCGCATGCGGCACCGTTGTTCGAGCCGGTGACGGTCATCAGCCGGGCATCGGCAAACAGCGAGCCCGCGCTGGGCAAGCTGCTGGCCACCCCGTCCACGGCGACGGTACAGGAAGTGCGTGTCGATGCTGCTGCCACTGCGCAGCCGCAGCTGGAGTTCGAACTGCTTGGCCAGCGCGTGCAGGCGGTGCGCAGCAAGGTTGAAGCACTGCCTGATGGCGGCAGTATCTGGTACGGCCAGTTCCGCTCACCCTCGGACAAGCTGACCGCCGCCGCGTCCAATGGCCAGGACGATCCGGGCAATTCGCTGATCCTGGTGCGTTCGGGCAACACCATCACCGGTTCGATCCGCAAGGACGGCAAGCTGTACCGCCTGCGCCCGCTGGGCAGCCGCCATGTACTGGTGGAAGTGGATGAATCGCGGATGCCGGCCGATCATCCGGCCGACTACAACCAGCTGCCGAAAATCCCGATGGGCAACAACGATCGCATCGGCATCGCGCAGGCCTCGTCCGGTAGCCCGGCCACCATCCGCGTGCTGGTGGTGGCGACCAATGCAGCGGTAACGGCCTATGGTGGCAACATGCAGTCGCTGGTGCAGCTGGCGGTGGCCGAGTCCAACCAGGGCTACGTCAACAGCAACGTCGGCATCACCCTGCAGCTGGCCGGTTACGAGACCACCAGCTACTCCGAGTCGGGCAGCTTCGACACCGACCTGGCGCGCTTCCGTGGCACCAGCGACGGCTATATGGACAGCATCCACACCAGCCGCAACAGCACCGCAGCCGACGTCGGCGTGCTGCTGATCAACAACACGGCGTATTGCGGCCTGGCGTCGGGCATCGGCTCGACAGCGTCGACGGCGTTCGCGGCGGTGTACTGGGATTGCGCAACCGGCTACTACTCGTTTGCGCACGAGATCGGCCATCTGCAGAGCGCGCGGCACGATATCGCCAGTGATCCCAGCACGTCGCCCTATGCGTATGGGCATGGCTATCGCTACGAGCCGTCCTCCGGTTCGCGCTGGCGCACGATCATGGCCTATGACTGCTCGGCTGGCTGCCCGCGCCTGAACTACTGGTCCAACCCGAACATCAGCTACAACGGCATCCCGATGGGCAATGCCAGTACCGCCGACAACCAGCGCGTGCTGGTCAATACCAAGGCCACCATCGCGGCCTTCCGCTGAGGCCAATCGCCGACCGGGGTCGGCGTCTACCCGGGTGCGTGCACCTGCCCTGGTAGATGCCAACCTTGGTTGGCACCCTGCGATCCATCATTCGCGCGCGAGCGTATCCAGCGACCAGCCGTTGGCGTCCACGCGCAGCACCGAACCCTGTTCGTACCAGTCCCCCAGCACGATGCGGGTGCAGGCACGGCCACCGGCCTGCAGGCTGTGCACCGCCGGGCGATGGGTGTGGCCATGGATCATGGTGTCCACGCCATGGCGCACGAAGGTGGCATCGACTTCGGCCGGGGCCACGTCGGTGACGGTCTCGAACTGCGCGCGATCACCCTGCTTCATTTCCGACTGGCGGGCCTGGCTCGCTTCACGTGCCTTCTGTGCGAAGGCGATGCGCGCGGCCAGTGGCTGCGACAGGAACTGCGCCTGGAACACCGGGTCGCGCGTCTGTGCGCGGAACTGCTGGTAGGGGATATCGTCGGTGCACAGCAGGTCGCCGTGCTGCAGCAGCACCGGGCGGCCGTACAGTTTGATCATGCACGGGTCGGGCAGGATGCGCAGGCCGGCGCGGCGCGCGTAGTCCTCGCCGAGCAGGAAATCACGGTTGCCGCGGATGAAGTACACCGGCACGCCGCCGTCGGACAGTAGCTTCAGCGCATCGGCTACCGCATCGGCGGCGGGCGAGGGCGTGTCGTCGCCGATCCAGGCTTCGAACAGGTCGCCGAGGATGTACAGCGCATCGGCGCCGGGCGCCTGCTCGCGCAGGAAGCGCAGGAACAGGTCGGTGATCTCCGGACGGCTGGGGTCCAGGTGCAGGTCGGAAATGAACAACGTGGTCATGCGGGCATTCTAGGGCATCCACCGCCGGGCATGGCCCGGCGCTACCGAAGGATTCCGACCCCGGGGCTACACCGGCAGCGGCAACCAGGCCAGGCTGGCCGACGCCAGCAGCACCGCGATGCCCGTCGCGGCCAATACGTCGCTGGGATAATGCAGGCCCAGCACCACCCTCGACAGCGCGACGCCGGCGGTGAACGGCACCAGCAGCGGTGCCAGCCACGGGTAGTAGGCCAACGCGACGATGGTGAACGACACCGCGTGCAGGGTGTGTCCGGAGGGGAAGCTGAACTCGTCCAGCGGTGCCACCCACGCGCGGATGCGCAGGTCGGCCGCATACGGGCGCGGGCGCCGGGTCCAGCGCTTGAGGCCCTTGTACAGCAGCAACGCGGCCAGACCGGTGGCGGCCATGTGCACGGACGCGCGCAGGCCGTCGAAGCCATCGAGCAGCACCAGCGCGCCCATCAGCACGTACCAGAACACGCCATCACCGAGCCGGCTGATGACCGCAAACAGGCGGCGCACGCGGCGGCGGCGGCAGTAGTGGTTGGCCCGCCGGCACAGGCGTGCTTCGCGGTCGGCCAGCAGTTCAAGCCGCGTGGTGCGCATGGCCGCTCCTCCGCGACTGCGCCAGTTCGGCCAGCAGGGCATCGAATTCCGCCACCACCTGCTGCGGATGCAGGCGCTTCATCGCGCGTGCGGCGTTGCTGCCCAGCGTCTGGCGCTGCGTGTCATCGGCGGCCAGCTGCACGGCCGCTTCGATGAACTGCTCATCGTTGTCCACTGCCGCGCCATTTTCGCCATTGCGCAGGTACTCGCGGGCAGCGCCATAGTCGAAGGCCACGGTTGCCACGCCGCTGGCCATGCTTTCGAGGGTCACGTTGCCGAAGGTCTCGCTGCGGCTGGGGAACAGGAACAGGTCGCCGCTGGCGAAATGCCGGGCAAGCGCGTCACCACGTTGGATCCCGCAGAAGATGAAGTCGGGGTTTTCATGCGCCAGTTTTTCGCGGGCAGGGCCATCACCCACCCACACGAAGCGGGCCTTGGGACGGATCTGCTGCAGGCGACGGAATGCCTTCACCGCCAGGCCAAGGTTCTTTTCCGCGGCGATGCGGCCGACGTAGATCGCCACCAGGCCGTTGCCGTCCACACCCCACTCCTCGCGCAGCGCCGGATCACGGCGGCTCGGATCGAACTGCTGGCTGTCGACCGCACGTGCCAGCAGGCGTACGCGTTCGAAACCCTGTTCGCCGAGGAACTGCTGCAGTTCGCGGGTGGGTACCAGCGTCGCATCGGCCTGGTTGTGGAAGCGACGCATCCAGCGCATCGCGGCCGCCTGCAGCCAGGCCACACCGTAGTCGGGCAGGTATTCGTCGAAGCGGGTGTGGAAGCCACTGGCCACCGGAATGCCGAGGCGCCGTGCAGTGCGCACGGCCGACCAGCCCAGCGGGCCTTCGGTGGCGACATAGACGGCATCCGGGCGTTGCTGCTGCCAGTGGCGGCCGAGCCGGATCGGGGCCGGCAGCCCGAAGCGCAGGCCGGGGTAACGCGGCAGGGCGGCGCCGGGAACCAACAGGGTACCCGCTGCGGAGTCCAGCGCTTCACTGGCCTGTCGCGGGCGGATCAGGTCGATCTCGTGGCCGGCGTTGTGCAGTCCCTGTTCCAGCCCCTGCACGGTCAGGGCAACGCCGTTCACTTCCGGCGGGTAGGTCTCGGTGACGATGGCATAGCGCATGGCGGGCCTCCGGGTTTCCGGCATGCTCGGTGCTGGCGATGTAGCCGATATGACCGCTTTGCGACCGCCAGATGACGCGCCCCCGGCCATGCGTCACCACGGCCCCGGAGGGCCGTGGTGGGCAATGCTGGCAGGGCGGTGGATCAGAAGCGCTGCTGGTATTTCATGTAGATGAAACGTCCGATGTCGAAGCCGCCGTAGTAGGAGAAGTTGGAGCTCGGCTGGCTGTACATGATCGGTCCCTGGCGACCGAATACGTTGTTGGCGCCGATCGAGACGGTCGCATCCCACGGCAGGCTGTAACGCGCCTGCACGTCGTGGAAGGTGACCGATCCGCGACGGTTGTAGTCACGCGTGCCGCTGAACCACGGTGCGCGCTGGCCGGGGTGCGAACATTCGTTCGGATAGTCCTCCACATCCAGGCAGCGCTCCTTGACCGCAGAGAAGTAGCGCAGGCCCCAGGTGAGGCCGAAGTTGCCACGTTCCCAGCCCAGCGACGCGTTGGATCGCACGCGGAAGCCGATGCCGCCATTGGTAGCGATGCCGTTGCTGGGAATCGGCGCTACATCGATCTCATTGGTCGTGCGTTCCTCGGCATTGGCCACATAGGTGCTCTTCCAGTCGGCGTTCAGTGTGCCCCAGCGGGTTTCGACCTTGTGGCCGATCTCGAGGTCATAGCCCTCGGCCTGGGCGAAGCCACTGTTGCGACTGCCGTACTTGAGCTTGTTGACGATGCCCAGCTCCGGGTCACGGGTGAAGCTGTTGCAGCGCTCGGCAATCCCCAGTTCGTAGCAGTCGCGGAGAATGTCATTGGGATGGTCGGAAACGATGGTGTTCTCGATGCGGATCTTCCACCAGTCCAGTGCGATGTGCAGCCCTTCAGCGAACGTCGGGCTCCAGACCAGGCCCAGGGTGCGGCTGGTCGAGGTTTCCGGCTTCAGGTCGGGATTGGATCCATTGACGAAGGGCACCGGCGTCTGCCCGCTGCTGCCGGTGATCGGTTCGTTGCCCTGGCCGAGCTGGCGGTAGCTTTCCGCGTTGGCGATGTCGGCAGCGCAGCGTGCACGCACCTCCGGGCTGCTGGCGGCAGCGCCGTAAACGGTGTCACAGGGGTCACGGAAGCCGGTGGTGAAGGTTTCCGAGCCGCCGCCGTAGAGGTTGGAGATGGTCGGTGCACGGAAACCCTGCGCCCAGGTGCCACGGACCAGCAGCTGATCGATCGGCTTCCAGCTGAAGCCGAACTTGCTGTTGAGGGTTCCACCGAAGGTGGAGTAGTCCGAGTAGCGCGTCGCTGCATTGAGCGTCAGTTCGCGCGCACCGGCGAGGTCGCGCAACACCGGCACGCTCAGCTCCAGATAGACCTCGTCGACGCGGTAGCCACCGCCGGTGGGGCCTGCGGCGAGGTTGGTGGTGGCCCCGGTCTGGGCCAGCGCGTCGGGAATGAAGCGACCGTTCTCGCGGCGGCTCTCGGCGCCCACGGCAAAGCCCAGTTCGCCCGCGGGCAGTGTGGCGAAGCTTCCACTGAGGCTGGCGAACAGGTTGCGGGTGGTGGTGCGGCCACGAGTGAGTTCCTCCGGGAACAGCCAGTCCTGCAGTTCGGGATTGCCGGTCAGCCCATAAGGATCGCTCTGGCCATCCGGAACCAGAGGATTCCACGGTTTGCAGCCGGCAATCGGTGCTCCCGGGGTACCGCATTCAACCTTGCCGGTTTCCGGGTTGAAGAATGAAGGGCCGGTGGCATCGGCCACGCGCTGCTTGTGCAGGTTGCCGGTGGCACGCTGGATCAGCTCGCTGCGGTTGTACTGGTAGCCGGCTTCCCAGTCGAAGTCGCGACCGCCGAATTCGAAGCTGCCTTCAAAGGCGGCAACGCCCTGCCAGGTGGTCAGTTCGCTGGTGCTGACCCGCGGAACCTCCCAGGTGCGACGGTTCCAGTGCACATCGCTGGGCGTTTCGTAACCGTGGTGGCTGCCGAACGGGTTGAACCAGCTGTCGGCGGACATCGGGGTGATGCCGGCTGCGCCGGACTGGAAGGGATAGCCGGCGATCTGGCGCGTGGTGGTGCGCCGGTTGTAGGCCAGCTGGGTATTGAAGCGGACCTGGTCGTTCAGATCCATGCGTGCGTCGACGAAGAGCGAATCGCGCTTGATCGGCGTCTGCAGGTGCATCTGCTCGTTGCTGTTGCTGACATCACCGGTGAGCGGTGTGTTGTCGCTGAGGTGGAAACTGTCCGGCCCGCCCGGCTGGCTGCCGCGGTCGAGCGAATAACTGCAGCCACGGCTGTTGCTGCAGCCCGGGCCATTGAAGCCGACGATGCGTCCCCACTGTCCGACCGTGGTCCAGCCATCGTCCGGATGGCGGTCGGTATAGGTGTAGGCACTGAAGCCGCGATCCCTTGCCCACACCCCCTTCTCTTCGACATGCTCGGCCGCGACGCTGATCGAGGCACGGTCATTCGACCAGCCGGCAACCACGTCGTACTGGGTACGGGCGCCATCGCCTTGGCTGTACTGGCCGTGGTAGACGCTGGCGGCGACACCTTCAACGTTGCGGCGGGTAATGATGTTGACCACGCCGGCCATCGCGTCGGCGCCGTAGATGGCCGACGCGCCGTCCTTGAGCACTTCCATGCGCTCGACGGCGGCTGCGGGAATGCTGGAAATGTCCTGGTAACCGCTGGTGGTCATGCCCAGGCGCTTGCCGTTGACCAGCACCAGGGTGCGCTGTGCACCGAGGCCGCGCATGTTCACGTAGCTGCCGCCTGCGGCCTCGCCCGCACTGAGCGGGCTGGCACGGCTCAAGGCCGGGCTGCCGGTTGCGGTCAGGTTCTGCAGGATGTCGGCAACGGAGTTGAAGCCCTGCCGCTCGATGTCGGCGCGGCTGATGGTCAGCACCGGCTGTGCGGTTTCCAGATCGACCTGGCGGATGCGCGAGCCGGTGATCTCGATGCGGTCCAGCGTGGTGGCTTCCGGTGCCTGCTGGGCGAGTGCCGGGGTGGCCAGTGCTGCGGTTGCCGTCATCGCCAGTGCGCGACGGATCGCCAACCCCAGTTCGGGAGTACGGATGGTCATGGGTCTCTCTCTCGGTCTTCGAAGTCTTCGGAACACAGCCAGGCGGGGCTGCGTCAATGCCACCGCGGTGGTGGACGTTCGAACCTAGTGAAGACAGGGGCGGAGACGTATGGGCAAACGACGAATGCACCGCAGACAGTCGTGACGCTTCTGCACAAAGCAGAACTAAATCAATCGATTGCCGCAAGCAGTGGCCGTGCGGCGGAAGCAGCGCAGAGGAACGTGTCCCTGATTGAACGCATCAAGGTCAATGTGGAAAGCGACAGTCTGCGCGGGGCAGAAAAAAACCACGGCCCCGAAGGGCCGTGGTCGTCGAGCTTCAACAGTGCGGATGGATCAGAAGCGCTGCTGGTACTTCATGTACATGAAACGACCGATGTCGTAGCCACCGTAGTAGGAGAACGACGAGTTCGGCTTGCTGTACATCACCGGAGCTTCCTTGCCGAACACATTGTTCGCGCCCACCGAAACGGTGGCATCCCACGGCAGGTTGTAGCGGAACTGCACGTCGTGGAAGGTCACCGCGCCGCGCTCGTTGTAAGCGGTCGGCGACTTCAGCCACGGAGCCAGGAAGGTCGGATCGGAGCATTCGTCCGGATACCGCGAGGCGTTGAGGCAGCGCTCCTTCACACCGGAGTAGTAGCGTGCCGTCCAGCTGACGCCGAAGTCACCCACATCCCAGCCCAGCACCAGGTTCGAGCGCACGCGGAAGGCAAGGCTGGTGGCGGTGCCGATGGTGTTGGCAACGCCGTTGATCGGCGTGATCGCATCACGGACATCATTGGTGGAGCGGTAGACGTTCTTGCTCACATAGGTGCTGGTCCAGCCTGCGCTCAGCTTGCCGTAGCTGGTGTCGACGCGATAGCTGACATCCAGGTCGTAACCTTCGGTCTCGGCGAAGCCGGCGTTGCGGTTGCCGAACTTCAGGCCGGTGACGATGCCGTTGGACGGGTCGCGGGTAAAGCGGCTGCAGCGCGATTCGATGCCCTGCTCATAGCAATCCTTCAGGATCTGGTTCGGGCTGTCACCGACGATGGTGTTGTCGATGCGGATCTTCCACCAGTCCAGCGCCACGTTGAGGTTGCTGATGAAGGTCGGGCTCCACACCAGGCCCAGCGTCTTGCTGGTCGAGGTTTCCGGAACCAGCAGCGGGTTGGAACCGGACACGAACGGCGTCGGGGTCGCATCCTGCGCCGTGGTTACCGGCGTGTTGCCCTGCTTCAGCTGGCGGAAGTTGGCAGCATCGGCGATGTCACGTGCGCAGCGCGAGCGGACTTCAGCACTGCCCTTGGCCGAGCCGAACATGGTGTCGCATGGGTCGCTGAACTGCGCGAAGGTTTCCGAACCGCCACCGTAAAGATCGTTGATGGTCGGTGCGCGGAAGCCTTCGGCCCAGGTACCACGGACCAGCAGCTGGTCGATCGGCTTCCACTTGAAGCCGAACTTGCTGTTGAGCGTGTTGCCGAAGGTGTTGTACTTGGAGTAGCGGGTGGCGGCACTGAAGCTCAGCTCACGCGCACCGGGCAGGTCGGCCAGCACCGGCACGCTGAGCTCCAGGTAGGCTTCCTTCACGTTGTAGCTGCCACCGGTCGGGCCTGCGGCCAGGTTGGTGGTGGCGCCGGTCTGGGCCAGGGCATCGGGGGTGTAGCGGCCATCTTCCTTGCGGCTTTCCACGCCGAAAGCGAAGCCCAGGTCGCCGGCCGGCAGGGTCATGATGCTGCCGGACAGGTTGGCGAACGCGTTCTTGGTGGTGGTCCGGCCGGTGGTCCGCTCGGCCGGGAACAGCCAGGCCATCAATTCTTCATTGCCGGTCAGTCCGTTCGGATCGTTCTTGCCGTAGGGCACCAGCGGGTTCCACGGCGTGCAGCCGCTGATCACCGCGCCGGGACGGCCACACATCACCTTGCCGGTGGCCGGATCCAGGAACGACGGACCCACGGCGTCACGCACGCGCTGCTTGTGCAGGTTGCCGGTGGCGGTAGCGGTCAGCTCGTTGCGGTTGTACTGGTAGCCCACATCCCAGTCGAAGTAGCGCTGACCGATCTCGAAGGTGCCATCCAGCGACACTACCGCACGGTAGGTCTTCAGTTCGCTGGTGCTCACACGCGGGATTTCCCAGGTACGGCGGTTCCAGGCCACGTCGGTTGGCTTGGCATAGCCGTGCTGGTTGCCGAACGGATTGAAGTAGCTGTCCTTGGACATCAGGCCGGTGGCGGTCGGGTCACCCGAGATCGACACCGAGCTGGACTGCAGCGGGTAGCCTGCAATCTGGCGCTCGGCCGAACGCTTGTTGTAGCCGAATTCGGTGCGCAGGTTGACCTGGTCGGTGATCTTGAAACGGCCGTCGAAGTACACCGAATCACGCTTGAGCGGATACATGACGTGCATCTGCTCGTTGGCGTTGCTGACGTCGCCGGTGAACGGGGTCGCGTCGGTCAGGTGGTAGTTGGCCGGGTTGGTCGGGTCAGCGCCGCGGTTGAGCGAGTAGCCGCAACCCTGGCTGGTGTTGGTGCAGCCCGGGCCACCCTTCAGGCCGGTAACCTGGCCCCACTGGCTCAGCGTGGTCCAGTTGGAGGCATCGTTCGGGTGGCGGTCGCTCACGCCGTACTTGCTGAACCAGCGGTCCTTGGCCCACACGCTTTTTTCTTCGGAGTGTTCCAGCGCCAGGGTCAGCGACACGCGGTCGTTGCTCCAGCCGCCGACCACGTCGAAGCGGTCACGGGCGCCGTCACCTTCGCTGTACTGGCCGTGGTAGACGTTGGCGGTCACGCCGTTGACGTTGGAACGGGTGATGATGTTGACCACGCCGGCCATCGCATCGGAACCGTAGATGGCCGAAGCGCCATCCTTCAGCACTTCGATGCGCTCCACCGCCGACACCGGCAGCGAGGACACGTCCTGCAGGCCCGAGGTGCTGATGCCCAGTCGTTTGCCGTTGACCAGCACCAGGGTGCGCTGCGCGCCCAGGTTGCGCATGTCGATGTAGGTGCCACCGGTGTTTTCGCCCGAGCTCAGGGCGTTGGCGCGGCTGATCGCCGGGCTGCCCATGGCGGTCACGTTCTGCAGGATGTCGGCGACCGAACTGAAGCCCTGGCGCTCGATGTCCACGCGGGTCATTGCCAGCACCGGCTGGGCGGTCTCCACATCGACCTGGCGGATGCGCGAGCCGGTGATTTCGATGCGATCCAGATTGGTCGCCGAAGCGCTGCCGCTGTCCTGGGCGAAGGCCGGCAGCGCGGCCAGGGCGGTGGTCGTCACCAGGACGTGGGCAATGGCCTTGCCCAGCACGGTACGTGAAGTCATTACGTTCTCTCTCTCAAAGACGTAGGGAGATGCCCAAAAAAGCACCCAATTGCCCAGCGGAAGTGCGCCGGTGTCCCAATACTAGTCTCGGTAGTTAAGAGTTTGTAAATAGCCCGTATCGAAATAATTCATCACGTGTCATGTCAGTGATGAAAATGTGAAGGAAATCGCGGGCTTGCAGCTGACATGCATCTATAACGACGGTGGGTTGATGCTGCGGCGCAGCGCGAATTTCGCGCAGGCCGGGCGTCATCCAGGTCCGGATCAGGCCACGAACGGCCGGAACTGGATGCCCAGCCCGGCGATGCCGTCGGTCTCGCCGATCAGGTCGGCGCGCAGCAGCGGGCGGGCGTCGATGAAGGCCTGCGGCACGATCAGCGACAGCCGGTTGTCGTCGGCGGTCAGTTCCAACGCGGGCAGTGGGTCGTCCTCATGGGCACGATTGAGCAGCACCGCCAGGCGCAGCAGGGCGGCCAGCCGGCGAGCAGTCAGCAGCAGGCGCTCGGGCAGGGCGTCGAAGGCGGTCTTGGTCACGCTGCGGCGATGGCTGCGCACCAGGGCGGCCAGCATCTGCTGTTCCTGCCGCGAGAAGCCGGCAATATCCGAGTGTTCCAGCACGTAGCTGCCATGCACGTGGTAGCCGCTGTGCGCGATCATCAGGCCCAGCTCGTGCAGGCGCGCGGCCCAGCCAAGCATCCGCGCGTCGTCGGCATCGAGCCGCCAGCGTTCCTGTACCTGTTCCAGCAGTGACAGCGCGGTGTCCTGCACACGCTCGGCCTGCACGGTATCGATGCCGTAGCGCTGGCTAAGTGCGGACACCGATTCATCGCGCAGGTCGTTCTCGCCAGCGCGGCCGACGATGTCGTACAGGATGCCTTCGCGCATCGCCGCCTTGCTGACCAGCAGCTTCTGCAGGCCCAGCGCCTGGAACGCGGCCTCCAGCACCAGGATGCCGCCGGCGATGATCGGACGACGGTCGCTGGACAGGCCCGGCAGCTGGATGTCGTCGATCTTCTTGGCCTTCAGCAGTTCGTCGCGCAGTTGCGGCAGGGCCTCGGCGGTGATCGCGCCCTTGCTCAGCTTCATCGTCGCGCAGATCTCGCTGATCGCCTTGTGCGTGCCCGAAGAACCCAGCGCTTCCTGCCAGCCCAGCGCGCGGTACTTGCTGGCGAAGGGCTGGAACTCGCGGCCGATCTCGGCCAGCGCGTCCTTCCAGCGCTTCTTGCTCAGCTTGCCGCCGGGGAAGAAGCGCCGGGTGCTGGCAATGCAGCCGGCCTGCAGGCTTTCGCGCTCCAGGGTCTGCATGCCCATGCCGATGATGAATTCGGTGGAGCCGCCGCCGATGTCGATCACCAGCCGGCGCTGGCCGGGCTTGGGCGGTTGCGCGTGGGCCACGCCCAGGTAGATCAGGCGCGCTTCCTCGCGGCCGCTGACCACTTCGATGGCATGCCCCAGTGCGGTTTCGGCCGGGACCAGGAACGACTGCGGCGAGCGCAGCTGGCGCACGGTGTTGGTGGCCAGTGCGCGCACCCGGTGCGGTGGCACGTTGCGGATGCGCTGGCCGAAGCGGGCCAGGCATTCCAGCGCGCGCTGCCGCGCAGCGGAGGAGAGCCCACCTTTGCCATCCAGGCCGTCGGCCATGCGCACGGTCTCGCGCAGGCGGTCGATCACCCGCAGCTGGCCGAGCGTGTAGCGCGCGATGACCATGTGGAAACTATTGGAGCCAAGGTCGATGGCGGCCAGCAGGTCGCCATCCTGCAATGCGGGCGGAGTCGTGGTGGTGTGCGGCATGGACGAATGTTAGCCGAAGGGGCGGTGTGCTCGTCACCGCGCAGCCTTCACATTTTGGAAGAGGGGAGTGCGGCAGGGCTGCGCCCTGCACCCGTCGAATCAACGGCAACGGCTAAAGCAAAAGCGGGCTATCCGTGGGATGGCGGGGTGGGTCCGATGGCAGGGGACGCCGTGAACCCGTCCATGGGGGCTTGGTCGCCGCATCCATGCGGCTCACACCCCTGCCACCGGACCCATCCCGCCTTCGACAGTTCTCTGCGATCTGCTGGACGGCACGGGGTCGGATCCCGTTGCTGCGCAACGGGCTCTGACCCCGGTGTTCTGCATGAACGCTGCTGTGCCGACCAAGGTCGGCACCCCCCGGGTCAGAGTCCCTGCATCAATGCCATCTGCGCAGAGTGCGGGGCTTCGTCGTGGGCCGGCGCACGCTTGTGGTAGATGCCGTCGGCATCCAGTTCCCAGGCGTTGAGGTTGTCGTCGAGGTAGTTCTGCAGGACTTCGCGGTAGACCCGCTTGGCCAGCTCCGGGTCCAGGATCGGGAAGCAGGTCTCGACCCGGCGCAGCAGGTTGCGTTCCAGCCAGTCGGCGCTGGCGCAATACATCTCCGGTGCGCCGTCGTTGCCGAACCAGTAGACGCGGCTGTGCTCCAGGAAGCGGCCGACGATCGAGCGCACGCGGATGTTGTCCGACACGCCCGGCACGCCCGGGCGCAGGGTGCAGGCGCCGCGGATGATCAGGTCGATCTGCACGCCGGCCTGCGAGGCGGCGTACAGCGCGCGCACCACCTGTGGTTCGTTCAACGCGTTCATCTTGGCGATGATCCGCGCCGGACGGCCGGCGGCGGCGATGCGCGTTTCGCGCTCGATGCGGCCGAGGATGCCGGTGTGCAGGGTGAAGGGCGACTGCAGCAGGCGCTTGAGCTTCATCTTCGACGCCAGCCCGGACAGCTGCTGGAACAGCAGGTGCACGTCGTTGCCGATGTCCGCATCGGCGGTGATCAGGCTGATGTCGGTGTACGCGCGGGCGGTACCGCTGTGGTAGTTGCCGGTGCCCAGGTGCACGTAGCGGCGCAGCTTGCGGCCTTCGCGGCGCACGATCAGCAGCATCTTGGCGTGGGTCTTGTAGCCGACCACGCCGTACACCACCTGCACGCCGGCTTCCTGCAGGCGATCGGCCAGGCCCAGGTTGGCTTCTTCGTCGAAGCGCGCACGCAGTTCGACCACCACGGTCACGTCCTTGCCGTTGCGTGCGGCCTGGATCAGCGCGTCGACAATCAGCGAATCCTTGCCGGTGCGGTACAGGGTCTGCTTGATCGCCAGCACGTTCGGGTCGATCGCGGCCTGCCGGATCAGGTCCAGCACCGCGGTGAAGGCATCGAATGGATGGTGCAGCAGCAGGTCCTGGCGGGCCGTGGTCTCGAAGATGCCGTCGCTGTCGCGCAGGGTGCGCGGCGTCATCGGCGGGTACTTCAGGTCCGGCTGTGCGATCAGGTCGTACAGCTGGATGATGCGGTTGAGGTTGACCGGGCCGTCGATGCGGTACACCGCGTTCTCGGTCAGGCCGAAGTTCTGCAGCAGGGTGCGCACGATGTCGCGCGGCATGTCCTGCGCGATTTCCAGGCGCACCGCCGGCCGGTAGCCGCGGTCGACCAGTTCGTCGCGCAGTGCCAGCGCCAGGTTCTCCACTTCCTCCTCGTCCACCACCAGCTCGGAGTTGCGGGTGACGCGGAACTGGTAGGCGCCCTGGACTTCCATGCCCGGGAACAGTTCATCGACGAACGTGGACAACACCGAGGACAGGAACACGAAGTTCTGCGGACCGCCGAGCTTCTCCGGCAGCTGGATGATGCGCGGCAGCGAGCGCGGCGCACGCACGATGGCCAGGTGACCGGCGCGGCCGAAGGCGTCGGTGCCCTTCAGCACCACCACGATGTTCAGCGACTTGTTGAGGATCTTCGGGAACGGATGCACCGGGTCCAGGCCCAGCGGCGACAGCACCGGCATGATCTCGTTGCGGAAGTAAGCGCGCAGCCAGCGCTTCTGGCGGTCGGTCCAGGAATGGCGGCCGAGCACGCCGATGCCGGCTTCCATCAGCGCCGGGCGCAGCGTCTCGTTCCAGCAGCGGTACTGCTGGTCCACCAGTTCGGCGGCGCGGTCATGGATGGCGGTGAGGATGGTCTGCGGGCTCATCCCGTCCGGCGCCGGCGGCAGGCCGAACTCCTGCGCATGGCGCACGGCGGCGGCGCGGATCTCGAAGAACTCGTCGAGGTTGGTGCAGGAGATGCACATGAAGCGCAGGCGCTCCAGCAGCGGCACCTGCGGGTCCATCGCCTGGGCCAGTACGCGGAAGTTGAAATCCAGCTGCGACAGTTCGCGGTTGATGTAGAGCGCCGGGTCGCGCAACGGATCGTTGTCCGGGCTCACGGGGAGGGGGAGGGATCCGAGGCTGCTCATGGCGTCATTCTTCGATGGAAGTCAGGGGGGCGGACTCGCGCGGGCGCACGTGGTCGGGATCGAAATGGCAGGAAAACACCGAGCCCTTGCCGACCTCGCTTTCAATCTCCAGCCTTGCATGGTGCAGGCCGAGGATGTGCTTGACGATGGACAGGCCCAGGCCGGTCCCGCCGCTTTCGCGGGAGCGGCTGCTGGAGACACGGTAGAAGCGTTCGGTCAGGCGCGGCAGGTGGGTGGCCGGGATGCCGTAACCGGAATCACGCACCGCCAGCACCGCGCCGTCGCCTTCGCGGCGGAACTCGACCGCGATGCGGCCGCCGGCCGGCGTGTAGCGCACCGCATTGGTGACCAGGTTGGAGAAGGCGCTGTGCAGTTCCTTGGTCGAGCCCTGCAGGTCAACGCCGGCCAGGTCGTCGATGCTGATCTGGTGGCGGCCCTGGCTGTGTGCCTCGGCCTCGCGGCGCAGGGTGGCCAGCATCGGCTGCATGGCCACGGTCTCTTCCTCGCTGTGTTCCTGCGATTCGAGGCGCGACAGCGTCAGCAGGTCTTCCACCAACTGGGCCATGCGCTGGCTCTGCTTGCGCATTTCTTCCAGCATCGGTCCGGTTCCCGGGAAATCTTCCGGGTCCATCATGTCCAGGTAGCCGTGGACCACAGTGAGCGGCGTGCGCAGTTCGTGTGAAACGTTGGCCACGAAATCGCGGCGCACCTGTTCCAGGCGCAGCAGCTTGCTGACATCGCGGGCGATCAGCAGCCAGTAGTCCGACGAATAGGGAATCAGGCGCAGGTTCAGGCGGATCGCAGGATCGACCGGCGAGGGCACGTCCAGGATCGGTTCGGCATTGCGGCCACCGGCCAGCCAATGCGCCAGCGGCATCGGTTGCAGGCGCTCGACCAGGGCCTCGCCGAGGTCGCCGGGATGGTGCAGGCCGAGCAGGGCGGTAGCGGCCTCATTGAACCACTGCACGCGCTGGCTGTTGCGGTCCAGTACCACCACGGCATCGGGAAGTGCGGCGGCGGCGGCGCGGTAGCTGCGCAGCATGTCCAGCAGACGCCGCTTGCGCACGCGCATTTCAACCTGGTTGCGGTACAGCAGGCGGTCCAGCTCGTTCCAGACACCGGTGCCTTCCTCGGCGGTGTCCCAGCGCTGGCGTGCGGTCAGGCGGCGCAGCACGCTGCGCAGACGCCAGTAATGCCAGGCCAGGGTGGCCAGTGCGCCCAGTGCAATGCACAACCACAGATGGCCCGTGAACCACCCCACCAGTCCGGCGAACAGCAGTACCGCGGCAACGGTGGCCAGGGTCTTCAACCAGGCAGAGCGGATGTGGCGGGGCATTGCGATCTCGTCGTTGAGGTGCGGCGGTTCACTGGGGTGAACCGAGGGTTATAGCAGAGTTGCCGGCGCCGGCACCCGCGGGTGCGTGGCGCCGGCACGACGAGACTCAGGTGGCAGTGGAGAAGCGGTAGCCGGCGCCGCGCACGGTCTGCACCATGTTTTCGGCGTTGAACGGTTCCAGCGTTTTGCGCAGGCGGCGGATGTGCACGTCGATGGTGCGTTCCTCCACGTACACGCTGCCGCCCCACACATGGTCCAGCAGCTGGGCGCGGGTGTAGACGCGCTCCGGGTGGGTCATGAAGAAGTGCAGCAGGCGGTACTCGGTGGGGCCGATCGGCACCGGCTGGTCGTTGGCGAACACGCGATGCGCGGCGCCGTCGATGCGGATCGGGCCGACCGCCACGCTGCCGTCCTCGTCGTCCTCGCGGGCGCGGCGCATGACCGCACGGATGCGGGCCAGCAGTTCGCGCGCCGAGAACGGCTTGACCACATAGTCATCGACGCCGGCTTCAAGGCCACCGACGCGGTCGTTCTCTTCGCCGCGGGCGGTGAGCATGATGATCGGCACTTCGCGGGTCAGCGTTTCCTTGCGCCAGCGGCGGGCCAGATCCAGACCACTGGTGCCGGGCAGCATCCAGTCCAGCAGGATCAGGTCGGGGACGCGATCGGCGATGGCGGTCTGGGCCTCACGGGCGTCGCCGGCGTGGACCGGTTCGTAATCGCCCTTGCGAAGGGCGAAGGCGACCATTTCACGGATCGCGGGCTCGTCATCGACGATCAGGATGCGTTTCTGCACGAGGACACCGTAGGGCTCGGTTACTGGAGTGGTGCCAGTAGACTACGGTTTGATGACATGTTTGTGACTACCGGGCCGGAACCGGCCTGGATTGCCATCGACCGGTCATGCAGCGCTCAGCGGCGATCCAGATCCGGGTCCTGCACGCCCTGGCGGCGCAGCTCCAGCACGGTGGGGGTGATCGCTTCGATGCGTGCGTCCACCCGGGCCCGGCCGACATAGTCCAGTGCCGGGTTGCGCTTGAGCGCCTGCAGCTGCATCAGCGATTGTTCCGGGCGGCCGCTGAGGAAGGCCGCCTCGGCATAGGCCTCGCTGGCGCGCACGCTGTCACCGGCCAGTTCGCTGGCGCGGGCGTACCGCTGCTGGAAGACCGGATCGTTACCACTTTGCGACAGCAGCGGCCGCAGCATCGCCTGCGCGCGCTGGCCAGCCTCGCGGCTGCCCTGTTCGTTCAGGATCTCGGCATAGGTCAGTGCCACCGGACGGCTGTTGGGGTGCTCGCGCAGCAACTGCTCGAAGCGGTTGTTGGCCTGGGCGGCCTGGCCTGCGCGTGATTCGGCCTCGCCCAGGCCCAGCGCCAGCCACAGGTTGTCCGGTCGGGTCTGCAGCAGGCCCGCCAGGGTCTGCCGGGCCTGGGTGGCGCCGGCACGACCGCCGCGCATCACGGCCAACGCCTGGCCATAGCGCTGGGCGTCGTTCAGGCCATCCTTCTGCCGCTTGGCCAGATCGGCATACTCGCGTTCCAGCTCGGGGGTGGAGTCCGCGCTGAGCACGCGCAGGCGCTCGCGCGCCCAGTCGAAGTCGCCGCTGGCGCCGCGGGCAAGCTGGCCCATCGGAATGCGCAGCACGCTGCTGGGCAGCAGCGGGTTGTTTCCGCGCAGCATCGGCTCGGCCAGGCTCGGGTCGGCCGGATCGACCCGCTCCCTGCGCTCGCCACTGGGGGTGGTGGTGGTCAGCAGCACCGTGTCCTTCTTCATCTGCTCGGCACGGGCCTTGGCCTCGCTGATGCGGGTGATGTTGACCGGATGGGTGCGCAGGAACTCGGGCACGCTGTAGCCGCCCTCGTTGCCGCGCATCGCCGATGCCATCCGCTCGAAGAAGCCGGCCATGGCATCCACGTCGTAGCCACTGCGCGACAGAGTGCGTATGCCGAGGCGGTCGGCCTCGGACTCGTTGGAGCGGGTGTAATTGATCTGCCGCTGCTGCATCAGGCCCATGCCGGAGCTGATCGCGGCCATCGTCGCGTTGCCGGAGGAGGTGCTGTTGCTGGCCTGCGCGGCCACCACCGCCGCCAGCATGCCGAGCAGGATCGGGATCTGGTCGCGCTGGGCGCGCTCGACCCCGCGCAGTACGTGCTGCTGGGTGACGTGGGCGATTTCGTGGGACAGCACTGCGGCCACCTCGTCCTCGCGCTCGGCGGTCAGCACCAGGCCGGCATTGACCCCGATGTAGCCGCCCAGCGTGGCGAAGGCGTTGATCTGGCGGTCCTTCATCACGAAGAAGGTGTACGGCTGCCGCGGCTGGTCACTGTTGGAGCCGAGCCGGGTGCCCATGGTCTGCAGCCAGTCGTTGACCAGCGGATCGTCCAGCAGGTAGCCGTAATTGCGCAGCTCGCGCAGCATCATCGCGCCGTATTCGGCCTGCCGGGCCGGGGTCAGCAGCTCGCCGGCCGACGAGCCGATGTCGGGCAGCTTCTCCTGGGCCTGGGCCAGCGGCATGGCCAGGGCCAGGGTGACGGCGGTAGTCAGCAGCAGGGCTCGCAAGCAGGAGGTCCTCGGGCGGGGCGCGCCAAGCGTGGCAGGGCAGGGGGCAACCATTCGTTAATCCACAGTGTTGCGGCCGTGGCGTGGAATTTCCAGCGCACCGGTACCATATGTGGACCGTCGATCCATCGTGGAGTTTCCCGTGACAGCCCAGACCGCCGGCGGTGCCCCCGCCATCACCATCTATTCCACCGCCGTCTGCCCGTACTGCGTGGCCGCCAAGAACTTCCTGAAGAGCAAGGGCCAGCAGTGGACCGAGGTCCGCATCGACCTGGACCCGGCCGAGCGCGAGAAGATGATGGCGCTGACCCGCCGCACCAGCGTGCCGCAGATCTTCGTCGGCGACGTCCACGTGGGCGGTTACGACGACATGATGGCCCTGCACCGTGAAGGCAAGCTCGAGCCGCTGCTGGCCGGGCAGGGCCAGGCATGAGCGCGGCCGACGACGGCAGCAAGGATCGCATCGCCGAGTTCACCGAGTTCCGCAAGCGCATGAACGAGCGGATCCTGGGTGAGCCGAACCAGGTGGTGCGCCGCTTCTTCGCGCTGGATACGCAGACCTACCAGGCCGGCGCGCTGGACGTGAAGACCAAGGAGCTGCTGGGCCTGGTGGCTTCGATGGTGCTGCGCTGCGACGACTGCATCAGCTACCACGTGGCCCAGTGCAAGGACGCCGGGGTGACCCGCGAGGAGTTCTTCGAGACCTTCTCGGTCGGACTGGTGGTCGGCGGCTCGATTGTGATCCCGCACCTCCGCCGCGCGGTCGACTTCCTCGACCAGCTTGAAGGCGGCGCAGCCGCCCCGGAAGCGCACGAGCACTGAGTGCTCCGGAAGTGCCGGCCGCTGGCCGGCATTTCCTGAACCCCACATGGCCGAGGTTGCCGGCCAGCGGCCGGCACTACCGGACCTGCAAGGGGGCCTTCCCCGCAATCCAACAGTCCAGGAGCCCCTTCTTGTTGAAGGGGCGCGCCGACAGGCGGGGGTAGAGGAGAAATGCGCGGGCAATTATGCCTTTGCCGGGGTCAGGACCATGGTCTACTTGGGTAGCCGGGCCCGGCTAAGGCATAATTGCGGGTGAAACTTCCTTTGCGCCGGCGTTTCCGGGCACGTCCGGACGGCGTTTTTCCCCCTGTTCGGAACATCGATCAATGACGCAGAAAATTACGGTCATCCGCGGCGACGGCATTGGCCCGGAAATCATGGACGCCACCCTCTTCGTGCTCGACCAGCTCAAGACTGGCCTGGAGTACGAAGACGCCGACGCCGGCCTGGTGGCCCTGGAAAAGCACGGCGACCTGATGCCGGCGGTGACCCTGGAATCGATCGCGCGCAACAAGGTTGCGCTGAAGAGCCCGCTGACCACCCCGGTCGGTGGTGGCTTCACCTCGATCAACGTCAGCCTGCGCCGCCACTTCGACCTGTACGCCAACGTGCGTCCGGCCCACACCTTCCCGAACACCAAGTCGCGTTTCGACAACGTCGACCTGATCACCGTTCGTGAGAACACCGAAGGTGCGTACCTGGCCGAAGGCCAGGAAGTTTCGGCCGACGGCGAGACCGCCTTCTCCGGCACGCGCATCACCCGCAAGGGCTCCGAGCGCATCGTGCGCTACGCCTTCGAGCTGGCCAAGAGCACCGGCCGCAAGAAGGTCACCGCCGTGCACAAGGCCAACATCATCAAGTCGACCTCGGGCCTGTTCCTGAATGTCGCCCGTGAAGTGGCCGCGCAGTACCCGGAAATCGAATTCCAGGAAATGATCGTCGACAACTGCTGCATGCAGCTGGTGATGCGTCCGGAACAGTTCGACGTGATCGTCACCACCAACCTGTTCGGCGACATCATCTCCGACCTGTGCGCCGGCCTCGTCGGCGGCCTGGGCCTGGCCCCGGGTGCCAACATCGGCAAGGACGCGGCGATCTTCGAAGCCGTGCACGGCACCGCGCCGGACATTGCCGGCCAGGGCAAGGCCAATCCGTGCGCGCTGCTGCTGGCCGCCGCGCAGATGCTGGACCATGTCGGCCAGCCGGAAAACGCCGAGCGCCTGCGCAAGGCCATCGTGGCGACCATGGAAGCCAAGGATTCGCTGACCGGCGACCTGGGCGGTACCGGCACCACCATGAGCTTTGCCCAGGCCATCGCCAGCCGCCTGTAAGCGGCCGACAGACCTCGGTTGGATCCACAGCGGGGCGCCTTCGGGCGCCCCGTTGCGTTGTTCCGCTTTTGTAGAGTCGAGCCATGCTCGACTGCTCTTCGTTTGGGCACCCGCAGAAAAGCAGTCGAGCATGGCTCGACTCTACAAAAGCGGTCTGTGCTGATGTCGCACAGATCATGTGCCGTTACATGGCTGGTTCGTGCGCCAATCGCTCTGCATCCTGTGCCTCACATCCACCGCGCAGGAATCCGCACCATGAACCTCACCGCCTTCGGCCTGGCCAGCCTGATCGGCATGGCTGCCACTACGCCGGTCGCTGCTGCCGAGCCGGCCCATCCCACCATCCGCCATATGGCAGGCACGCCGGTCGCGGCCTCGCTGGATGCGGCGAAGACGGCCGTGCTGGTGATCGACTTCCAGAACGAGTACTTCGATGCCAAGGCCGCGCCGGGCTTCGCCGGTGGTCGCATGGTCATTCCCGATGGCGTGGCCGCACTGCGCCAGGCCAAGCGGGTGGTCGAGTTCGCCGATGCCCACGGCATCCGCGTGATCCATGTGCAGCACGTGTTGCCGGCCGGCGCACCGCTGTTCGCGCAAGGCAGCGTCAATGCCGCCTTCCATCGCGACCTGCAGCCGCGCAAGGGTGAGACCGTGGTGCAGAAGGACAACGTCAGCGTGTTCGCTGGCAGCTCGGCCGCGGTGCTCGACACGGTGCTGAAGGATGCCGGTATCGACACGCTGATCGTCACCGGCCTGCAGACCCATGCCTGTGTGGCCGGTGCTGCGCGCGACGCGGCGGCGGCTCCACGCGGCTACCGGGTGATCGTATCGTCTGATGCCAGCGCAAGCCGCGACCTGGACCTGGCCGGTGGCCAGCGCATCGATCATCGCGCACTGCATGGCGCCTCGCTGGCGCAGATCGAAGACGCTTTCGGTGATGTCATGAGCACCGACGCGATCCTGGCGCTGCCGGTACGCAAGGCCGGCGACGGCGCTTGATAAGCTGGCGGGGCCCGCATGCCGTGGGCCCCGCCACGTGGAGCTGCCCGCCGATGGATCACTTCGCCGCCCTGCGTGCGCTGCGCGCCATCGTCGATGCGGGCAGCTTCACTGCGGCCGCCGAACGCCTGGGCACCACCCACTCGGCGATGTCGCGGCAACTGCGGCAGCTGGAAGAGCACCTGCAGGTGCGCCTGCTCGATCGCAACAGCCGTCGGCTGTCATTGACCGAGGCCGGGCGAGATTATTACCGCGAGGCGGCAACGCTGCTGGACCGGCTGCAGGACGCGGACGACCATGCCCGCGCCGGACAGGCGCAACCCAGCGGCAGTGTGCGGATCAGCGTGCCGCAGGTGGTGGCCAGCCAGGAGTTGCCGCATTGGCTGCCGTCGTTCCTGCAGCGCTGCCCGCAGGTCACGCTGGACCTGTCGGCGGATGATCAGCTGGTCGACGTGGTGGGCCGAGGCTTTGACCTGGCGCTGCGCATTGCGGCTTCATTGCCGGACAGCCAGCTGGTCGCACGCGAGTTGGCCAGCTGTCCGCGCATCCTGGTCGCTGCACCGGCCTATCTGGCACAGCACGGTCTGCCCCGGCAGGCTTCGGACCTCGCGCAGCACACGCTGCTGGGGTTCAGTCCTACAGCGGCGATGTCGCCCTGGCAGCTGCAAGGGCCGCGCGGCGCCACCGCGAGCATCGAGGCGGGGCAGCGCCTGCGCGTGGACGCCACGCCGGCGCTTTACGCCGCCGCGCTGGCTGGCATGGGCATCAGCCTGTTCACTGCGCTGACCGTGCAGGAGGACCTGCGCGCCGGCCGCCTGATCCGTGTGCTGCCCGCCTGGCACGCAGGACAGCGGCGTTATTTCGCGCTGTATCCGCATGCGCGGGCGCTGGCGCCGAAGGTGCGCGCGCTGGTCGAGCACCTCGCGGCGCACTACGCTGCGCAGGTGGGCGCGGCAGGGTAGTCGCGCGACAGCAACCGAGGTGGTGATGGAGTCGGTGTATCTGCTGGTCGCGCTGGGCGCGATCGTCGCCGGATTCGTGCAGGGCCTGTCCGGCTTCGCCTTTGGCATGGTGGCGATGTCGTTCTGGGCGTGGGGACTGGAGCCACGGCTGGCGGCGACGCTGTCGGTGTTTGGTGCGCTGGTCGGGCAGCTGGTCGCGGTGTTCACCGTGCGCCGCGGATTCAACCTGCGCCTGCTGCTGCCGTTCGTGCTGGGCGGGCTGGCCGGCATTCCGCTGGGCGTGATGGTGTTGCCGCAGCTGGACATGGACTGGTTCAAGGCGTTGCTGGGTGGCTTCCTGGCGCTGTGGTGCCCGGTGATGCTGATGGCGCGCTCGTTGCCTCCGGTCCGCGTCGGCGGCCGTATCGGTGATGCGATCGCTGGCATGGCCGGTGGCGTGCTCAGTGGCATCGGCGGCTTTGCCGGGCCGGTGCCGACGTTGTGGAGCACCCTGCGAGGCTTCGGCAAGGACGAGCAGCGTGCGGTCATCCAGAACTTCAACCTGGCGATGCTGGCGGTGACCATGGCCACGTATGTCGGCAGCGGCCTGGTGAGTCGGCAGATGTTGCCGTACTTCGCCATCGTGGCACCGGCCATGCTGGTGCCGACTCTGCTGGGTGCGCGGGTCTACATCGGCATCAGCGAGGCACGCTTCCGGCAGGTTGTGCTGGGCCTGCTGACCGTGTCAGGCATCGCGTTGCTGGCGTCGTCGCTGCCGGTGCTGCTGGTGCGCTGAGGGAGGAACGAAAAAGGGCGCCACGAGAGGCGCCCTTTGTCGTCTATGGCATGTTGCGACTCAGCGCTGCTGGATCTTCGACAGCAGGCGCAGGAACTCAACGTACAGCCAGACCAGGGTCACCATCAGGCCGAATGCGCCATACCACTCCATGTACTTCGGTGCACGCTGGGCGACACCGGTCTCGATGAAGTCGAAGTCCAGCACCAGATTCAGCGCGGCCACGACCACCACGAACAGGCTGAAGGCGATGCCCAGCGAGCCGGAGTCATGGATCACCGGCACGTTGATGTTGAATAAGCCCAGCACGAACGACGCCAGGTAGAGCAGGGCGATGCCGCCAGTGGCCGCGATCACGCCCAGCTTGAAGTTCTCGGTGGCCTTGATCAGGCCGCTGCGGTACGCGAACAGCAGCGCGAACAGGGTGCCGAAGGTCAGCAGCACGGCCTGGAACACGATGCCCGGGAACTTGGCGTTGAACACGGCCGAGATGGCGCCGAGGAACAGGCCTTCCACCAGCGCGTACATCGGCGCGGTGACCGGCGACCATTCCTTCTTGAAGACGGTGATCAGCGCCAGCACCAGGCCGCCGATGGCGCCGCCCATGGCATACAGCTTGGCTCCGGCCATGACCTGGCCGTAGTCATCGATGGTCTGGTTCCAGGCGAAAGCGGCCGTCAGCACGGTCAACAGCAGCAGGAAGCCGGTCTTGTTGACGGTGCCGTTGAGGGTCATTGCCTGGTCGGGGCTGGTCACCACCGAGCCGCTGGCGAGGTCGAGGAAGGTCGACTCGGAAAGAGCCGGATTGCCGCTGCGCATGCGTGTTCTCCGTGCGAATGAAGGTCGGGACGGCCATCCGGCCGATGACCGTGAGCATAGCCGATGACCACGCATGGCGCCGTGGCGGTTTCATGGCCGGTCTCGCCTGCGTTGACAGTTCGCGATGTGCTTGGCCACAATGAACGACTCCCCGGGCCTGACCCGAGGGGATTGCAAGACCGGGGTATAGCGCAGTCTGGTAGCGCGCCTGCTTTGGGAGCAGGATGTCGGGGGTTCGAATCCCTCTACCCCGACCAATCCCACGCCACGTCGGATTGGACACCGTTCCGGTTCGGGCGCCCGTAGCTCAACTGGATAGAGCACCGGCCTTCTAAGCCGGCGGTTACAGGTTCGATTCCTGTCGGGCGCGCCATTGGCGAGCACCGGGATCGCATCGGCGGATGTGAAGAAGTGCTTGCAAAAGGGTAAAGACTCCACCAGAATATCGGACTCGCTTCGGCGGACCGGAACTTCGGTGACAGTCCCCCAGCAAAGGTTTGAAGTTCCAGTGCCGGTGGTCTTGGCGGTGGAGCAAAAGTTTCAGTGGTGGCTGTAGCTCAGTTGGTTAGAGTACCGGATTGTGATTCCGGTGGTCGGGGGTTCGAATCCCCTCAGCCACCCCACTGATTCAACCGCATCGGCGCAGCCGAAACGGTATTGCAATAAACAGAAAGCACGCTACAATGTGCGTCTGAGTTTCACGGGCCGTTAGCTCAGTTGGTAGAGCAGTTGACTCTTAATCAATAGGTCCAAGGTTCGAATCCTTGACGGCCCACCAAGACAGAAGCCACCTGGTACGCCAGGTGGCTTTTTTCTTATAAGTGTGACCCTTTGGTTTCATTGGATCACGCACTGCAGAAATCTCGCCTGGCGTGGGTCTGCAGTGGCAGCGGGATCGCGGTACTGGATTCAACGACGTTGAAAAAAGTGCTTGCACCCTCCGAGCGGATCGGGTGATAATTCGCGCCCCGATTTCGGGCTGTTAGCTCAGTTGGTAGAGCAGTTGACTCTTAATCAATAGGTCCAAGGTTCGAATCCTTGACAGCCCACCAGACGAAAGCCACTTGGTTCGCCAAGTGGCTTTTTTCTTGTCTGTGCGCCGGGTTGAGCATGCGGATGCCTGCACGCCCGGCCGCATGTCATCCACGCATGGCGTGGATCTACTGAAGCGATGCTGAAATCAGGGGCATACGCGTCATCAGTGTTTTCAATGCTGTGCGCTGCTTCTCACCGCATTGCGTCCTGTATCGCACCCAATGGATCTTCCGCGCCGATGGCGCATGCACGAAGGAAGATGTTGATGGCTGATATCAATCGATTGCACCGCACGCTGTGGGTTCCCTTCGCGTTGATGGCGCTGGCTGCCTGCACGCCGGCCAATGATCCCGCGCAGACCGTCGAACGCGATGCCGGCACGGACAGCATTCCTGCGCGCCCGGTCAGTGAGGCCATGCAGATGCAGCCGGCCCAGCCTGCGGAAGGGGAGGTCCTGCCCGACGCGGTGGACGTGCAGCGCAATGCGGATGGTTCGATGGATGTGCGCAAGGCCACGCCGGAGTCGATGGCCCTGCGGCGCACCGACGACGGGGGCGTGGAGATCCGCAAGGTGGATGCTGCGGCCGAGCAGGGGGCTGATACAGCACCGGTCAAGGCCAGGTCGCAGCACTGAATCCCGCCGCCCCGGATGAGTGGGGGCTCGCCGGGGCGGTCCGGACGCGCGGGCTGCGCGCGAATTTCCATATTCAGTTTTGTGCAGGCCTTCCGCTTCCCGCCATCGCCTGCGACAATATGCGCCTGAGCCGGCCACGCGAAAGTGGCGGAATTGGTAGACGCCCTGGATTTAGGTTCCAGTGCCGCAAGGCGTGGGGGTTCGAGTCCCCCCTTTCGCACCAGTGCCGGCCTGTCCCCGCCCTGATCGGGCCATCGACGCCCCCTTGACCGGCACGCGCTGGCAGTGCAGGCGAAATTGGGCGAAACTAAAGGGCTGCGGCAAGCAGGCGCGTCCAAGACGTCGTGTCCTTACAACCGTTTCATCCCAATCATCGAGCCGGGGGCGTGGGCCACCGGTGGCAGGAGTCAACATGCAAGCTTCGATCGAATCCACCGGCAACCTGGAACGCCGCCTGAGCTTCTCGCTGCCGGAAGAGCGTCTGCAGAGCCACATCGTCGGCCGCCTGGGCGAAATCGCCCGTACCACCCGCATCAAGGGTTTCCGTCCGGGCAAGGTGCCGGCCAAGGTGATCGAGCAGCGCTTCGGCGCGCAGGTCCGTGGTGAGGCGCTGGACGGCCTGCTGCGCGAAACCTTCGATGCCGCCGTGCGTGAGCACGACCTGCGCATCGTCGGCAGCCCGCGCATCGACAAGGGCGACGAGGGTGAGTTCTCCTTCGTGGCCACCGTGGAAGTGGTGCCGGACTTCGGCGATATCGACGTCAGCAAGCTGACCGTCGTGCGCCACAGCGCCGAGATCACCGACGCCGACATCGACCAGATGATCGAGAACCTGCAGAACCAGCGTCGTACCTGGGCCCCGGTCAGCCGCGGCGCACAGGACGGTGACCTGGTCGCGGTGGAAACCTGGTCGCAGGCCGGCGAAGAGCGCCTGCCGGCCGAGGGCACCGAGAAGGGTTCGATCGTGCTCGGCCAGGGCATGATGTTCGAAACCATTGAAAAGGGCCTGGTCGGCCTGGCCAAGGGCGAAGAGAAGACCCTGGACGTCGAGTTCCCGGCTGACTGGCGCGTGCCGGTGCTGGCCGGTAAGACCGTGCAGGTCACCGTCAAGGTTGCCGAAGTCTCCGAGCCGGTCGTGCCGGCGGTCGACGAAGCCTTCATCAAGAGCTTCGGCGTGAAGGGCGGCGATGTGGAGCAGTTCCGCAGCGACATCCGCGCCAACCTGGAGCGCGAGCTGAAGGGCGCCCTGATGAACCGCCTGCGCCGCGAAGTGGGCGAGCAGCTGATCGCTGCTTACGCTTCGGTCGAAATGCCGCCGCGCCTGGTCGAGAACGAAGCCCGCGCCATGCTGGCCCAGCAGGTCGAGCAGATCCGCCGCAATGGCCAGAATGTCGGCGAGATCCCGGCCGATGCCCATGAAGGCTTCAAGGAAGCGGCCGCCAAGCGCGTGCTGGTCGGCCTGCTGGTCGGTGAAGTGGCCCGCATCAACGACCTGCGCCTGGAAGCCAAGCGCCTGAACGAAACGATGCGCCTGATCGCTTCGACCTACGAAGAGCCGGAGCAGGTCATTGAGATGTACCGCAACGACCCCCAGCTGATGTCTGGCCTGCAGAACCGTGTGATGGAAGAGCAGGTGATCGACTGGATCGCCGAGCGTGCCCAGCACACCGAAGAGACGCTGTCGTTCCAGGACGCGATCCGCCAGTAAGCCCGGGCGGATCACCGGATGCCCCGCGCCTTTGCCGGCGCGGGGTTGTTGCCCCCCAAGATAGGTACCTCACGTAATGGACAACCGAACCAAAGCCCTGAACCTGGTTCCGATGGTGGTCGAGCAGACCAGCCGCGGCGAGCGTGCCTACGACATCTATTCGCGCCTGTTGAAGGAGCGCCTGATCTTCCTCGTGGGCCCGATCGACGATCACATGGCCAACGTGGTGGTGGCGCAGTTGCTGTTCCTGGAATCGGAAAACCCGGAAAAGGACATCAACATCTACATCAACTCGCCGGGTGGCGTGGTCACCGCCGGCATGGCGATCTACGACACCATGCAGTACATCAAGCCGAATGTGAGCACCACCTGCATCGGCCAGGCCGCCTCGATGGGCGCCCTGCTGCTGGCCGCGGGCGAAGCCGGCAAGCGCTATGCGCTGCCGAACTCGCGCGTGATGATCCACCAGCCGCTGGGTGGCTACCAGGGCCAGGCCACCGACATCGACATCCACGCGCGTGAGATCCTGACCCTGCGTTCGCGCCTGAACGAGGTGCTGGCCAAGCACACCGGCCAGTCGCTGGAGACGATCGCCCGCGACACCGAGCGCGACAACTTCAAGAGCGCCTTCGAGGCGCAGGCCTACGGTCTGGTCGACCAGGTCCTGGAGCGTCGTCCGGACGAGTCGATCCAGGCCGGCTGACCGGCCATCACGGGGCCATGGAGGCCCCGTTCCTGCAGGGTCGGGCGGGACTGGTGTCCCCTCGGCCCTGTGCTATTCTCGAATCGAACCCCCGTTCAGCGGGTGGGGTAACTGGGTAAGCGAAGCATGAGCGAAGACCGCCAAGGTCGTTCCACGGACACCGGCAAGATCCTCTACTGCTCTTTCTGTGGAAAGAGCCAGCATGAAGTGCGCAAGCTGATTGCCGGTCCGAGCGTGTTCATCTGCGATGAGTGCGTGGAGCTGTGCAACGACATCATCCGTGAAGAACTCGAGGAAAAGGCGCAGTCGGCGCGCAGTTCGCTGCCCAAGCCGCGCGAGATCCTCGAGGTCCTCGACCAGTATGTGATCGGCCAGAACCGCGCCAAGCGCACCCTGGCCGTGGCCGTGTACAACCACTACAAGCGCATCGAGAGCCGGCAGAAGAACGACGACGTCGAACTGGCGAAGTCGAACATCCTGCTGGTCGGCCCGACCGGTTCGGGCAAGACGCTGCTGGCCGAGACCCTGGCCCGCCTGCTCAACGTGCCGTTCACCATGGCCGACGCCACCACGCTGACCGAAGCCGGTTACGTGGGCGAGGACGTAGAGAACATCATCCAGAAGCTGCTGCAGAAGTGCGACTACGACGTCGAGAAGGCACAGCAGGGCATTGTCTACATCGATGAAATCGACAAGATCTCGCGCAAGAGCGAGAACCCGTCGATCACCCGCGACGTGTCCGGCGAAGGCGTGCAGCAGGCCCTGCTGAAGCTGATCGAAGGCACCGTGGCCAGCGTTCCGCCGCAGGGCGGCCGCAAGCACCCGCAGCAGGAGTTCCTGCAGGTGGACACCAAGAACATCCTGTTCATCTGCGGCGGCGCGTTCGCCGGGCTGGACAAGGTGATCCAGGCCCGTTCCACCGACGTCGGCAGCATCGGCTTCGGCGCCAAGGTGAAGAGCAGCGAGCGCAAGCAGGAAGTGGGCAAGGTGCTGGCCGAAGTCGAGCCGGAAGACCTGATCAAGTTCGGCCTGATTCCGGAGTTCGTTGGCCGCCTGCCGGTGGTGGCGACCCTGGAGGAGCTGGACGAGCCGGCCCTGATCAGGATCCTGACCGAGCCGAAGAACGCCATCACCAAGCAGTTCAAGAAGCTGTTCGAGATGGAGAGCGTCGAGCTGGAGTTCCGTCCGGACGCGTTGTCGGCCATCGCCAGGAAGGCGCTCAAGCGCAAGACCGGCGCCCGTGGCCTGCGCACCATCGTCGAATCGGTCCTGCTGGACACCATGTACGACCTGCCGTCGCAGGAAAACGTCAGCAAGGTGGTGGTGGACGAGTCGGTGATCGAGCACAAGTCCGAGCCGTACCTGATCTACCAGACCCCGGCGGCCCCTGAACAGAAGGCCGCAGGCGCCGAGTGATCCTTCCAGGTTGTTGATTGGAAAGGATTTTCAAGGAATGCCTTGCATCTGAAAGCCGATGGCCCCATAACGGGGCCATCGGCTTTTTTTGTCTCCGGAAGATGCCCTCCCGGAGGCGGTTTTCCCCTTCCCTGGAGCCCCCATGGCCCGTTCCCCAAGTGAAACCCTCGACCTGCCGGTCCTGCCGCTGCGCGACGTAGTGGTGTTCCCGCACATGGTCATCCCGCTGTTCGTCGGCCGTGACAAGTCCATGCACGCGCTCGAACAGGCAATGGAATCGGACAAGCGCATCCTGCTGCTGGCGCAGAAGTCGGCCGAGACCGATGACCCGCATGCGGCCGACCTCTACCAGGTCGGTACGCTGGCGCAGGTGCTGCAGCTGCTGAAGCTGCCCGACGGCACCATCAAGGTGCTGGTCGAAGGCCTGTCGCGCGTGCAGGTCACCCACGTCGACGAGCGCAACGGCTCGCTGCACGGCCAGGCCGTGGAGATCGACGCCACCGACGAGCGCGAAGCCCGCGAGGTGGAGGCGATCGCGCGCTCGCTGATGTCGCTGTTCGAGCAGTACGTGAAGACCAACCGCAAGCTGCCGCCGGAACTGCTGCAGACGCTGGCGGGCATCGATGAGCCGGCGCGCCTGGCCGACACCATCGCTGCGCACATCAGCGTGCGCCTGGCCGACAAGCAGCGCCTGCTGGAAACCCTGGCCGTGGGCGACCGCCTGGAGATGCTGGTCGGCCTGGTCGACGGCGAGATCGACGTGCAGCAGATGGAAAAGCGCATCCGCGGCCGCGTGAAGTCGCAGATGGAGAAGAGCCAGCGCGAGTACTACCTCAACGAGCAGATGAAGGCCATCCAGAAGGAACTGGGTGACCTGGACGACGCGCCGGGCGAGCTGGAAGAGCTGGCCCGCAAGATCGCCGAAGCCGGCATGCCGAAGGCCGTTGAAGCCAAGGCACGCAACGAACTGAACAAGCTCAAGCAGATGTCGCCGATGTCGGCCGAAGCGGCCGTCGTGCGCAACTACCTGGAGTGGCTGCTGGGCGTGCCGTGGAAGAAGCGCAGCAAGGTGCGCAAGGACCTCAAGGCCGCGCAGGACACCCTCGACGCTGACCACTACGGCCTGGAGAAGGTCAAGGAGCGCATCCTTGAGTACCTGGCGGTGCAGTCGCGCGTGAAGCAGATGAAGGGTCCGATCCTGTGCCTGGTCGGGCCGCCGGGCGTGGGCAAGACCTCGCTGGGCCAGTCCATCGCCAAGGCCACCAACCGCAAGTTCGTGCGCATGTCGCTGGGCGGCGTGCGTGACGAGGCCGAGATCCGTGGCCACCGTCGTACCTACGTCGGTTCGATGCCGGGCCGCATCGTGCAGAACCTCAACAAGGTCGGCAGCAAGAACCCGCTGTTCGTGCTCGACGAGATCGACAAGATGTCGATGGACTTCCGTGGCGATCCGTCTTCGGCGCTGCTGGAAGTGCTCGATCCGGAGCAGAACAACGCGTTCAACGACCACTACCTGGAAGTGGACCTGGACCTGTCCGAAGTGATGTTCGTGGCCACCTCGAACTCGCTCAACATTCCGGGCCCGCTGCTGGACCGCATGGAAGTGATCCGCATCCCCGGCTACACCGAGGACGAGAAGCTCAACATCGCCACCCGCTACCTGGTGCCGAAGCAGATCAAGGCCAACGGCCTGCAGCCGGAAGAACTGGAGATCGGTAGTGATGCGATCCAGGACATCGTGCGCTACTACACACGCGAATCGGGCGTGCGAAACCTGGAACGCGAGATCGCCAAGATCTGCCGCAAGGTGGTGAAGGAGATCGCGCTGGCCGGTCCGCAGCCGGCGCCGAAGGCGAAGAAGGGCGCGAAGAAGAAGGCGCTGGTGAGCGTGTCCAGCAAGAACCTGGACAAGTACCTGGGCGTGCGTCGTTTCGACTTCGGCCGCGCCGAGGAAGAGAACGAGATCGGTCTGGTCACCGGCCTGGCCTGGACCGAAGTCGGTGGCGATCTGCTGCAGATCGAATCGACGCTGGTGCCGGGCAAGGGTCAGCTGATCCTGACCGGCCAGCTCGGCAACGTGATGAAGGAATCGGCCTCGGCGGCGCTGTCGGTGGTGCGTTCGCGCGCGGTCGGCTTCGGCATCGACAGCGACTTCCTGCAGAAGCACGACGTGCACCTGCACGTGCCCGATGGTGCTACCCCGAAGGATGGCCCGAGTGCCGGTGCGGCGATGGTCACCTCGCTGGTGTCGATGCTGACCAAGGTGCCGGTGCGTGCCGATGTGGCCATGACCGGCGAAATCACCCTGCGTGGTCGTGTCACCGCCATCGGTGGCTTGAAGGAGAAGCTGCTGGCCGCACTGCGCGGCGGCATCCGCACGGTCATCATCCCGGAAGAGAACCGCAAGGATCTCGCCGACATTCCGGCCAACGTCACCCGCGATCTGAAGATCGTGCCGGTGAAGTACATCGAAGAAGTCCTGGACCTGGCGCTGGAGCGTCCGCTGGCACCGAAGAAGGCGCGCAAGAGTGCGCAACGTGTCACGGTGCGCAGCAAGGCCAAACCGAGTGGAAGCGCGCGCGTCAAGCATTGACGCGCGCTGTCCAATGGCCCGAAACCCGCGTCGTTGCTGGCTTTTCACCTTGCGTGGGGGTAGGGCCGCTGGTATAAAAGCAGCACTCGCGAATGAGTGATCGCTGTCAGCGATGACTGAATCGGCGAACCGTTTCCACATGGCGGCCGCATGCAGAAGGCGTGCGGTTGCTTCCCTGTCGAATAAGCGGAACCCACCGCCAAAGGAGTTGTAGAGAATGAACAAGACCGAATTGATCGATGCCGTTGCTGAAGCTGCAGACCTGACCAAGGCCGAGTCCAGCCGCGCTGTCGATGCCGTCGTTGCTGCCGTCACCAAGGCGCTGAAGGACGGCGATGCGGTCACCCTGGTTGGCTTCGGTACCTTCCAGGTCCGCGACCGTGCTGCCCGCACCGGCCGCAACCCGAAGACCGGCGACACCATCAAGATCGCTGCTTCGAAGAATCCGTCGTTCAAGGCTGGTAAGGCCCTGAAGGATGCTGTAAACTAAGCGGCTCGCTGGGGTGCTTAGCTCAGCGGTAGAGCGTCTCCTTTACACGGAGAGGGTCGGGGGTTCGAAACCCTCAGCACCCACCACAGCACCGCGGTAAAAGTTTGAGTGTGGAGCGGTAGTTCAGCTGGTTAGAATGCTGGCCTGTCACGCCGGAGGTCGCGGGTTCGAGTCCCGTCCGCTCCGCCATTCAACGAGGCCTCCGGCCAAAAGCTGGAGGCTTTGTTTTCTTCCCGGTCCAGGCCGGCTGAAAGCAAAAAGGTAACAACGCGGAGCGGTAGTTCAGCTGGTTAGAATGCTGGCCTGTCACGCCGGAGGTCGCGGGTTCGAGTCCCGTCCGCTCCGCCATTACATCGAGGCCCCCGGCCTAAAGCTGGGGGCCTTGTCTTCTCACCGACAGGTTCGGGAGGAAGACGAAAAGGTTTTTGCAAGAACGGAGCGGTAGTTCAGCTGGTTAGAATGCTGGCCTGTCACGCCGGAGGTCGCGGGTTCGAGTCCCGTCCGCTCCGCCATTGCAGAATTCTTAAGTCCCTGTGAAAAAACTTTGAAAAAAGTGTTCATCGGGCTGGGCTTCCAGGGAGTCTTCGGATATACTGGGCGCCTGCAAAGTTTCAGCGCGGAGCGGTAGTTCAGCTGGTTAGAATGCTGGCCTGTCACGCCGGAGGTCGCGGGTTCGAGTCCCGTCCGCTCCGCCAACTTTAAAAGCCCTCGGCGCAAGCCGGGGGCTTTTTCTTTGTGCCGTGCCGGCAGGCCTGCCGATGTGCTGATGGCGCAGGTCCGCGAAGATCGGCGCAGGCCGCGCCGATGCTGCTTTTGGTCCCTGCGGCGAAGCGGGTTACACTGCCGGGCTCGCCAATCAGGCCTTGTGATTCTCACCATGCTGCAGAAACTCCGCGACAAGACCTCAGGCTGGATCGTCACCGTGATCCTGGGGCTGCTGATGATTCCGTTCCTGTTCGTGATCGACAACAGCTACCTCGGTGGCGTTGGTGCACAGAACGTGGCCAAGGTTTCCGCGCCGCCGACCTGGTGGCGTTCGGCGCCGTCGTGGTGGCCGGTGCGCATGCTGTGGCAGCACCACGAGATCAGCTCGCAGGATTTCCGCACGCGTTTCGAGCAGGAGCGCATGCGTGAGCGCCAGCAGCAGGGTGAGAACTTCGACCCGCGCGCGTTCGAAAGCACTGAAAACAAGATGGCCGTGCTCGACCAGCTGATCGACGAGCAGGTCGTGCGCCTGGTCGGCGAGCAGGCCGGTGTCGTGGTTGGCGATGGCGCGGTGCGTGAGTACATCGCGACCATCCCGGCCTTCCTCGATGCGAATGGCAAGTTCAACGAGAACAACTACCGCCTGGCCCTGGCCGGTGGTAATCCGCCGCGCACCCCGAGCCAGTTCCAGGAGCTGGTGCGCGAGAGCCTGCAGCAGTCGGTGATCCCGTCGGGCCTGCAGAACTCCGGCTTCGTCACCCAGGCCGAGACCGAGCGCCTGCTGAAACTGCTGGGCGAAACCCGTGACGTCGAGCTGGCCGCGCTGCCGGAAGTGCCGGCCGATAACGCGCCGGTCACCGACGCGCAGATCAAGCAGTGGTACGACAGCCACGGCAAGGATTTCCGTCAGGCCGAAAGCGTGTCGCTGGAATACGTCGAGATCAACGGCGCCAACCTGCCGGCACCGACCGCGGCTGATGAAGCGACCCTGCGCAAGCGCTATGAAGACGAGAAGGCGAAGTTCACCTCGCCGGAACAGCGCCAGGCTGCCCATATCCTGATCACCGGTGACGGCGCCGAAGCCAAGGCGAACAAGATCGCTGCCGAAGCCAAGGCGGCGGGTGCCGACTTCGCGGCGCTGGCCAAGGCCAACTCGGAAGACCCGGGTTCGAAGAACCAGGGCGGTGATCTGGGCTGGGTCGAGCGTGGCGCGATGGTCAAGCCGTTCGAAGACGCTCTGTTCGCCGCCAAGGCGGGTGACGTGATCGGTCCGGTGAAGACCGACTTCGGCTACCACATCATCAAGGTCGCCGCGGTGCGTGGTGGCGAAGGCAAGTCGTTCGAGGAAGTGCGTGACACGCTGGCCGCCGAGCAGCTGAAGGCCGACGGCGAGCGTGGCTTCAACGAGCTGGCCGGCCGTCTGGTCGATGCCATCAACAAGAGCCCGAGCGACCTGGCCGCTGCCGCCAAGGAAGTGAACCTGCCGCTGCAGACCCTGGGTCCGATCACCCGTGCCACCGCCAGCGGTATTGCCACTGATCCGGCCGTGCTGCGTGCGGCCTTCTCTGAAGTGCTGGTGCAGGACGGTACCGCCAGCGATCCGATCGCCCTGGGCGGTGCCACCAACCACAGCGTGGTCATCCGCGTGGCCGCGCATACCCCGGAGCAGGCGATGCCGCTGGACAAGGCGCGTGAGCAGGTGATCGCCGCGATCCGTGCCGACCGCCAGCGTCAGGCCAGCGACAAGGCCGCCGACGCCGTGCTGGCCAAGCTGAAGGCCGGTGCCACCCTGCAGTCGCTGGCTGCCAGCGAGAAGCTGCAGGTGAGCCCGATGCCGGGTCTGCCGCGCAGCCAGCCGGTGCCGACCCCGGAAATCAACCGCGCGATCTTCAGCGCACCGGTGCCGGGCGAGGGCAAACCGAGCTACGGCAAGGTCGACGTCAACGGTCACGCGCTGCTGTTTGCCGTGAACAAGGTCAATCCTGGCGACATCAAGGAAGTGACCGCTGAGCAGCAGAAGCAGCTGAAGGACCAGCTGAGCCAGATCGACGGCATGGCTGCGGCCAAGGCCTACATCGACGCGATGCGCAAGAAGTTCGTGATCCAGACCACCGAAGCGAACCTGTAAGCCCACTGGCTGCAGGTACGAAAAGGCCCGGCAATGCCGGGCCTTTTTTTGTGCCTTCGCTTCGTCTGTGGCGCGCTTGAGCTTTGGTAGTGGTCGAGCTTGCTCGACCGCCTTTTGTAGAGTCGAGCCGTGCTCGACTGCATCTGCCGGGCGCAGGCATGAAAAAGCCGAGCATGGGCTCGGCTCTACAGGGAGGGTCTGGCTGGCGCGTCAGTCCTCGACGCGCAGTACCGCGCCCGGCTTCAGCACGCTGCTGCCACTCAGGCCGTTCAGCGATAGCAGCGCCTTTACCGGCATGCCGTAGCGGCGGGCGATGGTCCAGGCCGACTCGCCATCACGCACGGTGTGGCGGCGGCTGCGCGGGCGATCAGCGATCGCGGCGACGGTCTTGGCCACCTGTGGCGTCGGTGCCGCGGTGGCGACTGGCGCAGCGCTGGCGACCAGGGCAGATGCGGTGTCCGCCACCGTCGCATTGACAGCCGAGACAGGGGCCAGCACGCGGGTGGTGCCGGAGGCGCGGCTACCCGAGGCCAGCGCGGGGTTCAGGCGGGCGATCTTCGCCGGGTCCAGGGCGCGCTGTGCGGCCCACTGCTGGACGCTGGTGCCTGCGGGCAGGGTGTGGTCCTTCAGTACCGGCACGGTGCGGTCCAGCGAGGCCATCACGCCCGGCTGGTCTTCCACGTCTTCCAGCACGCAGGCCAGGGCATGCAGCTTCTCGACGTAGGCATGGGTGACCGGCGACAGGCCCGGCAGGGCTGCCGGCTTGGCGTTCTGCGCGTTCATGCCGGCCTTGCGCATGGACTGCAGTACCCGGTACTCGCCGGCGTTGTAGGCCATGGTGGCCAGACGCCAGTCGCCGCCGAACATGCCGTGCAGGGTCTTCAGGTAGCGCACTGCGGCCTGGGTGGAATCCACCGCCGACAGGCGGCCGTCGTAGCCGTTGGCCATCGGCACGCGGTGGTTGCGTGCGGTGGTGGCGATGAACTGCCACAGGCCGGTCGGGCCGCTGCCGTTGCGGGCATTGGGCCGATAGCCGCTTTCCACGAACGGAATCAGTGCGAATTCGGTGGGCAGGTTGGCCTTGCGCAGCTCTTCGACCACATAGCCGAACAGCACCAGCGCATCGTCATCCTGGTTGGCCAGGCGCGAGGGGGCGTGGGCGAACTGCTTCTGCCAGCGTGGGCTGGTGGCCTCGGCATCGCAGCTGGGCTCGGCCAGGCCGTCGCGGAAGCTGGTGAAGATCTCCTGGCCGTTGCGCACCGAAGCGGCGGGCAGCGCTGAAGCGTCCAGCGGCAGGGCCGCAGCAGCGGTCAGGTTCTGGCTGATGCCGGCGCCCAGCGACTGCGCGCCTGCGGTTCCGGCCAACCCCAGGGCAAGGCCCAGGGCCAGCGGCAGACTTCGGCGCATCATGCGCGGAAGCCGTCTTTCCAGTGCCGGAGACCGGCCATCACGTCGACGTCGTCCACGACGTCACGGCCCAGGTGTGCCGACACCGACGCACGGATCGGTGCAGCGTGCACACGCAGGAAGGGATTGCAGTCGAATTCGTTGGCCAGGGTTACCGGCAGGGTGGAACGGTCATCGCGGCGCATGGCCAAAGCCTCCTCTTGGCGCTGCCACAAGGCAGCGTTGGCGGGGTCGACATGCCGCGCGAAGACGGCATTTGACACGGTGTACTCATGAGCGCAACAAAGCAGCAGTTGCGCGGGCAGGGCACCCAGCTTGCGCATCGATGCCAGCAGCTGGGACGGCGTACCTTCGAACAGGCGTCCACAGCCCAGGCTGAACAACGAATCTCCGCTGAAAAGATGTTCAGCAGTGTGAAACGCGATGTGGCTGCGGGTATGCCCGGGCACGGATAGTACGTGGAACGTCCGGCCCAGTGCCTGAACGCGTTCACCTTCACCGACCCGCTCGGTTGCCGTGGGAATGCGTTCTTCGACCGGCGCGACAACCCGCACGCTGGGGAAACGTGCCTGCAATGCCGGCACGCCACCGATGTGGTCGTCGTGGTGATGGGTAAGCAGGATCGTGTCCACGCGCAGGCCCTGATCGGCCAGCGCGAGCACTGGCGCGGCGTCACCGGGGTCGACGACCACGGCAGCGCCCTCGTTGTCGATCAGCGTCCAGATGTAGTTATCCGCAAATGCGGGCAGGGCAGTCAGTCGCATAGAATTGGACCATGCCCGCGCTGCAGAGCACCCGTCAAGCGAGCCAGACCCCGTGGTTCGACAGTGAACCGGCGGAGGCCTTGCGCGTGCTGGAACGGCAATTGCTGCTGCCGCAGCTGTCGGTGCTGCCTGCGCAGCCCTGGCTGTGGATCGCACCAAGTGCGGCCTGGCTGGACGATGCACAGCTGGGCGGACGCGGTCTGCGCCTGTTCCGGCAGGGGCAGGGCTATGCCGGCGACACCCGCTGTGCACTGCCGTTGCCGTTGGCCAATGAAAGCGTCAATGCGATCGTGCTGCAGCATGTCACTGCGGCCGATGCCGACCGGCTGCTTGACGAGTGCGAGCGCGTACTGATGCCGGGTGGCCACCTGTGGCTGAGCAGCCTCAATCCGTTCAGCCCGTATCGCACGCGCTGGCGCCAGCATGGGCTGGTGGTGCGCACGCCGCAGCGGATCCGCCTGCTGCTCGGCCGTCATGGGCTGGAGTGCGACGATATGCGTTACCTGGGCCCGCTCTGGCGCGGTGAGGGCAGTCGACGCCCCGCAGGCTGGGCGCCGCTGCGCGCGGCCTGCCTGTTCCATGCGGAAAAACGCACGCTGGCCCTGCCTGGGCCGAAACCGCTGCCGGTGCGCTGGCACGGCACCGTAGCTACCTGATTCTGGAGTTGTATTGAAAACCATCGAAATCCACACCGACGGTTCCTGCCTTGGCAATCCCGGCCCCGGCGGCTGGGCTGCGCTGCTGCGCTACAAGGGCCACGAGCGCGAGCTGAGCGGTGGCGAGGCGCACACCACCAACAACCGGATGGAGCTGATGGCGGCCATTTCCGGGCTGGAGTCGCTGACCGAGCCGTGCAACATCGTGCTCTATACCGATTCGCAGTACGTGAGGCAGGGGCTGACCCAGTGGATGCCGGGCTGGATCCGTAAGAACTGGAAGACGGCTGGCGGCGATCCGGTGAAGAACCGTGAGCTGTGGGAGCGCCTGCAGGCGGCCACGCTGCGGCATCAGATCGACTGGCGGTGGGTGAAAGGCCACTCCGGCGATCCGGACAACGAGCGGGTGGACACCCTGGCCCGCAACGCGGCGATCCAGATCCGCGACGCCAGCCCGGTAAACTGAGCCCATGCGTCAGATCATCCTCGATACCGAAACCACCGGCCTGGAGTGGAAGAAGGGCAACCGCATCGTCGAAATCGGCTGCGTGGAGCTGTTCAAGCGCCGCCCGACAGGCAACAACTACCACCAGTACATCAAGCCCGATTGTGAGTTCGAACAGGGCGCGCAGGAAGTCACCGGACTGACCCTGGAATTCCTCGATGACAAGCCGGACTTCGCTCAGATCGCCGACGAGTTCCTGGCCTTCATCGATGGCGCCGAGCTGATCATCCACAACGCGGCATTCGACCTCGGCTTCCTCGACAACGAGCTGTCGCTGCTGGGGCCGCAGTACGGGAAGATCACCGACCGCTGCACCGTGATCGACACCCTGGTGATGGCGCGCGAGCGCTTCCCGGGCCAGCGCAATTCGCTGGATGCGCTGTGCAAGCGGCTGGGCGTGGACAACTCGCACCGTGCACTGCATGGCGGCCTGCTCGATGCGCAGATCCTGGGCGACGTCTATATCGCGCTGACCTCGGGCCAGGAAGAAATCGGCTTCGGTCTGGGCGATGACGATGGCGGTGGTGCCGGTGCGGCGCTGCATGCCTTCGACACCAGCAAGCTGCTGCCGCGCCCGCGCGTGGTGGCCACGCCGTCGGAACTGGAAGCGCATGCAGCGCGACTGGAGAGGCTGCGCAAGAAGGCCGGCCACGCGTTGTGGGATGGCCCGAAGGTGGAAGAACCCGCCAGCGCATAAACATCCACGCATGGCGTGGATCTACTGTAGAGCCGAGCCCATGCTCGGCCCATGCACCAGGTTCAGTGGCAGCGCACCAGGATCACGCTGATGTTGTCGCGGCCACCGCCGTCGAGCGCGGCCGCGACCAGCGTATCCACGCATTCCTGTGCGCTGGCATCCTCGAACGCGAGGGTGCGGGCGATGCCGCGGTCGTCCACTTCCTCGGTGAGGCCATCGCTGCACAGCAGCAACTGCATGCCCGGGCGCAGCTCACCACGGGTGGTGGCCACGTTCAGATGCGCCGGATCGGTCACGCCCAGCGCCTGGGTGACCACGTTGCGATGCGGATGCGCACGCGCCTGTTCGGCGGTCAGGTTGCCCTGCGCGACCAGTTCCTGCACCACGCTGTGGTCCTGGCTGAGCTGGGCCAGTTGGCCGTCGCGCCACAGGTAGGCGCGGCTGTCGCCGACCCACGCCACTTCATAGCGGTTGCCCTGCACGCGCGCAGCGACCACGGTGGTGCCCATCGGCAGTGTGTCGTTGCGACGGCGCGAGGCACGGATGATCTCTTCGTCGGCGGTGCGGATGGCCTGCGCCAGCGGCGCGCCGCGGCGGATCTCGCGCACGATGGTCTCGCGCGCCAGTGCGCTGGCCACTTCACCGCAGGCGTGCCCGCCCATGCCATCGGCCACCAGCCACAGGGCCAGCTCGCTGTCACCGTAGTAGGTGTCCTCGTTGAGCTCGCGGCGCATGCCGGGGTGGGTGAGGTGTCCGAATTCGATCATGGGGCTGGGGCGGGGTGTTGCTGGGGAGACAGGCATCATCGGGTGGCTGCACGCATCCGGCAAGGCATGCGCTCAGGAAATTTTCACTTCGTTGGCCGGAATGACTTGTCGTCGGCCTCACTTCCTCGTATGATGCGCGTCCCCGGTCCGCCGGGGACCACCCGGAGAGGTGGCAGAGTGGTTGAATGTACCTGACTCGAAATCAGGCAGGCGTTTATAGCGCCTCGGGGGTTCGAATCCCCCCCTCTCCGCCAGATAAAGAAGAAAGCCGCCCACTGGGCGGCTTTTTTCTTGGCCCACGTTCGGAGATGCAGGCGGTTGTTGTAGTGATCGACACCTCTGATGCGGGGGATGAGAACCCCCGACGGGGTTCGACGGTTCTGCAGGAGCAGAACCGGACAGCCGTAGGCTGGCCCAGGAGCGCGTAGCGCGGAAGGGGCGGGTGCATGGATGCACCCGACAATCCCCCCCCTCTCCGCCAGATAAAGAAAAAGGGCTGCCGAAAGGCAGCCCTTTTTCTTTATCTGGCGCGGGATGCGACGCGCTTTGCGCGTCGCCCCACACGGTGCTGCGCAACCTGTGGGCCCCCTCCCTTTGCCGGCCTCTCCCCGCCCCTGTCGGGGCAGCCCCTCAACAGAGGGGCTTGTTCCTCCAGATGGATCTACCTGTCCCATCGCGAGCCGCGGGTTAAACTGCACGCATCACCTGCTGGAGCTTTTCCCCATGACTGCTGAAATCCTCGTCCCCGTTTCTTTCGGCGAGCTGCTGGACAAGATCTCGATTCTGCAGATCAAGTCCGAGCGCATCAGCGACGAGGGCAAGCTGGCCAATGTGCGCAAGGAGCTGTCGGCGCTGGAGCAGACCTGGATGGCACACCCGGCGGCGGTGAAGGACATCGCCAAGCTGCGTGCCGAGCTGAAGGCGGTCAACGAGCAGCTGTGGGACATCGAGGACGACATCCGGCTGAAGGAAAAGGCGCAGGCGTTCGACCAGGGCTTCATCGACCTGGCGCGAAGCGTCTACCTGCGCAACGACGAACGCGCGCGCATCAAGAAGGCGATCAACCTGGCGCTGGGTTCGGCGTACGTGGAAGAGAAGTCCTATCAGGATTACGCGCAGCGCGCGTAATCCCGGGCATCCTGCCGCTCACCCCAGGTGGTCGGCGACGTAGCGTTCGAAGGCGGCGATACCGTCTTCGACGGTGATCAGTTCCATCACATCGTCGAACTCGATCTTGGTACCCCACTTCAGATCCGCCGCCTGCTTGGCCAGGTACTTGCGCGCGGCATCGTCGTAACGGTCCACGCAGTAGCGGCGGTCGGAATAGGGACCGCTGCGGTTCGGATTGCTGGCTGCATGCAGGCCCAGCACCTTTGCCCCCATGGCGTTGGCGATGTGCATCGGGCCCGAGTCCGGGGTCATCACCAGATTGGCGCGGGCCAGCAGCGCCGGCAGTTGCTTCAAGGTGTCCTTGCCGACCAGGTCCAGCGCCGGCGTGTGCAGCTGCGCCTGGATGGCATCGGCCATGCTGCGCTCCAGTTCGCTGCGGCCACCGCACAGCACCACCTGCCAACCGCGCTGTGCGGCGTGGTTGGCCACGGCTGCATAGCGGTCTGCATACCAGTTGCGGCGCACGTGGCTGGAACAGGGCGAGATCATCAGCACCGGGCGGCCATCGTCCTGCCATTGCGCGGCGGCCCACTCATACGCGGACTGCGGCACCGCCAGGTCCCAGCTGACCTCGGTCTGGCGCAGGCCAAGTGGTTCACAGAAACTGCCGATGGCGTCCAGCACATGGATGCCGGGGCGGTCGGGGATGCGCTCGTTGACGAAGAGACCGTGCAGATCCTTCGATCGGCTGCGGTCGTAGCCGATGCGGCGCTCTGCGGGAATGAAGGCCGACAGCAGGTTGGCGCGGAATGCCACCTGCATCTGCAGCAGCGCTTCAAAGCGCCCCGGCGGCAGCTGCCTGCGCAGTTCCTTGACCCCGGCCATGCCGCTCTTCTTGTCGTAGGCATGGAAGGTGACGCCGGGCAGGCCGTCGAGCAGCTTGTGGCCGGCCTTGTCGATGATCCAGTGGATCGGCGTGTCCGGGCGCGCAGCCTGCAGGGTGCGCACAAGGGGCACCACGTGGGTGACATCGCCGAGTGCAGACAGGCGCAGGAGGCACAAGGAGGAGGACGCTGATGCCATGTGTTGTTAGACTCAATGAAATGGTCGCATTCGACGCCAATGAAGCGCTGACGCCATGCCGCGAGGGTCGCGGCATCGGGGCCATTCTGTTCGACCGCGAGCGGCTGCGGCAAGCCGAGATCGGCCTGTTCTCGCCCCAGCACTGGGGAAGCAGGGCCCGGCCGGTGGGTGAGGGCGGCCGTGGCAGCGCCTGGTTGGTTGATGCGCCGTTCGGCCCCAGCGTGCTGCGCCACTACCTGCGCGGTGGCCTGGCGGCGAAGATCAGCCATGACCAGTACTTCTGGCGTGGCGCGGACCGGACCCGCAGCTTCGCCGAATTCCGGCTGATGCGCGCGCTGCGCGAGAAGAAGCTGCCGGTGCCACGGCCGATCGCGGCGTTCTACATGCGCGAGGGCCTGCGCTACCGGGCCGCGATCCTGATGGAGAGGATCGAGGGTGTCCGTTCGCTGGCCGACCGCGCGCTGGTCGCTGGCCGGGGGGCACCGTGGGAGGAGACCGGGCGGCTGATCGCCCGCTTCCATCGTGCCGGCCTGGACCATGCCGACCTCAATGCGCACAACATCCTGTTCGATGGCAATGGCCATGGCTGGCTGATCGACTTCGACCGCGGGGTGATCCGCATCCCGGCGACCGCCTGGCGCGAACGCAATCTCAAGCGCCTGTTGCGCTCGCTGATCAAGCTGCGCGGCGAGCGCAGCATGGAAGACGTGCAGAAGGACTACGCGCGGCTGCGCCGCGCCTATGACATGGCCTGGAACCGGGGCACCTGATGGACTGGTCGTTGCGTTTCCTCGGCGTCGGCAATGCGTCGGCGGTCGAGCTGGGGTCGCCGATGTCGGTGATCGAGCGGGAGGGGCGTCCGTGGCTGACCATCGACTGCGGCGGCGAAGGCCTGACCGCGTTCAAGGCGCACTACGGCCACATGCCGCAGGCGTTGTTCGTCACCCATGTGCACCTGGATCACGTGGCCGGTTTCGAGCGGCTGTTCGTGGATACCTTCTTCAGCACGCAGCGCCGCGGCAAGGTGCGCCTGTACGTGCCGGCCACGGTGGTGCCGCTGCTGCACAGGCGCATCGGGGATTACCCGAACGTGCTGGCCGAGGGCGGTGCCAACTTCTGGGATGCCTTCCAGCTGATCGTGGTGGGCGAGGCGTTCTGGCACGAGGGCGTGCGCCTGGAAGTCTTCCCGGTACGCCACCACTGGCCGGAGACGGCTTACGGCCTGCGCCTGCAGGGCGCGCTGACCTGGAGCGGTGACACCCGGCCGGTTCCGGAGATGCTGGCCCGTTTCGCCAACGACAACGAACTGATCGCGCACGACTGCGGCCTGCACGGCAACCCGTCGCATACCGGCGTGGACGACCTGGAGCGCGAGTACAGCGCGGAACTGCAGGCGCGGATGATGCTCTATCACTATGCAAGCGTGGCCGATGGCCAGGCGCTGGCTGCGCGGGGGCACCGCGTGGCGCAGCCGGGGCAGTGCGTGCCACTGGCCAACCCCACTGCACCGCACGTGCTGGCGCAGGATCCGCCGTGAGCGGTGTTGGCCAGCCCGCCGACGCGACGCTGGCCGCTGAACTGGAGGCGCTGGAACGCGCGCTGCATGCGCCGCAGGTGCGGGGGGATCGCGAGTCCCTTGCGGCCCTGCTGGACGAGGATTTCAGCGAAATCGGTAGTTCCGGGCAATGCTACGGCCGTGATGCGGCGTTGCAGGAGATCCCGTTGGAGCGCGCGCAGGTGCTGATCGAATCGGAACAGTACGCGGTGCGGTTGTTGGCCGAGGATCTGGCCCAGGTGCGCTACCGTAGCCGCTATCACGTCGGTGGCCAGGCGCAACGCTGGGTGCTGCGCAGTTCGCTGTGGCGCCGGCATGGGCAAGGGTGGCGCGTGGTGTTCCATCAGGGCACGCCCGAGGCGCGGTAGCATCGGGCCATGCCCGGCGCACGGCGCCAACCAAGGTTGGCATCGACCAGAGGCGGGGCGTCGCCGGAAAAGGCGATGGCCCCGCCGGCTGACCTCGGCGCCCGCGTCGATCGATACCGTTGCTGCCTTCCGGCCCTGGCGGGATTTTCGACCTAGCGTCGCGAGGGGCCGACGGGGCCACCATAGAGACGTTGGCCGCCCAGTGGGCGGCCGGTTCACGGATCAGGGGAAGCAGCGCGCGATGCGCCGGAGACCACAGCCGGACTGCACATCGGCTGGCCGATGGCAGACGGCAACTATAGCGCAGGCAGGTACATCGACGCCAGCTTCGTGCACTGAATCGGCTGTAACCCGCGTCTGCTGGCAGCGCCCCGGGTCGACCGGCGTTGCTAGAATGCCGGCCAGGAGGAACGACCTCCCCCGCATCGGGAATCAATGACCAGGACGGCCTGGCCCTACCAAGAGGAGGGCTGTCATGGCCTGGATCTATCTGTTGTTCGCCGGCCTGCTGGAAATTGTCTGGGCCGTGTCCATGAAGCAGTCCGAAGGCTTCACCAAACTCACCCCCACCGTAGTCACGATCATTGGCATGATCGCCAGCTTCTGGCTGCTGGCGGTGGCCATGCGCAGCCTGCCGCTGGGCACCGCCTACACGATCTGGACCGGCATCGGCGCGGTCGGCGCGTTCGTGGTCGGCATCGTCTTCCTCGGCGAGCAGGTCAGCCCGATGCGGATCGGCGCGGCGGTATTGATCGTCTCCGGCCTGGTGCTGATGAAACTCTCCAGCAGCTGAATGCATTTACTTATGGCGGAGAAGGGAATCTCCGCTTTCCACAGGTATATGCATTTTCGGCAAAATCATTTTGTCCGCCCGCTTTATTTGACGTACGTCATAAAAATAACGAGCGTGATTCACATGCCGCTGGCGCCATCGGTCGCACAGTGCCGCCATTCGTCGTGCGAAACCGGGGAATTTTCGCCTTGACGGACACGCTGGCGCGCCTGTTCCGGGTGCTGCCGCGTGAAGATGTGAGGATTTCCAGGAGTTAATGCCGCCAGGCCTTGTTCCCGTGTCGGGAGCCGGGATGGGCCGCATCGTCTTCAAAAAAACCTGCCCGCTGTGCCATCCGGTCTTTTCATGGAGATTTACCGATGAACCGCATTTACCGTCTGGTTTTCAATCGCGCCCTCGGCGTAATGCAGGTTGCTTCGGAGGTCGCCCAGAATCCCGGCGGAAGTGCGGTCTGCACGGCGCGGGTGCCGCGCTTGCGGGCGCACCAGCTGGCGGTGGCACTGGCGGCCACGCTGGCCAGTGGATCTGCGTTCGCAGCGTGCAACACCGTCGGCAACACAGTCACTTGCCCGACAGGCTCAAGCACCAACTCGCTGGCCAACAGCATCAATGGCGTAACCCTGGATATCCAGACCGGCGCCCAGCTCAGCGTGCTGCCGATCGTGGGTGGTAGTGCGGTGACCTTGAACGGCAACGGCATTACCGTGAACAACCAGGGCACGGTCGATCCCACCATCAGCGGTGGCCTGAGCCTGGCGGCGTCGGGCATGGTGTTGGGCAACGCGACGGTCGGTGGCAACGCCATCAACGTGAACAATCTGGCCGGTGGTTCGATAAACGGCCTGGTCAATATCGCCTCCCTCCTCGGTTTCGGTGGACAGGCGTTGGTGGTGCAGAACGCTGCGGGCGGCACCAGCACCGTCGTCAACAATGGCTCGGTGAGCATGTCGATCTTCGGTGCGGGTCTGTTCACCGCCGCCGATGCCCCGGCCATTCTCAGTTATGGCGGCGCGCAGACCCAGTTCACCAATACTGGCAGCATCACCGGCCGTGTCGGCTTTGCTGGGTCCGCCTCGGCGACCAACGGCAACACCTTCCTCAACGCCGGAACGATCAACGGCAGCGTGCACCTGGGCAACTCTACGGCAGGCAATACGTTCACAGCGGTGTCTGGTTCCAGCGTGAACAACGCCGGCGTGGGTATCGCCGGTACCGTGGGTAGCGTGGGTGTCAATCTGGCGGCCGCGGGCCAGGTTGATGGCGGCTCGGCGAGCAACAACAGCCTGGTGCTGCAGAACAGTGCCAGTGGCCCCGGCTCCGGCACCGGTGGTGCGCCGACCACGGTGGGCTGGAACCAGTACGTCAACTTTCAGAAGCTGACGGTCAACAGCGGCACCTGGAACCTGCAGGGTGCGTGGGCGGGTGCGGGGCCGACGACGCTCAATGATGGCCTGATCAATTTCAACAATGCCGGTTCGTTCGGCACAGGGCTGTTCACAGCCAACGGCGGTGCCATCGCCTCCTCCACGGCCGGTCTGAACCTGACCAACGCTTTCAGCCTCGGTGGCAATCTGTCCCTGGCCGGGACCAATGCGTTTGGTCTGAGTGGCGTGCTTTCAGGCGCTGGTGGGCTGACGGTCAACAACACCGGCATCGTCACTCTTGGCGGCGCAAACCTGTTCTCCGGCGGCGTCAACCTCAATGCCGGCGGCCTGCTGCTGGGCAATGCCGGTGCACTCGGCAGCGGCAACCTGACCGTCGGTGGCAGCGCCTCGCTGGATACGACGGCTGGCTTCAACCTGGGCAACAATCTGGTGATCAACGGCGGGGGCTCGCTGAACCTGCTGGGCAGCAATGCGCTGACATTGAGTGGCTCGATTTCCGGTGCCGGCAACGTGACCAAGAACGGCGCGGGCACGCTGACCTTGAATGGTGCCAATTCGCTGACCGGTAACTTCAACCTGGCCGGGGGCGCGTTGGCGCTGGGCGCGGGCGGCAGCCTGTCGCCCACCGGTGCGATCACGCTGGGCGTTGGCACCAGCCTGGATCTTTCAGCGGCGGCCAACCAGACCATCGGCTCGCTGGCCGGCCTCAGCGGTTCGGTCAACCTCGGCAGCCACACACTGACCCTGGGTGGGCTGGGCAACACCAGCTACAGCGGCACGTTCGCCGCAGGCACCGGTGGCCTGATCAAGCTCGGTACCGGCGTGCAGACCCTGTCGGGCGCCAACAACCTCAGCGGCGGTGTTGCGCTCAACGCAGGTGGCTTGTTGCTGGGCAATGCGGCCGCGCTGGGCAGTGGTACGTTCTCTGTCGGCGGCAACACCACCTTCGACGGCACCACGGCGCTGGCGTTGACCAATGCTGTCAGCCTCGGGTCGGGGGCCAACCTGAATCTGCTTGGCGGGCAGGCGCTGACGTTCAACGGGGTGATCAGCGGCGCGGGTGGCCTGATCAAGAATGGCGCATCGTCACTGACCCTCAACGGCGCCAATACGTTCGGCGGCGGTCTGGCGCTCAACGCCGGCAGCCTGGTGCTGGGCAACGGCGGTGCCCTGGGAACCGGCGCGCTGAACGTCGGCGGTGCGGTGTCGCTCGACGCCAGCACGGGGCTCACCGTGGGCAATGGCATCACACTGGGCGCCGGTGGTTCGCTCAATGTGCTGGGCTCGAACGCGCTGACGCTGGGTGGTGTCATTGGCGGGACCGGCAGCCTGGTCAAGAACGGCGCTGCCACGCTGACGTTGGGTGGTGCGAACACCTTCAGCGGCGGCCTGGCGATCAATGCTGGCAAGGTCGCGGTGGGCAGCGGCGGAAGCCTGGCTGCCGGCGGTGCGGTCAGCCTGGCCGGCGTGGGCGCTGACCTGGACATCTCGCTGGGCGGCAACCAGACCATCGGAGCACTGTCCGGCATCGCTGGCAGCACGGTGACGTTGGGCAGCAGTACGCTGACCTTCGGTGATGCCACCAACCAGACCTTCGCCGGCGTGATCGGCGGCACCGGTGGCCTGGTCAAGCAGGGCAGTGGCGTGCAGACGCTGACCGGCGCCAACACCTTCAGTGGTGGGCTGAATCTTGCCGCCGGCGGCCTGGTGCTGGGCAACGCCGGCGCGCTGGGAAGCGGTGCGTTGACGGTCAGTGGCAACGGTTCGCTGGACACCACTGCAGCACTCAACCTGGGCAATGCAATCAACCTTGGCGCGGCACTGACCCTGCCAGGCAGCCAGAACCTCACCCTCGGCGGCAACATCACCGGCACCGGCAGTCTGGTCAAGAACGGCGCGTCGCTGCTGACGTTGAACGGCAACAACACCTTCAGTGGTGGCCTCACGCTCAACGCTGGCAGCCTGCTGCTGGGCAACAGCGCCTCGCTGGGCAGTGGTGCGCTGAACGTCAATGGTTCGGCGACCCTGGATGGAGCGACGGCGCTCAATTTGAGCAACACCCTCGCGCTGGGCGCCGGCGCCGCACTGACGCTGCCGGGCACGCAGGCCATCACGCTCGGCGGTGTGGTATCGGGGGCAGGCAGCCTGACCAAGAACGGTGCCAGCACGCTGACGCTCAACGGTGCCAATACCTTCACCGGGGGTCTCGCGCTCAACGGCGGTGGCCTGCTGCTGGGCAATGCCGGTGCACTCGGTACGGGCGCCTTGAATGTTGGCGCAAACGCGACGCTGGACAGCAGTGTGGCGCTCAACCTGGGCAATGCGGTGAACCTGGGTGGAGGCGCTGTGCTGGACCTGCTCGGCAGCCAGGCTGTGACGCTGGGCGGTGTCATTGCCGGTACCGGTGAGCTGGTCAAGAACGGAAACTCGACGTTGACGTTGAATGGCGCCAATACCTTCTCCGGTGGTGTCGGCCTCAACGCCGGCCTGCTGCAGCTGGGCAATGCGAGCGCACTGGGCACGGGCGCGCTGGATGTCGGTGGCAATGCCTCACTGGACACCAGCGTGGCATTGAACGTGGGCAACAGCATCGGTCTCGCCGCGGGTGCCAACCTGACAGTGCTGGGCAGCAACGACCTGACACTCAGCGGGCCGGTGTTCGGCGTCGGCGGGTTGATCAAGGACGGCGCGGCACGGTTGACCCTGAGCGGCGCCAACATCTATGCCGGTGGCACCACCATCAACAACGGCACGCTGGCGTTGGGTGCAGGTGGCAGCCTCGCCGCTGGCGGTGATGTCACCCTTGGCAATGTCGGCGCAGGCTTCGATATCTCCGGCGCCAGTGGCAACCAGACCATTGCCGCCTTGAACGGCGTTGCCGGGAGCTCGCTGACGCTGGGCGGCAATTCGCTGACCTTCGGCAGCAATGCCAACGCCACGTTTGATGGCGTGATCAGCGGTGCGGGTGGACTGGTCAAGGCCGGTACCGGCATCCAGACCTTGTCCGGTGCCAACACCTTCAGTGGCGGCCTGGCACTCAATGCCGGCGGCCTGCAGCTGGGCAATGCCGACGCGCTGGGCACCGGGCCGCTCGGCATCGGCGGCACTGTCAGCTTCGACAGTTCGGTGGCATTGAACCTCGCCAACGCGGTGAACTTCGGTGCGGGTACCCAGCTCACCCTGGGGGGGACCAATGACGTTGCATTCGGAGGCGTGCTCAGCGGCAACGGCAGCCTGGTCAAGAACGGCACCGGCCTGCTGACGCTCAACAACACCAACACCTTCGGTGGTGGCCTGACCTTGAACGGCGGCAACCTGGTGGTGGGTGCCAATGGCGCGCTGGGTACGGGCGCGCTGGCGGTGAACACCAATGCCTCGCTGGATGCTGGCGCCGCGGTGACGCTGGGCAATGCAGTGACCCTTGGTTCGGGCGTGGCGCTGACCGTGCCGGGCAGCAACGCGCTGACCCTGACCGGTGGCGTGACCGGCAACGGCAGCCTGATCAAGAACGGCGGCGCGACACTGACGTTGGGCGGTACCAACACCTATAGCGGTGGCACCACCATCAACGCTGGCACGCTGGCCCTGGGCCTGGGCGGCAGCCTTGCTGCAGCGGGTGATGTCACGTTGGGCGCGGGTGCTGGCTTCGATATCTCCGGTGCCGGCAGCAGCCAGACCATCGGCGCGCTCAACGGTGCTGGCGGAAGCACACTGGCGCTGGGCGGCAATTCGTTGACCTTCGGTACCGCCGGAAACGCCGCGTTCGACGGCGTGATCAGTGGCGGCGGGGGGCTGATCAAGGTAGGCGCGGGCGTACAGACGCTGGCCGGCGCCAACACCTTTGGCGGCGGCGTGACGCTCAACGCAGGTGGGCTGGTGCTCGGCAATGACGCGGCGTTGGGCACGGGTGCATTGACCGTCGGCGGTGCCGCCACGCTGGATACCACCGGCCTGGCAACGCTGGCCAACAACATCGCGCTCAACGCCGGGTTGACCGTGCTCGGCAGCAATGCGCTGACACTCAACGGTGTTCTTTCCGGGGCCGGCAGCCTGACCAAGAATGGCGGCGCAACGCTGACCCTGAACGGCATCAACACCTATACCGGTGGCACCAACATCAACGCCGGCACGCTGGCGCTGGGGGCCGGTGCCAGCCTGGCGGCGAGTGGTACCGTGAATCTTGCCACCGGCGCCACGCTGGATCTGTCTGCCGGCAGCGGCACCCAGGTGTTCGGCACCCTGGTCGGCAACGGTACGGTGAACCTCGGTGCCAACTCGATCGAGGTCGGTGGCGCCACCAATGGCACCTTCAGTGGCTCGATTGCAGGCACGGGTGGCCTGACCAAGGTCGGTGCGGGCATCGAGACGCTGACCGGTGCCAATACCTACACCGGCGGCACCTTCATCAATGCCGGCACGCTGGCGATTGGTCCGGGCGGCAGCCTGGCCGCCACCGGCGCTGTGACGCTGAGCGCTGCAGGCACCGGCTTCGATATCTCCACCGCAGGGGCCGGCCAGACCATCGGGTCGTTGAACGGCGTGGCCGGCTCGACGGTGAGCCTGGGGGCACAGACGCTGACACTCGGTGGCGTGGGCAACAGCCTCTTCGATGGCGCGATTTCCGGCACCGGTGGCCTGGTCAAGAATGGCGCCGGCATCCTCACGCTGGGCGGCGCCAACCTGTTCAGTGGTGGCGTTGCACTCAACGGCGGTGGCCTGGTGGTCGGCAACAACGCTGCGCTCGGCAGTGGTGCGTTGACGGTCGGAAGCAACGCAACACTGGATGCATCGACCGGTGCCAGCCTGGCCAACAACATCAGCCTGGCAGCGGGTGCCAATCTTGATCTGCTCGGCAGCCAGTCGCTGGCACTGGGCGGTGTGATCTCGGGTACAGGTGGGTTGATCAAGGACGGTGCGGCCACGGTAACCCTGAGCGGTGCCAACACCTACACCGGTGGTACCACCATCAACAGCGGCACGCTGGCGATCGGTGCCGGTGGCAGCCTCGCCGCAACCGGCGCGGTGAACCTGGCCGGTACCGGTACGCTCGACATCTCCGCGGGCAACCAGACCATCGGTTCGCTGGCCGGCGTGGCCGGCAGCACGGTGGCGCTGGGCGGCAGCACGCTGACCCTGGGTGGCACGGTGGACAGCACCTTCAACGGTGTGATCGGCGGCAGTGGCGGCCTGATCAAGAACGGCGCGGGTGTGCAGACGCTCACTGGCGCCAACACCTTCAGCGGTGGCGTGGCGCTCAATGCCGGTGGCCTGGTGGTCGGCAACAATGCTGCGCTGGGCACCGGTACGGTGACGGTCGGCGGCGCTGCCACGCTGGATTCGAATACTGCGGTCATCCTTGCCAACAACTTCGTCCTCAACAACGCGTTGACCGTGCTCGGCAGCAACAACCTCACCCTCAATGGCAGCCTGAGCGGCACCGGCAGCCTGACCAAGGAGGGGGCGGCCACGCTGACTTTGAACGGCACCAACACCTACACCGGCGGCACCATCATCAACGCCGGTACGTTGGCACTGGGCGCGGGCGCGAGCCTGCACGCCAGTGGCATCGTCAACCTGGCTTCGGGGGCGACCTTCGATCTGTCGGCGGGCAGCGGCACGCAACAGTTCGGTACCTTGATCGGCAACGGTACGGTGAACCTGGGCGCCAACACGCTGACGATCGGAGACGCCACCAATGGCACGTTCAGTGGTTCGGTGGCTGGCTCCGGCGGCCTGATCAAGGAAGGCTCGGGTACCCAGACGCTGACCGGCACCAACACCTTCACCGGTGGTACCACCATCAACGCCGGCACACTGGCGATCGGGGCGGGTGGCAGCCTGGCTGCAACCGGCGCGGTGAACCTGGCCAACGCCGGTACCGCCTTCGACATCAGTGCGGGGGGCGCGCAGACGATCGGTTCGCTGGCAGGCGTGGCAGGCTCTTCCGTGGCGCTGGGCGGCAGCACGCTGACCCTCAATGGCGTGGGCAACACTACGTTCGCTGGTGACATCACCGGCACCGGTGGCCTGGTGAAGAACGGCGCCGGCGTGCAGACCCTGAGCGGTAGCAGCAGCTTCAGCGGCGGCGTGGCACTCAACGCCGGCGGCCTCGCCCTGGGCAACAACAATGCATTGGGAACCGGCACGCTGACCGTGGGCGGCAACGCCAGCCTGGACGGCACCAGCGCGCTGACCCTGGCCAACAGCGTGCAGCTGGCCAGCGGCACGCTGGCCCTGGCCGGCAGCAATGCGCTGACCTTGAATGGACCGATCAGCGGTGCCGGCGGCCTGCTGAAGGATGGCGCGGCGACGGTTACCCTGGGCGGTGCCAGCAGCTATACCGGCACCACCACCATCAACAGTGGCACGCTGGCGGTGGCGGCCGGTGGCAGCCTGTCCGGTGCCAGCACGGTCGACCTGGCCGGTGCCGGTACGCTGGATATCAGCGCCGGCGGCAGCCAGAGCATCGGAGGCCTGGCCGGTGTGACTGGATCCAGCGTGGTGCTGGGCGGTGCAACCCTGACCACCGGCGGCAACAACGGCAGCACCACCTTCGGCGGTGTGCTCAGTGGCACCGGCGGTCTGGTGCAGAGCGGTACCGGCACGCTGACCCTGAGCGGCGACAACACCTATACCGGTGGCACCACCATCAACGGTGGCAGCACGCTGCAGATCGGCAACGGCGGCAGCACCGGTTCGGTGCTGGGCGACATCACCAACAATGGCAGCCTGGTCTACAACCTCGGCACCACCGCAACCGTGGGCGGCGTGGTCAGCGGCAGCGGCGGCCTGACCCAGGCCGGCGGTGGCACGCTGGTGCTGACCGGCAACAACACCTACACCGGCGGTACCACCATCAATGCCGGTGGCACATTGCAGATCGGCAACGGCGGTGCGACCGGTGCGATTGTTGGTGACATCACCAACAACGGTGCGCTGGTGTCCAACGTGGCCGGCAACACCACGCTGGGCGGCACCATCAGCGGCGCTGGTGGCCTGACCCAGGCCGGTGCCGGCACGCTGACCCTGACCGGCAACAACACCTATACCGGCGGCACCACCATCAATACTGGTGGCACGCTGCAGGTCGGCAATGGCGGTGCGACTGGCGCCATCACCGGCAACGTCGCCAACAACGGCAGCCTGGTGTTCAACGTAGGCGGCAACACCACCGTTGGCGGGGCCATAAGCGGCAGCGGTAGCCTGACCCAGGCCGGCAGCGGCACGCTGATTCTGGGCGGCAACAACACCTACACCGGCGGCACCACCATCAATACCGGCGGCACGCTGCAGGTGGGCAACGGCGGGGCAACCGGCGCCATCGCCGGTGACATCACCAACAATGGTGCGTTGATTTCCAACGTGGCCGGCAACACCGCGCTGGGCGGCACCATCAGTGGCAGTGGCGGCCTGACCCAGGCCGGCAGCGGTACGCTGCTGCTGACTGGCACCAACACCTACACCGGCGGTACCACCATCAACGCCGGCGGCACGCTGCAGCTGGGCAATGGCGGTGCGACGGGTTCGATCGTCGGTGACATCACCAACAACGGTTCGCTGGTGTCCAACGTAGCCGGCAACACCACGCTGGGCGGCACCATCAGTGGCAGCGGCGGCCTGACCCAGGCTGGCAGCGGCACACTGACCGTGACTGGCAACAACACCTATACCGGACCGACCACGATCAACGCAGGCGGCACGCTGCAGGTCGGCAATGGCGGCGCGACCGGTGCGATTGGCGGCAGCGTCACCAACAACGGCAGCCTGGTGTTCAACGTGGGTGGCAACACCACCGTCGGCGGGGCCATCAGCGGCAGCGGTGGCCTGACCCAGGCCGGCAGCGGCACGCTGATTCTGGGCGGCAACAACACCTATACCGGCGGCACCACCATCAACACCGGCGGCACGCTGCAGGTTGGCAACGGCGGCGCGAGCGGATCGATTGCCGGCAACGTCAGCAACAACGGCAGCCTGGTCTTCAACGTGGGTGGCAACACCACCGTCGGCGGGGCCATCAGTGGCAGCGGTGGCCTGACCCAGGCCGGCAACGGCACCCTCACGCTGACCGGCAACAACACCTACACCGGCGGCACCACCATCAATGCGGGTGGCACGGTGCAGGTCGGCAACGGCGGGGCCAGCGGTTCCATCACCGGCAACATCACCAACAACGGTGGCCTGGTGATCAACACCGGTGGCACCACCACGCTGGGCGGCACCATCAGCGGTGGTGGCAGCATCGTGCAGGCCGGTCCGGGTGGCCTGAACCTCGGCGGCAACAGCGGTGGTTTCAGCGGTACCGGCCAGGTCACCGGCGGTGGCCTGAATGTCACCGGCAACATCGGCGGCCAGTGGACCATCGGCAGCGGCACCACGCTGTCCGGCACCGGCACCATCGGTGGCACCGGCGGTGGCGTGACTGTATCCAGCGGCGGTGTGCTGTCGCCGGGCAATGGTCCGGGCAACGGCAGCGGTGCGGGCAATGGCACCGGCACGATCACGGTGGGAGGCAACCTGACCCTGTCGCCGGGCAGCACGCTGGGCATCGATCTGGGGGCCACTGGCAGCGACACAGTGCAGGTGGGGGGGAGTGCCAGCGTGGGTGGCAGCACCGTGCAGGTGAACACCATTTCGCCGAGCACCAGCTACCAGCAGGGCCAGCAGTACACCGTGGTCAATGCGGGCGGTGGCGTAAGCGGGCAGTTCGCCTCGGCGACCACGCCGTCGGCCTTCCTGACCATCACCCCGGTCTATACCGCGAACACGGCCAACCTGCAGATCGACGTGGCGCAGACCGCGGCGTTCACCACGGTGGCCAACACGCGCAACCAGTACAACACTGCCGCAGCGTTGGACAGCCTGCCGCAGAGTGGTCCGGCACTGGGCCTGTACAACACGGTGCTGATGTATGACGCGGGTACCGCGCGCGCGGCGTTCGACCAGCTCTCCGGTGAAGTGCATGCGGCCAGCCGTGCGGTGCTGCTGTATGACAACTATCTGGAAGAAGGCATCCGCCAGCGCCTGGGCAGCGAGCTGCCGACCGTGCGTGGCGAGCGTGCCTCGGCCTGGCTGGCCGGCAGTGGCAAGGTCTTCCGCCAGGACGGTGACGGTAACGGCGATGACATCCGCTCCAACCGCAATGCGCTGATGGCGGGCGTGGACTGGCAGCTGGGCGAGCACGTGGTGCTGGGTGCGGCGGCAGGCAACGAGCGGCTGGATACACGCCTGTACGATCGCAGCTCGCGGGCCCGCCTGCGCGGCAACACATTCGGCCTGTATGCGCAGGGCCAGTGGAACAACGGCTTCGCGGTTGGTGGCAGCGTATCGCGCGGTGACTACCGTACGCGTACCACGCGTGAGGTGCCGCTGCTGGGCCAGACCCTCTACAGCCGACAGGACTCGGATGTGACCATCGCGCAGGTGGAGGGCAGCTGGACCTGGACCCATGGCAGGACCCAGCTGCAGCCATACGTGCAGTTCACCAAGCACTGGGTAGACACTGATCGCGCGGTGGAGCAGGGCGGCACTGCTGCGCTGGAGCTGGAAGGCGGCAAGGACACGCTCAATGTCAGCACCGTGGGCGTGCGTGGGCGCTGGGACGTGGGCAGCGGCGAGCGCTTCCCGGCCCAGTTGACGGTCGGCCTCGGCTGGCAGCACGCCTCGGGTGACACCGATGTGGCCAGCCGCAACCGCTTCGCGGTCGGCGGCAATGCCTTCGACGTCTACAGCGCGGTGATGGCACGCAATGCGCTGGTCAGTCAGGTCGGCGTGGCGGTGGGTCTGGGTCGCAACAGCCAGCTGTCGATGTTCGTGCAGGGCCAGCACGGCGATGGTCGCCGCGATGTCGGCGGGCAGATCAACCTGCGCGTCGGATTCTGAGCAGGGGATGCCACAGCGATAGATCCACGCGAGGCGTGGATCTATCGGCCACAGGAGGCTACAGCACCCGTTCCATGTCCACGGCGTCGATCCCGGCGCCGTGGCCATCGGGCACGATCCGCGTCACCTGGAAGCCGAGGCCGGCATAGAAGCCCTGGGTGTGCTGGCTGGTACTGAGCGCGATGCGCTTGATCGAGGGATCCGCTTCGGCCTTGCGCAGGCGTGCCAGCGCCAGTTCGCGGCCCAGCCCCTGCCGGTGCAGCGCGCGCTGCACCATGCCCCAGCAGAAACCGGCACTACCGTCGCCGCGTCGCGACAGGCCGCCACAGGCCACGATGCTGCCATCGCGCTCGATCACCTGGAATGCACAGTCCGTGGCGTGTTCGCGCAGGAAGCGTTCAAAGTCACTGCGCTCTTCGGGCGCGAAGCAGGTGGGTACGTTGCTGTCGAAAATCGACAGGCAGGCGCTGGCATCGGTGGGGCGGTAGAGGCGGAGGTTCATGGGGCCACGATAGACGATCGTCAGTGGATCCACGCCATGCGTGGATTCATGGGCCGGATGCCGTGCGTGTATCCCTCAGGCCGAGATTCCCGCCAGCACCGCATACATCACCACGAAGCTCACCAGGAACAGGTAGACGCCGCCGATGGCCAGGTAGCGCAGCACGGTCAGCGCTTTGTTGCCGCCGTACACGCGTTGCTGCATCCACAGCAGATAGACCGGGACCGCCAGCCACAGCAGTGCATACAGCCATTGGCTGGCGGCGGCGAATGCGGGTGATGCGAGCGCGCTGCTGATGCCGGCGATGAGGAAGGTTGCCAGCAGCACCATCATCAGCCAGCAATGGCTGTACAGCGCCACCACCAGGTGTTCCAGATAGCCCATCGCCCGCGGAACGTAGGCTATGCGCAGTACCAGTGCGAACACCGGCATCAGGAAGAACAGGGCGCCGGGCAATGCGGTCAGGATCGCCTGCATGTACAGATCGGTCTTGCCCCCCATGCGCTGGATGTTGGCGTTGCCGTTGTGCAGGCGCTTGTTGAGCCAGTTGTTGGCGAACCGGGGCCAGCCGGCCACCACGATGGGGTTGGTGTCAGCGTCCCACGGTTTGCCGTTGACGGTGTGGCTGAAGAAGGTGCCGTGCTCCGTCGCGGCGGTCTCCTTTCCGGTACCGGTGAGTTCGGCGTTGCGCTGCGCGGCCGCGGCATTCACTGCAGCCCTGGCCATGGCGAAGCCGGCGTTGCCGGTGGCGGGTGAGTTGGCCTGCTGGCGATCGATCGTCGCAAGCTGTTCCGCGCGCGCGGCTTCGACCTGCTCCACGGTTGTGGCCCTGGTGTACGCCGAACCGCTGCTGCCGCCCATGTGGATGTCGTCGACATGCACGAACAGCTTGCCGATGAAGAACGTAAACAGGGTGAGGATGACGAACAGCCGCAGGGGCTGTACGTATCCCACGCGACGCCCATTGAGGTAGTTCAGTGCGATGCGGCCGGGAACCCAGAGATCGCGCAGCGTGCGGAAGATACGCCCATCGAGATGCCAGAAGGATTCGAACACTTCTTCGATGGCATGACCCACGTGCTTGAGCGGGTTGTGCGCCGATTGCCCGCAGCGATGGCAGTAGTGGCCCTGCAGGGCGGTGTCGCAGTTCTCGCAGGCGGCGTGAGCGCTGTCGGTCGAGCTCATGGGCAATGGGCCAGGCGTCGGTTGAAGGCGCCTACCATAGCGAAATTTCAGGTTTCGTTCAGTTTTGTTTGAGGTGCCCGGAGCGTGCGGAAGGCGACCAAGGGCATCCACGCATGGCGTTGATCTACTGATGGATCTGGAGGAACAAGCCCCTCTGTTGAGGGGCTGCCCCGACAGGGGCGGGGAGAGGCAGGCAAAAGGAGGGGCCCAAAGGTTGCGCAGCAACGTTTGGGGCGAAGCGCGCGCAGCGCACTTCGCGTCCCGCGCCAGATAACTGAAAAAGGCCGCCCCTGAGGGCAGCCTTTTTCAGTTATCTGGCGGAGAGGGGGGATTGTCGGGTGCATCCATGCACTCGATCCCGGCGTGCGCTGCGCACCGGGACCCGCCTGGGGGGCTGTCCGTGCATGTCGCGCATCTGGAGGAACAAGCCCCTCTGTTGAGGGGCTGCCCCGACAGGGGCGGGGAGAGGCAGGCAAAGGGAGGGGCCCAAAGGTTGCGCAGCAACGTTTGGGGCGAAGCGCGCGCAGCGCACTTCGCGTCCCGCGCCAGATAACTGAAAAAGGCCGCCCCTGAGGGCAGCCTTTTTCAGTTATCTGGCGGAGAGAGGGGGATTCGAACCCCCGAAGCGCGGTTTAGACGCTTACACACTTTCCAGGCGTGCTCCTTCAACCACTCGGACACCTCTCCGGATCCCTGCCATCGGCAAACGCCTCAGCAGGGGCGCAGATTCTAGCGGGCTGCGCGACACTTCACAAGCACCCCGGTCAGGAACCTGCGAAGGACGTGCCGGAGGCGAGGGGGCTGGACAGGCATGGCACAATGGAACATCCGATGGAAAACGGTGGCCTGATGTCCTATCTCGTCCTTGCCCGCAAGTGGCGTCCGAAGCGTTTTGCCGAGCTGGTGGGCCAGGAACACGTGGTCCGTGCACTCAGCAACGCGCTGGACAGTGGCCGGGTCCACCACGCGTTCCTGTTCACGGGCACCCGCGGCGTGGGCAAGACCACCATCGCGCGCATCTTCGCCAAGTCGCTGAACTGCGAGCAAGGCACCAGCGCCGACCCGTGCGGCCAGTGTGCCGCCTGCCTGGACATCGACGCCGGCCGCTACATCGACCTGCTGGAAATCGACGCCGCGTCCAACACCGGTGTGGACGATGTGCGCGAAGTGATCGAGAACGCGCAGTACATGCCCTCGCGCGGCAAGTACAAGGTCTACCTGATCGACGAAGTGCACATGCTGTCCAAGGCGGCGTTCAACGCGCTGCTGAAGACGCTGGAAGAACCGCCGGAGCACGTGAAGTTCCTGCTGGCCACCACCGATCCGCAGAAGCTGCCGGTCACCGTGCTCAGCCGCTGCCTGCAGTTCAACCTCAAGCGATTGGATGAGGATCAGATCCAGGGCCAGATGACCCGCATCCTGGCGGCAGAAGAGATCGAGGCTGACGGCAGCGCCATCGTGCAGCTGGCCAAGGCCGCCGACGGCAGCCTGCGTGACGGCCTGTCGCTGCTGGACCAGGCGATCGCCTACGCCGGCGGCGCGCTGCGCGAGGACGTGGTGCGCACCATGCTGGGCACGGTCGACCGCACCCAGGTGGCAGCGATGCTCGATGCGCTGGCCGAGGGCGATGGGCCGCGTCTGCTGCAGGTAGTGGCTGCGCTGGCCGAGTTCTCGCCGGATTGGAGCGGCGTACTGGAAGCGCTGGCCGAAGGCCTGCATCGCATCCAGGTGCAGCAGCTGGTACCGGGTGCTGCAGCGACTGTCGAAGGCCTGGACGCGACGGTGTTCGCCGAACGCCTGCGCCCGGAAGTGGTGCAGCTCTGGTACCAGATGGCCTTGAACGGCCGCCGTGACCTGCCGCTGGCGCCGAGCCCACGCGCGGGCTTTGAAATGGCCGTGCTGCGCATGCTGGCTTTCCGTCCGGCCGCGGCGGTCCCGCCGGTGCCGAAGGCCGTCGACGGTGCGGTGGGTGGCACGCCGGGCGGCAATGCTGCCGGTGGTGGCAGCGGTGCGGGTACCCCCGAAGCGACGCCGGCGGCTGCCGCCGCTTCGGCAACCCCGGCCGTGGCGGCGCAGGTGGCCGCTCCGGTGCAGGCCGCGCCGCGCGAACCTGAACCCGAACCGGAGCCGGTCCCGCAACCCGACCCTGAGCCGACGCCGGAGCCCGAGCCGGTTCCGGTGGAGGAGCCGGTGTCACCGCCGCCGGTGAAGGCCGAAGCAGCGGCGCCTCCGTCTGTTGAAGCAGAAGCGGGCGACGACCTGCCGCCATGGGCCACCGACGAAGCAGAGGCGCGTGACGAGGCTCTGGCAGCCGAGATGGCTGGGCCGGACGCCGCCATGGTGGCGCCCTGGCATGAACCGCCAGCTCCCGTCGCGGCTCCCAGCGAGCCTGCGCCGTCCGAGCGCCCGTTCCGCACTGAAGGCATTGCCATTGCGCCGGCCGAGCCCGCGCCAGTGCAAGAGACCGCGCCGCTGGAAGGTGTCAGCGATCTGGCCAGCGCCGAGGACTGGCTGGATCTGGTCGCCAGCAGTGGCCTGAGCGGCCCGTCGCGGCAGCTGGCGGCCAACGCTGCCTTCATCAGTTGCCAGCACGGGACCTTGAAACTGGGCCTTTCGCCCGGATTTGAATACCTGCGCTCGGAGCGCGCGCTGGCTGCCCTGGGCGAGATGCTGCAGAAGGCCCTCGGCCAGGCGCCGAAGATCGTGGTCGAGACCGTGGAAACCGAGCACGTTCCGGCCGAGACCCTGCACCAACGTGCCGATCGCCAGCGTGGCGAGCGGCAGCAGGTGGCAGAGGCTGTTTTCATGGACGATCCGGAAGTGCAGGTGCTGATCCAACAGCACGGTGCCCGGGTTGTTTCCGATTCCATCCGTTCTTTTGACGAGTAAGACACTATGCGCGGCAACATCGCCCAACTGATGCAGCAGGCCCAGAAGATGCAGGAAAACCTGCAGAAGGCCCAGGAAGAAATCGCCAAGATCGAAGTGACTGGCAGCGCCGGTGGCGGCATGGTCAGCGTGACCCTGACCGGCGCCAAGGAGTGCCGCAAGGTGCGCATCGACCCGTCGCTGGCCAGCGACCCGGAGATGCTGGAAGACCTGATCGCCGCCGCCTTCAACGATGCCTCGAACAAGATCGATGCCGAGTCGAAGTCGAAGATGGGCTCGGCCACCGCCGGCATGCAGCTGCCGCCGGGCATGAAGCTGCCGTTCTGATGTTCGGCGGGGCGCCTGTTGCTGCAGGCGCCCGCTGCAACCCTCAGTCGAGCATGGCTCGGCTCTATACGTAGCTGTCGAGCCTGCTCGACGCCATCAAAGCATGCCGCCGTGTCCGCACCCCTGCTTGAACAATTGATCGATGCACTGCGGGTGCTGCCTGGCGTAGGCCAGAAGACGGCGCAGCGCATGGCCTACCACCTGCTCGAGCGCGAGCGCGAAGGTGGCCAGCGCCTGGCCGAGGTGCTGGCGCTGGCGGTGGAACGCATCGGCCACTGCGCGCAGTGCCGCGATTTCAGCGAAACCGAGCTGTGCCCGACCTGTGCCAACAGCAGCCGCGAGCGCAGCCAGCTGTGCGTGGTCGAATCGCCGGCCGACCGCCTGGCCATCGAAAACGCCACCGGCTTCCGCGGTGTCTACTTCGTGCTGCAGGGGCGGCTGTCGCCGCTCGATGGCATCGGCCCGCGTGAGCTGGGCCTGGAGCAGTTGGAGCGACGGCTGGCCGAAGGCGAGGTGCAGGAGCTGATCATCGCCACCAGCGCCACTGTCGAGGGCGAGGCCACCGCGCATTACCTGGCGCAGCTGGCGCGCGCACGCAAGGTGCAGCCCAGCCGCCTGGCGCAGGGCCTGCCGCTGGGCGGCGAACTGGAGTACGTCGATCGCGGCACGCTGTCGCACGCGTTCGGTACGCGCAGCGAATTCCGCGATTGAGCAACGGCCGGCATGGCCGGGCGTGAGCGGCCTACAATGCGGGAGACATCCCCGCCGAGGCCGACCATGAGCAACGAAACCCTCTTCAGCAAGATCATCCGTCGCGAGATCCCGGCCACCATCGTCTATGAGGATGACGAGGTGCTGGGCTTCAAGGACATCGCACCGCAGGCACCGGTGCACGTGCTGTTCATTCCGAAGAACGAGATCATTCCGACCCTGGATGACCTGCAGCCGTCGCAGGCGCACCTGATCGGGAAGCTGGCGCTGGCTGCCGCCGAGTACGCGCGCCGCGAAGGCTTCGCTCAGGATGGCTACCGCATTGTGATGAACTGCCGCGAGCATGCTGGGCAGACTGTGTTCCATATCCACATGCATCTGCTGGCTGGTGCGCCGCTGGGGCACTTCGGTACCCCGGGGCGTTGAGCGCCGGGCATCCATGCAGGGTGTGGATCCACTGAACGAAAAAAGGCCGCCCGAGGGCGGCCTTTTCCGTCATGCCTGTGCGGTGGCGATCACCACCAGCCCCAACGGCCGTAGCCGCCCCAGTACGGGCCATACGGACCCGGGCCCCACGGGCCATAGGGGTAGGGCACCACGTCGACCTGGCGTTGTTCCGGCCACAGGTAGATCACATCGGCCGACAGCTTCGGCAGGCGGTAGTCGTAATCACCGATGCGGGTGTTCTGGTAGCCGTCGATCTTGCCGATGAAGGTCACGTCGCGGCCGGCCTCAAACACGGCCGGGTCGTAGAAGCCGGCACGGCAGGCGATGAAGCGGCCGTCGCTGGCGTCGGACGAGGTGGTGTTCGGGCGGCCACTGCCATTGAGCGGGCGCGAGATGATCTGGAAGCAGGTCTCGCCCTGGCCGGGCTTGGTTTCGATGATGCGACCGCCCCAACGGACCGGCGTACCGACCTGCTGGGTGGCGACCGAGTCGCGCGGGGAGACCAGGCTGAACTGTCCCTGCAGCGGCTTGGGGGCCGTGGCGCAGGCCGACAGGGCCAGCGTGGCCACAGCGGTGAGGAGGAACTTGGTGTTCATGGGGAGGCTCCGGAAGTCGGGCGATGCCTGCGCAGGTCCCGCAATAATGAAGCGAGGTCGGTGCAAGTTCCAGCGTAACGCGCATCAGCGAAACGCTGGCTGAGCGTGAGCAGGGCCGGATCGGGATGCTGGGCGTGCACCCGGTGTGCCCAGTCGCCTGCGGTTTCGTAGGGATGCCGGGCCCACCCGAGGCGGGCATAACGCCGGCCCAGCCCATGCCAGGCACGCAGCAGCGGATCACGTTCGCGCTCGCCGCGGGCCAACAGCCAGGCCATCCACGCCAGTGCCAGCAATGCGGCGATCACAAAGCCGGCGACCAGCTGTCCAGGCCCGAGGTCGTCCAGCCCGAACGGCTTCAGCAGTTGTTGCTGGCGACGCGCGTCGAAGGACAGCACCAGGTCGTTCCAGCCGCGGCGCAGCCAGTCGCCCATCTGCCCCAGCTGCAGCCAGCGCTGCTGCAGGGGGGTGCCCGTGCCGGCCTGCAGGCGGCCATCCAGTGTGTCCAGGATGCGCTCCGGTGCCACCGCTGCGGTGGGGTCGACCCGTACCCAGCCGCGCTGCGGCAGCCACACCTCGGCCCAGGCGTGGGCATCCATCCGCCGCACCACCCAGTAGTCGCCGATGCGGTTGCGGGTACCGCCGGCGAAACCGGTCACCACCCGCGCCGGGACGCCGGCGTTGCGCATCAGCACCACGAAGGCCGAGCTGAAGTGTTCACAGAAGCCGGCCTTGTAGCCGAACAGGAACTCGTCAACCGGATCGCGCCCCGCCGGCGGCGTTTCCAGCGTGTAGGAGAAATCGGTGGTGATCCATTGCAGCGCGCGGCGGACGATGGCCTCGTCATCGCCGCCGGCATCCTGCCGCCATTGCTGGGCCAGGGTTGCCGTACGTGGATTGAAGCCGGCGGGCAGCTGCAGCGTGGCGCGGCGCAGGTAGGGCGACAGCGTGCTGTCGAAGCGCTGCGGTGGCGCCGAATGCAGTCGCCAACGGCTGAGCGAGGCCAGCGAGCGTTCACTGCTCAGGCTCATGTCCGCGTCCAGCATGCTGCCTGCAGGGGCACGGCTGGGCAGGTCCAGTGCCACCAGCTGGCGGCGGTCGGTGGGCTCGTAGTCGATCTGGTAGTCCCAGCCCTGCCCACCGGCGTCGACCACTGCGGCGGGACGTCGCGCGCTGGCCCGGTCGCGCGTCCAGCGCCGGCCATCGAAGGCGGTCAGCACCGGCCCGCGCCAGTAGCGCTGTGCCGGCTCGGGCACAGCACCGAAGAACTGCACGCGCAGTGCCGGGGTGTCATCGGCCATCAGGTCCAGCCATTGGCCGGGTTCCATGCTGTCGGACAGCCCTGGCGTGCCGACGGCGCGCTCGGGAACACCCCACAGCGGCGTTGCCAGGCGTGGAAACAGCCAGAAGCAGGCCAACGCCAGCGGCAGGCCGATTGCCAGCAGGCGGCCGACCCCGCGAAGCTGCCCGCGCAGCGGCAGGCGGCCGGCGTGGCCTTCATCCTGGGCCAGGCGTTGCAGGGCGAGCAATGCGCTGACCCCGGCCAGCGCGGCCAGTGCTGTTGTCAGCGGCCCCTGGTCGAGCAGGAATGCTGCAAAGGGCGAGAACAGCGCGAAGCCGAGCAGGCTGCGGGCATCGCGAAGGCTGCGCAGCTCGCTGGACTTGATCGCCAGCATCGCCGCCAGCAGCGCGCAGCCGGTATCGCGTCCTGGGCGCACCATGCCCATCTGCCAGACGATGGCACCGAGCATGCCGAGCACCAGCAGCAGGCGTACCGGCATCGGTAACACTGTCCGCCACGACAGGGCGGCGGTGATGATCGCCGCCAGCGCGATCACGCCAGCCAGCAGTGGCGGCAGCTGCAGCAGCAATGGCAACAGTGCCAGCGCCGCGCTGGCCAGGGTCCAGGTGCGGGCAGTGCGGTCGAGCAGGAGAGGGGGCTCAGTCATGCGGCATCAACGCCAGCGCGCGCAGGCACAGGTGATGGTGGCTGGCACCCTGGCCGGGGCCGAAGGGGGGATGTGCCGGCAACAGCAGGGTGTAGCGGCGGCCTTCGCGCTCGGCCATATCCACCCAGCGCGCCAACCGCGCGATGCGTGCTTCATGGCCCAACGGCGCCAGCGTGCGCCAGTCCAGGACGACTTCGATGCCGATCGGCTTTTCGTACTCGCGCACCAGCAGGCTGTCGCGGCGCGCCGAGTGCTTCCACGAAATACTGCGCGGTGCATCGCCTGCGCGGTACGGCCGCAGCTGGTGCAGTTCCTCGCCGCTGGCATGGGCGCGGGTATGCAGCGGATCGTTGCCACTCTCCGGTAGCGCAGGGCTCAGTGTTTCGGCCAGTGGATAGACCAGCAGCGGTTGTTCCGGCCATACCCATGACCATGCCCGCACCAGCCCCAGCGGCTGCGTAGTGGACAGGCGGATGCGTGGCAGTTCCAGCCAGCCGCGGCGCTCGCTGGGCACCTCCAGCTCTACTTCGCCACGGCCGTGTGCAGGCAGTGAGGTCCAGGCCTCGCTGCCGCTCAGCTGCAGGTGCAGGCCGTGACGTGCGCGGGGATCGCGCAGTGACAGGTCCACACGCAGCCGCAGCGGTTGCCCGGCGGGAACCGGCTCGGCGGAGATGGCGTCGATCTGCACGCCGGACAGTTGCAGGTGCGCGGCGATGGCACTGGCGATCGCTGCGGCCGCCAGCAGCAGAGCCAGCAGCAGGGCCGGGTTGTTGTTGTAGTTCAACGCGCCCAGCAGCATCGCTGCCAGCAGGGTGGCGACGAACAGGCCGAAGCGGGTGGGCAGTACGTAGATGCGGTGGCGGTCCAGCCGCTGCGGCAGCGCTTCGGGCCTGCGCGGGCGAGCCATCAGCTGCAGTCGTGCCCAGCGCGTGGCCACCCTCAGTCGACCGCAACGGTCTGCAGGATCGCGCGCGCCAGTGCCGGCCCCGAGCTGGATTCGGCCTCGGCCACCAGGCGATGGCCCGCCACCGCCACGAACAGGGTCTGCACATCCTCGGGCACTACATGGCCGCGCCCCAGCAACAGCGCGTGCGCCTTGGCCGCGCGCAGCAGGGCCAGGCCCGCACGCGGCGACAGGCCCACGCGCACGCCGGCGTGCTGGCGGCTGCGGGTCAGCAGCGCCTGCACGTAGTCGATCAGCGCGTCGCTGGCATGCACGTGGTTCACTGCGTCGCGCAGCGCGCGCACCTGGGTGTCATCCAGCTTCGGTACGGCACGCGCGATCAGGTCGCGGCGATCGGTGCCGCGCAGCAGTTCGCGCTCGGCCTGCGCGCTGGGGTAGCCCATCGCCAGCCGCAGCAGGAAGCGGTCCAGCTGCGAATCCGGCAGCGGGAACGTGCCGGACAGATCCACCGGGTTCTGCGTAGCGATCACGAAGAAGGGATCGGGCAGGGCGTGGGTCTGTCCATCCAGAGTGACCTGCTGTTCGGCCATCGCCTCCAGCAGTGCGCTCTGTGTGCGCGGCGGTGCACGGTTGATCTCGTCGGCCAGCAGCACATGGGTGAACACAGGACCCGGGTGAAACTGGAACTGGCGGCTGCCGGCGTCGTACACCGAGACACCGAGTACATCGGCGGGCAGCAGGTCGGAGGTGAACTGCACGCGCTGGAAGCTGAGGCCGAGGCTGCTGGCCAGTGCATGCGCCAGCGTGGTCTTGCCCAGGCCGGGCAGATCTTCGATCAGCAGATGGCCGCCGGAAAGCAGGGCGACAAAAGCCAGCCTGACTTCCGGCACCTTGCCCAGTACCAGTGCATTTACCTGATCCTGTGCCTCCCGCAGGGCCTGACGCAGTTGATCGGTTAGCATGCTGGGATTGGGGGACGAGGCTGTCATGATCGTCTCAGATCTGGAATCCACTCGATTATCCATAGAGCAATGCAAGGCGAACAGCGCGCACGAACGATATTTCTCTGGTTGTGGACGCTGGTCACAGCGGCCAAGCTGGTGGTGGCTGCGCGCCTGCCGCTGTTCGTCGATGAGGCGTTCTATTGGCAGGAAGGCCAGCACCTGGCGGCCGCGTACTCGGATCTGCCCGGGCTGACTGCATGGCTGGCACGGCTGGGCGTGGAGATTGGTGGCCATCATGTACTCGCCCTGCGCCTGCCGTTCCTGGCCATCGGCGCGCTGCTGCCGTTGCTGGTGGTGCGCACCGCAACGCGCTGGTTCGGCAATGTGGCGGGTTGGCAGGCGGGCAGCCTCACGCTGCTGATGCCGTTGTCGGCGACGCTGGGCCTGCTGGCAGTGCCGGATGTGCCGATGGCGCTGGCGGCGGCGATCTGTCTGCATGCAGGTGCGCGGCTGCTGCACAACGTCGACGCATCGTCGGCGATGAAGCTTGCGCTGGGCCTGGCAATCGGTGCGCTCAGCCACTATCGCTTCATTGGTGTCATCGGCGTCGGCTTCATTGCGCTGCTGGCGCTGCCGCAGGGCCGGCGCATGCTGGGTGACCCGCGCGTGTGGGTTGCATTGGCGGTGGGCGTGCTGGCATGGCTGCCGCTGCTGGCATGGAATGCAGACAACCACGATGCCGGCCTGAAGTTCCAGGTGGTCGAGCGCCACCCCTGGACATTCGAGTGGGGTGGGCTGTGGTTCCTGGTGATCCAGCCGATGCTGGTCACCCCGATCCTGTGCATGGCGATGTGGAAGGTGGCGCTGGCCGGTACCCGCAGCGGCGGTGGCGCGCGTGTGCAGTGGCGCTACTTCGGGCTGGTGGGGGGCGTATCCACGCTGGGCATCTTCCTGCTGGGCTTCTTCACCGACGTCGAGCGCATCAGTTTCCACTGGCCGCTGCCGGGTTACCTGGCGCTGTTGGTGGCCGTACCGGTGGTGCTCAACGGGTGGCCGCGCTGGCTGCGGCGCACCGGCTGGTGGCTGGCGGGCGCAGGCATGGTGCTCGCGTTCGGCTACTACCTGATGGCGTCCACGCCTTCGTTGCGTGAAGAGTTGGCCGGCAGCAAGTACTACCCGCGCAATTTCGCCGGCTGGCAACCACTGGCGGTCGCGGTCCACGAAGAGCTGCGGCAGATGCCGGAAGGGACGCGCGTGCTGGCCGGCAACTTCAAGGTCGGTGCCGAACTGGGTTTCCAGCTGGGCAATGGTGATATCGAGGTGTTGCCGCATCCGCTCAACGACAAGCATGGGCGCACCGCACAGCTGGCACAGTGGGGCCTGCTGCATGAGGGCGAGCGCTCGGCACCGATGCTGCTGGTGCTGTCACCCAGTGACCAGCGCTACCGCGATCTGCTGGCGCGCTATCACGTCATCTGCGAACAGGTGGGACCGTTGCCGGCGCCGCGGGTGGTCAGCAGTGACCATGGTTTCCAGCGCTTCCTGCTGTTCCGGCTGCCGGTGCAGCGCGCGCAGGGGCCGTGCGTGACGCCGGCGATGGCCTGGCTGGATGCGCCTTCCAACGGTGAAACGGTCTCCGGAGCGCTCGCCATCAAGGGCTGGGCGTTCAAGGATGGCGTCGGGTTGGCGCGCATCGAAGTGCTGGTCGATGGCCACTCGATCGGTGATGCGCGCTATGGACGCGCCTTCGATGTGCGCCAGGCCTGGCCGGACAGCACCGATTCGCAGCATCCCGCCGTCGGCTTCGATGCCTCATTGGACACGACGACGCTGGCACCAGGGCGGCATTGGCTGGGCCTGCGCCTGTACGGCCGCGATGGCAGTGTGGAGGCGTGGCAGGAGCAGCCGTTCGAGGTTCGTTGAGGTCCTCTGGTCCTGTAGAGCCGAGCCGATGCTCGGCTGCTTCTGATTCAGATGGTAGGCAGCCTCGAAAAAAGCAGCCGAGCATGGGCTCGACTCTACAGTTCAGGGCACCGCGAAACCTGCCTTGCGCAGCAGTCCGCACACCGCGATCAACGGCAGACCGATCAGCGCGGTCGGGTCGCGGTTGTCGATCGCCTCGAACAGGCTGATGCCCAGGCCCTCGCACTTGAAGCTTCCGGCGCAGTCCAGCGGCTGTTCGGCGGCGACGTAACGGGCGATCTCATCCTGTTCCAATACGCGGAACCGTACTTCGGTCAGGTCGAGGGTCGTGAGCGAATCTCCATCACGGCTGAGACAGGTGGCGGTATGGAAGCGCACGGTCTGCCCGGACATCGCTGCCAGCTGTGCGCAGGCGGCCTCGACCGTGCCGGGCTTGCCCAGCGGCTGACCGTTCAGGTCCGCCACCTGGTCAGAGCCGATCACCCAGGCGCCCGGATGCCGGGCAGCCACCTCGGCGGCCTTGGCCGAGGCCAGGCGCGTGGCCAGGGCCAGCGGGGCTTCGCCGTTCAACGGGGTTTCATCCACGTCCGGGCGCGCGCAGTCGAAAGGCAGGCCCAGCCGTTGCAGCAGTTCGCGCCGGTAGCGGGAGGTGGAGGCCAGGACCAGTGACATGCGAGAATTCCGGGGGCAGGGCGCGGCAGTCTGGCCCGTGCGCGGCGCCAGCAGCAAGTCCTGTATGGCGGGCATTTGACAGCTGCCACCCCGATCCTTAGTATTCAGCGGCTTATGTCCGCGAACGTGCCCGAAACGCTGGATGCCTGGCGGATGGTTGTAGCGCGAAGGCGCTTCGACGGTCAGGTCTCCCTGGCTGAATTGACCCGCCTGCAGGGCTTGGTCGCCGATACCGAAGGTGAGTGCAATTACTCGCTTGAATTCGGTCGCGACGACGTCTTGCGGGTATCCTATGTGGAACTGACCATCGACACCGCGTTGCCGCTGACCTGTCAGCGCAGCATGCAGCGATTCCTGTTGCCGGTGAAGATGACCCAGAGGCTTGGCCTGATCCGCGACGAGGACGAGGAATCGTCCCTGCCGGAGGAATACGAGGCGTTGCTGGTGCCGGAAGACGGCCAGCTGCGTCCACTGGACCTGGTCGAGGACGAGTTGGTGCTGGCGGTGCCGGTTGTACCGCTGTCGCCCGATGGCGAAGCAGTCGACAAGGACTGGGCGCCGAGCGAAGAAGAAACGAAGAAGGCCAACCCGTTTGCGGCGTTGGCGGCACTGAAGAAACAATAGCAGCCGGATTGTCGTCGGCGGCTGCGGCGAAAGCGAAAGTGTGCTGGGCGCTGGCGTCCTGCGCGACGATACGACGAAGCAAAACGAACCGAGTTTGGAGCAATCCCATGGCTGTGCAGAAATCCCGTGTCACCCCGTCCCGCCGCGGCATGCGTCGTGCCCATGACGCCCTGAGCGCCAAGCAGCTGTCGACCGACCCGACCACCGGCGAAGTGCACCTGCGTCACCACATCACTGCCGATGGTTTCTACCGCGGCAAGAAGGTCATCCAGACCAAGACCTCGGCCGTCGAAGAAGATTGATGTGCCGGGAAGGCCGCTGCCTCCGGGCAGCGGCCTTTGCCTTCTTTCCCGGGCGTGCCGGTGATCGGCGGCCCGCGCAACAGGAAACATGATGAGCAAGCGGATCTATTCGAGGATCGCGGGCACCGGTAGCTATTTGCCGGAAAAAGTCCTGACCAACGCCGACCTGGAAAAAATGGTCGAAACCTCGGATGAGTGGATCCAGTCGCGCACCGGAATTCGTGAACGGCACATCGCGGCCGAAGGCGAAACCACCAGCGACCTTGGCTACAACGCCGCCCTGCGCGCGCTTGAAGCCGCAGGCATCGATGCCTCGCAGCTCGACATGATCGTGGTCGGCACGACCACCCCTGATCTCATTTTCCCGTCCACCGCGTGCCTGATCCAGGCCAAGCTCGGTGTGGCAGGGTGCCCCGCCTTCGACGTCAATGCAGCCTGTTCCGGCTTCGTGTTCGCGCTGGGCGTGGCCGACAAGTTCATCCGCTCCGGCGACTGCAAGCACGTGCTGGTGATCGGCACTGAAACGCTGACCCGCATGGTCGACTGGAACGATCGCACCACCTGCGTGCTGTTCGGCGATGGCGCCGGCGCTGTCGTGCTCAAGGCCGACGAAGACACCGGCATCCTCAGCACCCACCTGCATGCCGACGGCAGCAAGAAGGAGCTGCTGTGGAACCCGGTCGGCGTCTCGACCGGCTTCAAGGACGGCGCCAACGGTGGTGGCACCATCAACATGAAGGGCAACGACGTGTTCAAGTACGCCGTCAAGGCGCTGGACTCGGTCGTGGACGAGACCCTGGCTGCCAACGGCCTGGACAAGTCCGACCTGGATTGGCTGATTCCGCACCAGGCCAACCTGCGCATCATCGAAGCCACCGCCAAGCGCCTGGATATGTCGATGGACCAGGTGGTGGTGACGGTCGACAAGCATGGCAACACCTCGTCCGGCTCGGTGCCGCTGGCGCTGGATGCGGCCGTGCGCTCGGGCAAGGTCGAGCGTGGCCAGCTGCTGCTGCTGGAGGCCTTCGGTGGCGGCTTCACGTGGGGTTCGGCCCTGCTGCGCTATTGATAGTGCAAGTTACGACAACGTGAAGTCTGTCGTTGCGGCCCCTCTGGGGCCGTAACGCGTTTTAAGGAGGACCTGTCATGGTTGAGCCCATCGTCATCGAAGGGCAACGTGCCTGGCTGAAGCAGTACGGCAAGGGAAGCCGAGCACTGGCCCTGGGCCTGCTCAATTTTGTTGCCCGCCGTTTCCATCTCGATGCCCTGCGCCCGCCACCGCACCGCGGCGGTGATGCGGCACGCGAAACCGAAGCCCGTCGCCTGGGGGAACTGCAGGCGCAGGGCGTGAACGTGCCCGACGTGCTGGGCACCGGCCATGCCGCGCTGGTGATCGGCGACAACGGCAATTCGTTCAATACCTGCCTGCGTCAGGCCGATGAGGCCGGTCGCGACGGCCTGGTGATGGCGGCGATGCAGGCCATTGCCGAGGCGCATGGACGCGGTGCCTATTTCGGCCAGCCGCTGCCGCGCAACCTCACCTGGGATGGGCAGCAGGTGGGCTTCATCGACTTCGAGGAAGATCCGCTGGAAGTGATGGATCTGTCCGAAGCCCAGGCCCGCGACTGGCTGATGTTCGGCTACGGCGTGGCCAAGTACTACGCCGACCGCCCCGAGCACCTGCAGGCGATGATGGCCGAGGCGATGGGCGACGTTCAGGCGCCGGTACGCGAGCACGTGCACGCGGTCAGCGGCCGCCTGCGCAGCCTCGCCCGGGTGTGCATGAAGCTGGGCCGATCAGCGCGCGCGCTGGCCCATTCGATCTTCATCACCCATGGCGCCAGCACCACCGGCGTGCTGATGCTGGTGGGCCTGTGCGTGGATTTCCTCGCCGACGGCGATCTGGACGTCCTGCAACTGTTCTGCTGATGGCTGATAGGGGTCAGATCCCTTTTTCTGCGGAAAAGGGATCTGACCCCGTCGCGCTCGCGCGGCCGCGCTCCATACGCCTGCATACGCGCACGTACAGACGACACGGCATGTTCCCCCTTATCATGGCCCGCTTCGATTGCAACAAGCGGATGACCGCGTGACCGTATCCACCCTCGCTTTTGTCTTCCCCGGCCAGGGCTCGCAGTCTGTGGGCATGGTGGCCGAGCTGGCCGAACTGCACCCGCAGGTGCGTGAAGCCTTCACCGAGGCATCCGATGGTGCCGGCGTTGACCTGTGGGCGCTGTCCCAGGGCGGCCCGGAGGAAATGCTCAACCGTACCGAATACACCCAGCCGGCCCTGCTGGCCGCAAGCATCGGCGTGTGGCGCGCCTGGAACGCCGTGGGCGGTCCGCGCCCGTCGGTGCTGGCCGGTCACAGCCTGGGCGAGTACACCGCGCTGGTCGCGGCTGGCGCGCTGAGCCTGCATGACGGTGCGCACCTGGTGCGCCTGCGCGGCCAGCTGATGCAGGAAGCCGCTCCGGCTGGCGTCGGTGCCATGGCTGCGGTGCTTGGCGCCGAGGACCAGCTGGTGCTGGACGTCTGCGCCGAAGCCGCAGGCAGCCAGGTGGTGGTGCCGGCCAACTTCAACTCGCCGGGCCAGATCGTGATCGGTGGCGACGCCGATGCGGTTGACCGTGCGCTGGCACTGCTGGCCGAGAAGGGCGTGCGCAAGGCGGTCAAGCTGGCCGTCAGCGTGCCCTCGCACACCCCGCTCATGCGCGAAGCCGCCAACCGTCTGGCCGAAGTGATGGCCGGCCTGGCCTGGCAGGCGCCGCAGCTGCCGGTGGTGCAGAACGTTGACGCCCAGGTGCATGACGGCATCGACGCGATTCGTACCGCGCTGGTCCAGCAGCTGTACCAGCCGGTGCAGTGGACCGGGTGCGTGCAGGCACTGGCCGGCCGTGGCGTCACCCGGATCGCCGAGTGCGGCCCTGGCAAGGTGCTGACCGGTCTGGTCAAGCGCATCGACAAGGCCATCGACGGCCGTTCGCTGGCCACGCCGGGCGACTTCGAAGCTGCCCGCGAGGCATGGTCGGCCTGATACCCCCTGTTCCTGCCGACCGTACCGGTGGCCGCTGCACGCGGCACGGGTGCGGCGGCCGCCCCAGCCTGAGGAAAACATCATGAGCAAGCCCCTGCAGGGTGAAATCGCACTGGTCACCGGTGCCAGCCGTGGCATTGGTGCCGCCATCGCCGATCTTCTGGCCGCCCAGGGCGCCACCGTCATCGGCACCGCCACCACCGAATCCGGCGCCGCTGCGATCGGTGAGCGCCTGGCTGCCCACGGCGGCCACGGCCGCGCGCTGAACGTCACCGACGCTGCCGCGCTGGACAGCGTGCTGGACGGCATCGCCAAGGAATTCGGCCCGATCTCGATCCTGGTCAACAACGCCGGCATCACCCGCGACAATCTGCTGATGCGCATGAAGGATGAGGACTGGGCGTCGATCATCGACACCAACCTGACCAGCGTGTTCCGCACCAGCAAGGCGGTGATGCGCGGCATGATGAAGGCGCGCAAGGGCCGCATCATCAACATCGCATCGGTGGTGGGCGTGACCGGCAATGCCGGCCAGGCCAACTACGCGGCCGCCAAGGCCGGCATCATCGGCTTCAGCAAGTCGCTGGCCAAGGAAATCGGTTCGCGCGGTGTCACCGTCAATGTGGTCGCTCCTGGCTTCATCGACACCGACATGACCAAGGCGTTGCCGGAAGAAGCGCGTACCGCGCTGATCAACGACATCGCCCTCGAACGCCTGGGTTCGCCGGAAGACATCGCCCATGCGGTGGCCTTCCTGGCCAGCCCGGCTGCCGGTTACATCACCGGCGAAACCCTCCATGTGAACGGCGGCATGTACATGCCGTAAGCAAGGGGCGCAGGGATTGCGCCGCAAGTGGTTGATCTGCTGAGGTTTTTGCTGCGATGCAAGGCCGCGCCGGTTTCCACTACACTATCCCACGGCCATCGCCTTTGATGGCGACCACTTTTGAACCACAACTCCATCTGGAGCGAGATCCCATGAGCACCATCGAAGAACGCGTCAAGAAAATCGTCGTCGAACAGCTTGGCGTCAAGGAAGAAGAAGTCACCAACAGCGCATCGTTCGTCGATGACCTGGGCGCTGACTCGCTGGACACCGTCGAGCTGGTGATGGCCCTGGAAGAAGAATTCGAGTGCGAGATCCCGGACGAAGAAGCCGAGAAGATCAGCACCGTGCAGGCCGCCATCGACTACGTCAAGGCCCACGTCAAGGCCTGATGTCAGACGGCAGTGCGCGCGCGGGTTGATCCTCGCCGCGCACCGCACCCCATGGGGCCGCTGTTGCGGCCCCGTGTGTTTGGGCATCACATCGAAGCAAACCGAGTTACCCGCAGAAATCATCCGGGTCAGGAGAAACAGCAATGAAGCGTCGCGTCGTCGTAACCGGCCTGGGTATCGTCTCGCCGTTGGGCAATGATCTGGCCAGCAGCTGGGAAGGCATCACCCATGGTCGTTCGGGCATCGGTCCGCTGACCAACGTTTCTGATGCGTACCTGGATCGGTTCACCACCAAGATTGCGGGTGAGGTCAAGGGATTCGACATCACCGCCGACAATGAACTGTTCGGCAAATTCCGGGTCAGCGGCAAGGATGCCAAGAAGATGGACCCGTTCATCCATTACGGCCTCGGTGCCTCGTTCATGGCCCTGCACGACTCGGGCCTGGAGATCACCGACGCCAATGCCGAGCGCATCGGCGCCATCGTCGGCGCCGGCATCGGCGGCCTGCTCGGCATCGAAGAGCAGACCATCGAGTTCCACGAGGGCAAGAAGATCTCGCCCTTCTACGTGCCCAAGACCATCATCAACATGCTGCCGGGCCAGCTGAGCATCATCACCGGCCTGAAGGGCCCGTCGTTCTCGGCGGTGTCGGCGTGCGCGACCTCGAACCATTCGATCGGTACCGCGATGCGCATGATCCAGTACGGCGATGCCGACGTGATGGTGGTCGGCGGTGCCGAACGTGGCTCATCGCCGACCGCACTGGGCGGCTTCTGCGCGATGAAGGCCATGAGCACCCGCAACGATGCTCCGGAGCAGGCCTCGCGCCCGTGGGACAAGGACCGTGACGGCTTCGTGCTGGGCGACGGCGCCGGCATCCTGATCCTGGAAGAGTACGAGCACGCCAAGGCGCGTGGCGCGAAGATCTACTGTGAGCTGGCCGGCTTCGGCGCCAGCTCCGACGCGTACCACATGACCGCCCCGAGCGAGAACGGCGAAGGCGCCGCGCGCTGCATGGTTATGGCCATGAAGGACGCCGGCGTGACCCCGGAACAGGTGGGCTACCTCAACGCGCACGGCACCTCCACGCCGCTGGGCGACCTGGGCGAGACCATGGCGATGAAGACCGCCTTCGGCGACCACGCCTACAAGATGATGGTCAGCTCCACCAAGTCGATGACCGGCCACCTGCTGGGTGCTGCCGGCGGCGTGGAAGCGATCTTCTCGGTGATGGCGCTGCAGGACAACGTCATCCCGCCGACCATCAACCTGCAGCAGCCGGGCGAAGGCTGCGACCTGGACTACGTGCCCAACGAAGCACGCCAGGCCAAGGTCGACGTGGTGATGTCCAATGGCTTCGGCTTCGGCGGCACCAACGGCACGCTGATCTTCAAGCGCGTCTGACCGAGTTGTAGAGTCGAGCCATGCTCGACTGAACGTGCAACCCAGTCGAGCATGGCTCGACTCTACATGCGAAGAGGCCGCCGCAAGGCGGCTTCCGTGCATCTGAACCCCCGAACTGGCCGCCATGACCCACGCACCATTGATCCACCCGCTGCCGCATCCGATCGACCTGCTGGCCCTGCAGCAGCACGACCCGGCGCGCTTCCCGCTGCTGATGGAATCTACCGCCTCGGGCACCGCCCAGGGCCGCTGGAGCCTGCTGCTGGCCGCGCAGGGCGATTGTCTGCGGCTGGATGCCGATGGCCTGGTGCGCGACCAGCACGATGCGGTACACGCCGGCAGCTTCCTGCAGGTGCTGGACCTTGCCTGGCAGCGCGAACGCCTGCCGCATGACGGCAGCCACAGCCTGCCGTTCCGCGGCGGCTGGGCGTTGATGCTGGATTACGAAGTGGCCAGCCAGATCGAACCGGTGCTGCCGGCGCATGCGCGCGAGGACGGCCGCCCGACCGCGCTGGCGCTGCGCTGCCCGGCCGCGGTGCTGCACGACCACCACAACGAGGCCAGCTTCGTCATTGCCGAAGGCGGCGAGCAGGCGTTGCTGGATGCGCTGGTGACACTGGCCTCGGCCACGCTGCCCGAGGCCGGGCAGGGCTGGCAGCCACCGCAGTCGGTGGGCGAGGATGCGCCGCAGCGCTTCACCGACGGCGTACGCCGGGTGATCGAGTACCTGCGTGCCGGCGATGTGTTCCAGGTGAACCTGTCGCGGCGCTGGAATGCCCAATTCACTGCGCCGGTCAGCCCGCAGGCGCTGTACGCGCAGCTGCGCGGTGCCAACCCGGCACCGTTCGCCGGCCTGTTCAGCGCGCACGGCCGCCACGTGGTCAGTTCCTCGCCGGAGCGGCTGGTGTCGGTGCATGCCGGCCATGCGCAGACCCGTCCGATCGCCGGTACGCGGCCGCGCTTCGAGGGCGACGATGACGCCGCGCGCATCCAGGAACTGGTCGGCCACCCCAAGGAGCGTGCCGAGCACGTGATGCTGATCGACCTGGAGCGCAACGACCTGGGTCGCATCTGCCTGCCGGGCACCGTGGTGGTGGATGAACTGATGACCGTGGAGAGCTATGCCCACGTGCACCACATCGTCAGCAATGTCAGCGGCCACCTGCGACCGGAGGTCACGCCGGGCGAGGTGATCGCCGCCACCTTCCCGGGCGGCACCATCACCGGCTGCCCGAAGGTGCGCTGCATGCAGATCATCAGCGAACTGGAGCAGGTGCCGCGCGGTGCCTATACCGGCGCCTTCGGCTGGCTGAACCGCGATGGCGACCTGGACCTGAACATCCTGATCCGCACCGCTGAAGTGGATGGCCACGAGGTGAGCTTTCGCACCGGCGCCGGCATCGTGGTTGATTCGGACCCGGACAAGGAACTGGACGAGACCCGCGCCAAGGCCCGTGGCCTGCTGCGCGCGCTCGGCCAGCAAGGCTGACGGCCGCCGGTTCGGCTTCGGTGGGTGCCGACCGTTGGTCGGCACGAGTGTGTGGCCCCGGTCATGACCCCAATCCACCGGCACGGTATCCTGCACGACGGAATCGAGTTCAGAGGTAGTCCATGGCGGGAGCCAAGCGCGGGTGTCTGTTCGTGGTAACGCTGGTGGTGGTGCTGGCCGCCGTCGTGGCCGGCGCGGGCGCGTGGTTCTTCTACCAGCAGACCCGGTTCGCCGATGCCCCGATCACCCCGTCCGCCGAGAGCATGGTCATCGCCAGTGGCGATGGCATGAACACGGTGCTGCGCAAGCTGCGCGATGCCGGCGTGGACGAGGGCCAGGACACCCAGTGGCAGTTGTTGGCGCGCCAGCTCGATGCCGCCGGCAAGCTGAAGGTGGGTGAGTACGCGCTCAGCGGCGACCTGACCCCGCGCGAGCTGCTGCTGCGCATGCGCGCCGGCAAGGTGCTGCAGCACCGCGTCACCATCATCGAAGGCTGGAACATCCGCCAGCTGCGTGCCGCACTGAAGCGCGCCGAGCCGCTGCTGCACACCACCGATGCCCTCGATGACGCCGCGCTGATGCAGCGTCTCGGTTTCGGTGGCCAGCATCCGGAAGGCCGCTTCCTGCCGGAGACCTACGTCTACCAGCGCGGCGACAGTGATCTGGACGTACTCAAGCGTGCCCACGCCGCGATGGAGAAGGCGCTGGACGAAGCGTGGGAAAGCCGCGCTCCGGACCTGCCGATCAACACGCCGTACGAACTGCTGACGATGGCGTCGATCATCGAGAAGGAAACCGCGCTGGCCAGTGAGCGTCCACAGATTGCCGGCGTGTTCATGCGTCGCCTGAAGATCGGCATGCGCCTGCAGACCGACCCGACCGTGATCTACGGCATCGGTGCCGCGTATGACGGCAACATCCGCCGCCGCGACCTGACCACCGATACGCCCTACAACACCTATACCCGTGCCGGCCTGACCCCGACCCCGATCGCCATGCCCAGCCGCGATGCGCTGATGGCGGCCGCGCAACCACTGTCGGGTGACGCGCTGTACTTCGTTGCTGTCGGCGATGGCAGCGGCGCGCACGTGTTCTCGCCCAGCCTGGACCAGCACAACGCCGCAGTGGCCCGCTACCTGCAGCAGCTGCGCCAGCAACGTACCCAGGAGACCCCGGCGCAATGAGTCCCGCGCTGCTTCGCCACCCGCGTTTCGTCAGCCTGGAAGGCGGCGAGGGCGCGGGCAAGACCACCGCCATCAATGCCATCCGTGACTGCCTGCGCAGCCACGGTCATGAGGTGGTACTGACCCGCGAGCCGGGCGGTACGCCGCTGGCCGAGCGCATCCGCGGCCTGGTGCTGAAGCCCGATGCCGAGATCGCCGCCGAACCGCTCAGCGCCGAAGCCGAGCTGCTGCTGGTGTTCGCCGCACGCGCGCAGCACGTGCGCCAGGTGATCCAGCCGGCGCTGCAGCGCGGCGCCTATGTGCTGAGCGATCGCTTCACCGATTCCAGCTATGCCTACCAGGGCGGTGGCCGCGGCCTCGATCCGCAGTGGATTGCCGATCTGGAGCGCCGCGCGGTCGGCCTGCTGCCGGGCCTGACCCTGCTGCTGGATGTGGACGTGGCCGTCGGCCGCGCGCGCGCCAACGGCCGTGACCTGTGGCCGGACCGCATCGAAAGCGAGCAGGACGATTTCTTCCAGCGCGTGCGCGAAGTGTTCCGCGGCCGTGCGCAGCAGGATCCGCAGCGCTTCGCGTTGATTGATGCGGGCCAGGAGCAGGCGCGCGTGGCCGCTGATGTGGTCGCACGTGTCGAGCGCTGGTTGCAGGACGGGGAGGGCGCATGAGCACCTTCTCGCCCTGGCAGCAGCGCGCGTTTGACCAGACGGTTGCTGCGCTCGATGCCGGTCGCCTCGGCCATGGCCTGCTGATCTGCGGGCCGGCCGGGCTGGGCAAGCGTGAGGTGGCGCTGGCATTGGCCGACCACGTGCTGACCCGCGGTGATGCCGCGCATGCCACGCGCACGCGCCAGCTGATTGCCGCCGGTACCCATCCGGACCTGCAGCTGGTCAGCTTCATTCCGAACAAGAGCGGCGACAAGCTGCGCACCGAGATCGTCATCGAGCAGGTGCGCGAGATCACCGACAAGCTGGCGCTGACCCCGCAGTACGGCGTGGCGCAGGTGGTGATCGTCGACCCCGCCGATGCGATCAACCGCTCGGCGGCCAACGCGCTGCTGAAGACGCTGGAAGAGCCGCAGCCGGGCCGTTACCTGTGGCTGATCAGCAGCGACCCGGCACGCCTGCCGCAGACCATCCGCAGCCGTTGCCAACGCCTGGAATTCAAGCTGCCGCCGCAGCACGAAGCACTGGCCTGGCTGCAGCAGCAGGGCCACAGCGAAGCATCGGCGCGCGAAGCGCTGGACGCGGCGCGTGGCCATCCCGGCCAGGCCGACAACTGGCTGCGCGAAGACGGCCTGAGCCTGCGCCGCGACGTGGGCCGCGAGCTGGAGCAGCTGGCCGCCGGCAAGACCGGCGCGGTGGAACTGGCGCAGAAGTGGTGCGCCGATGACAACGCGGCGCTGCGCCTGCGCTTTGCCGCCGACCTGGCGCTGGCCCAGGCCAGCACCGATGCCTTGACCACGCCGGAGCGATTGCACAAGCTTGCAGCCTGGTTCGATGCGGCCAACCGCACCCGCGACCTGCTGCGCACCACGGTGCGTGCAGACCTTGCGGTGGTCGAGTTGCTGCTGGCCTGGAACAAGGTGAACGAGCGGCCTGCCGCAAGGGGAAATCGATGAGTGCCAGCAACGCCCGCCAGGGCATCCTGTCCCTGGCCGTGAAGGACAAGGCCGCGCTGTACAGCGCGTACATGCCGTTCGTGAAGAATGGCGGCATCTTTGTGCCCACGCCCAAGCGCTACTTCCTGGGCGACGAGGTGTTCCTGCTCCTGACCCTGCCCGATTCCAGCGAGCGCCTGCCGGTGGCCGGCAAGGTGATCTGGGTGACCCCGGCCGGCGCGCAGGGCAACCGCACCGCCGGCATCGGTGTGCAGCTGGCCGAGGGTGCCGAAGGCGAGGGCGTGCGCCACAAGATCGAGACCCTGCTGGCCGGGCTTACCGGCTCGGACAAGCCGACCCATACGATGTGAGGTAGCGCCTCGCGGTCCTGTAGAGTCGAGCCATGCTCGACTGCCGTTGCCCGAAGACACCCGTGAACACGAATGTGAAAAACTGTTGACGGCCTCTGAAAAGCCCCTATAATGAGCGGCTCAGCAACACACCGGGCGGTTAGCTCAGCGGTAGAGCATTGCCTTCACACGGCAAGGGTCACAGGTTCGATCCCTGTACCGCCCACCATGTTGCAGAACGAAAAAAGCCTCCAGCAATGGGGGCTTTTTTGTTGCCTCGCATATCAGCGAAGCCGTGCGCCAGCCGGCGCCAGGGCATCACCCAGCCCATCCTGTGCAGCGCGCGTGATCTGGCGTGCGGCAACGATCAATCCGTCCCGATGGAAGTCTCCGAGTTGATCCTGCGGATCGCCATCCAGGCGCGCACGTTCGGCGGCATGCAGCAGATCCAGTACGGCACTCAATGCGGCCAGCGAGCGGTCGAGCGAGTCGAAGCCTGTGGTGCTGAGTGTCTGCGGGGTACGCGCGCGCCCGGCTTGGTCATCACCGGCGCGGATGGCATCGAGGCAGGACAGGAAGGTCGGCCGCGACGGTGGTAGCTGTCGCGCTTCCAGCGCGCACTCGATCTCGCGCGCAAGGTCTTCGGGTACATCGCCGGCGATGTCGCCGATCAGGGCGTGCAGACGGGGATGGATGGCGGTGCGGTTGGTCATGGCGAAACCCTCACTGGCGTAGGGCCACCTTCCGGAGTGAAGGTGGCGGTCGGTGCGGGTTGGCGTACCAAGGCAAACGAACTCCCATCGAGAAGAAGGCCTGGCGGATCTATCGATCCCCACGCACCGGCCGCCATGGAAGGCAATCGGTGCATTCTCTCTGCTGCGGCGTAAATCGCAGCGATGGGTGTTCATTCGTTTATTCGAGACGCCAATCCCGGCCCAGGCAATCTGCCTCGGCGCGGTGATCATCAGGCGGAGCAATCACATCGGTCTGTAAGGAACGTTCTCAACTGCACACACGCACACCAAGCGTTTCCGGTTATGTGCCCTCCAGCACCCGCCCGCTGTGCGGCCCGTCACCGATGGCGCACATCGCCGCCCACGTCGGCCGTGCACATGACGACTCCAGAGCGGCGCCGCCGTGGCAATTCCGTCACCCGGCGCACGCGGGCGGGAATGTGTCACGGATGAAGGCAGAGGGTTCCATCCCTGCGCTGTCCCACCGCACCGGGCAGGCGTAGTCTCACCCCATTGCTGTGCCCATCCACTCTGGAGTGCCGCCATGCCGCTCGCCCGCATCGATCTTCGCAAAGGTAAATCCGCCGACTACCTGCAACGCGTCGGTGAAACCATCTACCAGGCCATGCGCGCGGTGGGCGTGCCGGAAAATGATCGCTTCCAGGTCTTCCAGGAACACGCGCCCGGCACGCTGATCTTCGATCCCGGCTACCTGGGCGTGGACCGCACCGACGATTTCATCTGCATCCAGATCACCTGGAACGAAGGGCGCACACTGGAACAGAAGAAGGCGCTGTACGCCGGCATCGCTGATGGACTGCACGCGGCGGTGGGCATCCGCCGCGAGGATGTATTTATCAACCTGGTGGAAGTGAAGAAGGAAAACTGGTCGTTCGGGAACGGCCAGGCGCAGTACGTGATCTGATACCGTGCCTGGACGCATGGGCCAGTCAAGCCAGCAGGGAGTGTCACTTGGGGAACAGGATCTTACGGACGTTGGGCATTACCTTGGCCCTGTGGGTCGTGCTGGCGCCCGGCAGAGGCTCGGCAGCCAACCCCATGCGAACCGCGCCGCCCATCGTGACGTTACAGATGAAGGCAGAGCAGATGCTGGACAGCATTCACAGGATGCCGGCGCCGGAGGGTGCTCAGAAGCAGGACATCAGTGGCTTTGTGAAACAGCAGCTGCCGCCTCGAATGGGCCTGTTGAACGTCAAGGCAGCCTTCGAGGATATTCCGTCCGTGCGGATATCCCGACCGGCTGACGGTGTGCTGGTGGTGCGCGACGAAAGAAGACGCTGGCTGTGGTCCCGCACCCATGTCGTGGTGATGACCTATCGCTTCACCTACATGCCTGAGCAAGCCAAAGTGCACGCAGTCCGATACACGGAGTAGCGCCGGCAGGTCGTAGCAGTGTTACAGCAACTGGATCGGGAGTGCCGCATCCGCACCCTGCCTGGATCTACACCTCGCTGCCAACCTGCTCACCTTCGGTAGCTGCCGCACTGCTGGCCGCCTTCACTGCATCGGCACTGTTGGGTTGTTCGCACTCGATGCTGGTCACGTAGCCGTCGTGGCTGATGTTGTGCTCGGCGCGCTTGACCAGCCACTGCCCATCCACGCCATCGCGGAAACCCTGCATCACCACTGTGGCTTCGGCCATCAGCGTCTCGCGGCCGGGCAGGGTGTAGCTGAGCGTACGCGTCTGCCGGGCTTGTTCCTGATGCTTGGCGCGTGCTGCGGCTTCGGCGGTTTCGCGGTCGGCGTAGGCCATGCGCAGGCGTACGATCGGTTCACCGCTGCCCAACTTCACCTCCTGGCGTGTGGCACCGCGTACATCGCGGTAGTAGGCGATGGTGGTGCCGGTTTTCTCGCGCGAGACGATGCTCACTTTGTAGCCACTGCCATCGGCGGGGGTAAGGGTGACGTCGGGAATGCGCTCGCCACTGGCGCTGGTGGATTCACCCCGTTTGACGAACATCAGGCGGCCGCCGCCCGGCTTGGCGATGGCGTCATGCTGCTTGGCCAGGCGCAGCAGCAGGTTCATGTCCGACTCCTGCGACTGCACCGTCAGCGGCAGCGCGATCGACGCCAGCGATCCGCTCACGGCAGCGCTCATTCCGTGTTCGCCTGCCATGCGTTGCACCATGCCGCCGATGGTCGTGCCCTTCTTCCAGGTGCGTGTCTTCTGCGTCTGCAGATCGTTCTTGCCGCCCTTGCTGGCCTCGAACGGCGCCGCGCGGGCACGCAGGGTCATGCTGCCCGGGTAGCCGGAAATCTCCACCTCGTCGCAGATGTACAGGCCCATGCGCCGCACTTCGCCGTCGTAGCCGATGAAGGCTTCCAGCTCCGCGCCTGCCGGCGGCAGCTGGATCGGATCGGACGGATCATGGTCGGCCAGCTGCAGCTCCAGCATGTCCGAGTTGTTGTCGGTCTCGTCGGTGATCCGCAGCGACTTGAAGCGCGACCTGATCTTGTCGGTGATGTCCTGGCTGTTGGCCACCACGCGGAATGCCGGTGCGATGTTCAATCCCACAGGGCCACTCCCTTGCGTTCGCCGGCGGGGCGCTGCACCTCGGGCAGGGTGATCGCCAGGCCCGCAGGCAGTACCGCGCCGCGCGCGGCCAGGCCCGGGTTGGCGTCGAACACTGCGCGCAGGATGGCCGGTGATTGTTCGCCATAGTGCGCATACGCGATGCGGTCAACGACGTCGCCGTCGCGGGTGTTATACGTTCGTGCCATCGCTGTGCTTCCGCAGGGAGAGGGTGAATTCGTGCCGCTGGATTCCCGCATCGACGGTGAATCCGGAGGCGGTGGCATCGATCTTGTCGATGACCCACAGGCCCAGGTTTCCGCCCTTGCCGGTCAGCAGCCGCTGGGGCTTGCCCTGTGCCGCCAGCTTGCGCAGCTGCGAGAGCTCATTGCCGGCACCCCGGAACTGATAGTGGATGATGCCGGGCAGCGTCATGCTGGCCTTGCCGGGGCCGGTGTACTGCAGGGCGGCCATCTGCCCGATGCGCTCCTGCGCAGCCCAGCCATATTCGTTGCTCTGCTGGATCTCCTGGAACACGGCGGTGTTGAGGCTGAACTTGAAGCCACCCAGCATCAGCAGCACCGGGGCGTTGCCGGAATCGTTGCTCTGGAAGCTGGACAACAGCTTGTCGATGGATGCGGTTACGAACTCGCGCTTCATGCTTAGTTCCTGTCTGCCAGGCCACCACGGGCAGCAACCGCGTTGCGACGCTGCAGTTCATCGGCCGTGCGACGTGCCACCGATTCGCTGGACTCACCGGGTTGCTGGTGGATGGTGATGTTGTTGGTCTGTTGCTGCTGCACGGTGGTGACGCCGCGCGGAGAGGGCGCGGGCATGTCGGGTGCAGGACGGCCCTGCATGGCGCGGCGCAGGCTGTCCTCCTGCTCCAGGACGGCGGGCCTGTCACCCATTGCCACCGCAACACCGGTATACAACGCATCGTTCAGGCCGCCTCGGCCCTGGGCACGCATGTTGCTGTATCCAACCACACCGTTGCCGATGCTCTTCATGCCGTCGACTGCGCCTTCCTTGAGCTGCCCCAGAAAGCCTGACGCAACGTTCAGACCCTTGCCGACAAGCCCTCCCAGATCACTCAGTGGACCATCGATCAGCTCCAGCAGGGGCTTCAGTGCATCCATTACCACGTTGATCGCGGCGCGGGCAGTCTCCTTCATCGAATCCCACCTGCCGATCAGCGCGGTACCAATGGTTTCGCCCAGGGACATCGCCGCATCATTGAGGAATACGATGGTTTGGATGATGTTGCCGACGGCAGCGATCGCCATGCGGAAACTTTCAAACAGCAGGGTGCCGACGAAGCGGCCCACTTCGCCAACACGCGAGAGTGCATCGCCGCTGTATTCGACCGGTGCGATCAGCTGGCTGATCCAGTTCCATACCCGGCTGAACACTTCGCCCATTGCCTCCCAGACCGGGCGCAGTGGCTCGACAGCGGCCATGATCTCGCCCATCGCGGCACCGGCGGAGTCGCTCACCCCCTGCCAGAGTCCTCCGAGGAATGCCTTGATCGGCTCCCAGTATTTGCGCACCAGGATGGCGCCTGCGGTGATCGCTGCGATGGCGATCGTGATCGGCCCGCCACCGATGGCGGCCACGGCAGTGGCGACGATGCGGAAGCCCGATGCCAGGCGCATGGCCATCGGCCCGAAGCGCCCCATCTGTGCCAGCAGGCTGCCACCGCGGAACAGCTGGAAGGCCTTCTGCACGCCCAGGATCGGGCCCTGCAGGAAGGTCCAGGCGTAGCGAGCGCCGAGTACCGCCGTGCGCATGCCCAGCATGCCGACCACGATCTGCGTGGTGTTGGCGATCAGCTTCGGGTTTTCCTGCACGAACGAGGTAACCCCGTTCAACAGCTCGGTCAGCTTGACCGCGGCCTCGCCCACCGCGGGCAGCAGCGCCGCACCGAACGCCTTGGACAGGTTGTCCACGGCGATCTTGGCGCCTTCGATCTTCTGCGGATCGGTCTGCATCGCGTCGGCATAGGCCGCATCGGTGGTACCCGCCGATCCATTCAAGGCCTTGTCGCGGACACGGATGTAGGTGTCCCAGTTCTCGATCATCGGCTGGACGAAGTTCTTCGCCTGTGCATCGCTGAACAGGGTGCCGATCTTCTTCTGGTCGCCCGCAGTCGCCTGGATGATCCCCTGCATCGCAGCATCGAAGGGATTGCCGCCGCTGGTCTGTGCATCGCCGATGATCTTGCGCAGATCCAGGTTCAGACTCTTCCTGGCCTTCTCCTGAATGTCCGGCGAGAGCACCTCGGACATGAAGCTCTTCATGTTGCTGGCGGCCTTGTCGGCGCCGCCGGCCGAATCCAGTGTGGCCTCCAGTGCCGCACCCAGCGTAGCCGCCGCCGACGTGCCCTGCAGCTTCATCGCCTCGAACGAGGAACCCAGCACCGGCAGCACCTGGGCCATGTCCTTCAGGCCCAGGCTGCCCTGCTGGCTGTTTACCACCAGCACGTCCAGCGCGTTCTGCATGCGTGCCGGATCGATGTCGAATGAGCGCTGCAGGCTGGCGGCCGCCTTGGCGACGTCATCGATGCTGGCACCGGTGACGGTGGTGGTCCGCCCGACAGCACCGAGGCTGGCCTGGGCCGACTGCGCATCCATGCCGGCAGCGACCATCAGCTTGATCGAGCGTTGCAGATCGTCGGCCCCCTGGTTGGTCGCGCGCGATTGTTCCAGGATCGCCTGGCCAAGTGCGCTGACCTGGGCGCGGCTGAGGTTGGCCGCTACGCCGATCTGCTGGTTCTGACGGGCGAAGCCGGAGGCGTTCTCGACCGGCTTGGCCAGTGCGGTGACGGCGGTGCCGAGTGTGCCGCGCGCTGCCTTGAACGAAGCGCCGAGCTTCTCGCGTTTCTCCAGGTTGGCGGTGCGCTTGGCTTCGACACGCTCCAGCGCTTCCTGTGAGGCGCGCAGCGCATCGGCCTGCGCGCGCATGCGGGTGTACGCGGTGCCTGACTTCTGCATCGCGGCGAGCTTGAGCTCCAGCTTGCCGGCTTCATCGCCGAGGCGCTTCACGCCATCGTTGGCGAAGGACAATGCGTCCTTCAGCGACTTGGAGACTGATCCGCCGATCGTGATCGTTGTCGTTTGAACGTTATTGGCCATGTACCGGCAATCCCTGAATCCACCAGATGAACTTCGACACCCGCAGCGTCATGATCTCGCGCAGGCCCCAGCCGGTATGTCCGGCCAGGGCGAGCACTCCCTGCCTGATCTGCGGCAGGGTCAGGTGGTAAAAAGCGCGACGCCTGCCTGCAGTCGGGCGTAGTCGCGCAACGGCATCTTGCGCACGTCTTCCGGCGAGATCTCGCACAGGTTGGCGATCATCCGTACCTCGCGCTGCGCATCACTGCCCTTGTCGTCCTGGTAGCGCTCCATGTCTTCCACGGTCGGTTCGCGCATGCGCAGCACGGCGGTCTCCATGCCGTTGACCTGGCGCGGGCGGGTGAGGGTGATCTCGGCAAAGCCATCGCGCTCGATGACGGAGTCGGTGGTGGTCTTGGTCTTGCTGGACATGGATGCGTTCCTGGAAGGCGATGTGGTGCGATGGATGCGGGGGCGCGAGGCGCCCCCGGGTTTCTCGGTGCGGGGTGGGCTCAGATGCCCAGCGCGCCGCGGATGCCGGCCAGCACGTCCACGCCACCCTGGCGCGCGATCATGTTGACCACGTCGATCTCCTGCACGACCTGGGCGCCATGGGTCAGCTTGTAGTAGCTCAGCGCCAGGTTGACCTTGATCGTGCCCTTCTCGCCGACCTTGGTTTCGCCGCGGTCCAGCAGCTTCACCTTGCCGCGCATGTTGTGCACGACCTGGGTCACTTCGCCGTCATCGCCTTCCAGCGCCTCGCGGGCCGTGAAGCCGTATTCCTTGCTTTCAACGACGTGGAATTTGCTCATGATCTCCGCGTCGTCGGAGGCGAACTCGACATCGGCGGTCAGCTTTTCATGGCCGAGCACGATCTCGGTCGGGGCGAGCATGCCGCCGGCCTGGAAGTCCTCGGTCTTCAGCGACAGCTTCGGTGCGGTGAAAGACATCACGCTGCCGGCATAGCCCTTGCCGTCGACGTAGAAGTTGAAGTTCTTGCGGATCTTGCGCGCCATGCTTAGAAGATCTCCGAGACGTAGTTGTTGTTCATGTGCATGCGGAAGGTCAGCTGCTCACCCGGGTAGGTCGGGGTGAAGTCGAAGTCCCAATAGAAGCGGCCCTGGGCCACGCTGTCCGCTGCGTTCAGTTCCGGGTCGATCCAGCAGTTGCCGCCGAGGATCGCCCCTTGGGTCTTCAGGCCGCGCAGGAAGGCGTTGACACCCTCGCGCACGTCATCGACGTAGGTCTTGCTGATGCCGCGGTCGACGGCCCACAGGTGGGCGGCTTCCAGGCTGTCGGCGATGATGTCGGCGGTGCGCACCACGCACAGGAACTGCCACTTCTGGTCGCTGCTGGTGGTGCGGTTGCCCCACAGGCGGAAGCCTCCTTCGCGGATGACCGTGGCCACGTTCGACTGGTTCAGCAGGTTGGCGCGGCTGGTCGCGTCGGACAGGCCGAAGTCGATCGCACGCGCGGTACCGACCACGCCGTTGAGCTCCAGGTTCGACGGCGACGCCCACCAGCCGCGTTCGTTGTCGCTGCGGGCGATGGCGCCGGCCACGGCAGCGGAGGCGTAGCGGGTGACGATGGCATCACCGGACTGCACCAGCAGCGCCGGGTCGACCACGTAGACGCGCTTGGAACCGGTCAGGGCGGTGGTGCTCTTGGCAGCGTCGTCGGTGCTGTTCGGACCATCCTTGATGATCACCGCGCGCAACTTGTCGGCGATGCCGAGCAGTTCGGCCACGACCGGGTTGGCCAGTACGGCCTCCGGCTTGGCCGGATCGGCGGGGTGCACATGGGTGAAGCCCGGTGCGACCAGGATGCGCGGCTTGACGCCAACGATGGACTTGGCCGCCAGCAGGGAATGCACGCCCTTGTAGGCACCGGTCTGTGCGTCCACGCCGCCGAGCACGTTGGCCAGGGTGGCGCCTTCGTTGGCGCCGTTCTCGACACGGATGACGACGACGACGGCACTGGACTGATCGAAGATCGCATCGAGTGCGCCTGGCAGCGTGCCGGCTTCAGCACCGGTCTTGGCCGACAGCTTGGCAGCCTGCGAAAGCGAGGTCACCAGGACTGGGGTGTTGATGGGAAACGCTTCGGTATCAGCCAGCGGTGCGGTGCCGACGATGCCGATCACGCTGCTGGAGGCGATGGCAATCGAACGGGCACCGGTGTCGATGTTGACGACCTGTACGCCATGGAGAAATTCGGTCATTCGGGGTTCTTCCTCGCTGTGGGTGTGTGCCGGCTTGTGCAGGCGACGGGGTAATGTTCGGAGAATGTGGTTGTCGGGATAATTGCAGCGGTGGCCCGCTGATCGATCAGACCCAGCCGGAGGCGCTGACGCTTGCGCTGAAGGTGGAAACCTGGGCGATACCTCCGGCACGGCGCAGCGCGACGGAAATGCTGACGCTGTCCGATTCGTAGCTGGCGGACCTGGCGGGGACGCTGATCGAAACGCCTGCCGACGGTGCCGCCGATGCCGGTACGAACGAGGGAGCACTGGTGCTGAAAGAGGCTTTTGCGGGAGAGGAACCAGTGATCTGCACTTCGTACTCGGAAACGCTTGCACCTGCCGGAAGCCACTGGCCCGACGCTGCTACTGAGCTGCCTCCATTGCCGCCACCGGCGACGGCAGTACGGATGGCATAGGTGCCGTCGGCATACATCAGGATCGAGACGGTTGCCGACACGGTGCCGGTGGAGTTGGTCTTGGCACCGTTGCTTGCCGAGTAGCCCTTGCCGTGGAACGGCAGCCTGTAGGTGGCGCTGCCGCGCGCTGCCCACAGGTTGGACACGTCCATGCCGTTGATGCGATGGCCCACGTCAGCACGCTTGCTGCCGTACTGGATGTGGGCATAGCGACGGCTGAGGTCGGTGCCCGCCAGCATGGCGCCGCAGTCCGCAGCAAACGGACCCTCGGCGTAGGGATCGAACAGATCGTCAAAGTCGACTCCACCAGAGGCATAGCCTGAAGGCATGTCAGTTCCCTCCCTTTAGCGACCTGATCTCCGCAGCCAGTTCCTGGATGGCGCGAACCAAGACAGGAATCAGCTGCGACTCCTGGATCGACGGCACTTTCTCACCGCGGTAGTCGACGGCATTCTCGAAGACTGCTTCGGGTACGATTTCGGAGAGCTGCTCTGCAATCATGAAGAGTCGGCGACGCTCATCGTTCACGAAATCCGAGTTGTACTGGCCGACATAGGTTTCAATCTTTTCGATTTCCGCCAGGCCGTAGCTCAGGGGTGTCAGCGGATGGTCCGACTTCAGCTTGCGCGACGAAGGACGGTTGAATCCCGCGGGAGCTTCCACGACACCTGTCTTCGAAAGCCAGAATGACTGCCCATAACCCCCGAACGTGAAGACCCGGTCACCGTCGGTGCTGTCACCGTGGAAGTCGATGTAGCCCTGCGTCGTAGCGTCGACCTCACGGTACAGACGCCACCGCGCGGAGGACCAGCCATTTGCACCACTTACGGTCCGTAGCAGCGTTGCCTTCATGCCGTCTGCATTGCCGCCGTGTGGAATCACGCAGTGCAGGGCGGTCTGGGCGTTCCACAATCCGGTTCCGAGCGGTGGGGAGGAAAGTACGGTGTACCCGACGCCGCCATCCACGGTTACCTTGACTTTTCCGTTGCCTCCAAGCAGTGCAAGCGAGCCGTTCGCATTTCGGTTGACCAGAAAGCCATTGCGGTCGGTGCCGGTGTTGAGACCGGCACCGATCTCGAGGTTGGCGACATCCAGGTTGTCGTCATAGAGCGCGATACGACCTGCGGCGTTGCCTCGCATCCGAAGCGGACCGGTCAGGTCTCCGCCGGTGATACTGAGCTTCTTGCTTGGATCGAAATTGCCGCTGGTCCAGACAGTTCCGCCTGCATTGAGCGTAGCCGTGTACGCCCCTTCCAGATTGCGGAAAGTGAACGTGGATCCGGACTTGAAGAGATAACTGTCACCCGTGCCGAAGTAGACGACACCATCGGTCGCGGTACTGCCCCAGCCGGACAGGCGCAGGGAGTTGTTGGAAATAGTGACGGTGCCACTGAAGGTGCCGCCGGTCTTGTCCATCTTCGTGTCGGGCGCGAAGTTCCCGGCATGCCACATCACAGAGCCGTTCCAGCGCGGCGTGTCGCCATGCTTGATGGTGATCTCACTACTGGCACTGCGGTCCGCGCTCCATACGCGCCACAGGCTGGAATTACCCCAGCCGCCAATGAAGGACTGCTCGGCGCCGGCGGCACCGAAGCCCATCAAGGGATACGTGCCGCTGATGAACTGCTGGTCGGTGTACGTGTTGCCGCCCCTGGATGCCTTGCCATCCAGTGCCGGCTGCAGCCCGGTCACATCAGCAATCACATGCTTGTGGCCCACGGTAGCGAAGTCACCGGCCAGGGCGAACTCGGAGGCGTGCTTGCCGTCCAGGGTGTCGGCGTCCAGGCCGTTGCCATGCCCGGTGTCCTTCAGCGCAGCACTCTTCAGCTCCAGCGCCGTGCGCGCCGCGTTGGTGTTTGCCGCAGACAGCAGCGTCTTCGCCAGCGCGGTCGGGGCGCTGGCGCCGAAACGCTTGTCGGTGTAGGCGCGCAGGCCGCGCGGGGTAACCGCGCGCTGGCTGTCGGTCGCATCTTCGGCTTCGGTGCTGGTGGCCAGCTCGACCACGCCGACGATCTCGGTGGTGGCCGGTGGATAGAGGAAGCCGGCATCGCCGAACTGGATCTGCGTCGTGTCGATCCCGCTGAAGCGTGTGTCGGTGGCCAGCAGCAGCATCGATGCGGCCGACTTCTCCATGATCGGATCGGCCTGGCCGTAGCTGGCGAACAGGGTGCCGTCAGCCAGGTACAGGCCGAACCCGCGTAGCGTGTAAGAGGTGGCGCTGTCGTCGCGGATGGTGACGTGCACGGTGTCATCACCCACGGCCTGGCCGCCGAACGTGGCCACGCGCTTGATTTCGCCGGGCAGTGCGGTGAGCCCCGCCGAAGGCACGAAGGCGGTCGAGGTCAGGCCGATCTGGGTCACCAGGACGGCATTGGTGCCGGTGTTCGGCGGATTGACCAGCTTGGCGAAGCCGGCATCGGTGATTTTCAAGCGCATGCGGGGGTTACTCTCCGATCAGTTGAAGGCGGCGGAAGGCCGTGGCGTAGGCGGCTGCAAGTGCGCCGATGGCGGCGTCGGCCTGCATGCCCTGGGTGAAGGTGAAGTGCGATCGCACCGGCTTGGTCCGGCTGATCTCGCCGATGACGTCCTCGACGAACATGGCCGTTGCGGCTTGGCCACCCTGGTTGGCGATGGTCATTACGGCTTCGAAGGTGTGCGGTGCGCCCTTGGGCTGCAGCTGCCACCACTCGCGGATCAGCACCGAGCCACCGAAGGCGGCTACCACGTCACGCACGCTGCCGGCGGTGCCCTTGCGTCGCTGGATGGCGATGGCCGTACGCACCCGGGCGCGCTTCACGGCTTCGGGCCAGTAGGCTTTCCATTCGTCCACCGACAGTGCCCAGGCAAGCCAGGGCAGCAGTGCGGTCGGACAGCGGTCGGCATCCCACAGCGCGGTGATGTCCACCGGCAACGGACGAGCAACGATGGCGCGGGCAAGCGCGCGCTCGGCGTGGGTGGCGTTGGCGGGAAGCAGGTTCGCCGCCGAGGGCACCACCACCCGGGCGTCACCATCGATGACCTCGCCGGGCGCCGGTGCAGTGGCCAGGGCGACCATGCTGCCCTCGATGACGACCCCCTGCAGTGGCTGCCGCCCGTGCGCATCGGTGCGGTACACCGCCTGCAAGGTCGCCAGTGCACCACCTGGGTGACGGAAGGTGCGGTTTTGCCCATCGATGGCACCGCGCAGACGCGCGCCGATCATGCGGGTGGTAGCGTCACTCATCATTGCCGCCATGGGTCAGCGTGATGCTGGTGCAATGCGTGGCCTGGGTGCGATCGACCACGATGTCCCTTGCCGGGCTGGTGATCTCCACGCGCTGCACGCCCTCGGCATGCAGTGCGGCGAACAGTCCCGAACGGGTGACGTCACGGCCGAGCCGATGCGATTCGCTGATGTAGCGGTCAAGGCGGGTGCGCGCTTCGGCCAGCACCACCTGCGAATCCGGGCCGGCAAAGGTGAAAAGTGCGGCGTCAACCGAGTAGTTGACGATGGCAGCGGATTTCACCACGACGTGATCGGTCAGCGGTCGCACGTCATCCGCGCTCAGCTTCGCCTCGACGATGTCGAGCAGGCCCTGGGTGGCGGTTCCATCCGCTTCGCGCGACAGCACCGAGACCACCACTTCGCCAGGTACTGGACTGGTCGCACTGGCGTCGAGCACGCGCGGGTCCGCGCTCAGCGCATGGAATACATAGGCACCTTCCGGCCCTGCCACGCTGAAGCCTTCCGGGCTCAGCTGGATGCGGCGGCGGAAGTCCTCATCGCTTTCATATCGAGGAGGAATGCCCTCCTGCGGTTTGCCCAGGTCGAGCACCTGGCGGACGACGCCAAAAATCGCGGCGAGGTGGTCCAGGTCGCTGCCACCGGCATAAGCCAGCATCACGCCACGCGCGGCGTCGTTGACACGCTGGCGATCGAGCAGGCGCAGGTAGGTGCAGACCTCGAGGATCTTGAAGGCCGGGTCCGACGGCAACAACGCGTCGAAGGTGGGATCCAGGGCCTGAAGCGCGGTCAGCGACTCATCGAACATGGCTTCGAAATCGAGCACTTCGATGACCGCCGGTGCAGGCAGCTGGGAGAGATTGACACTGGTGAACGAGCCGGATGCCACGGTTAGCGAACCTCGATTCCTTCGATGGTGATGGCCTCGCCGTCGGGCAGGTGGATTCCGGTCACTGCCAGGATCATCACGCCGGGGGCGGGGAGGGAGACGTCGACGTTCTCGACGTGGAGACGCGGTTCCCATCGCGCGAGTGCGTCGACGGTGGCCGCGATCAGGTCCATGCGCAGCGAGCGGTTGGTCGGCGCATCGATCAGTTCGAACACGCGTGAGCCGTATTCGCGGCGCAGTACGCGGGAGCCGAGGGGCGTGGTGAGAATGTCACGCACGGACTGGTGCAGATGGGCGAGCCCATCCAGTGATTTGCCGGTGTTGGCGTCGATTCCTCGCATGGCCTCTATCGTCGTGGAGTGCGTTTCTTCAGGGCATTGCAGGCGTGGCCGGTCAGGCCTGCGCCGGCGTGGTCGGGGCGGTCGGCCCCTGTGCGGTGTGCTTGTGTGCCTTCAGCCCGATGGCACCGGCCTTGATCTCGCCGGGTGTACTGATGTCCTTGCCAGCGCTGATTGCGCCGCTGACATCCAGATCGCCGGTCGCCTTGATCGAGGGCGTATCGAGCACGATCGATTCGCTGGCGATCACCTGTGCATTCGCGCAGGTGACGATGACCTTGCCGCCGCCAACATGGACGTTGAGCGCGCCGGTTTCCTGGTCGTATTCGACGATGCTGCCGTCGGCGAACTCGGTGCGGTGCCGCAGTCGCGAGTCGGCGGGCGCCGGGAACCGGTCCTGGTACAGGCTGCCGAGTACGAGTGCCTGGCCGGGGTCGCCATAGGGACAGGCGAGTACTACCTGCTCGCCTGGCTCGGGGGCACACCAGCTGCGCACGCCGGGTCCGGCCCGGCGTTCCAGCCAGGGGATCCAATCGGTAAGCATGCCATCGGCATCCACACGCACGCGGCCACCCGCTTCGTCCAGCTCGCGCACCACACCGATCATCAGCAGGTTGCCGATCAGACGTGCGTGTTCGACGCTCATGGCGTGCGCTCCGGCAGGGGCTGGTAGCGCGTCACATGGGCACGGCCGATCTCTGGCGCGAAGCTGTAGGACGCCTGCGGCACTAGGCCTCCTTCATCGTCCCAGGCGTTGTCGCCCAGCGCGACTGGCAGCGACCATTCGACGACCCAGCTGCGCAGGCCGGGCTGTGCGGTTGCGGTGTCTTCGGGCAGGGCAGCGATCACGTCGATCGCACCGCTGGAGGCACCGTGGAAGCGGCCGAGCTGGTGCAGCCAGGTGGCCAGTGCAATCGCGGCATTGCGCAGTTGCAGCGCGCCGGCGGTGCTACCGGCCGCCACGACGATGCGTGCCTCGAAACGCAGTACCGCCTGCAGCAGTCCGCTGCCGTCATTGCCTTCCCGGCTGCGGTCACAGCGGGTCAGTGCCAGCAGGCAGGCCGGTGTGGTCAAGCCTTCGGTGCTGGCCTCGCGATAGAACTCGACGGTTGCGAAGTCCGGAAAACGTGCGCGGATAGCGGTTTCGATGGCGCCGTGCAGTGTGTCGAGCGTCGGAGAGGGGGAGTCGGTCGCCATATCAGTTCATGTAGTGAATGGTGGAAGGACGTGGCTGTGTGGCACGCACGGTCTGCAGCCAGTGTTGCCATCACCGGAGCGGCATGGCATTGCAGGCGTGGCCGCCCGCGGCGGAATCAGAAGGCCGGCGCGGCGCCGTGGTTGTTGCCGGCGGCGACGCCGCAGCCTGGAGGCGTTACCGGAACCGCGCCGTTGAGGGTGATGCCGCGCTGACTGCCGAGGCTGCACAGCAGCGCTCGCAGTTGATCGGCCAGCGCGTGGTACTGCCGAGCGACCGCAACGTGATTGCGCAGCAGTGCATCATCAGTGGCAGCCTGCAGGTCCGGCAGTTCGTCCGGCGCACGCAACTGCGCCGGGGCGATGCTGAGATCAACGAGGCAGGGCGCGGCCGGCATTGGCTTCGCGCCAGATGCGCACGAACTCAGCATCAGCGTCGCCGCGATCACGGCCAGGCGTCTTGGCATGGGTCTCGATGTCCTGTTGCAGGGTGTTGAACTGTCGGGTGCGTTCGGCCTGCGCGGCCAAGCGCTGTGATTCGGCCTGCGCGCCGGTACGGAAATTGGCGAGGTTCTGCTGGTGTGCGGCCTGCACCGAGTCAGCGCGCGATGCCTGCTGTGTGGCCTGGGCGCTGGCATCGGCGAGGTCTGCGCTGCGGTCCCGTAGCGTCCACCCCAGCCAGGCGCAGCCTGCGTGGCTTCCGGCAAGGACCAGCAGGCCGATTCGGAACCGCAGGGCGAGGGGCGTCACTGCAGGGCTCCACCGGCGGTGCGGTAGGCCGCACGCAGTGTTTCCAGCGCATGTTCCTTCTGCCCATAGCCGGCGCCGGGCAGCGACGCCCAGATGCGCCGGGCCGCGGTGACGGCGGCATCGAAACGTCCCAGTCGGATCAGCTCGTAGGCCCCGCACTGCTTGAGCAGCGCGACCGCTGCGCGATCCTGCGAAACCGGGCCGAAGTCGGGCAGGCCCAGCCGTGCACGCAGGTCATCCCAGGTACTGCGCAGGAACTGGTAGCGACCGGCGGCGCTGGATTTGATGCCATAGCGCGGCAGCGACACCAGCACGCGGGGATGCTCGCGGTAGTCGCTGAACAGCTGGCCACCGACGATCACGTCGTAGCCACGGTCACGCGAGCGCTGGCTGGGGATGTCGGTGCCTTCGGACACGGCCAGCATGTCCAGGAATGCGACCACATTGGCGCCGCCGAGGGCACTGGCTGCGGCGGCGGTCATGCAGCGGCTCCCGGCTGTTTGCGCACCAGCGCCAGCAGTGCATCTATCTGCACGCTCTGCTGGACGATCTGTGCGCGCAGGGCGCTGACCTCGCCGCGCAGCTGGCCGATCTCCTGCGCCATTGCCTCGCGTTCGTGCATCAGGCCATCGGCGCGGGTGCGTTCGGCGGCAAGCTGCTCCTGCAGGGTGCGCAGCGTGTTGCTGGTGGCTTCGTCGGCGGTACGGTCGACCTTGGCCGACGACAACCATTGGCGCAGCCACAGCGATACAGCGATCAGCACGCCCGAGGTTCCCCCCAGGTACTTGGCCCAGTCCGGTACACCGGCCAGCAGGTCACTTTCGTTCATGCGCGCGCGTACCCCTTGAGCAGGGCCGGATGGACCGCCGGCGGTGGCGCGGAGCGGGCACCGCGCAGGGCGCGCTTGATGGTGGTCTGCGAGACACCGAACTCACGTGCCACATGTTCGCGCGGCATGCCGCTGGCCACGGCACGCGCGATCTGCTCGCGGCGCTCGTGCGCGCCGGCGGCGAAGCAGGAGGCCAGGAACAGCAGCTCGCCACCGAAGTGCGCGACCAGCTGCTGGGCGACGTCGTAGCCGAGGATATCGATCAGGCGATGCTGGTCGGGCAGGGTGGAGGGAACGTAGACGATGAGGCGGTGGCGGCCGGTGGTGCTGGAGGTGGTCGGCGGCCATGCACGCACCAGCGTGAGGGCCGCGGATTCGCCGATGACCTCGGCCAGGGTCTGGATGCTGTCGGGCAGGGCGTTCATGAAAGGTGTCGTCAGTGGCATCGATCTCCACTGTTGCCATCCCGTTTCTCTGGGCAACACCTTTCATCTACTTTCGATTTTGTGCCCTGAAGACATTCATCGGCGCCGCGAGGACGGGTGAGGCGTGCAGCAGGGCACGGTGTGGTGCTTTGCGACCGCGGGCTGTTGCCACCGATGTTTCCCTCTCCTTTCGTACTCGTGGTCCTCACAGGGCGGAAGGAAAAGCAGATCAAGGGGTTGCGGCAGGTGCAGGGTGAGGACGACGCACCGTTGGCTGTCCTCATGCAGGCGAGAGGGCCCTGAAACGAAAAAGCCCCGGACGATGCCGGGGCTTCAGGACTGCAGGTGGGGCTGGATCAAAGGTCGAACACCAGATTGCCGCCGGTCTTGCGCGGGATGTAGCCCGCGTCGCGCAGCCAGCGGGCTGCGTTGACCTGGTCCATGCGCTTGACCGGGAAGCGGTTGGCGAACATCAGGAAACGCGCCACGGTGATCGACTCGCCCTTGCCCTTCAAGGCAGCGAGGGTTTCGGTGAACCACGGTGCGGGCGGCTGCTGGTTGCCGGGGCGTGCAGCGGTCCGCGCCTGCCTGACGCTGCCGGTGTCGGCCTGGGCATTGGCCTGCGAGCACAGCGAGATGAAGATCGCGTCCAGGCTCACGGTGTCCTTGCTGCCCTTGGGCTGGGACTTGAACAACTCGATGGCCTTCAGGCGCGTCGACGTGAACTGTTCGACCTCCATGGCGTTTCCTCTTTGCGAACGGGATTGGGGATGCAGGGTGACGACAGGTGTCGTCGGTGATGGGGGACGACCTTACATCATTTTCGCCGATGATGGGTCGGAACCTGCGGTTGAGTAAGGGGAAGAGACAGGGCAGCGCGGCCCTGCTCCAGGCTCAGATCACGCCGCGCGACAGCAGCTGGTCCAGCGCCCTGCGCACCAGATCGGCCTGGCTGCCTTCGTTGCTCACCTCGATGTCGACCAGTTCATCGGGCAGCGGCTGCTCGCTGGCGCGAGTGTCATGGACTCCATGGCCCGGGCGGTTGACGCGGATCACGACACCGCCGCGGCGGCGGATCGCATGGGCTTCATTGGCGAAGCGAACGTCGGGTACCAGTCCGCCCGCAGGCAGGCGCGCGAACAGCGAGCGTACCCATAGCTCGGGATGGACGCGATCACGCCCCCATTCGCTGCCGGCGGTCTGCATCAGGTGGCGCGGCGTGAGCTCGGCCAGCCAGTCAATGGCGTCCTCCTTGCAGCTGTCCAGTTCACGCAGCGACAGCCCGAGGAGGGAGGCGACGAACTGCCGCAGCGGGGCGGCGAAGCTGTCGCAGGGTAGCGCCAGTGCCGAGGCCAGTCCGTTGGCGAGGGTGTCCTTGCCCGCCCGCCTGCCGCCGGCGATGCCGATATAGAGCGGAGGACGCGCTTGCGGAGCGGCCCGTAGCGCGATGCTGCCCAGAGCGGGGCCGGCACGGAACGCAGCCAGCGTGTCGGCAATCATGCGATGGCCGCTGTCGAGGGTGGCGGGAATCATGCGGAATCTACTCCTGGAGGAATTCGGCAGTGCGGGCGGGTCAGGAGTCGCGACCGGCCGTGCTGCGCGCGCGCAGGATGCGCTGGGTGATGCGGCCACCGCGGGCAGCCGCCGCGATCGGGTCGAAGCTCAGCATGGCGGAACGTGTACGGCGGCCGGCGGCAAGGTGGTCGCGGATGGTGCGTTCCGAAAGCACCGGTACCCGCTGGTGGATCTGCTGCACGGTCAGCTGCTCACCTTCGAAGGCATGCAGTTGGGGACGAGGCATGGCGGAAGTGCTCCTGGAAGGTGGCGAAGCCGATACGGACATCTTGCCTCTGTAGATCATCTCCGTCAACACCTTTCATCTACTATCATCCCGGTGGGGTGAGGTGACACTCAGCGCTGTCGCCGTCGATCTGATGGCCATCATGAAGTCATGGCATCAGAACGGACCGGCTGCGTGCCCGGCGAGGCTGAGCTTTCGCGGTGGCATCAACCAGACCTTGGCCCGCTCCTTGCCGACCACTTTCGTGCGCACATCATGTCGCTTGACCACATAGGCGGCGGCCTCGTTGACCTCGCGGCGGTTCGGCTTGTCGATGCCCACCGCGATGACGATCTCGGTGGCACGGTACTGTGCGCTCCACTGTGCGGCGGGGATGGACCAGTCGAAGTGGCGGTCGATCAGCTCGGCGATCGGCGAGATCGGTTCGTGCTCGCTGTTGGTGGCGTTCAGCGCATCCAGTTCCTCGCTGGACAGATGCCAGGTTTCGCCGTCGCAGTAGAGCGCATGGGCCTCGGCCCACACCTGCTGCATGTCGATCCGTGCCGGTTCGCCCAGGCCCACGGCATGCACGGTCCACCAGCGGGTGTTGCCGGTGGCGTCGCGCAGGAAGCGCTCGTCATTGACACTGGCGAACAGGATGGTGCGGCGCGCATAGCGGGATTCCGTGCGCGCATACGGGCGGCGGATCTCGTCGTGGCTGCGCGAGATGAACGACTTCAGCGCAGCGATGTCGGTGCGACGGAACGTGGCGTCGACTTCGCCCAGCTCCACGATCCACTTGGAGATGACCTGTTTGACGCTGTCCTTGTTGGCCGGATCGAGCACCACGCCATCGGCGATCAACTGCAGCTCGGCCGGTGCCAGTTGCCGTGCCCAGCGCGTCTTGCCCAGGTTCTGCTTCGAAACGAAGGTCAGCACACCGCGTGCCACCACGCCGTCCGGCTCAAACGCAGCGGCCACGCCGGAGATCAGCCATCGTCGCATCAGTACTTCCTTCAGGATGCGTCCGTCGCCCATGCGCGTGGGTTGAGCTTCCTGCACGGTGTCGAAGAACGCCTGCAGGCGGGACTGGCCATCCCAGGGCCGTGAGGTGATCCAGCTTGCGACGGGGTTGTACGGATTGGCCTCGGCTACCTGGCACAGGTTGGTCTCGAAGCTGGCGATGGCCATGCCGGCGCGGTGCATGCAGTCCATCACTTCGCCGGCGGCCACCTCCTTGGCGTTGTCGACCGTGCTCTGCAGCCCCGGGACCAGGATCTCCAGATCCTTGCGGATGACGTTGTAGCGCACGGTGACGCCGGTGCGCCGGCACAGCTCGGCCAGATTGCGCGCGGTCGGCAGCGGCCGTCCGCGCGCGCTGGTGTCGGGAAACGGAGTAAAGGCATCGAATGCGGACAGGTTGCCGGGCACCTGGTAGCGTGCGTTGGACGACCGTGGCGCATCCTCTTCCGCAGTGCCTTCTTCGGTAATGGCAGGCGGCCGAGGGAGCAGCTGGGTGCGCACTGCCTCCAGTCCTTCGCGCAGGTGCAGATCGTTGAAGTCGGTCGGGTGGTCATCGTCGTCGTGCAGCGTGGCGAACTCGGGCCACACCACACGTGCGTCGATCTCTGCGGCGGCGCGAGTGGCGTGGGTTACACCGGGATTGTCCAGCGGCTGCCGGGTCCATTGGTCGTTGTCGGCACAGATGACGAAGGAGGCATCGGGAACCGCGCTGCGCCAGGCACGGGCGACCGCAGCGAGATTGCCTGCGTCCCAGGCCACCACCACGCACCCGCCCGTGGCCTGGTGGATTGACGCCGCCGTGGCGTAACCCTCGGCAATGGCGATCGGCTGTCCAGGCAGCGGCTTGCCGATGACGTGGAAGCAACCCTGTTTGCGGCCTCCGCTGAGAAAGTCCTTGTCGCGGCCGAGGGCCGGATCCGTGCGTGGAAAGATCGCCTGCAGCGAGACGATCCGGCCCGTGGCGTTCATCACCGGCACCAGCAGGGCATTGTCGATGTAACGGAAGACCAGGCCGTCGCTGTTGCGCACGGGCCATGCCGCCACACGCAGCGCATGCGCGTGGATGCCCTTGCGCACCAGGTAGGGATGGTGCGCATCTGCGGGAAGGGCGCGGTTCCACAATACGTTGGCGGCCTTGGCTGCGGCCTCCTCACGTTCGCGCTGCTGCCGTTCCCGTTCGGTACGGGCGACTTCCTGGCGTTGCCGGATCGCGCGCTGTTCGGCAGCACTCAGTGTGGTTTCCGGCTTCGCACACCAGGCATGACGGCTGCCGGTGCGCCAGCTGCCGAACTCACCGGCCGGCACGTGGTCTCCGAACAACACGGCCCAGCCATTGCGCGTGCCACGACGGTCGCCTTCCACATGGAAGCGCACCAGCGTGCCATCGGCGTTGAGCGCGTCGCGGCCGCGTGCATCCGGCACGATGCCGTGCGCGTGCATGGCCTGCAGGAACGCCGGAACGATGTCCTGCGCTGGGTGCGGTACGTGCATTGGACGGGGCCCCTTTTGAAACGTGGATCGGTCCACCGCAGCGGGTAGTGGCCAATGCGCTGTGCAATGCCTGCCGTATGCAGGGCACGCGGCGGCGGACCGACGCGGCGTGGTCAGGATGAGGTGGAAGGTGATGACCTGATCATGGTGTCGGAAAGGGGTGCTATTTGCAACACCTTCCAGTACCTTGCATCCCTGATCCTGTCGAAGACGATCAGCGGGTGATGGATCTGCGATGACGTCCGCAGATTTCGCCTGCGCGACGTTGCGTCGCAGTTGGCGAGAACCGTTTTTCCGATGATGCGATCGCCGTCAGAGACGGCCCCTCGTTTCAGCCCATCGCCCCTCGGGGCACCCATGCACAAGGAGCCTGCATGCCTGAAGTCCATTGCAACTGCGAACGCCGATCCGATGCCGAGCCCGCGTTGTCCACTGTCGTCGCGGCGTTCTCAATCGGTGCGACCACCCCCCGATAAAATACAGCTGGCATGACGGACACCATCGACGAAGCGCAGGAATTTGAAGCGCGCCATCTGCAACGCGCATTGGCCCGGCACGCAACGCGGGCCAGCAACGTTGCTCCTCTCTCACCCATTGGGGAATGCCACAACCCGGACTGCAGCGAAGACTTCGACAACGATCCGGCCAAGCTGTTCTGTGGGCCTGCCTGTGCCGAGCGTTTCGAAGCCATCCATCAACACCGCAACGCATAGGAACAGGGGACATGTCTCTGAACAGCAACGACGCTGGCTTCACCGAACGCATCGCCGGATTGTCGGCCGAGCTCGCCGTACTGGTGAGCCTGGTGGAGAACCACATCCATCTGCAGTTGGCCGACCTGGCCGACTCGGGTGATGTGGATGCACAGGAGCGATTCGCGGTTGCCGATCCGGAGCGCTGGTTGGAGAACGCCCGCAACAGCCTGCAGGCGGGCGTCATGTTCCTGGAACGTGCGGTGCAGCAGCCCGCGCGGTTCTAGCAATGTGATGCGGGGACGGAAGGGGCTGTAAGGTCGCCTTCCGTCCTCTTGGGGGGCCATGGAGAGCGCCTGCGTCCGGGGCTGCGTCATAACGTCGCACCACCTTTCTGGAAACCCTTAACGTGGTCCAAGGTTGGCCATCGCCCCGTAGAATGGCGGCGTGCGCCGTTCTGCTCTCCACCGCCGGTTCCAGATCCTGGCATGGCTTGCCATGCTGCTGGTGCTGCTCGCCCCGCTGGTGAGCCGCTGGCTGGCGCATGGCCACGTTGCGGCCTCCGCACCGGTGGCAGCCATGAATCACGCGATGCACGCAGAGCATGCGCAGCACGCGATGGAAGGACACCACGACCATCACGCGATGGCAATGCAGCACGGGCAATCGAAACCGAAGCCGGCTGCCGATCCTCACGCCGACCATGAGATGGGCGTGGACTGCGATTACTGCCTGATCGCTGCACGGCTGATCACCCTGCTGGTGGCGGCAGTGTTGCTGTTGGCGCCGATGGCACCGGTATGCCGCGCGCTGCGCGGTGCGGTGCAGACGTTGCCGCAACGGATCAGCGGCACATTGGGAGCGCGTGGGCCGCCGGCCTTGATGGCCGTCTGAGCCGCACGCGCGTTGCACTGAACGTTCTTCCATGAGGTTGCCGGCCACGGCCGGTGCCCGCACGTGCGTGTTTGTCCCTTTCTGATTGCTGCCCTGCCATTGCGGGGGGGCCTTGCATGCCGTGAACAAATGAAAACCAACCCCAACTCCGCGCGCCTGCGCAAGGCGACACTGCCTGCGCTGTGCATGTCCCTGCTGTACGCCGTGCCCGCCCTTGCTGCCGATGCGGCACCTCCGACCACGCTGGATACCGTGCGCGTGGTCGATACCCGCAGCGGTGAATTGTCTTCCACCGCCAGCGCCGGGTCTGCGCTGGGACTGAGCGTGCTGCAGACACCGGCCAGCCTGACCGTCATCTCGCGCGAACAGCTGGAACAGCGGGGCGACAGCAACCTCAACGATGCGATCAGCCGCGCCGGTGCGATCAGTGCCATGCCGCACCCGGGTAATGGTCTGAGTGCGCTGTCCAGCCGTGGCTTCACCGATGGCGCCTCGGTGATGCGCCTGTACGACGGGCTGCGCCAGTACGGTGGCGTGGGCATCACCTTCCCGTTCGATACCTGGTCGGTCGAACGCATCGAAGTACTGCGTGGACCGGCCTCGGTGATCCATGGCGATGGTGCGATCGGCGGCGTGATCAACATCGTGCCGAAGAAGCCCACGCGTGGGGCGATCGAGAACGAGATCAGCGTAACCGTGGGCAGCGAGGACACCGCGCGTCTGGGCTTCGGCAGTGGTGGCGCGCTGACGCCCGAGCTGGCCTACCGGCTGGATGTGAGTGGCAACTACAGCGGTGGCTGGGTTGACCGTGGCCGAAACAGTGACGCGACCTTCTCCGGTGCCTTGCTGTGGCAGCCGCGGCAGGACCTGCAGCTGACCCTCACCCATGCGCAGGGCTTCCAGAAACCGATGCGCTACTTCGGCACGCCGCTGGTGGATGGCCACCAGCTGGAAGCACTGCGCCATCGCAACTACAACGTGGAAGACAGCGACATCCGCTACCGTGATCGCTGGACCCAGTTCGACGCGCAGTGGACGCCCAATGCAAACGTGGAATGGCGAACCCGCGTCTACCAGATCGACAGCCAGCGCGACTGGCGCAATGCCGAGGCCTATGTCTACAACCGCGCCACCGGTTTGATTGATCGCTCGGGCAACACCCAGATCACCCACAACCAGGACCAGACCGGGTTGACCTCGACGCTGCGGGTACAAGAAAACATCGCGGGCTTGGCCAATAGCTTTGCTGTGGGCCTCGATGCCAATCGTGCGCACTTCAAGCACACTAACAACACCTATGCCGGCAGCTCGGGCCCGGTCGACCCGTTCGATCCGGTGCCAGGCCAGTTCGCCAGCGATGCACCGAACCTGCCGCGCTATCGCAACCGCGCCGAGCAGTACGCGCTGTTCGTGGAGGACCGGCTGGCGTTGAGCGAACGCTGGTCGGTACTGGGCGGGCTGCGCCACGACCGCGCTCGCATCGATCGCACCGATCTGATCAGCGGCCAGAACGCGTTCTCGAAGACCTACAGCAGCACCGGCTGGCGTGCAGGTACGGTGTTCGCGTTGCAGCCGACGCTGAGCCTGTATGCGCAGTACTCGCAGGCGGCAGATCCGGTCAGCGGACTGCTGATGATCAGCCCCGCCAATGGAGCGTTCGATCTGGCCAAGGGGCGGCAGATCGAGGTGGGTCTGAAGCAGGCTTTCGACGGTGGCGCGTGGACGCTGGCGGCGTATCGCATCCGCAAGACCGGACTGCTCAGCCGCGATCCGCTGGTGCCGGATCGTCGCGTGCAGGTGGGCGCGCAGACCTCGCGTGGCATTGAGGCGTCCTTGAACTGGAACTTCGCGCCGCACTGGTCGCTGGATGCCAATGCCACGGTACTGAAGGCAGAGTTCGAGGACTTCCTGGAAACCACCGGTTCGCCGGCGGTGCTGGTATCGCGAGATGGCAACGTGCCGCCGAACGTGGCCGAGCGCCTGGCCAATGCATGGTTGAGCTGGCAGTTCCTGCCGGACTGGAGCGCAGCGGCGGGCATCCGCTATGTCGGCAAGCGTTACGCCGACAATGCCAACACGCTGGAACTTCCCGGCTACAGCACCACCGATCTTGCGCTGACCTGGCAGGCGGCACCGCGCACGCGGCTGTCCGCGCGGCTGTTCAACGTGTTCGACAAGGCGTACTACGCCACCGCGTACTACACCAGCACGCAGTGGCTGCTGGGTGCGGACCGGCGCGTCGAATTCACCGTCGACCATCGCTTCTGAGGGCGCCGGCGATGACGCTGCGATCCACCGCCAAGCGCTGGACCTACCTGGTGCATCGCTGGCTGGGCATTGGTGGGTGCCTGCTGATGCTGCTGTGGTTCGTGAGTGGCATGGTGATGCTGTTCATCGGCTACCCGAAGCTGACGCCGGGTGAGCGGCTGGCGGCGTTGCCGGTGCTGGGGGATGCCCGCGGCTGGCAAAGACTGTCGGCATTGCCGGCCGCCGTGCAGAACGAGCCGGAGGCCGTGGCACTGACGACGCTGCGTGGCGAGCCGGCGTATGTGGTGCGAAGCGGCAGCAACGTGGGCGCCTGGTCGGCGTACACCGGCCAGGCCCTGCTGCCGGTGTCGGCACAGCGCGCTGAAGCATCCGCTGCGCAGTTCGCTGGCGGCCAGGCGTTCGTCGGCGCAATGCGCGTGGACGAGGATCGCTGGACGCATTCGCGCGCGCTGGACGCGCACCGGCCGCTGTACCGGGTGGAGGTGGGTGGCGCGCAGCCGGGTGACCTGTATGTGTCCTCGCACACCGGCGAAGTGGTGCTGGATGCACCGCACGTGCAGCAGCGCTGGAACTATGTGGGCGCATGGCTGCACTGGCTGTACTTCCTGCGCATGCAGTCGGTGGACCCGGTGTGGACGTGGGTGGTGATCGTGTTGTCCGCGCTGTGCACGGTGGCCGCCGTCAGCGGCATCGTGGTTGGTGTGTGGCGCTGGCGCTTCCGTGGGCACTACCGTTCGGGTGCGAAGACGCCGTACATGGAACCATGGATGCGCTGGCACCATCTGATCGGGCTGGTGGCCGCGGCCTTCGTGTTTACCTGGATCTTCAGCGGGCTGATGTCGATGAACCCGTTGGGCGTCTTCAGTAGTACGCGCGAAGCGATCGACAGCGGACGCTATCGTGGCGGCGCGGTAGCGGTGGATGGCGCACTGGGCGAACCGACGGCGCTGCTGACGGCCGTCGACGCCGAGCGGTTCAAGCCCGTGGAGATCCAGTGGCGACGCATCGGTGGTGAGCTGTTTGCGGTGCTGCTGGACGGGCAGGGCGATACCCGCATTGTGTCCGGCAGTGACGGCCATCTGCAGGTTGCTCGGTTGCTGCCGGCCGCGTGGCTGCAGCAGAAGGTTCGGGCGCTGTCGGATGCACCCATGCAGAGCTACCGGGTCCAGCATGCGGCGGATGCGTACTTCTACCCACGTGCACCGGAAGCCATGAACGGCGCAGCGGTGCGCCGCTTCCCGGTGGCGGTGGTGGATTTCGGCGATGCCGAGGCGACGCGCGTCTACCTCGACCTGGCCACCGGCGATCCGTTGCTGACGATGGGGCATCGCGAGCGGGTGGGGCGCTGGCTGTTCTACTTCCTGCACAGCTGGGACCTGCCGGCGATGCTGCGTCAGGACACCACCCGGCTGGCTGTGTTGCTGCTGCTGAGCCTGGCGGGCACCGCGCTGTGCGCGACGGCCACGGTGATCGGCTACCGCCGGTTGCGGATGAAGCTGCGGCGCAGGCGGCGCTGATGCCCTGGACTACACCCGCAGCCAGCGCGTGGACACGGCCACCAGCAACAAGGCCGTGGCCACGCCGATGAATGCGGCGATCAGGCCGAAATGGTTGGCGGCGAATCCGATCAAGGCCGGCCCGGCGAGGATGCCGGCAAAGCCCAGCGTGGAGACTGCGGTGATCGCCAGTGCGCCGGGCATGCGGGTCTGGTGGCCGGCCAGCGAGAACAGCGCGGGTGCAATGTTGGCGCAGCCGAGGCCGACCAGCACATAGCCTGCCAGCGACGCCTGCCACGGCGTGACCAGGGTCAGCACCAGCACGCCCGCCGCAGCAAGCAGAGCGCCAAAGACAATCGCGCGCTGGCGGCCCACGCGTGCCACCAGTGCATCGCCGAACAGGCGTGCGACCGTCATGGTCAGGGTGAAGGTCACATAGCCGATGCCGGCGAGGCTGGCATCGACGCGACGCACATCGCTGAGGAACACTGCGCTCCAGTCCAGCATCGCGCCTTCGCCGAGGAAGGCGACGAAAGCGAGTACGCCGATGAACAGCACGATGCCATGCGGCAGGGCCAGCATCGGTGTGTCATGCGGCATGCGTTCGCTGTGCCAGTGCGCTGCCGACAGCAGCATCACCAGCAGCATGGCGCCCACCCCGATCAGCACCGATGCCAAGGGCGGCAGCTGTGCGGACAGCAGCACGGTCATGGTGGCCGCGCCGAGGAAGCCGCCGATGCTGAAGAAGGCATGGAAGCCGGACATCATCACGCGCCGCGCTTCGCGCTCGACGATGACAGCCTGCACGTTCATCGTGCAGTCCATCGCGCCCACGGCGGCACCGAACACGAACAGCACCAGGCCCAGCGCCCACGCCGAACCGGCCAGTGCCAGGCCGGGCACGGTCAGGCAGATCAGCAGGCTGCTGGCCACCATGACCCGGCGGCAACCGAGGCGCGCGGCCAGCACGCCGGACAAGGGCATCGCCAGCAGCGAACCGGCACCGAGGCAGAGCAGCACCAGCCCCAGCGTGGCGTCGTTGATCTCGGTGCGTGCCTTTGCGAACGGCACCAGGGTGGCCCACAGCGCGGTGGCGAAGCCGGGAATGAAGAATGCAGCGCGGGTCGCGTGCTGTTCGGCACGCGCGCGGTTGGCAAGGGACATGAGCGGTACGGTCAGGGGGGAGTGGGGTGCACCGCGATACCGGCGGCGCGGAAGCGAGCCGCCAGTGCAGGCGGTGCGGTGGTGGTCAGCACCAGGTCGTCGATCTCGTCCAGGCTGGCGATCTGCCAGTTGCCGCGCGCACCGAGCTTTTCAGTGGTGGCGGCGACGATGACGCGGCTGCTGCAGGCCACCATCGCGCGCTTCAGCGTGGCTTCTTCCGCATCCATCGCCCACACGCCGGTATCGCCGTCCACCGCGCATGGGCCGGGCAGGTACACATCGGCGCGCAGGCGCTGCACCTGGGCCAACGCTTCGGCACCGACCGCACCGCCACCGCTGGCCAGGCGGCCGCCGATCAGCTGCACCGAGGTGCCTTCCAGCATGCTGGCGGCGGTGGCGATCTGCGGGGCATTGGTGATCACCGTCAGCCCGAGAGTGGCCGGCAGCTGCTGGGCGATCGCCAGGTTGGTCGAGCCGGCGTCGAGCAGTACGACCTGGCCGGGTTGCAGCAGTGCGCAGACGCGGGCGGCCAGCTCGGCCTTGTCGCCGCGGTCGCGGGTCAGGCGTTCGCGCAGCGGGCGTTCCTTGGGTGGCGGCAGCACGGCGCCGCCGTAGACACGCTGGCACAGCCCCTGCGCAGCCAGCTCGCGCAGGTCGCGGCGGATCGAATCTTCAGAGACGGCATAGCGGCGTGCCAGTTCGGCGGCGACCACGCGGCCCTGCTGGCGCAGTTCCTCGAGGATCTGCCGGGTGCGCTGGGCGGGGAGGGGGCTGGGATCGGAGCTCATGACGCAAGTCTGCACGTTCGCGCATAAACGTGCAACAACGTGCATTGGATGGAAGTGGGCACGGGGCGGGTGGACTGCCGGTGAACCCGCCGGCACCCGGGGTCTATGGATCGCCCTCGCGGCCCGGCATCATGGCGGGGCACTTGGCATGGAATCCCTGATGTCCCCTACCGTTCACCGCAAGCTGCGCATCGGCGCGGACCAGTACACCGGCCAGAAAGTGGTCGACCAGCAGTTCCACGAATGCGACTTTTCCGGTGCTGACCTCACCGCCACCGAGTTCATCAACTGCAGTTTCTACGATGCCGACAGCCGCGCCGGCTGCCGCTTCAATGGCGCCACGCTGAAGGAAGCCAGTTTCCGCAGCTGTGACATCAGCATGTGCCATTTCAATTTCATCAAGGCGCTGGGCCTGGAGATCAGTGAGTGCCGTGCGCAGGGCGCGGACTTCAGCAACGCCAGCTTCATGAACCAGATCACCACGCGCAGCTGGTTCTGCAGTGCCTTCATCAAGAAGTCGAACCTGCGCTACGCGAACTTCTCGCGGGTCACGCTGGAGAAGTGCGAGCTGTGGGAGAACCGCTGGGATGGCGCGAATGTGAGCGGTGCCAGTTTCGCGGGCTCGGATCTGTCCGGTGGCCAGTTCGAGGGGATCGACTGGAACAGCGCCAACTTCACCGACTGCAACCTGACCAACTCCGAGCTGGGCGAGCTGGACCTGCGCAGCACCAACCTGCGTGGCGCCACGCTGGACGTGCAGCAGGTGGCGCTGTTGATGCAGCGCATCGGCGTCACGGTGGTGCCATAGGCATCACCCGGTGTACGCCACCCAGCCCTTGAAGCTGAAGCCGGCATAGAACAGCTCCACGCCGTCGAAGCCGGCCTCCTGCAGCAGCGCCACTTCCTGTTCGGGGGCCAGCAGCGGCAACCGTTCGGCAATGGCGTTGATCGCGCGCTGCGCATCGGCGTGGGCAACCCCCGAGGCTTCGGCGAATGCCGCGTAGCGCTGCAACCAGCGCAGCTTGCCGGCCGGATCCTGCGGCACGCTGTGGTGCGCCACCACCAGCGGCGCGCCGGGCTGCAGGCGCCGGTGCAGCTCGCGCAACGTGTGCAGGCGCTGCCCGGCATCGAGGAAGTGCAGGGTCAACAGGCAGCTGGCACCGTCGAAGCGTAGATCGGGCGCATCGTCGATGTAGCCTTCCAGCAGCTGCACCCGCGACTTCAGCGGACCCAGTGTCTGTTCGGCCAGGGCCAGCATCGGTGCAGCCGGGTCCACGCCCAGCAGCTGCCAGCCCGGCTGCGCCTCGGCGAAGGCCTTCAGCTCAAGCCCGCCACCGGCGCCCAGCACCAGCACGCGGCCTTCTAGGGGCACATGTTCGGCCAGCAGCAGCTGGCTCATCTGCTGCAGGGCGAGGAAGCCCGGCACCTGCCGCAGCGGACCGTCGGCATAGCGGGCGACGGCCTGTGGATCATTGAAGGTCGACATGGGGGCGTTCCTGCGGCAGGGGGGACATTCCACTCTACCGCGAGGCGCAAGGGGCATTGCATGCACGCAGCGCCTTGTCCCAGGATGCGCGCCTGTCTGCAATGCAGGATGCTGCCCATGCACCACCGTCCCCCCACCATGCCCTCAAGCGAGGCGTTCGAACTGGCGTTGTCCCTGCTGGGCCGGGAAGACGTGGATGAAGGCCAGGCCGAGCAGGCGCTGACCGAAGCCGGCATCGAGTACTGGCAGATGCGCCGCCTGCTGGTGTGGCTGCCCGAAGCGTTCGCGCTGGCGGTGTTGGGGCACAGCGAAGGCCTCACCCTGCCGACGACATTCACCGCGCGCGATGACGAGGGCGGCGAGCACACCTTCGCCTTCGGCCGCGAGCCGCTGTTTGCCGTGGCCGTGCGCCGCGCGCTGCAGATCTGCCACGAAGGCCCGCGGGCGCAGCTCAAGGCGATCGCCCAGCGCAGCTCGACCATGGATGCGGTCAACGACGCGCTGCACGCCGGGGCCGAACTCAACGGCGCGACGCTGTCTGGGCCACACTTGCTGGACATCAAGGCCGAGACCTACCTGGGGGAGGACGGTACGGTCGAGGCCGGGTGACCCGCGCCTGCCTCAGCCCAGTGCCCGCGCCAGTACCTGCCAGATCCGCGGGTCCTGGCACTGCGAGACGTTGAAGCGCAGATAGTCGGCCGCGCGCTGCGACTGGCTGAAGGCATTGCCCGGGGCCAGCACGATGCCCTCGCGCAGGCATTGCCGCGCCAGTGCGGCGGCATCCTGGCTATCGGGCAGCTGGCACCACAGGAACAGGCCGGCTTCCGGTTGCAGCCACGGCGTGATGCCCAGCGCGTGCAGCTTCCGCAGTGTGTGCCGGCGCGCATCGGCCAGGCGCGAACGTATCGACTGCATGTGGCGGCGGTAGCCGCTGTCGGTCAGCGCGATGTGCATCAACTGTGCGGCCAGATGGCCACCGCCGAAGCTGGTTGCCAGCTTCAGGTCGGTCAACGCTTCGATCCAGTCATGGCGTGCCGCGATGTAGCCGCAGCGGGAGGCTGCCGACAGCGTCTTGGAGAAACTGCCGACGTGGATCACCCGTGACAGCCCATCGAGCGCGGCCAGTCGCGGCGCCGGCTGCAGTTCGAAGTCGGCGAAGATGTCGTCCTCGACGATGATCAGTTCGCTTCGTTCGGCCAGGCCCAGCAGGCGGTGTGCGGTGCTCGCGGAAAGCACCGCGCCGGTCGGGTTGTGCAGGCCGGAATTGGTGATGTACAGCCGCGGCGAATGCGCCTGCAGTGCCTGCGCGAACGCCTCGAGGTCCGGGCCGCTGTGCGTGTACGGCACGCCGATGGCCTGCACCTGGTGTGCCTTCAGCAGCGCGTGGTAGTTGAAGTAGCTCGGGTCATCCACCAGCACGCAGTCGCCGGGCTTGAGCAGGAAGCGGCAGAGCAGATCGACCGCGTGCGTACCGGATTCGGTCAGCAGGATCTGCTCCATCGATGCATCAATGCCCTGCGCCGCGCTGCGCCGTTGCAGCAGCTGGCGCAATGCGGGCAGCCCGAGCGGGCCGGCGTAGTCGACCAGCTGTACAGCATCGGCACGCGCCAGCCGACGCAGGCCGCGGCGCACGCCATCGTGATACAGCCAGTCGCTGGGCATCCAGCCGCAGCCCGGCTTGAGGTGGCCCGCCGGCGTTTCCAGCGATTGCCGTGATACCCACAGCGGATCCACCGCGCGGTCCAGCCGCGGCTCCATCTCGGCCAGCGCCAGCGGTGCGGCCGGGCCACTGACGTAGAAGCCCGAGCCTGCGCGCGCACTGATCAGGCCTTCGGCCGCCAGGCGCTCGTAGGCTTCGACCACGGTGGAGACCGACACTCCCATCGCCGCCGCCTGCGCACGTACCGAGGGCAGGCGTGAGCCCGGGCCATCCACCCGCGCACTGATGCGGGTGCGGACGGTCTGGATGACCGATTCGATGCGTGTGAGCGGACGCGGCATGGCGGAACCGTAGTGGAAGTGTGGGCAGTACAGTTACTTGCGACTGTACTGGATTGTAGCTGGGGTCGTGCCGCGCTGGATGCTTCCATACAAGTCCAGCCGGGCATCGTCCGGCACCTCAGGAGTACAGGCGCGGAACGGTCGGCGAGTGGTTGGATCAATGGCTTCATCGGTGTGGTGATCTTCGCCGGCTCCCTGCCGGCCACCCGCCTGGCGGTGCTGCAGCTGGATGCCGGATTCGTCACTGCTGCGCGCGCCACCATTGCCGCCGTGCTCGGCCTTGGCCTGCTCCTTCTGTTGCGCCAGCCGTGGCCGCGGCGCAATGACCTGCCCGGGCTGGTAGTGGTCAGCCTCGGGGTGGTGGTCGGCTTTCCGCTGTTGACCGCACTCGCGCTGCGTCACGCATCGTCGGCGCACACCATCGTGTTCCTCGGCCTGCTGCCGCTGAGCACTGCGGTGTTCGGCGTGCTGCGCGGTGGCGATCGACCGCGCCCAGCCTTCTGGTTGTTCTCGCTGCTGGGCAGTGCCTGCGTGGTCGGTTATGCGGTGCGCAACGGCATCGAGGCGTCGTTGCAGGCCGACCTGCTGATGCTGGCGGCGATCGTGGTGTGTGGGCTGGGCTATGCCGAAGGTGGCCGGCTCGCCCGTCATCTCGGCGGCTGGCAGGTGATCAGCTGGGCGCTGCTGCTGGCCTTGCCGGTGATGCTGCCGTTGACGGTGCTGATGCGTCCGGCTTCGTTCACTGCGGTCGATGCGTCGGCGTGGTGGGCGCTGGGTTACGTGGCGGTGTTCAGCATGCTGCTCGGCTTCCTGTTCTGGTATCGCGGGCTGGCCCAGGGCGGTATCGCCGCCGTCGGCCAGCTGCAGCTGCTGCAGCCCTTCTTCGGCCTGGCCCTGGCCGCGCTGCTGCTGCACGAATCGGTCAGCCTCAGCATGGTGCTGGTGACCGTGGTCGCGGTGATTTGCGTGGCTGGCGCGCGCCGCTTCAGCCGCTGAGCGGAAAAGGGGACGGAGGGGATTAAGTCGTTTCAGGCACGGTAGGGCGAGTTGCGACTTAATCCCCTCCGTCCCCTTTTCCGGTGATAGCGAGGGCGTATCGTGGGCGATGGTCAACGGTATTGGCGGGGGCGGTGAGCTTGGCTGAAGCTGTGCGTATGAAGCCGATTTCGCGTATTTCCTTCGAGGGTCAGGTGGGCCTGGTGACCGGTGCTGCGGGTGGGTTGGGCCTGGCCTACAGCCGCCTGCTGGCCGAGCGCGGTGCGCAGGTGGTGATGCATGACGTCGGTGCCGGTACCGATGGCCGCGGCGCCGATCCACAGCGCATCCTGCGCAGCGTCGAAGCGCTGCAGCGGCAGGGTTTGCCAGTGCAGGCCGCAAGCGGTCCCATCGACCATCGCGCCGGTTGCCATGCGCTGGTGCAGGATCTGTTGCAACAGCATGGCCGCATCGACTTCCTGATCCACAACGCGGGCTGGGTCGGGTACCAGACGCTGGAAGCGATCGAGGACGAGGCGCTGGAACAGATGCTGTGCCTGGCCACGAAGACGCCGCTGTGGTTGGCGCAGGCGGCGTGGCCCGCGATGCGCGCGGCGGGCGGTGGCCGCATCGTCATCACTACCTCCGATCGCGCGCTGTATCCCCAGTACGCACAGCGCGGGCTGTCCGCTTACGCGATGGGCAAGCTGGCGGCGCTGGGCCTGGTCAATGTGCTGGCGCTGGAGGGCGCCGAGCATGGCATCGTGGTCAATGCCGTTTCGCCGGTGGCAAAGACGCGCATGTGGGGCATCGAGGGGGAGCCCGATGAGCTGCATCCGGAAGCTGTTGCGCAAGGCGTGGCCTATCTGGCATCCACGCGCTGCCAGGACGGCGGCTGGGTGCTGCGCGCAAGCAATGGCCAGTTCCACGCACTGCGCCTGCAGGAGGCCGAGCACGTGGCGTATCCGCGCGATCTGCGTGCGGTCAGTGCCGACAGCATCGAGTCGGTGGCGCTGCAGTGGCCGGCCATCGCCCGCGCCAGCGTCGACGTGCGCGGCTGAGGGCGTACTCTAGGCGGATTCCCACTGCCTGCATCGAGATGATCGACCTGCGCCTGCTTCGCCAGTTCGTGGCCGTGGCCGAAGAGCTGCATTTCCACCGTGCCGCAGCCCGCCTGCACATGTCACAGCCACCGCTGACGGCGGCGATACGACGGCTGGAAGACGAACTGGGCAGTGAACTGATCGTGCGCGGCAATCGCACCCTGGGTCTGACCGCGGCCGGGCAGACGCTGCTGGTGGAGGCGCGGGCAACGCTGCAGCAGGCCGAGCAGGCGCTGCAGCGCACGCGCGAAGCTGCTGCGGGGCAGTCCGGCAGCCTGCGCGTAGGCTATGTCGGCAGTGCGCTGTATGGCCGCCTGCCAGGTTTGATCCGCCGCTTCCGCCAGCAGTACCCGCAGGTGCAGTTGCACCTGCAGGAAGCCACGTCGCGCCAGCAGCAGTTGTGGTTGCGTGAGCAGCGCATCGACGTCGGCGTGCTGATTCCACCGATTCCCGCCACCGAACTGGTGCTGCACGATTTCGACCACGACCGCTTGGCGATTGCGCTGCCGCGTGCGCATGCGCTGGCCGGCGCGCCGGAGGTCAGTGTGGCGATGCTGGCTGACGAGCCGTTCGTTTCCTGGCCGGCGGGCGAGGGCATCGGCTTCCACGCGCAGGTGCTGGGCCTGTGCACAGCGGCGGGGTTCACCCCGCGCGTGGTGCAGGAAGCGCAGGGCATGCACGCGGTGTTGTCGCTGGTGGCGGTGGACGCCGGCGTGGCGATCGTCCCGGCCAGCATGGCCAGTTTCCGCCCGCGGGAGATCGTCTATCGCGTGCTGGAGAGCGAAGCCGCCCGTTTCGCCCTGCAGTTTTCCACGCGCCCGGAACAGGCGTCGCCGGTGCTGCGCAATTTCCTGGACGTGGCGAAGCTGCCTGCCCGCGGCTGAGCCGCCGGTTCACCTGCTGAATCGGCGGTCAGCGTGATCCTCGGTCAGAACCGATAGCTGATGGTGCCGGTGATCACGCGCGGGTAGCCGGCGAAGCAGTCGCCAAACGTGCGGCACGGCGCGTAGTAGCGCTTGTCGGTGAGGTTGGTGATGTTCAATGCCATCGTCCAGTCGGTCACCTGCACTTCCACCAACGCATCGGCCAGCGTGTAGCTGGGAGTGATGATGCGTCCGCCATTACCCAGCGACGCCGTGTTGCCGACATGGCGCACGCCCAGCCCCAGGCGCAGGCGTGCGGCATCGTCCAGCTGGAAGCCCTTCGAGACCCAGGCCGAGGCCAGGTCCTGCGGGGTGTCGTTGAGGCGCTGGCCCACTTCCAGCGCGAAGTTGCTGCGGCTGACTTCGGCCTCGTTGCGGGCCACCGCGGCGGTGATCGTCAGGTCGTTGGCGAACTGGAACTGGCCTTCCAGTTCCACGCCCGTGGAGCGGATCTGCCCGGTCTGCACCACGTTCAGCACGTTGTCCGGATCGTTGGTCTGGCGGTTGGTTTCGGTGATGCGGTACGCCGCCATCGTCAGCAGCAGGTTGCGTGCCGGTTGCCATTTGATGCCGGCCTCGCTCTGGCGGCCGCGCATCGGCTTGAAGGCTTGGCCGAACAGGTCCTGGCCAGTGACCGGCAGGAACGATTCGCTGTAGCTCAGGTAGGGCGATACTCCGGCACCGAGGTCACCGATCAGGCCGGCGCGGTAGGTGGTGGCGTTGTCGGTCTGGCTGGGTTGGCTTTCGGTCTTCGAGCGTGCATGGTCGCGGCGCGCGCCCAGCACCAGCGAGACGCGGTCGGCCCAGCGGATCTGGTCCTGCACATAGACACCCAGCTGGGTGGAGGTCTGGTCCGGCTGATGATCCCAGCCACGCACGATCGGTGCGACCGATACCGGGGTGTAGATGTCGATCGGCGTGCCGGTGGCGTCCAGCCGCTGCAGCTGCTCCCTGTACTGGCTGTAGTCCACACCGGCCAGCAGCAGGTGCTGGAAGGCACCGGTGGCGAAGTCGAACTGCAGCGCATTGTCGGCGCTGAAGATCTGCACGTCGGGGCGGGTGCCGTAGGCGGTGCGGTTGACCACGCGGCGGTCGGCGTCGATGAAGGGATCTGCCGGATTGCTGTAGCTGTCCACGTACATCTGCTGCAGGGTGGTCCTGCCATCGATGTAGCGCACCGCCGAGCGCAGGCTGAGCACATCATTGAAGCTGTGGTCGAACAGCGCGGTCAGGCTGTAGACGCGCGAATCGATGCGATCAAAGCCGGGGTGGCCGATGAAGGTGGAGGTGTCCAGGCGACGGCCTGGCGGCGCCAGCAGGGTTGCTGCCAGGGGCAGGAACTGCTGGCTGGAGCCGGTCCTGTCATGCTGGTAGCTGGCCAGCAGGGTCAGCGTGCTGCGTTCGCCGCGCCAGCTGATCGAGGGCGCCAGGTAGATGCGGTCATCGTTGAGTACGCCGGTCTGCATGTTCGATTCACGGACCAGCCCGACGAAACGACCGGCAACCGTACCGGCATCGTTCAAGGCGCCGCCGATGTCACCCTGAAGCTGCCTGCGGTCGAAGCTGCCGAGCTGCACGCCGACCTCGCCCCAGAGGGCGCCGAAGGTTGGGCGCTTGCTCATCGCATTGATGATGCCGCCGGTGGCGCCGGCACCGTATAGCACCGAGGACGGGCCGCGCAGCACTTCTACCCGTTCCAGGCCGTAGATCTCCGGGCGGGCGAGGGGGCTGAACCCGTAGCTGCGGCGCAGGCCATCCTGGTACTGCACCGGGTCCAGGCCACGTACCGAGGTCGCATCGTTGCGGGTATCCAGGCCCCAGGCATCGGCGGTGACGCCGGCGCTGTAGCGCAGCACTTCCTGCAGGTTGTGTGCACCGCGATCGGTGAACAGCTGCTGGGTGACCACGCTGATTGCCTGCGGCGTTTCGGTCAGGGCGGTGTCGGTCTTGGTCGCGGTGCTGGCCCGCTCGGCCACCACGGTCACCTTGTCCAGGGTGCGTGCCGCCGGGCCGTCCTGGGCCTGGGCGATGGCCGAGGCCAGCAGGGTGGGCAGGGCGAGCGTGTACAGCAGCGGGCGGCGCGGCGACAGGGCGGACATCGTCAGGAATCCGGGAACGGCGGTGACGGCGGATTATCCGGATGCCCGCCTCCAAATACAAATGATTCCCAAGTGCGATTGCGACTACCGGGCCCCGCCTCAGGGCAGGCCGTCTGTTGCGCCGCGGATGCTCATCCAGGCGCCGCCGTCCGGGGCGCTGCCGGCGCGGACACGGAAGCCGTGCAGGCCGGCAATGGCGGCCACGATCGACAGGCCCAGGCCGAATCCCGGTCCCTGGCCGGCACTGCTGCTGCCACGGAAGAAGCGCTGGTAGATCAGCGTGCGGTCCTGCGGCGGGATGCCGGGCCCATTGTCGATCACATCGATCCTCGGAGCACCGTGATCATCGACCGCGCGCAGCAGGATGCGACCGTGCGCCGGCGTGAACTGCAGGGCGTTGGACAGCAGGTTCGCCACCGCTTCGAACAACAGTTCACGGTCGCCGCGCAGCGGGCCCACCTGTGGATCCACCTGCAGCTCCAGCAACTGCTGCTTCTCTTCGGCCAATGGCAGGTAGAACTGGTGCAGTTCCTGCAGCAGCTCGGCAACGTCGACCGCGTCGAAGGCCGAACGCCGCTGGTGGCTCTCCAGCTCGGATACGCGCAGCAGCGCGGTGAAGCGCGCCATCAGCATGTCGGTCTCGGCCAGCGCCTTGTCCAGCGGATCGGCATGCGGGTTCTGTTCGTCCAGGCCCACGCGCATGCGGTACAGGTGGGCACGCAGGCGGGTCAGGGGCGTGCGCAGATCATGGGCGATGCTGTCGCACACGCCTTTGACCTCGGTCATCAGCTGTTCGATGCGCTCCAGCATGGCGTTGACGATGCTCGACAGCCGGTCGATCTCGTCTCGTCGGCTGGAGACCGGCAGGCGCTGGCCAAGGTCGCCGGCAACGATGCGGTTGGTGGCCGCCTCGATCTGCTGGATCCGCTTCAACGGGCGCCGGCGCAGCAGATGCCAGCCCACCAGGCCGGGAATGACGGTCAGCGACACACCCCACAGCAATGCATCGAGGATGATGCTGTTGACCGCCATGAGCTTGCCGTTCTGGCGCACGAACACCAGCGCACGGCCATCCCGGGTTACCACGCCAAGCGCGCTGCCACCGCTCTCGTGCTGGCCATCGACCAATGTCCAGCCTTCTACCGGATGTGAGTCGCCATCCAGCGGTAGTCCCTGGGGGATGGCGGTCAGTGGTCCAGCCAACGGCGCGCCGTTGGCGTTGAACAAGCCGTAGGTATAGACCTGGTGCAGGTCGAAGCGCTGGCTGTCGCGCAGCGCGTCATCCAGCGCAGGACCGTCGAAGCTCATGAACAGATGTGCGCGCTGCTGCAGGCCCGACTCGGTCAGGTCACTCAGGTAATCGGAGATGCGCCAGTACATCACGCCCAGCAGCAGGCTCGACCACGCCACGAACAGGATGCAGTACAAGCCCAGCAGCCTGCTGCTGGAGGAACGCCAGTGGTCAGGATTGCGCGTCGAAGACATAGCCGGTTCCACGTACGGTCATGATCGGCTGCGGCCGGCCGGGTTGCTCGATGCGTTTGCGCACGCGGCCGATATGCACATCGATCAGGTTGGTGCCCGGATCGAAGTGGTAGCCCCAGACTTCCTGGAACAGCATGCTGCGGGTGACCACCTGGCCGGCGTTGCGGATCAGGAATTCGAGCAGCTTGAACTCGGTGGGCAGCAGCGCAATCTCGTGGCCCCCGCGTCGCGCCGAACGGGTCATCAGGTCCAGTTCCAGGTCACCGGCGCGCAGTACGTTGTCGATGGCGGCGGCCTGGCCCTGGCGCCGGATCAGCACTTCCACGCGTGCAGCCATCTCATCGGAGGCGAAGGGCTTGGTCAGGTAGTCATCGCCGCCGGCGCGCAGGCCGCGCACGCGCTCATCCACGTCAGACAGCGCGCTGATCATCAGCACCGGCGTGGTGATGCCTTCACGGCGCAGCGTGGTGACCAGGGTCAGCCCGTCGATGCCGGGCAGCATGCGGTCCAGGGTGATCACCGCGTAGTCGCCTGCACGTGCCAGCGCCAGGCCGTTGCTGCCGTCGCTGGCCACGTCCACGTCGAAGCCATGGCTGCGCAGTTCGGTGGCGATCTCCTCGGCGGTGACAAGATCGTCCTCGATGGTGAGTACGCGCGGCATGGGCCAGTGTGCAGAGTGGGACACGGGCATCCTCGCAATCGTGGGCAGCGACTGCAAATGAAAAATGTTTCATGCGGCATTTAGCAGGATCGTGCCGCCGCGTCTTCTATATTCGGCGCCGAACGCTCCCCCACGCGTGGAACCTGCAGCCGATGATCCTTCCGAACCCCTCCCGTCCGTACCGCGCCTGGCGGCTGCCGCCAATCGCGGGCCTGCCGCTGCTGGCCCTTGCCCTGGCCGGCCTGCTCAGCGGCTGCGGCAAGGACGCGCCCAAGCCCGGCGCGACGACGCCTGAGGTGACGGTGCTGACCCTTCGCAGTCAGCCGCTGGCACTGCAGCAGGAACTGCCTGGGCGCAGCGTCGCCTCGCAGGAATCGGATGTGCGCCCGCAGGTGGATGGCGTGCTGGTGAAGCGGCTGTTCGAGCAGGGCCAGTGGGTGAAGGCCGGGCAGCCGCTGTTCCAGATCGAGCCGGCGCTGTACCAGGCGGCACTGAACGAGGCGCAGGCCAACCTGAAGACGGCCGAGGCCGCTGCGGTGACCGCGCGCCTGCGGGCGCAGCGCATGCAGGCGCTGGGCAAGGACCAGCTGGCCGCGCGCCAGGACGTGGATGACGCGGTGGCCAGCGACCAGCAGGCTGCCGCCGCCGCGCAGGCCGCACGGGCCGCACGTGACACGGCCGGCACACGGCTGGGGTTTGCCACGGTGACGTCGCCGATCGCCGGGCGCATCGGCCGCGCGCTGTTCACGCCGGGGGCGCTGGTCACCTCCGGCCAGGCCGACCCACTGGCACGGGTGCAGCAGATGGACCCGATGAACGTGGACATCACCCAGTCCAGCAATGAGTACCTGGCACTGCGCCGCGCCATCGCCGATGGAGGCGTGCAGGCCGATACTGCGCCGGTGCGGCTGCGGCTGTCCGATGGCACCGACTATCCGTTGCCAGGGACGCTGGAATTCGCCGACGTTGACGTCCAGCAGGAGACCGGCAGCATCACCCTGCGTGCGCGGTTCCCCAACCCGGACGGGCAGCTGCTGCCGGGCATGTATGTGCGCGCATTGGTGGGGCAGGGCACCCGCCAGCAGGCACTGCTGGTGCCACAGGCCGCGGTTGATCGCAGTCCCAAGGGCGAGGCGCAGGCGTGGCTGGTGGACAAGAAAGGAAAGGCGCGGTTGCGCCTGTTCCACACCGCGCGAGCGGTGGGCGATCAGTGGCTGGTGCTCGATGGCCTGGCCGCCGGTGAACAGGTGGTGGTGGCTGGCGCGCAGGGCCTGGCCGATGGCATGGCGGTACGGGTGAAGCCTGCGCCGGCACCGGCCGGGAAGGACTGAGCAGATGCTGCCGCGCTTCTTCATCCATCGCCCGGTGTTCGCCTGGGTCCTGGCGATCTGCATCATGGCCTTCGGCACCATCGCGGTGACCCAGCTGCCGGTGGAGCAGTACCCGGACATCGCACCGCCGCAGGTCAACATCACCGCGAACTACACCGGTGCCTCGGCGCAGACGGTGGAAGACAGCGTTACCCAGGTGATCGAACAGCAGATCAAGGGCATCGACCACCTGCTGTATTTCTCGTCGACCAGTTCGTCATCGGGGCAGGCGCGGATCACGGTCACCTTCGACCAGAGCGCCAACCCCGATATCGCCCAGGTGCAGGTGCAGAACAGTGTCAACCAGGCCATCAACCGGCTGCCGCAGGAAGTGCAGCAGCAGGGCGTGACCGTGGCCAAGTCGCAGGGCGATTCGCTGATGGTGGTCTCGCTGTACGACACCAGCCGGCGCATGGAGCGCGTGGACGTCTCCGACTTCCTGGTCAGCAACGTGCAGGATCCGATCAGCCGCATCCCGGGTGTGGGCGAGATCAATGTGTTCGGCTCGGCCTATGCGATGCGCGTGTGGCTGGACCCGCACAAGCTGCGCGCCTATGACCTGATGCCGGCAGATGTGCGCACTGCAATCCAGGCGCAGAACACGCAGGTGACGGCGGGTGAGCTGGGCGCGATGCCGTCCAGCCCGACGCAGAGCCTCAACGCCACGGTCACCGCGCAGTCGCGCCTGCAGACGCCTGAACAGTTCCGCGCGATCATCCTGCGCACCCTGCCCAATGGTGCGGCGGTGTTGCTGGGCGACGTCGCACGGGTCGAGATCGGCGCGGAGAACTACCAGACCAGCAGCTATCTCAACGGCTATCCGGCGGCCGGCTTCTCGGTGACCCTGGCCTCCGGTGCCAATGCACTGGCCACTGCCGATGCCGTGCGCGCGGAGATCGAACGGCTGCGACCGACCTTCCCGCCGGGGCTGCAGGTGGCCTATCCGCGTGACAGCACACCGTTCGTGCGGGTCTCGATCGAGGGGGTCATCCATACCCTCATCGAAGCCATCGTGCTGGTGGTCGTGGTGATGTTCCTGTTCCTGCAGAACCTGCGTGCCACGTTGATCCCGGCGATCACGGTGCCGGTGGTGCTGCTGGGTACCTTCGGCGTGCTGGCCGTCGCCGGATTCACCATCAATACGCTGACCTTGTTCGCGATGGTGCTGGCGATCGGCCTGCTGGTCGACGACGCGATCGTGGTGGTGGAAAACGTGGAGCGCATCATCCACGACGAGCATCTGCCGCCACGCGAAGCGACCGAAAAATCGATGGGCGAGATCACCGGCGCGCTGATCGGCATCACCGTGGTGCTGGGCGCGGTGTTCCTGCCGATGGCCCTGTTCGGTGGTTCCACCGGCATCATCTACCGGCAGTTCTCGATCACCATTGCTTCGGCGATGGCGCTGTCGGCGCTGGTCGCGCTGACGCTGACCCCGGCGCTGTGCGCGACCCTGCTCAAGCCGTCTTCGGCGCAGAAACCGCAGGGCCGTTTCTTCAGGGCGTTCAACCGGGGTGTCGAGCGCAGCCAGTTGGCCTATCAGGGAAAGCTCGGTGGCGTGGTCGCCCGGCCGCGGCGCTGGATGGCGTTCTACCTGCTGCTGGTGGTCGCCATGATTGCGTTGTACGCGCGCATGCCGACCGGTTTCCTGCCGGTGGAAGACCAGGGTCAGGTGACCTTCCAGTTCTCCACGCCGGAGGGCACGCCAATGGCGCGTACCGAAGCGCTGGGTGAGCAGATCAGCCGCTACTTCATGGAGCACGAGAAGCAGAACCTGGATGTGGTGTTCGTGGTGGTCGGGCGCAACAATGCCGGCACCGGCCAGAACGCAGGGCAGGGCTTCCTCGCCCTGAAACCCTGGGATGAGCGCACGGGCGACAACACCGCTGCGGCGATCATCACGCGTGCCAATGCCTACTTCCGCAGCTTGCCGGATGCCAAGGTCAATGTACTGGCACCGCCGGCGGTGCGTGGACTGGGTCAGTCCAGCGGCTTCGAACTGTGGTTGCAGGACACCAGTGCGGCCGGGCGTGTGGCCCTGCAGGCAGCGCAGGAACAGGTGGTGCGTGCGGCCGGCGAAGACGATGGGCTCACCTCGGTGCGCCTGAACGGCCTGGGCGACAAGGCCGAGCTGCGGCTGGACATCGACCATGCCCAGGCCAGCGCGCTGGGCCTGGCCCAGGCCGACATCAATTCCACGCTGTCGGCGGCGTGGGGCGGCAGCTACATCAACGACTTCCTCGACCGTGGCCGGGTCAAGCGGGTCTACATGCAGGGTGACCAGCCCTACCGCAGTGTGCCCGACGACATCGGCCAGTGGTATGTGCGCGGTGGCAACGGCCAGATGGCGTCGTTCGCCAGCTTCGCCAGCAGCCACTGGGCGCGCGGGCCGCAGTTGCAGCAGCGTTTCAACGGCCTGCCGGCGATGCAGATCCAGGGCAGCGCCGCCGAAGGGCGCAGCTCGGGCGAGGCGATGCAGCGCATGCAGGCGCTGGTTGCCGATCAACCCGGATTCGACCTGCAGTGGAGCGGCCTGTCCTATCAGGAGCAACTGGCCAGCAACCAGACGCTGTGGCTGTACACCGCCTCCATCGCCTTCATTTTCCTGTGCCTGGCGGCGCTCTATGAGAGCTGGACGGTACCGGTGGCGGTGGTGCTGGTGATCCCCTTGGGCGTGATTGGTACCGTGCTGGCGACCACGGCGGCGGGCTTCGTCAACGACATCTACTTCCAGGTGGGTCTGCTGACCACCATCGGACTGTCGGCCAAGAATGCGATCCTGATCGTTGAGTTTGCCGAAGCCCGCTATCGCGCCGGCAGTTCTGCGGTGGAGGCGGCGCTGCAGGGCGCACGCCTGCGCCTGCGCCCGATCGTGATGACGTCGTTGGCCTTTGTGGCCGGTGTGATTCCGTTGGCGTTGGCCACCGGTGCCGGTGCGGTCAGTCGCCGTGAGATCGGCATGAGCGTGATCGGCGGCATGGTGTCCGGCACGGTGCTGGCGGTGGTGCTGGTGCCGCTGTTCTTCGTGCTGGTGCGCCGCCTGGGCCGGTCACGGCCGCTGGACTGAGGGGGGGCACAGCTGTCATCTGACTGCCGCAGCACCATCACCCGTCCTTTGCCCAGGTGTCGCTAGCGTAGGCCGTCCCCGTCCCCCACGGAGACCTGCCATGTGGCTGCTCGATCATCTCTGGCCCGGCCGCAGACCTGTTCCTCCCCCGATCGCCGCCGAACCGCAGGCGACGCCCCGCCGGCCCTGGTTGAAACGCCCTGTGCGGGCCGGGCGCAGCGGCATGGCGCCGTGGCAGAAGGTCGCCGCGCCGCTGCGGCGCACGCGCCACTAGGCGCCGCGGTCGGCCGGGTGGTTGACCCCGTCGTTGACCGGGATGATGCCCAGCGCAAACGGGTCGATGCCTTCCAGGCAGGCCACGTTGTAACCGAACTGGTCGGGGTTGGAGCGGCGCCGGTGGTGGGTGTAGATGCCACACACACCGCAGAAGTAATGTTCAGCCACATGGGTGTTGAACTGGTACATCTGCAGGTGATTCTGCCCGCGCACCACCTGCAGGCCCTGGCGGGTGACGCTGGCGGCAATGGCGCCACGGCGCCGGCACATCGAGCAGTCGCAGCGGCGGGGATCGACGATGCCATCAGGCAGGTCCAGCAGCAGCTCGACCGTGCCGCAGTGGCAGGTGGCGCGATGCCGGGGTTGGACCGGAATGCCGGCCACGGAAGTGATGCCCATCGTTGCTCCTGTGAGGTGAATCTGGCCGCAGAGGCCGCCGCCGACGGTGCGCCGGCCTGCCTGAACGGGCCGTAGATGCCACGGTGAACCCGCTTGTGGCTAACTATGCGGCTTCAGGACCGCGACAGGATGCCAGTGAAAGCCGCAGGACGATGGATGACAGGAAGTGCCATGGCGCTGCTGGCGCTGTGGGTGACCGGGCTGCTGGCCTATCAGTTGCCGGGGCCGGGCTGGCTGGCCACCGGCGTCGCCGGGCTGTGGCTGCTGGTTGCGCTGTGGGCGTCGTGGCGGGTCGCGCGGGGCCGTGCCTCGCGCCGCCTGGGTCTGGCGTTCGGGGCATCGCTGGCACTGGCCGGCCTGTGGTGGCTGCTGCTGACCCCGCGCCAGGACCGGTTGTGGGCCGATGACGTGGCCCAGCGCCTGCACGTGGTGTCCTTCGATGGCCGCCACGTCGTGCTGGACAATGTGCGTGACTTCAGCTGGCGCACCGAAACCGACTACGACGCACACTGGGTGCGCCGCGAGTACGACCTGGACCAGCTGCGCTCGGCCGACCTGGTGCTGTCGTACTGGATGGGCCCGGCCATTGCCCACACCCTGATCTCGTTCGGCTTCGAGGACGGTCGCCACGTGGTGTTCTCGCTGGAGATCCGCAAGGAGCGCGGTGAGTCGTTCTCGGCGCTGGGCGGCTTCTTCCGCAAGTTCGAGATGACCCTGGTGGCTTCGGAGGAGACCGACATCATCCGCACACGCACCAACGCGCGTGGCGAGGATGTCTACCTGTACCGCCTGCATGGCATGGACCGCGCGCAGCTGAAGGAACTGTTCGCTGCGTACATCGCGCAGGCCCGCGAACTGGATGCGAAGCCCGGCTTCTACAACACGTTGACCAGCAACTGCACCACGATCGTCTTCGATCTGGCCCGCCACATCGCACCGCGCCTGCCGCTGGATTACCGCCTGCTGCTGTCCGGTTACCTGGCCGAGTACGCGCAGGAGGTCGGTGCGCTCACTCCGGGCGTGCCGTACACCGAGCTGCATGCCAAGGGCCGCATCACCCAGCGCGCGCTGGATCTCGGTGATGGCGCCAATTTCTCCACCGCAATCCGCCAGGGCGTGCCCGGCACCGAGGAGGACCCGCAGTAATGACCCAACTCTTTCTGACCCGCTGGCAGCGCCTGCTGCCGGTGTTGTTCGCCGCCTTCCTGCTGCTGGGCAGCAGCGGCTGCGCGATGGTCACCGTCAAGCAGGTCAAGTCCAGCGATTCGCTGGTCAACAAGCGCGCGGATGTGCTCAACACCGGCAAGCTCAGCCCGGCCGCGCGCGAAACGCTCAGCGCAGCAGGCCTGGATGAGTCGCAGTGCGAGAAGGACTTCCTGGTCTGCCGCAGCACGCTGCTGATGACCGATGACCTCAATGTCGAGCAGCGGCTGTCGGCGCTGTCCGAATTGTGGGTGAAGGCCGCGCTGGCGATGACGCCGAAGAAGACTGCCGCCGGCGACCCGCCGATGAGTGATGCGGCATTGGATGCATGGCTGGAAGCCGCGCGCTATGCCTATGCCTACCTGTTCTACAGTGGCCGCTCACCGTCCGACCGTGCCTTCGAGGATCGCCAGACGCAGGTGCGCGACTACTACAACTACGCGGCCGAGAAGGCGGCGGTGGTGCTGTTCGTGCGTGCGCGTGCGGCGGCACTGGCCGGCGAGGACTACACCAAGCCACTGACCGTGGGCAGCTGGTCGCTGGCTTCCAACTACCAGCAGCTGGGCCTGAAGAGCATTCCTGCGCAGCTGGTGCCGGCCGGCACCGTCAGCTTCGTCGGCCTGCGCAGTACCTATCGCCGCGATGGTTTCGGTGCCGAGCTGGTGATGGTGATGGACCCACCGAAGCTGGTCGCGCCGGTGATCGCACCGGATGGCCCGAAGGCCGAAACGGCATCGGACGATGAGGACGACGAGCGTCGCGGTCGTCGTCATCGCCATGACGATTCGGTGCCCGAGTTCAGTGAGATGTCCTCGATCAACGTCACCGCACTGCTGCGTTTCGAGGGCAGCAGCCTGGAAGACGTGATGCGTACGCGCCGGGTCGAACTGGATGCCTATTCGCCGGAAGCCACCGAGCGCATCACCCTGCACGGCGAACAGGTGCCACTGGCCGGTAACTTCACTGCCGCCTACGGCCTGTGGTTGGCACAGAGTGGCTTCGCCAGGCAGTCGCTGCGCACCCTGTTCGGCATGAGTGAGGGCATCGGCGAACCGCACATCTACCTGATGCAGCCGTGGGACCCCAACCGCCGCATCATCTTCATGTTGCACGGCCTGGCCAGCAGCCCGGAAGCCTGGGTGAACCTGGCCAACGAGATCATGGGCGATCCCGAGCTGCGCCAGCAGTTCCAGGTGTGGCAGGTCTATTACCCCACCAATGCACCGATCGCGCTGAACCGCTACGAGATCGCCAACGCGTTCAACGACACGCTGAAGCACTTCGATCCCAATGGCACCACGCGTGCATCGAAGGACATGGTCTACATCGGCCACAGCATGGGCGGCGTACTGGCCCGGCTGCTGGTGAGCGATTCGGGTGACGTGCTGTGGAATGACCTGCTGGCGAACTACGACCTGAAGGGGGAACGACTGAAGCGGGTGCAGAACAAGCTGGGCCCGCTGCTGCATTTCAAGGCACAGCCGAACGTGGAACGCGCGATCTTCATCGCCGCGCCGCACCAGGGCACTGACATTGCCGGCAACAAGGTCGGGCGGCTGATCGGTCGCCTGGTGCGCCTGCCGCTGACCATTCTCGGCAAGTTCGAGGACGTGTTCATGGCGCTGGCACAGGCCGAGCAGCAGGTCGATGGCACCGCCAAGCCGAAGATTCCGAACAGCATCGACAACCTCAAGGCCAGCGATCCGTTCGTGAAGGCCACCGCACAGCTGCCGATCGAAGCGGGCCTGAAGTACCACTCGATCATCGCCCAGCGCAAACCGGAACTGCCGGTGGAGAAGTCCGATGACGGGCTGGTGCCTTACTGGAGCGCGCACCTGCCGGGCGCATTGTCGGAGAAGGTGATCATTTCCGGCCACAGCGTGCAGGAGACCCCGCAGGCGGTGCTGGAGGTGCGGCGCATCCTGCACCGGGATATCGATGACATGGGGGCTGGCACCCGCTAGTGCCGGCCGCTGGCCGGCAATCCCGCAATGCGGCGGCGCTACACCCGCCGCGCGATCACCGTGGCCAGCAGCGCCAGGCCGAAGGTGATTGCCAGGCACAGCACGTAGCCGGTGTGGGGTGCGCTTTGCACGAACAGCGCGAACAGCGCGCCGGAAACCGCCAGCGCGGTGGTCACCGACAACGCCTCGCTCAGCTGCAGTGACGAGGTGTTGGCACCTTGCTCCTGCGGTGCGGACAATGACAGCGTCAGCACCGACAGGCTGGCGTAGATCATGCCCATGCCGAACCCGGTCATGGCCCAGCCGACCAGGGCCACCGGCAGCGGCACGGCGTTGAACAGCACGGCCAGGGTGGCGGCGATACCGATCGTCATCAGCGGCGTGCCCATGCGCAGCAACTGCTGGCGCGACCAGCCACGCTGCTGGTGGCCCTGCAGCCATGAACCGGCGAACCAACCCAGTGCGCCAAGACTGAGCACGGCACCGGCCCAGCTGGGTGAGAGCCCGCGTTCACGCTGCAGCAGCAGCGGCAGGTAGGCCTCGCAGGCGAAGAATGCGGCCGCCGCGACGCCGCGCAGCGCGATCACGCTCGGCAGTCCACGGCGCAAGACCAGGGTTCCGGGCGGAAGCAGTCGATGTACGCAGAACAGCAGCGCCAGCAGTGCCACACCGATGCAGAGCAGCGCAGGCAGACCCTGCTGCTGGCCGCCGAAGTAGAGCAGCAGCGCCGCCAACGAGGCACCGCTGGCCCAGCGCACCACGTTGCCTCGCCCGTCGTCGCTGCCACCCGCGTCGGTGGGCTGCATTCGTGCCAGCGCGGGGCGCAGCAGCAGCGCGGCCGGAATGGCCAGCAGTGGCACTGCAAGGAACACCCAGCGCCAGCCGAGATGCTGCACGATCAGCCCGCTCAGCGCGGGGCCGATCATGGACGGCACCACCCAGCCGGCCGAGAACGCGGCAAATACCTTCGGGCGCAGGTGTTCGGGATAGCTGCGCCCGACCATCACGTACAGCGAGACCGAGATCGCGCCCGCACCCAGGCCCTGCAGCAGGCGCCCGGCCACCAGCATGCCCATGCGCATCGCAAAGCCGGCCAGCAGCAGCCCCATCACGAAGCAGGCCAGGCCGTACCATAGCGGCCTGGCGGGCCCATGGCGGTCGGCCCAGCGTCCGGCCAGGGTCATGCCGATCACGCTGGTGGCCAGGGTGCCGCCGAAGGCCAGCGCATACAGGCGCAGGCCATCCAGTGCCTCGGCCACGGTCGGCATGGCCGCCGCCACCGCCAGGGCTTCGAAGGCATGCAGCCCCACCAGCGCCACCATGCCGATGGTGGTGGCGCGATAGCGGGGGGACAGGATCGACGTATCAGCCGGTGCATGGGCGTCGGCGGGCGAAAGAGTGGGGGACATATACGAGTCAGATGCGGGCCGCGCTTGTCAACTGGCGGCGAAGATAGCAGCATGCCACCTCAACCGCAGTTTAGGTCAAGCAATGGTTTCCCAGGAACTCAGCGTTGGCGAAGTCTCCCAGCGCAGTGGCGTGGCGGTTTCCGCGCTGCATTTCTACGAGCGCAAGGGGCTGATCAGCAGCCTGCGCACCTCGGGCAACCAGCGTCGCTACAGCCGTGACGTGCTGCGACGGTTGGCCGTGATCCGCGTCGCGCAACGGGTGGGCATGCCGCTGGAAGCCGTCGGCCGTGCCTTCGAAAGCCTGCCCGAGGGCCGCGCGCCGACCAAGGCCGACTGGGCCAAGCTGTCCGCGCGCTGGCGCACCGAGCTGGAGGAGCGCATCCACATGCTGGAACTGCTGCGTGATGAACTGACCGGCTGCATCGGCTGTGGCTGCCTGTCGCTGCAGCGTTGCCGCCTGGCCAACCCCGGTGACGTCCTCGGCGAACGCGGCGACGGCCCGATGCGCTGGGAGTGAAAAAGGGGACGGAGGGGATTAAGTCGCAAGTGCACAAACGACTTAATCCCCTCCGTCCCCTTTTTCTTACCAGACCGTGATCGTCTCGCCGCTCTGGATGCCTTCCACTGCACGCTGGAAGGCCAGCGCCGCGCGCTGTGCGCTTACCGCTTCAAAGCCCGGGAAATAGGGGCCGTAGGTCGCCATTGATTCGATCAGCACGTTGGGGCTGACGACGTTGATGCGCAGGCCACGCGGCAGCAGTTCCAATGCAGCCGCACGCACGAAACCTTCCAGTGCGGCGTTCACTGCGGTGGCGTTGACGCCGTCGCGGATCGGCTGGGCGCTGATGATGCCGCTGGTCAGGGTGATCGAGCCGCCGGCGTTGAGGTGGTGCTGGGCGGCCAGTGCCAGGCGCACCTGTCCCAGCAGCTTGTCCTGCAGGCCGATGTTGAACTGCGCTGGCGTCATTTCCTTCAGCGGGCCGAAGTGCACCGTGCCGGTGGTGGAAATCACCGCATCAACCGGTCCGGTGCGGGCGAACAGTTCGGCGACGCTGGCGTCGTCGGTCAGGTCGACGCGCAGTTCGCCGCTGTTGCGGCCTGCGGCGAGAATCTGGTGCTGTTGGCCGAGCTGACGGGCGACTGCCTGGCCGAGCGTGCCGCTGGCACCGACGAGGAGGATCTTCATGGCCGTTCCTTGCATGAGGGGATGAGCCCAGTCTGCGCCGTCACAGTGAGGTTAGGTAAGCGGCGTATGCTTCGCAGATTCCTAACTCTGGATTAGTAATGGACACCCTTCGCTGCATGCAGGCGTTCATCGCCGTGGCCGAGTTCGGCAGCTTCGCAGGGGCGGCCGAACAGCTGCAGGTCTCGGCAGTGATGGTCGGCAAGTACATCCAGCAGCTGGAAGCGCACCTGGGTACCGCGCTGCTGCAACGGAACACCCGCCGCCAGCGCTTGACCGAAGCCGGCAGTGCCTACCTGGCCGGGTGCCGGCAGGTGCTGGAGCAGGTGCAGCAGGCCGAGGCCGATGTGGCCGGCCTGCAGGTACAGCCGCGTGGCCTGCTTCGGGTTACCGCGCCGACCACCTGGGGCAGCTGCGTGCTGGCGCCACAACTGGCCGGCCTGCTGCGCGCGCAGCCGCAGTTGAACATCGAACTGGAGCTGAGCAACCGTCGTGTGGATCTGATCGAGGACGGCTTCGACGTGGCGATCCGGGTCGGGCCACTGCCGTCGCAGGAGGTGGTGGCGCGGCCGCTGCCACCGTATGCGATGAGCCTGTGTGCGGCACCGTCCTACCTGCGCCGGCGCGGCACGCCGCGTACGCCCGCGGATCTGCAGGGGCATGATTGCCTGAGCCACCTGGCCTGGCGCGGCGGCCATGGTTGGCAGCTGGCCAACGGCGAACAGGTGGACTGGGAGGCGCGCCTGACCTGCAATGATGGGTTCGCGCTGCGTGAAGCGGCGGTCGCCGGCGCGGGGTTGGTGCTGCAGCCGACCGCGTTGCTGGCCGGCGAGATCGCGGCCGGGCGATTGAAGCCGCTGCTGCGCGACTACCTGCCCGAACCCCGGCCGATGCACCTGATCTACCTGCCCGACCGCAGGCCGCGCCCGCGGTTGCAGTGCTTCGTCGATTTCGTCATGACCACATTGGGACGGTGATCATCGGGTAGATGGGGTCAGATCCCTTTGCCTCGGCCAAGGGATCTGACCCCAGGGGATCAATCATTCGCCGCAGACAGTTCCTGCCCACGCACCTGCGCGGCGCGCAGTGCGGTGTCCACCAGCGCCTCGAAGCCACCGGCCTGGAAGCTCTCGATCGCGGCCTGGGTGGTGCCGTTCGGCGAGGTCACGCGGCGGCGCAGTTCCGCCGGGCTCTCACCAGCCTCATCGAGCATGCGCGAGGCGCCCAGCAGGGTCTGCACCACCAGCGTGCGCGCGGCGTCGGCCGGCAGGCCCTGGGCAATACCCGCCGCTTCCATCGCTTCGGCCAGCAGGAACACATAGGCCGGTCCGCTGCCGGACACGGCGGTGACCGAATCCATCAGCGATTCGCTGTCGATCCACACCGTGCGCCCGGCACTGGCCAGCACCTGTTCGGCCTGCGCGTGCTGCTGTGCATCCACCGATGGCGTGGCATACAGGCCGGTCACGCCGGCGCCGAGCAGGGCCGGGGTGTTCGGCATCGCGCGCACCACCGGCAGATTGCCGCCCAGCCAGCGTTCCAGCTGCGCGCTGGTGATGCCGGCGGCAATCGACACCACCAGCGGCCGGTTCGCCTGCGCCAGCGCCTGCAGCGACTGGCAGACATCGCGCAGTACCTGTGGCTTCACCGCCAACAACCATGTGCGGCCCTGCGCGGCGGCATCGGCGGCGTTGTCGTGCACCTGCACGCCGAAGTCGGTGGCCAGCGCCTGGCGCAGTGCGGCCACCGGTTCGGCCACGTGGATGTGCGCGGCTGGCACGCCCTGGCGGATCAGGCCGGCAATCAGGCTGCGGGCCATGTTGCCGCCGCCGATGAAGGTGATGGAATCAGCTGCCATGGAAGTCTCCTTGGAAAATCAGGCCGGGCGCGGACGCGCGCCGAACAGGGCGGTGCCGATGCGCACCAGGGTGGCGCCCTCGGCGATGGCTTCGGCGTAGTCGCTGCTCATGCCCATCGACAGCGTGTCGATCCGCGCGTGCTGGGCAGCCAGCGACTGGAAAAGTGTGCGCATGCGCACGAACGTATCCCGACGGCGCGCCGCTTCGGGCCACGGTGCGGGAATCGCCATCAGGCCGCGCAGGCGCAGGGTGGGTTCAGCGGCAATCGCCGCGGCCAGTGCATCCACTTCTTCCGGTGCACAGCCATGCTTGCTGGATTCGTCGTCGATGTTGACCTGGATCAGTACGTTCAGTGGGCCGCGCGCGGCCGGGCGATGGCGTGCCAGCGCCGTCACCAGCTTGGGCCGGTCCACGCTCTGTACCCAGTCGAAGTGGCTGGCCACGGCCTCGGCCTTGTTCGACTGCAGGTGGCCGATCAGGTGCCACTCCAGCGCCAGGTGCTGCAGCGCCTGCATCTTGGCCAGCGCTTCCTGCACATAGTTTTCGCCGAAGGCATGCTGGCCCTGTGCGGCCAGCGCGGCCACGGCCTCGGCCGGCTGGGTCTTGGACACCGCCAGCAGGCGTGGATCGGGCCTGCCAGCGGCCTCGGCGGCGGCATGCAGGTTGCTCAGGATCTGGGGCAGGGGAGTGGCCACGTAACGCGTTCCGTTGAATCAGGAGGCTATACTGCCGCCCGGGGAAAGATCCTTCCAGTCGAAGCCGTTATTGGGGAGTAGCCGCTCATGGATATCGCCGAGCTGTTGGCGTTTTCCGTAAAGAACAAAGCGTCCGACCTGCACCTGTCCGCAGGCCTGCCGCCGATGATCCGCGTGGACGGCGACGTTCGCCGGATCAACATCCCAGCCCTGGACCACAAGCAGGTCCATGCGCTGGTGTACGACATCATGTCCGACAAGCAGCGCCGCGATTACGAGGAATTCCTCGAAGTGGACTTCTCCTTCGAGATTCCGTCGCTGGCGCGCTTCCGTGTGAATGCGTTCAACCAGAACCGCGGCGCCGGTGCGGTGTTCCGTACCATTCCGTCCGAGGTGCTCACCCTCGAGGACCTGGCCTGCCCGCCGTTGTTCCGCGAAGTGATCCAGCAGCCGCAGGGCCTGATCCTGGTGACCGGCCCGACCGGTTCGGGCAAGTCGACCACGCTGGCGGCGATGATCGACTACATCAACAAGAACGAATACGGCCACATCCTCACCGTCGAGGATCCGATCGAATTCGTGCATACCTCGCAGAAGTGCCTGATCAACCAGCGCGAAGTGCACCGTGACACGCATGGTTTCAATGAAGCGCTGCGCTCGGCACTGCGTGAGGACCCGGACATCATCCTGGTCGGCGAACTTCGCGACCTGGAAACCATCCGCCTGGCGCTGACCGCCGCGGAAACCGGCCACCTGGTGTTCGGCACCCTGCATACCAGCTCGGCGGCCAAGACCATCGACCGCATCATCGACGTGTTCCCGGCCGGCGAAAAGCCGATGGTGCGCTCGATGCTGTCCGAATCGCTGCGTGCGGTGATCTCGCAGGCGCTGCTGAAGAAGGTTGGTGGCGGACGTACCGCTGCGTGGGAAATCATGGTCGGCACCCCGGCCATCCGCAACCTGATCCGCGAGGACAAGGTGGCGCAGATGTATTCGGCCATCCAGACCGGCCAGCAGTACGGCATGATGACCCTGGACCAGCACCTGCAGGACCTGGTCAAGCGCAGCCTGATTACCCGCAACCAGGCTCGCGACTACGCCAAGGACAAGCGCCTGTTCGAGTAAGGCGGGGCCGCAACGGGGCGGCGTGCGCCAGTGCGCCGCCGTTCCCGCGCCGTTTCCTCCACCGACCGTTTCCTGGTACATGCCCCATTGGGAGCCCGCCGTGAACACCACCGCGACCACCATCGATTTCACTTCGTTCCTCAAGCTGATGGCGCACCAGCGCGCCTCGGACCTGTTCATCACTGCGGGCATGCCGCCGGCGATGAAGGTCAACGGCAAGATCTCTCCGATCACGCAGACCCCGCTCACGCCGCAGCAGAGCCGCGACCTGGTCCTCAATGTGATGACCCCGGCACAGCGCGAGGAATTCGAGAAGACCCACGAATGCAACTTCGCCATCGGCCTGTCCGGTGTCGGCCGCTTCCGCGTGAGCTGCTTCTACCAGCGCAACCAGGTCGGCATGGTGCTGCGTCGCATCGAGACGCGCATTCCGACCGTGGAAGAACTGAGCCTGCCGCCGATCATCAAGACGCTGGCAATGACCAAGCGCGGCATCATCCTGTTCGTCGGCGCCACCGGTACCGGTAAATCAACCTCGCTGGCGGCGATGATCGGTTACCGCAACCAGAACTCGACTGGCCACATCATCACCATCGAAGACCCGATCGAATTCGTGCACAAGCACGAGGGCTGCATCATCACCCAGCGCGAAGTCGGCATCGATACCGACAGCTGGGAAGCGGCGCTGAAGAACACCCTGCGCCAGGCGCCGGATGTGATCATGATCGGCGAGGTGCGTACCCGCGAAGGCATGGACCACGCCATCGCGTTCGCCGAAACCGGCCACCTGGTGCTGTGCACCCTGCATGCCAACAACGCCAACCAGGCGATGGACCGCATCGTCAACTTCTTCCCGGAAGACCGCCGCAACCAGCTGCTGATGGACCTGTCGCTGAATCTCAAAGGCGTGGTTGCGCAGCAGCTGATTCCCTCGCCCGATGGCCGCTCGCGCAAGGTGGCGATGGAGATCCTGCTGGGCACGCCGCTGGTGCAGGACTACATCCGCGACGGCGAGATCCACAAGCTGAAGGAAGTGATGAAGGACTCGGTCCAGCTGGGCATGAAGACCTTCGACCAGAGCCTGTTCGAGCTGTACCAGGCCGGTGAGATCAGCTACGAGGACGCACTGCGCTACGCCGATTCGCAGAACGAGGTACGCCTGCGCATCAAGCTCAGCCAGGGCGGTGACGCGCGCACCCTGTCGCAGGGGCTGGATGGCGTGGAGATCTCCGAGATCCGGTGACCCCGGCTGGCTTCGGTCGTGACCGGATTGATGAATTCCAGTCATGACCGACTGCCATCCAGTCGGTTCAATCCAGCGCCCCTGCAGGCGTATCGTCAGCGCTCCCCCTCTGGAGCATGACGATGCAGACACGTGAACTTGGCCGCAGTGGTCTGAAGGTTTCCGCCCTCGGCCTGGGTTGCATGGGCCTGAGCCACGGCTATGGCCAGCCGGTCGAGCGCAGCCAGGGCATCGCCCTGCTGCACGCTGCGGTGGAACGCGGCGTGACCTTCTTCGATACCGCCGAAGTGTACGGCCCGTACACCAATGAAGATCTGCTTGGCGAGGCGTTGGCGCCGTACCGCGACAGCCTGGTGATCGCCACCAAGTTCGGTTTCAAGGATGCCCGCGTCGATACAGGCCTGGACAGTCGCCCGGAGAACATCCGTGCGGTGGCCGAAGCCAGCCTCAAGCGCCTGCGCACCGACCATATCGACCTGTTCTACCAGCACCGCGTCGATCCCAACGTGCCGATCGAAGATGTGGCCGGTACCGTGCGCGACCTGATCGCTGAAGGCAAGGTCGGTCACTTCGGCCTGTCCGAGGCCAGCGCCGCCACCGTGCGCCGTGCGCATGCGGTGCAGCCGGTCACCGCCGTGCAGAGTGAGTACTCGCTGTGGTGGCGCGAACCGGAGCGCGAACTGCTGCCGACCCTGCAGGAGCTGGGCATCGGCTTCGTGCCGTTCAGCCCGCTGGGCCGCGGCTTCCTGACCGGTGCGATCAACGCCGATACCACCTTCGACGCCAACGACTTCCGCAACACCGTGCCGCGCTTCGAAGTGGAAGCACGCCGCGCCAACCAGGCGCTGGTGGATCGCATCGGCACGATTGCCGCATCACGTGGCGCAACCCCCGCGCAGGTGGCGTTGGCCTGGCTGCTGGCACAGGCGCTGTGGATCGTGCCGATCCCGGGCACCACCAAGGTCCATCGCCTGGAAGAGAACCTGGGTGCGGCCGACCTGCAGCTGGCGCCGGAGGAACTACAACGCATCGCGCAGGCGCTGGATGAAGTATCGATTGTTGGTGAGCGCTACAACGCCCAGCGTGCGGCCCAGGCCAAGGGCTGACCACCAGGCGGGTGCGGACCGCAGGTGGTTGCGGACCGTTGGTGGTGGGTGCGGACCGTTGGTCCGCACTCCTTGCCCCTCACCCCATCGGCCCGCGCAGTGCATCAAGCACCGTGCGCATCGCCACGGTCACGTGGCGGCGCGACGGGTAATACGCGTAGTAGCCATCGAAGTGCGGGCACCAGTCATCCAGCACCGACTGCAGGCGGCCATCGTCCAGCATCGGCTGCACCTGGTCTTCCGGCAGCCAGGCCAATCCGCTGCCGGCCAGCGCAGCCGCGCGGGTCATGCCCATGGTGTTGAAGGTCCATTGGCCGGTGACGCGCACGCTCAGTTCGTTGCCGTCCTGGCCGAAATCCCACGGCATCAGCCCGCCATGCGTGGGCAGGCGCAGGGTCACGCAGTTGTGGTCTGCCAGCTCGTCCGGATGCCGTGGCACCCCATGCTGGCGGAAGTAGCTGGGCGCGCCGACCACGCGCATGCGCAGCGGCGGGCTGATCGGCACGGCGACCATGTCGCGCGCCAGCCGCTCGCCGAGGCGGATACCGATGTCGTAGCGCTCGGCCACGATGTCGGCCAGCCCGTAGTCGACGGCCAGTTCCACCTTCAAATCCGGATACTGCTGCAGCAGCGGCGCCAGCCGCGGCCAGGCGATGTACTCGGCGGCGTGGCCGGTGGCATTGATGCGGATGGTGCCGGCCGGGCGCTCGCGGTACTCGGCCAGCGCGGCCAGCCCGTCCTCGATCTCGGCCAGGCGCGGGCCCAGGGTATCCAGCAGGCGGGCACCGGCTTCGGTGGTGGACACGCTGCGGGTGGTGCGGGTCAGCAGGCGCACGCCGAGGCGCTGTTCCAGGCCGCGCATGGCATGGCTGAGCGCGGACTGGGAGACGCCCAGCTGGGCGGCGGCCCTGGTGAAGCTGCCCTCGCGGGCAACGTGGACGAAGGCCTGCAGGTCGTTGAGATTTTCGCGGGGCATGACGGGATGATACGGCTCCCGGATTGAACGGATCTGTCGATTTCCGGCTCCCCGGTTCGTCGTACCGGTACATCCAACGCAAGGAGCGTCCGCATGATCACTGACACCAAGCCCAAGGGCCCGGCCTCGTACTTCCCCTCCATCGAGAAGACCTATGGGCAGCCGGTCGCCCACTGGTTCGGGCTGCTGGCGGGGAAGAAGGGCCTGAAACACATGGAACTGGTCAGCTTCCTGAAAGGTGAGCATGGGCTGGGCCATGGCCATGCCAACGCGCTGGTGGCACACCATCTGGCCGGCAAGGGCTGAGCAGGCAACCCCGCGCTGAACGGTTGTCGGCGGCCTCGCCCCACGGGATGCAGGGGCGGGCAGACTGGACGTCCATCCTCAGGCAGGACGCCCGCATGCAGGTCACGCTGGAAACGATCACCGCCGACAACTACGAGGCGGTGTGCGACCTCGACGTCAACGAGGCGCAGCAGGACTTCGTGGCCAGCAATACCTGGTCGCTGGTGCAGGCGGCCTTCAATCCCAGTTACCAGACCCGCGCCATCCGTGCCGATGGCGAGTGGGTCGGGTTCTTCATGTGGGTGCCGGAGACGCCGCAGCGGATGTCGATCTGGCGTTTCATGGTTGATCAACGCTGGCAGGGCCGTGGTATCGGCCGACGTGCGCTGGAACTGGCGCTGGCGCAGATCCGGGCCACGCCCGGGCTGGCCGAGATCGAGATCTGCTACAACCCGCGCAATCCGGTGGCCGGCGCCTTCTACGGCAGCTTCGGTTTCGTCGAGACCGGAATGGACGACGCCGGAGAAGACATGCTGGCCGTGCTGACTGCTGCGGTCCCGAAATAACCTGAATGGGCGAGGGTGGCTGAACGATTTCATCTGCAACTGTCATGCAGATCGTGTCTAATACCGCTCCCCACCTGCTGTTCCCCACCCGTATGTCCCTTCCCTCCCATGGCCCCGCGCCGTGCGACGACGCTGACGGCCACCTGGTCACCGCCGGTCCGCTGACCCCGCCGCCCGACAGCGCCGGCACCACCGCCGACGAAAAAGCGCTGCGCCACTCGATCGCCGAGGATGTGCAGGGCATGGTGCTGGCCACGATGGTGGCCTCGCTGGGCCTGGCCATCTTCGCCAAGAGTGGGCTGATGATCGGCGGCATGGCCGGCATGGCGTTCCTGCTGCATTACGCGCTGGACTGGAACTTCGGCGTGGTGTTCGTGCTGGTCAACCTGCCGTTCTACTGGGTGGCGGTGCGGCGCATGGGCTGGGAATTCACCCTGAAGACCTTCGCTGCGGTCACCGCCTGTGGTGTGCTGACCGATCTGCTGCCGCGCTGGATCGACTTCTCGCACATCCACCCGCTGTATTCGGCGATCGTCGGTGGCGCGCTGTCCGGCCTGGGCATCCTGTTCTTCATCCGCCACCGTGCCAGCCTCGGTGGCATCGGCATCCTGGCGGTGTACCTGCAGCGCACCCGCGGCTGGAGCGCAGGCAAGGTGCAGATGTCCTACGACGCCTGCCTGATGGTGGCCGCGTTCTTCGTGCTGTCGCCGTCGAAGGTGCTGTACTCGGCCATCGGCGCGGTGGTGCTCAGCCTGGTGCTGATGTTCAACCACCGCCCCGGCCGCTATATGGGCGTGTGACGTTCAACGGTGTTGCCGGCCAGCGGCCGGCACTACCGGAACCCATGCGTGGTAACGCCGGGCCATGCCCGGCGGATATCCATCAGCGGGCGGCGGCCTTCAGCCACGGCGGCGACAGCTTCAGCAGCCGCGCATGCACCGGGCAATTCTCGGCGTGCGCGCCGGGCAGGTAGCCCAGGCTCATCAGGAATTCGCCGGTGATCTCGCCGCCGGTGAAGCGGAACGTCTTCTTGAACAGCTTCACCCAGTCGGCCTTGCTGCGCGGGTGATGCGCATCCAGCCACGCCGCGAAGCTGCCATGGCTGGCCCGCAGCTGCTGGATCACCTGCGCGTTGTGGATCGCCGCCAGCACCTTCAGCCGGTTGCGGATGATGCCCGCGTCCGACAGCAGGCGTTCGATGTCCTGCTCGGCATACGCTGCCACGCGGTCCACATCGAAGCCGTCATAGGCCGCGCGGAAACCCCCGCGCTTCTTCAGGATCGTTTCCCAGCTCAGGCCGGCCTGATTGATTTCCAGCACCAGCCGCTCGAACAGCTCGCGCTCCTCACGCTGCGGAAAGCCGTACTCGTTGGCGTGGTAGTAGTCGTGCACCGGATGGCCCGGGGCGATGAGGCAGTAACCGCTCATGGGGAAGACTCGTTGGATTCGGGTTCGGGATCGATGGTCATCGCGGGGCGTCCGCCGATGGACAGCATCGGCCAACGCGGCGGTTCGAGAGTGAGTTCGCCATCACGCAGGGCCTGGTTGATCGCCTCGGCCTGGCCGCTGACGGTGCCGAACAGCGAACCGGCCCGGCGCCACTGGGCATCCCTGCCACGTGCGTACAGCACGCAGTCCGGCCCACGGTGGGTGTACAGCTCGCACAGCAGCACCTCGGTGCTGCCGTCGCCATCCAGGTCGCGATGCACGATCAGGCAGTCACGCTCGCTCTCGGCACAGGATTCGCCGTTGATCGCGCGCGTGGCCAGCGCCTGCCACCAGTCGGCGGGCGGCGAGGTGGATCCCTTGGCCAGCTTCAGCGCGCGTTGCAGGGCGGCGACATCCTGCGGGCCCTTGTCCAGGCGGGTGCCGCCGTCCCAGCGTGAGGTGCGTGCCAGCGCATCGGCGATCACCTGCGGCGCGTTGGCATCGGCGCGGATCGCCGGATCGTCCTGCAGTCCGCGCAGCGCCTGCACGCCGCGGCGGCCGAGGTCGAAGCGCAGCACGTTGACGTCGCTGCTGGTGATCGCCGGCGGGTCTGCACGCAGCCGTGCCAACTGGCTGGACAGGGTCAGCCGCACCGGGTCCAGCAGCGGCGAGTTGCCCAGCAATGCCAGTGCCAGCACGGCCCAGCACATCCAACGGTTGATCGGCTCCAGCGTCTGCAGCCAGCGGCCCTGCCGGCGCACTACCGCCAGCGCGTAGCCCAGCGCATAGCCGGCCACGGCCAACGCGATCAGCACCGCCCAGAAGCGGTCCAGGGTCCAGCCGTACTGCACCACGCGCAGGCCCAGTGCATACAGCGCCAGCACCGCATAGACCGGCAGCGCCAGCAGGCTGGCTTCAACAAGGCGGCGCAGCAGCAGGGGGTAGGGGGCGCTGTCTTCCCCCTGCTGGTAGACCGCATTGGTGAACGACACCAGCAGCAGCGACAGCACCAGCAGCAGGCTGGCGGCCGAACGGGTCTTCCACAGCGGTTCCAGCCCGGTCAGCGGCAGGCTCAGCACGAACAGCACGGCGATGAACGAGAGCAGCGGCAGCAGCCCGCGACAGATCGCGAACAGCACCTGGCGGGTGATCTGGATCGCGCGGTGCTGGGTGCGCCCGATCAGCACACCGAACCCGGCCAGGCTGCCGGTGGCCAGCGCGATGAACGCGTCCTGCCGGAACAGGTCGCGGAAGAAGGTCACGTCCAGCAGCTGGAACAGGGCCGCCCACAGCCACAGCAGCAGCCAGGTCAGCCCGGTGAACAGTGCCGCCAGGGCCAGGGTCAGGCCGTTCTGCCAGGCACGCTCGAACAGCTCCGGATAGCTGGCGCGCCAATGCCCGTGCTGCAGCTGGAACTGCCACCAGGGCAGAGCCACGAACACCGCCACGGCCATGCCCAGGGTCAGCGGGAACTGCAGCGCGCCCGAATCCAGCGCGGTCTCGCCGTTGAGGTTCCAGCCGATCCAGGCGGCCAGCGCCAGCACCACCGCCGAGCCGAGCGCGGCCTGCAGCCACAGGCGGCGCTGGCCCAGCTCGACCAGGCTCAGCGCCACCGCGCTGGGAATGGCCAGCACCCAGGCGTACCAGCAGTAGCGCCAGCCGATATCGCGGAACGGCCACGCATCGGACAGCTCCTGCGCGGCATACAGCATCAGGCCCTGCAGCAGCGCGATCAGAACGATGGCGCTGCGTGCCGGCAGGGTCAGGGGCGATGAAGACTGCATCGACGACCTTCCATGGCAAAGCACCATCCTAGCCGATCGCCGCACGCGTCCATCGCGCGACCATCCCGCCCCCAGCAGGTAGAATGGGGGCATGCCTGTTACGCCGACTTCCCTTGCCGATCACCTGCTCGTCGCGCTGCCGTCGCTGCTCGACGCGACCTTCGCCCGCAGCGTCGCGCTGATCTGCCAGCACGACGAGAACGGGGCGATGGGCGTGCTGGTCAACCAGCCTTCCGAGTACACGCTGGGCGAAGTGCTGGCACAGATGGACATCACCACCGGTGATGGCGACCTGCAGGCGCGCATGGTGCTCAATGGCGGCCCGGTGCATCCCGAACGCGGCTTCGTCATCCATGACGACGCGCGCGCATGGGATTCCAGCCTGATCGTGGGTGAAGGCCTGTACCTGACCACCTCGCGCGACATCCTCGAGGCGATGGCACGTGGCGAAGGCCCGGCCAATGCTGTGGTCACCCTCGGCTGTGCCGGTTGGGGGGCAGGGCAGCTGGAAAGCGAGCTGTCCGAGAACAGCTGGCTGACCGTGCCGGCCGATGCCGAACTGGTGTTCCAGCTGCCGCTGGAGCAGCGCTGGCAGGGTGCGGCCTCGCGCATCGGCGTGGACCTGTTCCGGCTGACCGACTACAGCGGCCATGTCTGAGCCCATCACACCCGCGCCGGATTCTGCTGCCCCGGCGATCCGCCGTGATGGCACCGTTCTGGGTTTCGATGTCGGCTCGCGCCGTATCGGTGTAGCCATCGGCAGTGCCTTCGCCGCACATGCGCGCGCGGTGGCCGTAGTCGATGTGCACGGCAACGGCCCGGACTGGACCGCGATCGAACGCCTGCTCAAGGAATGGAAGCCCGACGGCCTGGTGGTCGGCGACCCGCTGACCCTGGACGGCCAGGACCAGCCCAACCGCAAGCGTGCGCAGGGCTTCGCCCGCCAGCTGCGGGAACGTTTCAAGCTGCCGGTGGTGATGATCGACGAGCGTTCCAGCTCGGTCGAGGCCGCCCGCCGCTTCGCCGTCGAGCGCGCCGAAGGGCGCAAGCGCCGCCGTGATGCGGCCGCCCTCGATGCCGTGGCCGCGGCGGTGATCATCGACCGCTGGCTGTCGTCCCCCGACGACGCCACCCCCATTCCCTGACTGCCCGACACCGCCATGACCGCCCAGCAAATCGATGCCTCCGGACGCCTGCGCCACCTGCTGACCCTGGAGGGCCTGCCGCGCGAGACCCTGCTGCAGCTGCTCGACCGCGCAGGTCAGATCCGCGATGCCGCAGTCGGCCGCGTCGGCAACAAGCGCCACGTGCTGGCCGGTTCTGCGGTGTGCACGCTGTTCTTCGAACCGTCCACGCGCACCCGCAGCTCGTTCCAACTGGCCGCGCAGCGCCTGGGCGCCGATGTGCTCAACTTCGATGCCTCGACCTCGTCCACGCGCAAGGGCGAAACCGCCTGCGACACGCTGCGCAACCTGGAAGCGATGGGCGTGCGCGGCTTCGTGGTGCGCCACCCCGATGATGGCGCCGTGGCCGCACTGGCCGAAGCGGCGGGCGAGGGCACCGCACTGATCAACGCCGGTGACGGTCGCAGCGCGCACCCGACCCAGGGCCTGCTGGACATGCTGACCCTGCGCCAGGCCAAGGGCCCGGATTTTTCGAAGATGAAGGTAGTGATCGTCGGCGACGTGAAGCACTCGCGCGTGGCCCGCACCGACCTGCATGCGCTGCGCACGCTGGGCGTGGGTGAGATCCGCGTGTGCGGCCCGCAGTCGTTGCTGCCGGACGACGAGACCCTGAACGGCTGCGTGGTCGGCGATGATTTCGACGCGATGCTGGAAGGCGTCGACGCGCTGATGATGCTGCGCCTGCAGCGCGAGCGCATGGAAGAAGGCCTGGTGCCGTCGCTGGAGCAGTACCACGCGCAGTACGGCCTGACCAACGAGCGCCTGGCCCGCGCCGGCAAGGATGCCGCGGTGCTGCACCCGGGCCCGATCAACCGCGGCGTGGAAGTCACCGACGACGTGGCCGACGGCCCGCAGTCGTGGGTGCTGCGCCAGGTCGCCAACGGCGTTGCCGTGCGCATGGCCGTGCTGGAAACCCTGCTGGGCTGATCGCCCTGGTGGGCTGACCTGCCCTGGTGGGTGCCGACCGTTGGTCGGCACGATTGATCTGTCCTTATCCTATCCGGTGGGTGCCGACCGTTGGTCGGCACTGAACCATCAGTGCGGTGAAGTGCGGGCCTAGCCACTGAATGGTTCCGGGCCTACCTGTACTGACGTGGTTGCCCGATAGAAGACGGATGCCGGCAGGCGCACGCTTGGGCCCATGAACCGCGCACGCCTACGCCTTGGCCGCCATTCCCGGATCGGGCAATCCTACATCCTGACCACCGTCACCCAGGAACGTCGATGCCACTTCGATGATGCCACTGCGGCACAGGAGGTGATGGATGTGTTCCGTCGCATTGATGCTGAGGGCCTGACGCACTCACTTGCCTATGTGGTCATGCCAGACCACATCCATTGGCTTGTGGAGATCCGAGCGTTCTCGCTGGACCACATCATGCAACGCTTCAAATCGAGCAGTGCATTGCGGATCAACCGCATGCTGGGTAGGACAGGACGATTCTGGCAATCGAGCTATCACGATCACGCCATTCGTTCTGAAGAATCACTGTTTCGCCATGCGATGTACATCGTCGCCAACCCGGTCAGGGCGAACTTGGCGAGCTGCGTGGGGGATTATCCGTATGCCTGGTGCCGATGGGAGATCGATGTGAGTTACCAAGCAATGGATTACCCCGAAGCGGAGAGATAGTGCCGACCAACGGTCGGCACCCACCAATACCCAAGCCGACCAACGGTTGGCATCCACCAACATTCATGCCGACCAACGGTAGGCATCCACCAACAGATGTTTCCCAGCAGAAGCTGTGGCTCAGCGCTTCTGCGCGAACAGCCATTCCCACATTGCCGGGTCCGCATAGGTGGCATCCCAGGCGTTGTGGTTGCCTTCCGGGTATTCGGTGTAGCGCACGTCGGGTGCAGCGGCGCTCTGGAATGCGGCGTGCAGTCTGCGGTCGTCGTCCGGTGGTACCACGTCGTCCAGCGCACCGTGAAAAATCCAGATAGGTGTGCGCTGCAACCGCTTCGCGATCACGGCATACGGATCGGCCTCTTGGGCGACCTGCTCGACGAAAAGGGTCGGCCGCTTCGCGCGCGGTGCGAACACCGCACCGCATACCGGCACGATCGCGGCAAAGCGGTGCGGGTCATCCAGCGCGATGTTCCAGCTGCCATAGCCGCCCATCGACATGCCGGTCAGGTACTGCCGCGTCGGGTCGGCACCGAATTCGGCGATTGTCGCGTCCAGCGCGGCCACGGCCATGCGATTGTTGTGGCCGCTCCATTCCGAGTGCTTCGCCGCCTGCGGGAAGACGACCAGCGCCGGAAAGTCGGGGTGCTCGCGCAGATAGGGGCCCAGCCCCGAATATGTCTGCTTGATGCCGTCGCCGCCGCGTTCGCCGGAGCCGTGCAGGAACAGGATGACCGGGAGGTTGGTGGAAGCGGCGGCCTGCACGCCGGCGGGAATGAACACCTGGTAGTAGGCGGTCTCCCCCTCCACCTTCACCGCGCGGGCTTCGAAGCGCCCGCGCGCGCTGTCCGGCAGCGATGTGCAACCGCTCATCATCAGAAGGGCCAGCAGCGGCAGCCAGCGCGACATCGAACGGACCATGGGATTTCCCGAGGTGGCAGGTGTAACCGCATCCTAGTCCGCCACACGTCAATGCAGCATCGTGCGCCGCGTCACTGCGGGCGCGGGAAACTGGCGATGATGTCCAACTGCTCCTGTGCCTCGGCGTTGCCTTCGGCGGCAGCTGCCTGTACCTGCGTCATATCCGGATGCAGCACCACCAGCAGCGGGTTCTCGCAGACCGGGCAGTCGTACTCGGTGGCATCCTCGTCCAGCTCCATCACCATGGCGCGCGAGCTGCCCTTCCATTCGCAGGCCGGGCAGGTGTGGTGCTGGTCGCGCCAGCCGGGCTGGAAATAGTTTTCGATCGTTGTTGCCATGGGTGTTCCAGTTGGGATCGGGTCAGAGCCCCGCGTGGCGGGGATCCGACCCTGCAGGGTTCAGTGCAGCAGTACCAGTGTGGCCAGGCCGAGGAAGGTGAAGAAGCCCATCGAGTCGGTCACGGCGGTGAGGAAGATGCCGCTGGCCAGCGCCGGGTCGAAGCCGAAGCGTTTCAGGGTCAATGGCACCAGTACGCCAGCCAGTGCAGCGAACAGCAGGTTGCAGGTCAGCGCGATGGCGATCACCGCCGACAGCCCGGGCGAGTGGAACCAGGCCAGCACGATCAGCCCCAGCACGGAACCCAGCATCACACCGTTCAACAGAGCGACCCGCACTTCCTTCCACAGCAGCGTGCGCGCGTTGGAGGCGCCCACCTGGCCCAACGCCAGGCCGCGCACCATCAGCGCCAGCACCTGGGTGCCGGCATTGCCACCCAGGCCCGCCACGATCGGCATCAGCACGGCCAGCGCCACCAGCTTGTCGATGGTGCCTTCGAAGTGACCGACCACGCTGGAGGCCAGAAAGGCCGTGCACAGGTTCACCGACAGCCACATCAGGCGCCGGCGCATGGCGCGCCAGACCGGGCTGAACAGATCTTCGTCCTCGTCCAGACCGGCGGCGCCCAGCGCCTGGTGCTCGGCCTGGCCGCGGATGATGTCGACCACGTCATCGATGGTGATGCGGCCGATCAGGATGTTGTTGTCATCCACCACCGGCGCGGAGATCCAGTCATGGTCGGAGAACTGGCGGGCCACTTCCTGGTCGCTCTCGCCGACATCGATGGCCGGCTGCTCGTCGTCGATCAGTCGGTTGATCGGGGTGGTGTCCTCGTGGGTCACCAACGAGGCAAGCGACACGCGGCCCAGGTACTGGTGGCGGCGGCTGACCACGAACAGGTGGTCGGTGTGGTCGGGCAGTTCGCCGCGCAGGCGCAGGTAGCGCAGCACCACGTCGACGTTGACGTCGGCGCGTACGGTCACCACGTCCGGGTTCATCAGGCGGCCGGCACTGTCCTCGGGGTAGGACAACACCTGTTCCAGGCGCTCGCGGTTCTCGCGGTCCATCGACTTGAGGACTTCGTCGATGACCGTGTCCGGCAGGTCCTCGACCAGGTCGGCCAGATCGTCGATGTCCAGGTCTTCGACCGCGGCGATGATCTCGTCCGGGTCCATGTCGGCCAGCAGGCTTTCGCGCACTTCCTCGCCGACGTGGACCAGTACTTCGCCGTCGTCTTCCGGGTCGACCAGGCCCCACACGATGGCACGCTTGCCCGGCGGCAGCGATTCAAGCAGGTTGCCGATCTCGGCCGGGGCCAGGGTGTTGACCAGGCGACGCACCGGGCCCAGCCGACCGCTGTCCAGTGCATCGGACAACATCCGCAGTTGGCGCGCAGTCTTGTCGTGGCGTACAGCTTCAGCCATCGCAGCTCCCGCGGGATAAGAAAAGCCGCGATCCCGGCAAGGATGCGGCAACAGGGGTGTTCAGCGCGTCATTATCGCAAGGGGATGTTTCAACGCATACCCCGCAGGGGGAACGGGGTCAGATCCCTTTCCTGTGGAAAGGGATCTGACCCCGCCAGACGGCGGGTCAGGGCGTATCCGCCACCAGCGCCAGCCAGCGTTCGATGGCGCGGCGGTCGCGCGCGGCCAGTAGTTTCGGCGCGCGGGCGCGCAGCACCGACAGGTCGGCCTCGCGGATCGCGCGGCGCACCTCCAGCAACGTACCGGGGTGCAGGCTGAACTCGGCCAGGCCCAGCGCCAGCAGCAGCGGGGTCATCCGCGCATCGCCGGCCATCTCGCCGCAGACCGCCACCGGGATGCGGTGGCGCGCGCCGGTCTCGATCACCATCTGCAGCAGCCGCAGCACGGCCGGATGCAGCGGCGAATACAGCTCGCCCAGCGCCTCGTTGTTGCGGTCGGCGGCCAGCAGGTACTGCACCAGGTCGTTGGTGCCGATCGACAGGAAGTCGACCAGGTCGATGAAGCTTTCCAGTGCCAACGCCGCAGCGGGCACCTCGATCATCGCACCCAGCGGCACATGGTCGGACACCATGTGACCTTCGCTGCGCAGCTGTTCGGTCAGCTTGAGCATGCGCCGGCGCACTGCCAGCAGTTCCTCGCGGGTGCTGACCATCGGCACCAGCACGCGCAGCTTGCCGTAGGCCGAGGCGCGCAGGATCGCGCGCAGCTGGGTGTCGGCCACCTTCGGCCGTGCCAACGACAGGCGCACCCCGCGCAGTCCCAGCGCCGGGTTCTCTTCATTGCTCAGGGTCAGGCCGGTGCGGTCGGCCTTGTCCGCGCCCAGATCGAGCGTGCGGATGGTGACCGGTCGCCCGCTCATGCCCAACGCGGCATCGCGGTAGGTCTGGAACTGTTCTTCTTCGTCCGGCAGCTCGTTGCGCTGCAGGAACAGGAATTCGGTGCGGTACAGGCCCAGTCCCTGCGCGCCGAGCGCATGCGCCTGGGTGACGTCTTCCAGCGATTCGGCATTGGCCAGCAGGGCGATGTCGACCTGGTCGCGGGTACGGCTGGGTTTGCTGCGCAGGCGGCCGAGTTCGCGCTGCTCGCGCGCGTGCTCTTTCAGCCGGACGCGGTAGTCACGCAGGTTGTCGGCCTGCGGGTTGGCGGTGATGCTGCCGTCGGCGCCGTCGATGATCAGCACGTCGCCATCGGCGATGCGGCTGAGCAGCTGCGGCACGTTGACGATCAGTGGCAGGTGCAGGCTGCGGGCCAGGATCGCGCTGTGCGACAGCGCGCTGCCGGCGGCGGTGACGATGCCGACCACCCCCTGTGCCTGCAGCTGCGCCAGTTCGGACGGAGCGATGTTGTCGCAGACCAGGATCTCCCCGGCCAGGCCCTTCACCACCGGCGGGCGTTCGGGCTGCAGGAAAGCGTGGATACGGCCGATCACATGGTCCAGGTCATCCATGCGGCTCTTCAGGTAGGCATCGTCCATGCCATCGAAGACCTTGGCCAAGCGGTCACGCTGCAGGCGCAGTGCATAGCCGGCGCTGTAGGGGCCGCTGCGGATCAGTTCGTCCAGCCCGAACAGCAGTTCGGGGTCATCCAGCAGCAGGGCATGCAGGTCGAGGAACTCGCCCACTTCCTGATTCAAGGCACCCTGCAGGCGTTGGCGCAGCTCATGCATTTCCGTGCGCGCGGCATCCACCGCGCGGTGCAGGCGGGCCAGCTCGGCCTCGACCTGGTTGGCGGAGACACGCTGTTCGGCGACTTCCAGCGCATGCGGCAGGCGCACCCGCGCCCGGCCCATTGCAGTACCACGGGCCGCTCCATGGCCGGCCAGCAGCTGTACCGGCCGCTGGCCGGAACTGAGCTGGCCGGCGCGTGCGCGTGGCACGCTCAGTTGTCCTCGTCGAAGCGGCGCTCGAACAGGCCGACCACCGCCTCCATCGCGGCAGCTTCGTCCTCGCCATTGATACGCACCGTGACCGGAGTGCCCTGGCCAGCGGCCAGCAGCATCACGCCCATGATGCTCTTGGCGTTGATCTCACGGCCCTTGGCGGCCATGGTCACGTTGCAGCGGAACGGCGCCAGGGTCTGCACCAGCTTGGCGGTGGCCCGGGCATGCAGGCCCAGGCGGTTGCTGACGGTGAGTTCTCGTTCAAGCATCGTCGACTATCGCTCCATTACGGGTACCCGCCGCGGCTGTGGCGGGCAGTTGATCCAGTCCCTGTTCCGGATAATTCATCACCCGCAGCAACATCGGCAGGCTCAGCGCCGACACCCGGCGAACCGGGGTCCCCAGCCGGGCCAGCTGCCCGGCAAGGTTGGCGGGGCTGGCGCCGTACAGGTCGGTCAGGATCAGCACGCCATCCCCCCCATCGACCCGCCGCAGGGCGGCCGAGGCGAGCGGGAGCAGGGCGTCCAGGTCTGCGTCGAACGGTACTTCGAAAGCTTCGGTTTTCAGCGGCAACTGCCGCAGGAGCCGGGTCGCCACGTCAAGCAGGGCGGTCCCGACCCCGGGATGTGTTACGAGGAGAATGCCACAGGTCATTACTGCACGTTAACAGGTCAAGGTGAATCGGCGATAGCAGCAGATGAGGGGCACTGTGTCCCGTATTCAGCGTTATCGGGGTCAGAGCCCTTTTCCCCTGGAAAAGGGATCCGACCCCATGCGTTTTTCGATGCCTGACAGAGATTCATCCAGGCATGGCGTGGATCCATCGTGTCGACCAAGGTCGACACCCACCAACAGCAGCAGAAATCTGTCAGAGGCGGGACGGTGTGGGTAGGCAGGACCGTTGGCGCCATGGATGGCGCCATCGAGCCCCCAAGGACGGGTTCACGGCGTGTCCTGCCTACCCACACCGTCCCGCCATCCCACGGAATGCAGCTTTTGCTGTTGTTTCTGCTGTTGCCTTCAGTCGAGCATGGCTCGACTCTACAGCGGGTGCCGGGCGCAGCCCGGCCGCCCCCTCAATCCTGTTCGCGGTGGTACGTGGCCACGTCTTCCCAGCCCATCTCGCGGGCATGCCGGGCCATGCGCTCGGCCAGGAACACCGAGCGGTGCTTGCCGCCGGTGCAGCCGAACGCCACGGTCACATAGCTGCGAGTGCCGTCGCCCAGTTTGGGCAGCCAGGTATCGAGGAAATCCATCAGCTGGGTCAGGTAGCGCTGCACGTCCGGCTGCGCTTCCAGGTAATCGCGCACGCCCGGTTCGCGGCCGCTCAGCGCGCGCAGGTCCGGGTCCCAGTGGGGATTGGGCAGCACCCGCGCGTCGAACACGAAGTCCGCCTCGGCCGGCACGCCACGCTTGTACGCGAACGATTCGAACAGCAGTGACAGGCCGGTGGCATGGTCCATCGCGAACTCGGTGATGATCCGCCGCCGCAGCTGGTGTACGTTGAGGTTGCTGGTATCGATCACCGCATCGGCCTCACGGCGCAACGGCGCGGTCAGCTCGCGCTCGCGGGCGATGGCTTCGGGCAGTGACAGCCCCAGCTGGCTCAGCGGATGGCGGCGACGGGTGTCGGCGTAGCGCTTGAGCACCGTTTCATCGCTGGCCTCGAAGAACAGCACCTTCACTTCCACGCCGGCATCGGCGGCCAGCTGCCGCCAGTCACCCAATTGGCTCAGGTCGGCCTGGCCGCGTACGTCGATGCCCACCGCCAGCCGGCGCGGCGCGCTGCCGTCGTGGTTGGCCAGCAGGCTGCGCACGAAGTCGGGCAGCAGGTGGATCGGCAGGTTGTCCGAGCAGTAGTAGTCCTGGTCCTCGAAGGTCTTCAGGGCGACGGATTTACCCGAGCCGGACAGGCCGCTGACGATGATCAGGGTCGGGGCGGAGGGGGTTGCGGTGCTCATGGACAGGCTCTTCGAAGGGCAGGGAAGTCAGGGCGTTCGCCGTTCCAGCAGATTGCTGTGGCGGGCGATGAACATCGCCGCCGGGTCGATCCCCTTGGTGCGCAGGATATGCAGGCGCGTGGCGGCTTCGGTCAGCACGGCCAGGTTGCGGCCAGGCATCACCGGCAGGGTGATCAGCGGAACATCCAGGTCCAGCACATGGCGGGTGCCCGAGTCGCCGGTCAGGCGCTCGTAGCCATGCGGGGTGGGTTCGGTCATCGGCTTGGTCAGATGGACGATCAGCCGAAGGTACTTGTTTTTCTTTACAGCCGTGTCGCCAAACATCTCGCGCACGTTCAGCACGCCCAGACCGCGCACTTCCAGCAGGTCCTGCAGCAGTTCGGGACAGGTGCCATCGAGCACGTCGGGCGCGATCTGGGTGAATTCGGGGGCATCATCGGCCACCAGGCGATGGCCGCGGCTGAGCAACTCCAGCGCCAGCTCGCTCTTGCCCGACCCGGCCTCACCGGTGATCAGCACGCCGATGGAGTAGATCTCCATGAACACGCCATGCAGGATCACCCGTGGCGCCAGCGTACGCGCCAGGTGGTAGGACAGGTGGTTGAGCAGTTCGTGGCCGCGCTTGGGCGACAGCCACAGCGGCGTGCCGGATTCATCCGCGGCGGCGCGCAGGTCTTCCGGGCAGGCCTGGTTGCGGGTCAGCACCAGCGCCAGCGGGTGCGACTGCATGATCTTTTCGATGGTCTCCCAACGCTGGCGCGGCTCCAGCGCATCCAGCCAGGACAGTTCCTCGGTGCCCAGGATCTGCACCTTGTTGGGATAGATGGCGTTGAGGTAGCCGGCCAGCGAGGGGCGCCGCGAGACCGTGTTGCCGGCCTCCAGCTCGCGCTTCTCGCCGGACTTGCCGGCAGCCCAGCGCAGCCCCAGCCGCTCGCGCTGCTGTTCGAACAGTTCACGGGCGGTGATGCTGGTATTCATGCGGCACTCGCAGGTGGGGTCATGTCCAGCGCCTCGCGCAGCGCCCGGGCATCGCCCGCTTCGCGCAGGGCCTGGCGGATGTCCGGCGCCGAGAACAGCTCGGCCAGCTCGGACAGCAGCATCAGGTGCTGGTGGGTGTAGTGGGCGGGGACGGCCATGGCGAACACCAGGTCCACCGGCTCGTCGCCACCGAAGTCGACCGGGGTGGCCAACCGCAGCAGGGCGCCACGGGGGCGGTCCAGGGTTGGCGCGCGGCCATGGGGAATGGCGATGCCGTGACCGATCGCGGTGCTGCCCAGCGCTTCGCGCTGGCACAGGTTCAGATAGATCTGTTCGGCGTTGGCCTGGCGGCAGGCCAGTAACCCGGCGGCGGCCTGCAGGACGCTGTCGCGGTCGGTGGCCGTGCAGAGCTGGGTCTGCACGGCCGCCAGGAGGTCAGTCAGGGGCATGTCTGCGGGGAACGGTGGCGATCAGCCACCATTGTCGCCCACCGGCAGCGGTGCGTGCTGCTGTTTTTTCTCCTTGTGCTTGATCACCAGACGGTCAAGCTTGTCCGCAAGCAGGTCGATCGCGGCATACATGGTCTGGGCATTGGCCTCGGCGTGCAGGGTCTGGCCGGGAATGTTGAGGCTGGCGTCGACGTGGTGCTCGGTCTTCTGCAGCTTGAGGGTCACCCGCGCTTCGCAGTGCTGGTCGAAGTGTTTTCCGATCCGGGCCAGCTTCTCCTCTACATAGGACTGCAGGGCCGGGGTGACTTCGACATCTTTGCCAAACGTTTCGATGCGCATCGGGTTTCTCCTGTGTTCGGATGTGCCAATGAACCTCTCCGCCGGGCGCGGCGGCGCGTCAAGCGATTCTGACCCTTTCGTGCGAGGCGGAAATGTTCATGGCTTCACGATACTTCGCCACGGTGCGTCGCGCTACTGGAATTCCCGACGATTTGAGCAGGTCAGCCAGCTTGGCGTCAGAAAGCGGCTTGCGCGGGTTCTCATCGTCGATCAAGCGCCGGATCATCGCCTGGATGGCCGTGCTGGACGCCTCGCCACCGCCCTCGGTATCGATGCCCGAGGCGAAGAAGGCGCGCAGCGGCAGGGTGCCTCGCGGGGTACGCACGTGCTTGCGGGCGATCGCGCGCGAGACCGTGGATTCGTGCAGACCGAGCTCGGCGGCGATCTCGCGCAGGGTCAGTGGACGCAGCGCCTGCTCGCCGAATTCGAGGAAGCCGGCCTGCTGCAGGATCAGGCTGCGCACGACGCGCAGCAGGGTTTCGCCACGCTGCTGCAGCCCTTTCAGCAGCCAGCGTGCTTCCTGCAGCTGGGCACGCAGGTAGCCGGCATCGGCGTCGCCACAGCGTCGGATCAGCTGTTCGTAGCCGCGGTGGATCACCACCTTCGGCCCGGCATGTGCGGCCAGCGCAGCGCGCCACACGCCGTTCTGCCGCCATACCACCACGTCCGGCACCACATAGGTGTCCTGCGACAGCGGCGCGATCTGCGTGCCCGGGCGCGGGTCCAGCGAGCGTAGCAGCGCGACCGCAGTCTCGACCTCGTCCAGCGGCTGCTTCAACTCATGGGCAAGCCCGGCGACGCCGCTGCGCGGCAACCGTTCCAAGGGTCCTGCGGCAATCTGTCGCGCCAGGATCAGGCCGGGCGTGTCGCTGGCCAGCACATCCAGTTGCAGCAGCAGGCATTCGCCCAGCGTGCGTGCGGCCACACCCACCGGATCGAAGCGCTGGATGCGATGCAGCACGGCGAGGATCTCGTCCTCGTCGGCGTGGATTGCCGGCAACAGGGTTTCAGCGATGGTAGCCAGCGGCTCTCGCAGGTAACCGTCGTCGTCCAGTGCATCGATCAGTGCGGCACCGATGCTGCGATCACGCGAGGATAGATGCGACAGATGCAGCTGCCACAGCAGATGGTCGGCCAGTGTTTCGGTTTCGGCTACGCGCTCGGCAGCGCTGCCGTTGTCGTCGTCATCGTCGAAGCTGCCGCCGCTGCCGGCCGCGCTCCAGTCCAGTTCGGCCGGTGCCCAGTCGTCACCGGCATCGGTGCGTTCTGCGGGGGCGTCACTGTCGTTGCCATCGCCGGCTTCGTTGGCGGTACTGCTGCTGTCACTGCTGTCGGCCCAGTCCAGCAGTGGATTGCTTTCCACCGCCTGGGCGATTTCCAGCTCCAGCTCGGTGGTGGACATCTGCAGCAGCTTGATCGCCTGCTGCAACTGGGGCGTGAGCACCAGTTGCTGTCCCAACGATGTCTGCAGCCGAGTCTTCATGCCTGTGCCGAAAGGGAGGGAAGGGCCCCGGCGACTGCTTCACAGCTTGAAGGAATCCCCGAGGTAGACGCGACGTACATCGGCGTTGTCCAGGATCGCTTCCGGCGAACCCTGGGCCAGCACGCTGCCCTCGGCGAGGATATACGCGCGGTCGCAGATACCCAAGGTCTCGCGTACGTTGTGGTCGGTGATCAGCACGCCGATGCCACGCTGCTTGAGATGGGTGACGATGCGCTGGATCTCGCCGACCGAAATCGGGTCGACACCGGCGAACGGTTCGTCGAGCAGGATCAGGCGCGGCTGCGCGGCCAGGGCGCGGGCGATCTCGCAGCGGCGACGTTCACCACCGGACAGGCTGGCGCCGAGCTGGTCGGCGACGTGGCCCAGCTGCAGTTCGTCGAGCAGGCTGTTCAATTCACGCTCACGGCCCTTCGAATCAAGGTCCTCGCGCAGTTCCAGCACCAGGCGAATGTTGTCGGCCACGGTCAGCTTGCGGAACACCGACGGTTCCTGCGGCAGATAGCCCACGCCCTGCTTGGCGCGGGTATACATCGGGTCGCCGGTGATGTCCTTGCCATCAAGCACGATGCTGCCAGCGTCAGCCGCAACCAGGCCGACGATCATGTAGAAGCAGGTGGTCTTGCCGGCGCCGTTGGGGCCGAGCAGGCCGACCACTTCACCGGCGTCGAGGGTCAACCCGAAGTCCTTGACGACTTCGCGCTGCTTGTACTTCTTGCGCAGGCCCTTGGCGACGAGCATTACTTCCTGCTCCCGGCCGGCTGTGCCGGCGTGGTGGCCTTGGGCTGTGCCGCAGGCGCGGCCGGGGTCTTGTTCTTCGGCGGGATGACGGTACGCACGCGGCTGCCGTCGCCACCGGAGTTCATTTCGCCGCTGCGGGTGTTGTAGACCATGCGCTGGCCGGCATTGGTGCCGCGCGCGCTGGTGACCTTGTAGTTGCCGGTCAGGGTGATGATCTCGGTCTTGATGTCGTAGTCGATGCGGTCGGCCACGGCATCCATCCAGGTGCCGTCATCGAGCTGCTGCTTCATCTTGGCCTGCTTGCCGGTGAACACCGCACGCACGGGCTCGCCGTCCTTGAGGTAGATCTCGGCCTCGGACGAGCGCAGGTCCAGCGTGCCCTGGGTGATGATCACGCCCTGCGACAGCACGGTCTTGCCGTCGCCGGTGAGCATGCCCGACTGGGCGCCGGAATCGATGTGCATGTCTTCGTTGCGGTCGGTGGACTTGGCGAAGGCGGCGCTGGGGACAAGAAAACCGAGCGCGAGTACGGCGGCAAAGGGAATCTTCATCGGGGTCCGTTCTACCGGTGGAGGCCGCCCGGGCGGGCCGGGGGCGGGCGGATGGGGCTGCCGGCCTTGCGCCTGTCCGGAGACGTCGCAGGCTGGCGGCGGAATCAGTGCTTGGGCGTGTAGCGGCCCTTGGACTGGCTGAGGAAATGATACGTGTTGTTCTTCGAATCCACTTCGAAGCCGACACCGGACTGTTCCATGCCCGGGCGGGTCATGGTCACCAGGGCGTCGGTGCGGGCGCGGTTTTCCTTCGGGAACACGTCCAGATGGTCGGTGCGGAAGGTGGTCGGCACCGCGCCGGGGCCGGCCGGGCTGTCGCCGGCGACATTGCCGCGCAGCTTCATCTCGTCGCCCTTGGCGCTGAGCCAGCCGGTCTCGGCACGCAGGGTCCAGTGCTTGCCATCCTTGTCCGGCATCTCGAACAGCGGCGTGGCGATGTTGATGGTCTGGTCACCGCGCTGGCGTTCCAGCAGCGGCGCACGGAGGGTGGTCGATTCCTTGCCGTGCTCATCCAGGGCGACGATCTGGAAGTCATGCAGGATGTAGTCCACGCCGACTTCCTGGCCGCCACTGGCCGGGCCCTTGTCACGGTTGCGCAGCGCCGCCCAACTGCTCAGCAGGGCGGCCAGCAGCAGGCCGATGCCGAGCACGGTGCGCCAGTTGAGGGTGGGCAGGTTCATGCGCCGAACCTCGCCAGTACGGCGTCCACATGCCCCTGCGCGGCCAGCAGGATGTCGCACAGCTCGCGCGCGGCCCCACGCCCACCATCGGTGCGGGTCTGCCAATGCACGCGCTCGGCGATCCACGGATGGGCGTTGGCCGGGGCCACCGCCAGGCCGACCGCGCCCAGTGGCGCGAGGTCGGGCAGGTCATCGCCCATGAACGCCACCTGTTCCAGGCTGATGCCATGCTGCGCGCACAGTGCCTGCACGCTGGCCAGCTTGTCGCCCACGGCGATCTGGGTGTCGATGCCGAGATCGGCGCCGCGCTTGAGCGCGGACTGGCTGTTGCGCGCGGTGATCAGCACGGGGTGGATACCGTGCTGCTGCAGCAGTTTCAGGCCCAGGCCATCCTGCACGAAGTACGCCTTGCTCTCGTTGCCGTCCTTGTCGTAGTACAGCCGACCGTCGGTGAGGGTGCCGTCCACGTCGAAGCAGGCCAGGCGGATACGGGCCGCAGCGGCATGCAGGTGGGCGGGGAAGGCGGGCAGGGGGGACCAGGGCATCAGGGCGGCAGGCTCGTTGGGGCAGGTGCGGCGTTACAGACTGAATGGGGTCTACGGACTGTCGGTTAAACCACCCGGGCCCGCAACAGGTCATGAATGTTCAGGGCACCGACCGCGCGGCCCTGGCCATCGACCACGATCAGGCCGGTGATCTTGTGGGTCTCCATCAGCCGGGCCGCCTCGACCGCCAGCTGGTCGGCACCGATGGTGCGCGGGTTGCGGGTCATCACATCGGCGATCTTCGCGGTGCGCACGTCCAGCGCACTGTCCAGCGCACGGCGCAGGTCGCCGTCGGTGAACAGGCCGATCAGCACGCCGTCGGCGTCGACCACGGCGGTCATGCCCAGCCGTTTGCGGCTCATTTCCATCAGCGCTTCGCTGAGGCTGGCGTCGGCGCCCACGCTGGGCAGGTCATCGCCGGTGTGCATCACGTCGGTGATGTGCAGCAGCAGGCGGCGGCCGAGGCTGCCGGCCGGGTGTGAACGGGCGAAATCGTCGGCGGTGAAGCCGCGTGCGTCGAGCAGGGCCACGGCCAGCGCATCGCCCATCGCCAGCGAGGCGGTGGTGCTGGAGGTCGGCGCCAGCGCCAGCGGGCAGGCCTCGGCCGGCACGCTGACGTCCAGATGGATGTCGGCGGCGGTGGCCAGGCTGGACTGTGGGCGCCCGGTCATGGAAATCAGCACGTTGCCCTGGCGCTTGAGCACCGGCAGCAGCATCAGCACCTCGTCGGACTCACCCGAATAGGACAGGGCCAGCACCACGTCGTCCTCGGTGATCATGCCCAGGTCGCCATGGCCGGCTTCACCGGGATGCACGTAGAACGCCGGCGTACCCGTGGAGGCCAGGGTGGCGGCGATCTTGCGGGCGATATGCCCGGACTTGCCCATGCCGGTGGCGACCACCCGCCCGCGGCTGGCCAGGATCGCCTGGCAGGCCTGCTGGAAGGCCTCGCCAAGGCGGTCGGCCACGGCATCCAGCGCCTGCCGCTCGATCTCGAAGACGCGGCGGCCGCTGGCGACCAGGCCGGCAGGGTCGACGGAACGGGGGGGCAACAGGGATTCGGCCATGCGGACGCCACGCAGCGGAAGTAGAATGGACGCACATTTTATTAGGAAAGCCCGTTGGACGCCGACACCATCCGCAATCTGATCGAAACCGGCCTGCCCGGCGCCCGCGCCGACGTGCAGGGCGACGATGGCGTGCATTTCGAAGCGACCGTGGTCTGCGAGGCCTTTGCCGGCAAGATGCCGCTGGCCCGCCACCGCATGGTGTATGCCACGCTGGGCGACCTGATGGGCGGCGCGATCCACGCGCTGGCGCTGAAAACCGTGACCCCGGCCGAAGCCGGCTGAACCGCAGAAGATCCCGAATACATGGCCAAGATCGTTGTGACCGGCGGCGCTGCGCTGCACGGTGAAGTGAGCATCTCCGGCGCCAAGAACGCCGTTCTCCCCATTCTCTGCGCGACCCTGCTGGCCGATGCGCCGGTGGAGATCACCAACGTGCCGCACCTGCACGATGTGGTCACCACGGTGAAGCTGCTGGGCGAGCTGGGCGCCAAGGTCACCATCGACCAGGGCACGCTGTCGCGCGGCAGCGCGATCGTGGTCGATCCGCGTTCGGTCAACCAGCACGTGGCACCGTATGAGCTGGTCAAGACCATGCGTGCCTCGATCCTGGTGCTGGGCCCGCTGCTGGCCCGCTTCGGCGCGGCCGAAGTGTCGCTGCCGGGCGGCTGCGCGATCGGTTCGCGTCCGGTCGACCAGCACATCAAGGGCCTGCAGGCGCTGGGTGCCGAGATCGTGGTCGAGAACGGCTTCATCAAGGCCACCGCCAAGCGCCTGAAGGGCGGCCATTTCACCTTCGACATGGTCAGCGTCACCGGCACCGAGAACGTGCTGATGGGCGCGGTGCTGGCCGAAGGCACTACCATCCTCGACAACTGCGCGATGGAACCGGAAGTGACCGATCTGGCGCACTGCCTGATCGCGCTGGGCGCGAAGATCGAAGGCCTGGGCACCGCCCGCCTGGTGATCGAGGGCGTCGAGCGCCTGTCCGGTGGTCGTCACGAAGTGCTGCCCGACCGCATCGAGACCGGCACCTTCCTGGTGGCCGCGGCGATGACCGGTGGCAAGGTCACCGTCAACCGTGCGCGCCCGAACACCATGGACGCGGTGCTGTCCAAGCTGGTCGAGGCTGGTGCGACGATCGAGACCACCGATGACACCATCACCCTGGACATGCAGGGCAAGCGGCCGAAGGCGGTCAACCTGACCACCGCGCCGTACCCGGCATTCCCGACCGACATGCAGGCGCAGTTCATGGCGCTCAACTGCGTGGCCGACGGCGTGGGCGTGATCAACGAAACGATCTTCGAGAACCGTTTCATGCACGTCAACGAACTGCTGCGCCTGGGCGCGGACATCCAGGTCGAAGGGCATACCGCCATCGTGCGTGGCAGCGAACACCTGAGCGGTGCACCGGTGATGGCGACCGACCTGCGCGCGTCGGCCTCGCTGATCCTGGCCGGCCTGATGGCCAGCGGCGATACCACCATCGACCGCATCTACCACCTTGATCGTGGCTACGAGAACATCGAAGAGAAGCTGTCTTCGCTCGGTGCCACCATCCGGCGCGTGCCATGATCCTGCGCGGCAAGTTCAGCCCGCGTCGCAAGGCGCTGCTGGCGCTGGTGCTGATCGTGCTGGCGTGGCTGGGCTATGCCTGGTACGCCAACATCGCCATCACCCAGGGCATCGAGCAGAAGGACATGGACTGGAACGGCGATGGCACGGTCTCGCGCGACGAGATCATCGAGTCGTTCTATGCGGTCGCGGTGAACGACAGCCAGGACGGCAACCGCCATTGCCGCACCTTCGTCTGGCGCAGCACCGGCGAGCAGATCCGCGTGGACTGCCGCACCGAGTTCAAGGCGGCCGAAGAGAAACCGGCCGAAGCGAAGAAATAAGAAAACGCCCGCGAAAGCGGGCGTTCTCTTTCGTGGGGGCGGAGCCCTTTCCGACGGAAAGGGCTCTGACCCAGCCATGTCGCAACCGGGGTCAGAGCCCTTCCCGGGGGAAGGGATCCGACCCCAACAATCAGTTCATCGCCCTGATGGTCAGGTCCAGGGCATCGCGGCCACTCTCACGCTGCAGCATGCGCGCCGGCACCGGGAACTCCGGCACGATCCAGGCGATCAGTTCCTTGTTGCCGTCGGCGCGCGAGACCTTGGTGGCCTCGTAGCTCTTGCCGCCCACGGTGATCGACTCCTTGCCGATCACGCGGTACGTCATGTTCTTGATGCGGCCTTCGTCGACCATGCGATAGGTCAGCGGCTTGCCGGCGGCCAGGTCACGGGCGATCGCCAGGTTGATCAGCAGCGCGTCCATGTCGCCCGCCTTCAGCGCGATGGGGCCCGCACGGTCCGGCTTGATGTCGCCGGTCCAGGTGGCCTGGTTGCTGGTCCAGTTGTAGTTGGCCTGCACGTTGCGCTTCTTCACCAGCAGCGCCGAACGGTCCTGGCTGCTGAGCGGGCGCAGCTGGCCACGCACTTCCTCGAACACCGTGCTCTGGCTCAGGTCGGCCAGCTGGTTCTTCACCTGCAGGCTGTAGCGCCACTTGTTGCTGCCTTCCATGGCCAGGGTCATGGTGCCGTTGGCCTGCATGCCCATGTAGCTGGCCAGGTAATCCGCCTTGAACGGTTCCAGGGCCATGGCCGGCAGGCTGGCCACGGTCAGGGCAGCGGCTGCGATCCAGGTGAGGGGGCGGGTCAGGGTATTCATGCTCAGACTCCTTGGTATTCGATCAGGCGCAGATCGACGCGGTCTTCGCCGTCTTCGCGTTGCAGGATGCGCACCGGGGTGGGGACACCGTTGGCGATCCAGAGAATGGTTTCGTTTCTGCCACCGTTGGTCCGGTAGACCCGCAGCGCGTTGTAGGACAGGTCGCCGACCTCGACGTTCTCGGTCTGCGGTGCGGCCTGGTAGTCGTGTTCGCGGACCTTGCCCATGTCCACGTAGCGGTAATGCATGGTGGCGCCCGGACGGGCATCGCGCATGATCGCCAGGTTGATCAGCAGCGCGCTCTGGTCGCCCGCCTGCAGCGGGATCGGCTGCGCGCGTTCCTTCTTGACGTCACCGGTCCATTGCGCGGTGCCGGCCTGCCAGTTGTAGGTGCCGACCGCCTTCTTGCCCAGGAACAGGCCCTTGCGCACCGTACTCTGGCTGAGCGGTGCATAGGTGCCGCCGCGTTCTTCGAACACGGTGCTCTGCTCGATGTTCAGGCCCAGTACGCTGGCGAAACCGCGGCGGCCGACCACCTGCATGTCCACCCGCCATTGATTACCGCCGGTGTGGGTGACCTGCATGCTGGCATCACCGGCCTCCTTGCTCTTGTAGAAGGCCTGGTAGGTGGCGGTGAACGGTTGCAGCGGCGGCGGCTCCCAGGCCAGTGCCGGAGGCATCGGCACAGCCGGTTCGGCGGGTGGCTGCACAACGGGTACCGGCTGCGCAGGGGCCGCAGGCGGTTGCGCCTGGCCCCAGCCCACGCCGGGAAGCACGGCAAGCGACAACAGCAGTGAAGTGGACAGCAGGGTCGTGGTCTTCATGGAGGACAGGGACCGCAGGAGGGGGCAGGATGCCAGCCCCGCAGTCAGCGGGGCGTGTGCATGGGGACTACCGGTTCAGGTTCCCGGCGGAATCTAGGGCCAATGGGCTAAACAGGGGGTGACCGTCCAGTTGCGGCTGGCCCTCCCGTTCAGCCAGGCGGCCGGCGCACAACAGCTGCAGGGTGGCGATCAGCAGCGGATGCTCCACTGCCAGCACGCGCGTGGCCAGGGCCTGCGCGTCATCACCCGGCTGCACCGGTACACGTACCTGGGCCAGCACTGCGCCCGCATCCAGCTCGGGCACGACCAGATGCACGCTGGCACCATGTTCGGCGTCGCCTGCCTGCAGCGCCCGGGCGTGGGTGTCCAGGCCCTTGTGCAGCGGCAGCAGCGACGGATGGATGTTGACCAGCCGGCCATTGAAGCGCTGCACGAAGGCCGCGCCGAGGATGCGCATGTAGCCGGCGCAGACGATCCAGTCCGGGTGTACGGCGGCCAGCGCATCGCCGAGCGCCTGCTCGTAGCTGGCGCGGTCACTGAAGGACTTCGGTGCGTGCGCCCAGCGCAGGTCCGGTGCGACGCGCTGCAGGGCCTCTGCGGCGGGGCGGTCGGAAAACACACCGACCACCTGGGCCGGCAGGCGGCCGTCGGCAATGGCATCGAGGATGGCCTGCAGGTTGCTGCCGCGGCCGGAGGCAAGCACGGCAATGCGGGTGGGCGCGGTCACTGCTGGGCGCTCCGGCGGATCAGCGGCCAGACCAGCAGGCTGCCGAGGGTGGCCATCAGCATGTCGGCGTGCGCGTCCCACATGTCGCCCTGCTGCCCGTTGTAGGCCTCGGCGGCATCCGGTGACAGCGCCAGCGCGATGGCCCACTCGAACCATTCGTAGACCAGGCTGGCACACATCACCGTCATCACCGCCAGGGTGAAGGCCTGGCCCAGGCGCAGCGCCGGCCACGCGTGACGGGCCAGCTGCAGCAGCGCGGGGGTGAAGCAGACACCGAACAGGAAGTGGATGAGGCGGTCGAAATGGTTGCGCTGCCAGCCGAAGGCCGCATTCGGCGACCCGCCGGTCAGCGTCTGCGCCCAGGCGTCGTAGGGCACGTTGGAATACAGCCAGCGCGCGGCCACGCAGTGCAGGGCGATGAAGCCGCAGATGGCGATGAAGGCGCCGTTGCCCAGCCAGCCGCCGCGACGGTCGACCCACAGCAGCGCGGCCAGCCCGATCACGGTCAGGGTGCTGTGCAGGGCCTGTTCGGTAGGCCACAGCGGGTGGACCCAGCTGATGGCGAACACCGCCAGCACGGCGGCAAAGGCCAGCTTCTTGGGGCCCGAGAAACGGTGGGTGGTGGGCGAAGCGGTCGTCGGGAGGGCAGGCGCGGACATGGGAAATCGATCAGGAAAGGACGGGGCGTCTGCCGGCAGGTTCAGACACTGAGGTGGTCGCCGCGGTCGAACAGCGCGGCCATTTCAGGCTTGGACAGGAACACCCAGGCATAGGCGGCCAAGGCCATGCCCAGCGGGCCGGCCAGCACGCCCAGCCAGGCTGCGCGCTGGCACCAGACCAGCCCGGTGCGATGTGACAGCTGGCGCGCGGTGTGCAGCTGCACGAACCCCAGCACGGCGGCCAGCACGGCGATCGACGCATAGACCGTGGTCAGCATCCAGGCATCGTCCAGCCCGCGTGACTGGGCCACCCAGCCGCTGAGGCCGAGGAACGCCACTGTGGCGACCCAATGGAAGCCGGCCAATGCGTAGAACAGCACTTTCAGCGTCTGCAGATGGCTGGTCAGCTGCAGCTGCGCCAGTGTCTGAGTTGGCAGCGGCGGCGGATTGCCGGAGGCGGTCATGCGGTCGCGGCGGGAAGGTCGAAGGCGGACTTGACCTGCGGGCGCACCAGGGTGATCAGGCTGAACACCCCCAGCGCGGTGCCGATCGGCGCGAACAGGCAGGCCAGGCCGGCCACGATCAGGCACAGCAGGTAGCGGCGGCGACGGCTCAGGCAGCGGCCGGCGTAGGCCACGAACGCGCCCAGGGTCACGCCACCGAACACGATGATGCAGCCGACGATGGTGAACATCCAGCCGAACAGGCGCTCCTCGGCCGGCGACGACGGCTGGCCGCCGGAATTCATCGGCAGGTTGCCGGTGAGCGCGGTGATGCCCAGCACGATGTGGATGATGAAGATCAGCGAGAACAGCGCGATCAGGGCGCCGACCACGTAGTGCGCGATGGCCAGCATGCGCAGGTGGTCGGCATCCTGCGCGCTGAACACCGTTACCGTCGCCAGCGGCGGCGGCACGGGGGCGGGCGACAAGGGGGGCGTTGCGTCCATGCGGGCTCCTGGGTTGCCGGGATCAGCCGATGTGGACGCGCTCGGCGCCTTCGGCGGTGACCACCTGGCCGATGGTCCAGTGCTCCAGGCCCTGCGCCTTGACCGCATCGGACACCGCCGCCACCTGGTCCGGCGCCACGATCAGCACGAAGCCGATGCCGCAGTTGAAGGTGCGCCACATCTCGCTGTCGGCCACCGCGCCTTCCTTCTGCAGCCACTGGAACACCGGCGGCAGGGTCCAGGACGAGGCCTGGATGTCCAGGCCGAGGCCTTCGGGCACCACGCGGATGATGTTCTCGGTCAGGCCGCCACCGGTGATGTGGGCCATGCCGTGGATGGCGGCGCCGTGCGCCTTCAGCAGCGACAGGATCGGCTTGACGTACAGGCGGGTCGGCGCCATCAGCGCATCGACCAGCTTCACGCCGCCTTCCAGCTCCAGCTCGGCCGGGCGGCCGGCACGGTCGTAGATCCGGCGCACCAGCGAGTAGCCGTTGGAGTGCGGGCCGGACGAGGCGATGCCGATCAGCACGTCGCCGGCAGCCACGCTGGCGCCGTCCTTCAGCTCGCTCTTCTCGACCGCGGCCACCGTGAAGCCGGCCAGGTCGTACTCGCCCGGGGCGTACATGTCGGGCATTTCAGCGGTTTCGCCGCCGATCAGCGCGCAGCCGGCCTCGGTGCAGCCGTTGGCGATGCCGCCCACGACCGCCGCAGCGGTGTCGATGTCCAGCTTGCCGGTGGCGAAGTAGTCCAGGAAGAACAGCGGCTCGGCGCCCTGCACCAGCACGTCGTTCACGCACATGGCGACCAGGTCGATGCCGATCGTATCGTGGCGGTTCAGCTGGTGGGCCAGCTTCAGCTTGGTGCCCACGCCGTCGGTGCCCGACACCAGCACCGGCTCGCGGTACTTGTTGGACAGGTCGAACAGGGCGCCGAAGCCACCCAGGCCGCCCATCACTTCCGGGCGGAAGCTGCGCTTGACCAGGGGCTTGATCCGCTCGACCAGCTCGTTGCCGGCGTCGATGTCGACACCCGCGTCACGGTAGGTGAGGGGGGAGGGGGCGGAAGACGGGGTGTTGGTCACGGGCGTCGGCGCTGGCAGGGGTTGAACGGGCGATTTTAACAGGCCGCATTGGCGCAAAGGCCGTATTCGGGCAACAATTCCCCCGGATACGTCGAGCCAATGGATGTCCTGATGCGCCGCAGCCTGATTCTGACCCTGCTCCTTGCGCTGAGCCTGCCGGTGGCCACGATGGCCCAGAGCGGCCTTCGCACCGAGGGTGATGTCGCCACAGCCAGTGGTGCGTACGAGGCCGAAGTGCCCGTCAACAGCCAAGCCGAAGCCGATCGCAACGGCGCCCTGGCCCGCGCCTTGAGCGTCGTACTGGGCAAATTGTCCGGCGATCGCAGCGTGATGTCGCGCCCTGGCGTGGCGCAGGCGCTGCGCAATGCCAAGGATTACGTGGCCAGCTACGACTACAAGCAGGACCAGAGCGTGGGCGCTGGCGGTGCCCCAAGCTTCCGGACGCTGCTGGTCGCCCGCTTCCGCGAGGATGACGTTGATTCGCTGGTGTCGGCGCTGGGCCTGCCCTTGTGGCCGCAGCCGCGACCGAAGCCGGTGCTGTGGCTGGCCGTCGACGACGGCAGCGGTCCGCGCCTGGTCAGCGTGCAGCAGGCCAACGCCGCCCGCCCATTGCTGAACCGCGCCATCGAGCGCGGCTACAAGCTCGGCCTGCCCAGCGGTGGTGCCGCCGAACAGGCACTGGCCGGTGCCATCTGGCGCCAGGACAGCGCCGCCGTGGCCCGCGCCTCCTCGCGCTACTCGCCGCCGATGCAGCTGATCGGCAAGCTGTACCGCGCCAACGGTGGCTGGCAGGCGGACTGGGTATTCGTCGACAACGGCCGTGAGCTGAACAAGTGGACCAGCAAGGACGCCAACGCGATGCGCGCGATGGCTGCCGGTGCCGATGGTGCCGCCGATGCGCTGGTCAAGCGCTATGCCAAGGCCGGCGCGGCTGTCGGCCAGGCCGGCACCTACCGGGTGGTGGTCACCGGCATCAACAGCGCCGACGACTACCTGCGCCTGGCTGCCGGCCTGCGCGAGGTGTCGGTGGTGCGCAACGTCACCCCGCTGCACGCTTCGGCCGGCCAGCTGGAGCTGAGCCTGGAGATGACCACTGGCCTGGCCGGCTTCAACCGCATGCTGGGCGACAACGGCGTACTGGTGCCGAGCGCACCGCTGCCGGCCCTGCCGACGCCGATCGATGACACCACCGGTACCCCGGTGGCCCCGCCGGTCAGCAACGAGTACCGCCTGCGATGACTCTGACCCCGGAAGCGGAAATCGCGCAGTTCCTGCGCCGCCTGAAGTACATCCTGTTCGCCGGCCTGGTCGGCTGGGTGGTGTGGCTGCTGGCGCCGATCCTGACCCCGTTCGTGCTGGCGCTGGCGCTGGCCTGGCTGGGCGACCCGCTGGTGGACCGCATCGAGGCCACCGGCCGCTCGCGCATGACCGGCGTGGTGCTGGTGTTCGCGGCGATGGTGCTGGTGATCGTGGCGCTGCTGCTGGTGCTGGTGCCGATGATCGAGCGCCAGATCACCACCCTGATCGCGGTCGCGCCGCAGGCACAGGCGTGGTTGATGGAAAAGGGCATCCCCTGGTTCGAGCAGAAGACCGGCCTGGAAGTGATGCAGTGGATGGATCCGGACCGTCTGATTGAATGGGTGCGCAGCCACTGGCAGCAGGCCGGCGGCTTTGCCACCACCTTCATGGGCTACGTCTCGCGCTCGGGTTTTGCGATGGTGACCTGGGTGGTCAACATCTTGCTGCTGCCGATCCTGGCGTTCTACTTCCTGCGCGACTGGGACAAGCTGGTCGAGCGGGTGGCGTCGGTGATTCCGCGCAACCAGATCGGCACCATCAGCGCGCTGGCGCGTGAGTCCAACGAAGTGCTGGGTGCGTTCATCCGTGGGCAGTTCCTGGTGATGCTGGCGCTGGGCGTGATCTATGCCGGTGGCCTGTCGCTGGTCGGCCTCAAGCTGGGCCTGCTGATCGGCCTGATTGCCGGCCTGATCAGCTTCATTCCCTATCTGGGCGCGACCACCGGCATCCTGATGGCGGTGGTGGCCGCACTGGTGCAGGCGCAGGGCTTCGACCTGAAGCTGCTGATCCTGGTGGGCGTGGTGTTCACCGTGGGCCAGCTGCTGGAGAGCTACGTGCTGACCCCGCGCATCGTCGGCGACAAGATCGGCCTGCACCCCGTGGCGGTGATCTTCGCGGTGATGGCTGGTGGCCAGCTGTTCGGCTTCCTCGGCATGCTGCTGGCGCTGCCGGTGGCAGCGGTGACCAACGTGCTGCTGCGCTACGCGCACCAGCGTTATCGCCAGAGCGAGCTGTACGTGGGCGAGAAGCCGGCGATCGTGCTTGATGGCGTGGTCGACGCCCCCCATATCATCATTCCGAACGACAAGGGCCCCGACCTGAAGTGATGGGTGTGCCGCAACTGCCGCTGGCCCTGCATTACCCGCGGGACCAGCGCCTGGAGACCTTCATCGGCGCGCCGGATGGCGCGCTGGCGCAGCTGCGCGCGATTGCGGTGGGTGCCAGCCACGACTGGGTCTACCTGGAAGGTGCGGCGGGCACGGGCAAGACCCATCAGGCGCTGGCGATGTGCTCCAGCGCCGAGCAGGCTGGGCGGCTGCCGACCTACGTGCCGCTGGCCAGTGCGGCCGGCCGCGTGCGTGCGGCGCTGGATGGGCTGGAGGTGCGCGAGCTGGTGGCACTGGACGGCCTGGACGAGGTCGCCGGCAACCGCGAAGACGAGATCGCGCTGTTTGATTTCCACAACCGCGCGCGCGCTGCGGGCGTGACCGTGCTGTACACGGCGCAGAAGGCGCCGGAAGAACTGGGCCTGGTACTGCCCGACCTGCGTTCGCGGCTGGGCCAGTGCGTGCGTGTGCTGCTGCAGCCGCTGGACGAGGAAGGGCGGGCAGCGGTGCTGCGCGAACGCGCGCTGCGGCGTGGCCTGGCCATCGACGAGGCGTCCATCGAGTGGCTGCTGTCGCACACCGGCCGTGAGCTGGGTGGGTTGATCACACTGCTGGACTGGCTGGACCGCGAGTCGCTGGCGGCGAAGCGGCGGATCACCGTGCCGTTCCTGCGCCAGGTGCTGGAAGAAGGCCGGCCTCGTTACTGAGGGTGGGGTTTGTTTGCAGGGCTGCGCCCTGCACCCGCCGAAGCCGAAGCAACGTCAACGTCAACGTCAAAAGCTGGCTTCCTGAGGGGGAGGCGGGGCGCTGTGGGTTTGCGGGGACGCCGTGAACCTGTGGTGGTCAAGTATTTTTGGACACTCCCAAAGGGAGTTCAGGCCACCTGCACTTCACGGAGCGCAGGTGGCACAAGGCCGTTGGCACTGTGCAGCCGACGGTGGTTGTACCAGTCCACAAATTGT
>CAJYNG010000010.1 GCA_913775725.1 uncultured Stenotrophomonas sp. | reverse complement strand
TTGCTTTAAAACAATTAATAGTTGCTTGATCAAACGTCTGCAAGATGGACAATCATCCTTCCTGCAGGCGCCTTCACAAGATACCTGCGCATACTTTCAAAGATCCGGGGAAGTGGCCTCAGCGCCGTTCCCGTGTGCTGCGAAGTTTCCTTCGTAGCGAGCCGCCTATTATGCCAGACTTTTTCAGTCCGTCAACACCTTCGTTCGATCATCTCGTTCGGCGGTGGTGGGCGCCCTGTTGTCGCTGAAGCCCCTTGGTGGCGACCCCTGCGACGGGGGAGGAGAAGTATGTCCCTATTTCCGTCATTTGTGAAGGGGGTGTGGCGATTTTTTTCAACGGATGTTGCATCCGTTCATCCATCGCGCTCTGCGGGAGGATGCCGCCAAGAGCAGCCGAGCATGGCTATGCCGGGCGTCCTGCCCGGCCCCCTACGGGCCGTCGCAAGCGACGTTGGCAACGGCTCCTGCCGTTGCCTTCGGCTCTACAAGAGCATATGGAAGGGCCGGCTGCGCCGGCCCTTCCTTTGTCTCAGGCAGTGACCAGGCGCACGCGGGCGAAGGTGCGCTTGCCGACCTGCAGCAGGCCTTCGAAGCCCGGCTGCAGCACCTGCTGGCCATCTTCGACCACTTCACCGTTCACCTTGACCGCCCGCTCCTTGAGCTTGCGGTTGGCTTCGGAGTTGCTCGGGGTCAGTCCGGCCGCGGTCAGCAGTGCGGCGATACGCAGGCCCTCGGCCGGGATCACCACGTCCTGCAGCGGCAGCTGGGTGATGTCGCCCTGCCCGGTCACCGCCGCTTCCCAGCCGGCAATGGCCTGCTCGGCCGCTGCGGCGTCGTGGAAGCGGGTCGCCAGTTCACGCGCCAGGCGCAGCTTGACCACGCGCGGGTTCAAGCCGCCATTGGCCACCTGCTCGCGCAGCTGCACGGCTTCGGCCTGGCTGATGTCGAAGGACAGCAGCTCGATCCAGCGCCACATCAGGGTGTCGTCCACCTTCATGGTCTTGGTGACGATGTCGATGGCCGGTTCGCTGATACCAATGTAGTTGCCCAGCGACTTGGACATCTTGTTGACGCCGTCCAGGCCTTCTAGCAGCGGCATGGTCAACACCACCTGCGGCTTCTGGCCGTGGTGTTCCTGCAGGCCACGGCCCATCAGCAGGTTGAACTTCTGGTCGGTACCGCCCAGCTCGACGTCGGCCTCCAGGGCCACCGAGTCGTAGCCCTGCACCAGCGGGTACAGGAACTCGTGGATGGCGATGGACTGCTGGGCGGCGTAGCGCTTGGCGAAGTCGTCGCGCTCGAGCATGCGTGCCACGGTGTGCTGGCCGGCCAGGCGGATCATGTCGGCCGCGCCCATCTTGCCGAACCACTCCGAGTTGAAGCGGACTTCGGTACGGCTGCGGTCCAGCACCTTGAACACCTGCTCCTCATAGGTACGGGCGTTGGCCAGCACATCCTCGCGGCTGAGCGGCTTGCGGGTGAGGCTCTTGCCGGACGGGTCGCCGATCATGCCGGTGAAGTCGCCGATCAGGAAAATGACCTGGTGGCCGAGGTCCTGGAACTGGCGCATCTTGTTCAGCAGCACCGTATGGCCCAGGTGCAGGTCGGGCGCGGTGGGGTCGAAGCCGGCCTTGATCCGCAGCGGACGGCCTTCCTGCAGGCGCGCACGCAGATCCTCGAGCTTGAGGATCTCGTCGGCACCGCGGCCGATCAGGGCAAGGGCTTCTTCAATCGAGGACACGTGACTACTCCCGGCAACGCCGATTCTTGTGTGGGGTGTTAAAGCAAAGTTAACCCGATTGGCTTCACAAAAGCCAATGGGCACAAGGGTTTGACGCGGTTTTCTCAGGTGTCTATGGTAACCGGCGATCAGGCCCGCGCTCCCGGGCTGCCAGGAAAAAACCGCTGATGCACAATTCCGAACAAGGGCGCGCACGCAAGCAGCGCTTCCAGGAACGCCTCCACGTCCTGCACGACAACGCCCTGCATCGGAAGCTCAGGCAACATCTTCCCGCCGCCTTCAATGAGCGCTGGACCCGCCGCCATTGGATGCACGCCAGCCTGTTCGCGACCATCGGCGCCCTGGTGGCGACCATCGTCCCGGGCTTCTCGCACACCATCGACGCCCCCTTCGCCGACAGCCACACCAGCCTGGCGCTGCCGTTGCCGCCGCTGACCATGGCCCGCCAGCAGCAGGTACCCGGTGACAGCTGGCAGGTGCTGCGGGTGCAGCGCGGCCAGACCCTGAGCGACCTGTTCGACAAGGCTGGCATTCCGGCCACCACCCTGCACCGGGTGCTGGACCATCCCGGCGCGCGTGAGGCACTGACCAAGCTGCGCCCGGGTGCCGAGATCGCCTTCGACATGCCGCTGTCCGGTGACCTGCGCAGCATCCGCTTCGACCGCGATGCCGACAACCGGGTGGAACTGAGCCTGGCCGGCGACGACATCAAGGAGAAGGTGACCCAGCGCGAGACCTCCACGCGCACCGTGGTCACCAGCGGCGAGATCACCAGTTCGCTGTATGCCGCGGCCCGACGGGCCGGGCTGTCGCCGTCGGCGATCGCGACGATGACCGACGACATCTTCAAGTACGACATCGACTTCTCGAAGGACCTGCAGCCGGGCGACCGCTTCAGCGTGGTGATGGATGAAACCTGGCGCGAAGGCGAGAAGGTGGACACCAGCAAGATCCTGGCGGCGACCTTCACCACCGGTGGCAAGACCTATTCCGGCTTCCGCTTCGACCGCAACGGCAAGTCCGAGTACTACGACATCAACGGCCGTTCGCTGAAGAAGAGCTTCATCCGCATGCCGATCCCCTTCGCACGCTTGAGCTCGACCTTTGGCGCGCGCAAGCACCCGGTGCTGGGCAAGATGCGCATGCACAAGGGCGTGGACTACGCCGCGCGCACCGGCACCCCGATCATGGCCGCCGGCGATGCCCGCGTGCAGTTCGCCGGCGTGCAGCGCGGCTACGGCAATGTGGTGATCCTCGACCACGGCCGCGGCCACACCACCCTCTACGGCCATATGTCGCGCTTTGCGAACATCAAGACCGGCCAGCGTGTGGCCCAGGGCACGGTGATCGGCTATGTCGGCTCGACCGGCCTGGCAACCGGCCCGCACCTGCACTACGAATTCCGCGTCAACGGCGAGCATCGCAATCCACTGACCGTGACCATGCCGCCGCCGGAGCCGCTGAAGGGCGCCGAGCTGGTCGCCTTCCGCTCGCAGACGGCACCGGCGATGGCCCGCATCCAGGGCATGGAGAAGCTGATCTACGCCGACGCCAGCCCGGCGCCGACCAGCCGCGACGAGGCCGCCCCCGAGGTTGCCAGCGCCAAGGACAAGCAGGCGACCGGCCGCAAGCGCGGCTGAGCGCCCTGCGTTGACGAAGAAGGACGCGGCAGCCCAAGCTTGCCGCGTCCTTTTTTTATGCCTGCCATGAACACGACTGCCGACGCTGACGCCCCCCTGTACCTTGGCCTGATGTCGGGCACCAGCGCCGATGGCATCGATGCCGCGCTGGTGCAGTTCCCCGCCGGCGGTGGCTGCCGCTTCGTGCACGGGCTGACCGCCCGCTGGGAGCCGGTGCTGCGTGCGCGTCTGGTGGCGCTGGGCGAAGGCGGACCGCTGGACTCGCTGGAAGAACTGGGCGAGCTGGATGCACGGATCGCGATCAACTTCGCCGAAGCCGCCAATCAACTGCTGGCCGAGGCCGGCGTGGACCGCAGCCAGGTCCGCGCGATCGGCTCGCACGGCCAGACCGTGCGCCATCGCCCGCTGGCCAACCCCGCCTTCACCGTGCAGCTGGGCGACGGCAACCGCATCGCCGAACTGACCGGGATCACCACGGTGTCCGACTTCCGCCGCCGTGACGTGGCGGCCGGGGGCCATGGTGCGCCGCTGATGCCGGCCTTCCACCTGGGCATGCTGGGCGCCGCCGACGAGGACCGTGCCGTGCTCAACCTGGGCGGTATCGCCAACCTGACCCTGATCCCGCGCGAAGGCGCGGTGCGTGGCTTCGATACCGGCCCGGCCAACGCGCTGATGGATGCCTGGTGCCAGCGCCATACCGGTCGCACCTTCGATGCCGATGGTGCGTACGCTGCCAGTGGCGCGGTAGACGAGGGCCTGCTGGCCGGCTGGCGCTCGGACCCCTGGTTCGCGCTGCCACCACCGAAGAGCACCGGCCGTGAGCAGTTCCACCTGGCCTGGGCCGAGGCGCACATGGGCGAAGGCCAATACGCTGCCGCCGATGTGCAGGCCACCCTGCTGGAGCTGACCGTGGCGACGGTGGCCGATGCGCTGCTGACACAGCAGCCGCAGACCCGACGCCTGCTGGTCTGTGGCGGCGGTGTGCGCAACCGGCAGCTGATGAAGCGGCTGAGCGCACGGCTGCCGGGCGTGCAGGTGGAATCCAGCGCCGTGCACGGGCTGGACCCGGAGTACGTGGAGGCCATGGGCTTTGCGTGGCTGGCGCAGCGGACGATGGACGGGCTGGCCGGCAACCTGCCGAGCGTGACCGGGGCCAAGGGGCCGCGGATCCTCGGGGCGATCCACCTGGTGTGAGGCGGCGTCATCGGCGCATGTAAGGCGCCGTTGTGGAGCCGGGCCATGCTTCGGCTTTGCGTGCGCCGGCGAAGAGCAGCCGAGCGTGGGCTCGGCTCTACAGCATTGCGGCGCGGGCGTTAATCGAAGCCCTGCCCTGCGGGCAAGGCCTGCAGGGCGGCGATGGCGTCGGAGAGCGCGTCCACTTCGGGATCGCCGAAGCCGGAGCGAACCTCCAGTTCACTGCTGAACAGGCCCTGCTCCAGCAAGGCGGCGCAGGTCTGTTCGTGGGTCCAGCCGCGGGCGACCGCGACACGTCGGATGCGTTCCAGCAGCAGCGGGTCCAGGTCCCGCAGCACAACGTCGGCCATGCTCACTTCCCCGTTCGCAAGGCACCGCCCCCTCGGCGCGTCGGGGGCGATGATCCCGCAGACCTGGCGGGGAGGCAATCAGGCAACCGGTGGCGGCCCGCGGTCGGCGATGCGCGGCCACAACCATGCCAGCAGCAGCAGGGTCGGCACCACGGTGACCGAGCTCAGGATGAAGAACGTGCTGTAGGACGTGGCTTCGACGATGTAGCCGGAGACACCGCCGACGAACTTGCCGGGCAGGTTGGCCAGCGAGACCAGCAGCGCGTACTGGGTCGCGGTGAAGTTGCGGTCGGTCAGCGACGACATGAAGGCCACCAGCACGGTGCCGGCAAAGCCCTGGAACAGATTGTCGGCACTGAGCGCGGCATAGAACGCCCACAGCTTGCCGGGGTTGTGCGCCATCAGCAGGAAGGCCAGGTTGGACAGCGCCACGCCCAGCGCCGCCACCAGCAGCATGCGGCGGAAGCCGAACGCCGCCACCGCGATCCCGCCCAGGAAAGCACCGCCGATCCCCATCCACACGCCGAACAACTTGGAGACGGTCGCGATGTCGGCCTTGTCAAACCCCGAATCGAGATAGAACGGCCCGGCCATCACACCAATGACCTGATCGGGGAACTTGAAGAACCCGACAAATGCGAGCAGCGCCAGCGCCAGTGCCACACCATTGCGGGTAAAGAAGCTGGAGATGGGTTGGACGAAGGCTTCGGCAATGTCGATGCGGCGCTGCACCGCGGTAGCCGGGCGCTCTGGTTCGGCACACAGCAGGGTGGTGATGATCGGTAGCAGCATCAGTGCCGCCATCGCCAGATAAGCGATGATCCAGCCTTCGAACTGGGCCAGGTACAGCGCACCAGCGCCTGCCAGAATCAGGCCGATCCGGTAACCCAGCGTATAGGTTGCAGCCAGCGCGGCCTGCGCAGACTGCGGCGCGATCTCGATGCGATAGGCATCGACCGCGGAATCCTGGGTGGCACCGGCAAACGAGGCCACCAGCACCCACATCACCAGCGGCCAGACCCCCTGCTCGGGCCGCACGAAGGCCAACGCGACCAGAGCCACCAGCACAACCACCTGCGATACCAGCAACCATGAGCGGCGGCGACCGAGCCCGCCCAGCAGCGGGAACGCATAGCGGTCCAGCAGCGGTGCCCACAGGAACTTGAGCAGGTAGAAGAAGCTGGCCAGGCTGATCAGGCCGATGCTGCCCAGGTCCAGGCCGACATCGCGAAGGCGCGTGGACAAGGTCTGCGAGGCGATCAACAGGAACGGCAGGCCGCTGCCGAAGCCGAGCATGGCCATGGTCAGCGCCGACGGCGTACCGAAGGCGCGCTTGATGCCTGCCCAGCCCTTGTAGCTGACCGGCTTGGCAGCCTCGGTCACAGGTCGTAGTCCACGATGAACGGCGCGTGGTCGGAGAAGCGCTCGTCGCGGTAGATCGAGCAGCTGCGCAGGCGGTCACGCAGGCCCGGGGTGATGAACTGGTAGTCGATGCGCCAACCAACGTTGTTGGCACGGGCGGCGCCGCGGTTGCTCCACCAGGTGTAGTCCTCGCCGGTGGGGTGGAGCAGGCGGTAGGCATCGGCCCAGCCGCGGCCGGCGGCGACATCGGTGGCCTGGCCGTGGTCGGCGCACAGGGCGTTGAGCCAGTCGCGCTCCTCCGGCATGCAGCCGGAATTCTTCTGGTTGGACTTCCAGTTCTTGATGTCCAGCGCCGAACGCACGATGTTCCAGTCGCCGCACAGCACGTAGTCGCGGCCGCTGCGCGCCCACTCCTCCAGGATCGGCCGCAGCCATTCCATCACTTCGAACTTGAAGCCCTGGCGCAGATCGCCCGAGCTGCCGGACGGAATATAGAAGGAGACCACGCTGAGGTTGCCGTAGCGTGCCTCGATATAGCGGCCTTCGTCGTCGAACGGGGCCCAGCCCAGCGAGGTGATGACCTGGTCCGGCTCGCGCTTGCTGTAGATCGCCACGCCGCTGTAGCCCTTCTTGGTGATGGCATCGCGGTAGAAGCAATGGTGGCCGTCCGGGCGGAACATCGGGTCGGTCAGCTGGTCTTCCTGGGCCTTGGTTTCCTGGATGCACAGGACGTCGGCGTCCTGGGACCGGAACCAGTCGAGGAAGCCCTTGGTCGCGGCGGAACGGATGCCATTGGCGTTGAAACTGATGATGCGCATGCGGGGGACCTACGGCGGGAAACCGGGCAAGCATACCGGTTGCCCGAGGGGCTGCGCAGTCCGCCAGGCCGGGCCGCGGCACCCTTCACACGGGCCCGGACGAGCGCGAAACGCCCAGCTGGATTAGGATTTGTGCTCCAAATGAAGATGAATCGAGTTTTGATGAGCGACCACCGCCACCGTTTCCTGCAGCTGGCCCTGACTGCCGACGCCCTGCGCTTCGGCCAGTTCACCCTCAAGTCCGGCCGGCTGAGCCCCTATTTCTTCAACGCCGGTCGTTTCGACTCCGGTTCGCTGCTGTCGCAGCTCGGCGCCTGCTACGCCGATGCCATCGATGCCACCGGAATCAAGTACGACGTGGTGTTCGGCCCGGCCTACAAGGGCATTCCGCTGGCCACCGCGATGGCCTGTGAGCTGGCCCAGCGCGGCCGCGACCTGCCGCTGTCGTTCAACCGCAAGGAAGCCAAGGACCACGGTGAAGGTGGCCAGCTGATCGGCGCCGACATGCAGGGCAAGCGCGTGCTGATCGTCGATGACGTGATCACCGCGGGTACCGCGATCCGCGAAGCGCTGGGCATCATCCGCGCCGCCGGTGGCACCCCGGCCGGCATCGTGGTGGCGCTGGACCGCCAGGAGATCGCTTCGGAAACCGATCGCCGTTCGGCGGCGCAGTCGGTGGCCGAGGAAGCCGGCATTCCGGTGATCGCCGTGGCATCGCTGGCTGATCTGCTTGATTTCGCCTCCGGCAACCCGGAACTTGTGGGTTACCGGCAGCCGCTGGAAGCCTACCGGGCCCAGTACGGCGTCCGTTCGATCCGCTGACCGACCCAGGGGAAAGGTCATGTCCCGAGTTCCTGCTGTGCTTTTTGCCGGCCTGCTGCTGGCCATACCGTTCACCGTGCCGGCGCAGCCGCGGGGCGGCGACAAGACGGAAAAGAAGCTGTACTGCTGGAACGAGGGCAAGGAGCGGATCTGCAGTGATTCGCTGCCGGCCGATGCGGTCAACCATGCCCGCGAGGAATTCAACGCGAAGAGTGGCCTGCGCAATGCGCAGGTCCAGCGCGCGTTGACCGACGAAGAGCGCGCCGCCGCCAGCACGGTGGCCGCGCAGCAGCAGCTGGATCTGATGGCCGAACAGACCCGCCAGCGCACCGAGCAGGCGATGCTGGCCACCTATGGCAGCGAGGACGACCTGCGCCGGGTGTTCGCCGAGCGCCAGGAAGTGCTGGACAACAACCTGAAGACGGCCGAGTACAACGTCACCAGCCTGCGTGAGTCGCTGGTGGCCCTGTTGTCGGCGGCCGGTGACCGCGAACTGGCCGGTGCCAAGGTGGCCGACAAGCAGGCCGAGGCGATCCGCCAGCGGCACGTGCAGCTGCAGTCGCAGCAGCGCCTGCAGGCCGGGTTCCTGCAGCAGCAGCAGGCGCTGAAGGCCGAGATCGACAGCACCCTGCAGCGCTATCGCGAGCTGAAGGGCGTGGCGCCGGCGAGCCAGGCCCCGTAATTCGCCTGTAGCGCCGGGCCCGCGCTCGGCTCCACATGACCTTGGGAAAGAGCAGCCGAGCATGGGCTCGGCTCTACAGTAGGCGGCGCCTGGTTACGGCTTGGCCCACGGAATTTATGCACTTTTTACGCGTCGGCCCGGTCCGGCGCGTAGTGCGTTTATGGGGGGCAGGACGACGATGGCGGCCTGAGGTGGAGGGGTTCCACCAGGACGCTATTGCAATGTCCCCCTGGCTGTCGTTGTTGTGTGGCGTGCTGGTGCTGGTCGCCGCCGCCTATCTCCTTTATGTCGTGCTGCGGCCCGAGTCGTTCTGAGCGGAGCCGGCCATGACTGAGATGCTTGTGATTATTGCCGCCAGCCTGCTGCTGGCATGGCCGCTGGGCCTGTACCTGGCCCGCGTGATGCGTGGCACGCCGATGAAGGTCGACGTGCTGTTCCACTGGATCGAGAAGCCGCTGTACAGGGTGTTCGGCGTCGATCCATCGCGCTCGATGTCCTGGCGTGGCTATGCGCTGGCCTTCGTGCTGAACAACGTGGTGGTCGCGGTACTGACCCAGGCCGTGTTCATGACCCAGGCCTGGCTGCCGCTGAATCCGGACCAGATCCCGAACATGCGCTGGGACACCGCGCTGCACACGATGATCTCGTTCCTGACCAACACCAACCAGCAGCACTATTCGGGCCAGGCGCAGCTGTCCTACCTCTCGCAGATGACCGGCATCACCGGTCTGCAGGTGGTGACGCCGATGATGGGCCTGGCGCTGGCGGTGGCGACGCTGCGCGCGTTGTTCTCGCGTGCGCCGCAGGCGGCGGCCACCGGCAGCGGCGATGACCGCCAGGTGGCGGTGGGCAACTACTACGTGGACGTGGTGCGCCTGTGCGTGCGCTTCCTGCTGCCGCTGTGCCTGGTGTGGACGCTGGTGCTGACCAGCCAGGGCGTGCCGTCGACGATGGCCGGTGGCCCACAGGCCACGCCGATCGATGCCAGTGCCGGCATGGCCGAACAGAAGCTGCCGTTGGGCCCGGTAGCGGCAATGGTCGCGGCCAAGCAGCTGGGCGCCAACGGTGGCGGCTGGTACGGCCCGAACAGCAGCTTCCCGCTGGAGAACCCGACCCCGCTGTCGAACGCGCTTGAGATCGTCGGCATCCTGCTGGTGCCGATGGCGGTGATCTTCATGATCGGTGCGTTCACTGGCCGGCGTCGCTTCGGCGCCCTGGTGTTCAGCTGCATGCTGGGCATGTCGCTGCTGTCCACCGGCGCGATGATGTGGAGCGAAGGGCATAGCGCCAGCGCCGCCACCCCGCTGCTGATGGAAGGCAAGGAAGTGCGCTTCGGCGCCGACGGCACTGCGCTGTGGGCGGCGGTGACCACCCAGGTCTCCAATGGTTCGGTCAACGGCATGCACGATTCGCTGGCACCGCTGAGTGGCGGCATCGCGATGGTCAACATGCTGGTCAGCGCGATCTGGGGCGGCATCGGTTGTGGCCTGCAGCAGTTCATCGTGTACCTGCTGCTGGGTGTGTTCCTGGCCGGGTTGATGACCGGACGTACGCCGGAACTGTTCGGCCGCAAGCTGGAGACGCCACAGGTGCGCCTGCTGGCCCTGCTGGTGCTGCTGCAGCCGATCACCCTGCTGGTGTTTACCGCCATCGCCCTGGCCGTACCCGGCCTGGCGGGCACCTCCAACCCCGGTTTCCATGGCATCAGCCAGGTGTTCTACGAGTACGTCTCGGCCTACGCCAACAACGGCTCGGGCTTTGAAGGGCTGGGTGACGCCACGCTGTGGTGGAACCTGAGCTGCTCGCTGGTGCTGCTGCTGGGCCGCTTCCCGCTGCTGATCATCCCGCTGGTGGTGGCCGCACAGCTGGCCGCCAAGCGCCAGGCGCCGGAGTCTGCCGGCAGCCTGCAGATCGAAACCCCGACCTTCGCCCTGACCCTGGTCTCGGTGATCGTCATCCTGACCGTGCTGCAGTTCATGCCGGCGCTGGTACTCGGCCCGATCGCCGACCACCTGAGCCTGGGACTGCACTAAGGACACCCTGATGAGTACCCAAGCAAGTTCAACCCGTAGTACCCATGCACCGCGCCCCGCCCTGCTTGATGGCGCCGGCCTGCGCCGTGCGCTGGTCGAAGCGGTGCGCAAGCTGTCGCCGATGCATCTGGTGCGCAGCCCGGTGATGGCGGTGGTGATGGCCGGCACGATCGTCGCCGCGATCGTCACCCTGACCGGCAATGCACCGCTGGGCTTTGGCCTGGCAGTGACCGCGATCCTGCTGGTGACCGTGCTGTTCGGCAACTTCGCCGAGGCGGTGGCCGAAGCGCGTGGCCGTGGCCAGGCCGCCTCGCTGCGCCGTGCCCGCCAGGACCTGGTGGCGCGGCGGCTGGCGGCGCCGCAGCCGGGTGCCGCCGAAACCCAGGTACCGGCCGCGGAACTGCGCCCGGGCGACCATGTGATCGTCAGTGCCGGTGAACTGGTGCCGGCCGATGGCGAGATCGTGCAGGGCCTGGCCACCATCAACGAAGCGGCGGTGACCGGCGAATCGGCACCGGTGCTGCGCGAGGCCGGTACCGACCGCTCCGGCGTGATCGGTGGCACCAAGGTGCTGTCCGACCAGATCATCGTGCGGGTGACCGCCGAGCCGGGCCACAGCTTCCTGGACCGGATGATCGCGCTGGTGGAGGGTGCCAACCGCCAGAAGACGCCGAACGAGATCGCGCTGACCCTGCTGCTGGCAGCGATGACGCTGACCTTCCTGGTGGTGGTGGCGACGCTGCCGGCGATCGGTGCCTCCGTGGGCGTCAAGGTCGACCCGCTGTTGCTGATCGCGCTGCTGGTGTGCCTGATCCCGACCACCATCGGCGGCCTGCTGCCGGCCATCGGCATCGCTGGCATGAACCGTGCGCTGGCCGCCAACGTGCTGGCCAAGTCGGGCAAGGCGGTGGAAGTGGCGGGTGACGTGGACGTGCTGCTGCTCGACAAGACCGGCACCATCACCTACGGCGACCGCCAGGCCAGTCATTTCCATCCGCTGGCCGGCATCGACGCCAGCCAGCTGCGCGAAGCAGCGCTGCTCTCTTCGCTGGCCGACCCCACCCCGGAAGGCAAGTCGATCGTGCGCCTGGCGCGCGAACAGGGTTGTGCCACCGCCGAACCGGACCATGCCGACTACCTGGCCTTCACTGCCCAGACCCGCATGTCCGGCGTCGACCTGGAACATGGACGGCAGATCCGCAAGGGCGCCGCCGATGCGATCCGTGCCCATGTGCAGTCGCTGGGCGGCAACGTGCCGGCCGAGCTCGCCGGTCGTGTCGAGCAGGTCGCGCGCAACGGTGCCACCCCGCTGGTGGTGGCCGAGGGCCGCCACGTGCTGGGCGTGATCGAGCTGTCGGACGTGGTCAAGCACGGCATGCGCGAGAAGTTCGCGCAGCTGCGGGCGATGGGCATCCGCACGGTGATGATCACCGGTGACAACCCGCTGACAGCTGCGGCCATTGCTGCCGAAGCCGGTGTCGACGACTACATCGCCGAGGCCCGCCCGGAAGACAAGCTGGCGCGCATCCGCCAGGAGCAGGCCGGTGGCCGCCTGGTGGCGATGGTCGGCGACGGTACCAACGACGCCCCGGCGCTGGCGCAGGCCGACATCGGCCTGGCGATGAACTCCGGCACGCAGGCGGCGAAGGAAGCCGGCAACATGGTCGACCTGGACTCGGACCCGGCCAAGCTGCTGGCGGTGGTGGAAGTGGGCAAGCAGCAGCTGATCACCCGCGGTGCGCTGACCACTTTCTCGCTGGCCAACGACGTCTCCAAGTACTTCGCGATCCTGCCGGCGCTGTTTGCCGCTGCCGTTCCCACCATGACCGCATTGAACGTGATGCAGCTGTCGAGCCCGCGCAATGCGGTGCTGGCGGCATTGATCTTCAATGCCCTGGTGATTCCCGCCCTGATTCCGCTCGCCCTGCGTGGCGTGCGCTTCCGCCCGGCCACCGCAACGGCGCTGCTGCGCCGGAACATGCTGGTGTACGGCCTCGGCGGCGTGCTGCTGCCGTTCGCGGCAATCAAGGCGATCGACCTTCTTCTTGTCCTGGTATTCGGCGCATGAACCGTACTGTTTCCACTTCGTCTTCCCTTCCGCGCGAACAGAAGGCCGAGGCCCGCGTGGCCAGCCTGCAGGATGGCGCAAGCTGGCGCCCGGCGATCGGCCTGGGCTTGGCCACGCTGCTGCTGGCCGGCGCGGTCTACGCCGGTATCGCCACCGGTTTCGCCGGCCTGGCCTACCCGGCCCAGGCCGAGGGCAGCCTGCTGCGCGATGGCAACGGCCAGGTACGCGGCTCGGCATGGCTGTCGCAGCCGTTCACCGGTGACGGCTACTTCCAGGCGCGCCCGTCGGCCGCCAACTACGACCCGATGGCCGCGGCCGGTTCCAACATGGCGCGCAGCAACCCGGCACTGGCCGAGCGCGTGGCCGCCAGCACGGCTGCGGTAGCCGCACGCGAAGGTGTCGCGCCGGCGCAGGTGCCTGCGGACCTGGTCACCCAGTCCGCAGGCGGCCTGGATCCGCAGCTGTCGCCGGCGGCGGCTCAGCTGCAGGTGGCACGCGTAGCGCGTGCCCGTGGCCTGCCGGTGGAGCGCGTACAAGCGCTGGTGCAGGCGCATACCGAAGGCCGCCAGTGGGGCCTGTTCGGCCAGCCGCGGGTGAACGTGGTGACGCTGAACTTCGCGCTGGACCACGCGGCCAAGGCGCCGTGATGCCGGCCTGCACCGGCTGCGCGCACAATGGCGGCCATGACAGCGGCACCCATGACTGATGCGCGTACCCGCCAGGCCGATGCCCTGGTTGAAGGCCTGCAACGCGAAGCCGGCGGCAAGCTGACCGTGTTCCTCGGCGCGGCGCCGGGCGTGGGCAAGACCTACACCATGCTGACCCGCGCGCAGGAACAGCTGCGCCGCGGCGTTGACCTGGTGGTGGGGCTGGTGGAAACCCACGGCCGCGCCGATACCCAGGCGTTGCTGGAGGGCCTGCCGCAGCTGTCGCTGAAGGCGGTGGCCTACCACGGCCACACCCTGCAGGAGATGGACCTGGATGCCGTGCTCGCGCGGCACCCAGCGCTGGTGCTGGTGGATGAACTGGCCCATCGCAACGCGCCGGGCAGCCGCCATGAGCGGCGCTGGCAGGATGTGATGGAGCTGCTGGACGCCGGCATCGATGTCTGGACCACGGTCAACATCCAGCATCTGGAAAGCCTCAACGATGTGGTGATGCGCATCACCGGCGTGCGCGTCAGCGAGACCGTGCCGGACGGTGTGCTCGACCGCCTGCACGACATCGTGCTGGTCGACCTGCCGCCGCGCGAACTGATCGCGCGCCTGCAGCAGGGCAAGGTCTATGTGCCGGAGCAGGCCGCGCAGGCACTTCAGGCGTTCTTCTCGCCGGCCAATCTGACCGCGCTGCGCGAACTGGCCATGCAGGAAGCTGCCGACCGCGTCGACAGCAGCCTGCGCGAAGCACGCGCCGCGCGTGGCGAGAGCAACCTGCCGCTGCGTCGCGGCGTGCTGGTGGCCATTGATGGCGGCGGTCAGAGTGAATACCTGGTGCGCGTGGCGCGGCGCATCGCCGAGCGCCGCGACGCACCGTGGACGGTAGTGACCGTGCAGGGCCGTCGCCAGGACGAGGCGACCCGGCGCGAGATCGATGCTGCCTTCGCGCTGGCACGGCGGCTGGGCGGCGACGCCGAACTGCTGCACGGATCGAGCATCGCCGATGCCCTGCTCGACCATGCCGCACACAATGGCGTATCGACCCTGGTGCTGGGCCGCACCCGCGAACGTCCGCTGGCGCGGATGTTCAACCGGACCCTGACCCAGCAGCTGATCCAGCGCGGCGCGCACTACGAGATCACCATCATCAGCACCCCGCAGGCGCGAGCGCGCTCGCGCCGCGAGGGTCTGCTGCCACCGATGCGCGGCATCAGCTACGAGCCGGCACAGGCACTGATCGCCACTGCACTGGCCTGTGCGGTGGCATGGCTGGCCGAACGCTGGGTGGGCATGGCCGACCTGTCGATGGTGTTCATCGTGGCAGTGGTGCTGGTGGCCGCACGCACCCGTGCCAGCGTGGCGGTGATGGCGGCAATCCTGTGCTTCCTCGCCTACAACTTCCTGTTCATCGCGCCGCGCTTCACCTTCGCCATCGGCGCGCGCCAGGGCGTGATCACCGTGTTCCTGTTCCTGGCCGCCGCGCTGGTGGCCGGACGCCTGGCCTCGCGCCTGCGCATGCAGGTGATCGCGCTGCGTGCGGCGAATCGACATGCGCGTGCGCGCCAGCAGCTGGGCCGCCAGCTGGCCAGTGCCGCCGGCAACGGCGAGGTGGCACAGGCAGGTCGGCATGCACTGGAACAGGCCATGGACGTGCCGGCGTGGCTGCGGATCGGCGCCGATACCGCCACTGGTGGCCGCAGCCAGCCGGGCGATACCGATCTGGCCGCCGCCGACTGGGCGCTGCGCCACGGCCAGCCCAGCGGCCGCTTCACCGACACTCTGGCCGGCGCGCAATGGTGGTTCCTGCCGCTGCTGGATGGCGAGGACCGCGCGATCGGCGTGGCCGGCCTGTACCTGCCCGGCACGCAGGCGCGCCTGCTGCCCGAGCAGCGGCAGCTGGCCGAAGCGATGGTGGATGACATCGCGCAGGCCGCGCTGCGCACCCGGCTGGTGGCCGAACTGGAACAGGCCCACGTCAGCAACGAGACCGAGCGATTGCGCTCGGCCCTGCTCTCTTCGGTATCGCACGATCTGCGCTCGCCGCTGGCGGCGATGATCGGTTCGGCCGACAGCCTGGCCAGCTACGGTGCGGCGATGGATACAGCCGATCGCCGTGCCTTGCTGGACACCATCCTGGTCGAGGGCGAACGGCTGGACCGCTACATCCAGAACCTGCTGGACATGACCCGCCTCGGCCACGAAGGATTGAAGATCAACCGCGACTGGATCGGCGTGGACGAACTGATCGGCTCGGCGGCGCGGCGACTGCAGCGCTACCAGCCCAAGGTGCGGCTGGAGCTGGATATTCCGGCCACGCTGGCGCCGATCTGGGTGCACCCGGCGCTGGTCGAACAGGCCGTGTTCAACGTGATGGAAAACGCGGCCAAGTTCTCGCCACCCGATGCCACCGTGCAGGTGCAGGCGCGCGAGCTGGACGGCCAGCTGCGCATCGACGTGATCGATGCCGGTCCCGGCATTCCCGATGACGAGCGCGCGCGCATCTTCGACATGTTCTACAGCGTTGAACGCGGCGACCGCGGCCGCCACGGCACCGGCCTGGGCCTGACCATCTGCCAGGGCATGATCGGCGCACATGGCGGCAGCGTGCAGGCGCTGCCAGGACGCGACGGTCGCGGTACCCTGATCCGCATCACCCTGCCCCTGCTCAAGCCAGCCTCCCACGATGAGCCCGACCCCGATTGACGCCAGCGTGCCGGCCGCACGCGTGCTGGTGATCGACGATGAAACCCAGATCCGCCGGTTCCTGGACATCAGCCTGCGCGCGCAGGGCTACCAGGTGCGGCAGGCGGCGACCGGCCAGGAAGGCCTGCAACTGGCCGCCAGCGAGGACATGGACCTGGTGATCCTGGACATCGGCCTGCCGGACATGGAAGGCCACGAGGTGTTGCAGCAGCTGCGGCAGTGGAGCCAGGTGCCGGTGATCATGCTGACCGTGCGTGCCGGCGAGGCCGAGAAAGTGCGGGCGCTGGATACAGGTGCGAACGACTACGTGACCAAGCCGTTCGGCACGCAGGAGCTGATGGCACGGGTACGGGCGCTGCTGCGCACGCGCAGCGTGCCCAGTGATGGCACGCCACCGGTGTTCGACGATGGCCACCTGCATGTGGACCTGGTGCGCCGTGAAGTGGCGCTGGACGGCGAGCCGGTGGCGTTGACCCGCAAGGAATACGCGTTGCTGTCGCTGCTGCTGCGCAACGCGGGGCGCGTGGTGACCCAGCCGCAGATCCTGCAGGAAATCTGGGGCCCGACCCACCAGCACGACACCCATTACCTGCGCATCCTGGTCGGCAAGCTGCGACACAAGCTGGGCGATTCCGCGCTGGATTCGCGCTACCTGTTCACCGAGCCGGGCGTGGGGCTGCGTTTCAAGGGGTGAAAGCGTGTCGACCAAGGTCGACACCTACCAAGAGCGGGCAAGGCGTGCCGACCAACGGTCGGCACCCACCAAGATCGATCAGAACCCCAGCGGGGTGTCGCCCAGCACCGGCTGCAGCTGGCTGCGGAACAACGCCTGGATGCGTTCCAGTGCCGCCTCGTCGTTGCCCTCGAAGCGCAGCACCAGCACCGGCGTGGTATTGGAGGCACGCACCAGGCCCCAGCCATCCGGAAAGTCCACGCGCAAGCCGTCGATGGTCGACAGGCGGCCGCCCACATACGGGTTGTCCGGCGACTGCGCCGCCGCCACCAGCATCGCCACCAGCGCATGCGGCGTGCCTTCGGCCACCGGCACCTTCAGTTCCGGCGTGGCCACCATCTCCGGCAGCTCTGCCAGGACCTCATCCGGGGTTTCCTCGCGCTGGGCCAGGATCTCCAGCAGACGCGCCGCCGCATACAGGCCATCGTCGAAACCGAACCAGCGCTCCTTGAAGAAGAAGTGGCCGCTCATCTCGCCGGCCAGCTCGGCATCGGTCTCGCGCATCTTCGCCTTCATCAGCGAATGCCCGGTCTTCCACATCAACGGGCTGCCACCATTGCGCAGCACGTGATCGGACAGCTTGCCGGTGCACTTCACGTCATAGATCACCATCGCGCCCGGATTGCGCATCAACACGTCGGCGGCGAACAGCATCAGCAGGCGGTCGGCATAGATGATCCTGCCTTCGCCGGTGACCACGCCCAACCGGTCTCCGTCGCCATCGAAGGCGACGCCGAGGTCGGCGCCGAAGCGCTTGACCGTCTGCACCAGGTCTTCCAGGTTGGCCGGCTCGCTGGGGTCCGGATGATGGTTGGGGAAGGTACCGTCAACATCGCAGTACAGCGGAATGACTTCCGCACCGATCGCTTCCAGCAGCTGCGGTGCGAGCGCACCGGCAACGCCGTTGCCGGCATCGGCCACCACCTTCAACGGGCGGTCCAGCTGCACGTCGTCGGCGATGCGCTGGATGTAGTCGGCACTGACATCGCGCTGCTGGTAATCGCCCGGCTCGGCGGCCTGCACCAGGCGGCCTTCGACAATGCGCTGGTAGAGATCGGTGATGGCATCGCCGGACAGCGTCTCGCCGCCGATCACCACCTTGAAGCCGTTGTACTCGGGCGGGTTATGACTGCCGGTGACCGCCACGCAGGTGCCGGTACGCAGGTGGAAGGCGGCGTAGTACACCAGTGGGGTCGGCGCTAGGCCGATGTCGATCACCGCGCAACCGGCGCGACGCAGGCCCTCGGCCAGGCCTGCGGCCAACTCCGGTCCGGACAAGCGGCCATCGCGACCGATCACCACCTCGCGCAGACCCTGCTCCAGTGCCACGGTGCCGATGGCCTGGCCAATCAGCGCCGCGGTCTTCGGCGTCAGTTGGCTGCCGACCACGCCGCGGATGTCGTAGGCGCGGAAGATACCGGCCGCCAGTTCCTCGGCCGGAACCGGCGGCGGAGGCGGCGGTGCACGTTCAGTTGTGCTGGCCTCGGCCACCGGCGGCGGCGCCATCTGCAGGCTCTCGCTCAGGGTCGGGCCATGATCCGCTTCCGCCACGGCCGCACGGCGCGGCAGCGGCAGCGGCAGCGACTTCGGCAGGCGACCGCGACCGACCACCAGCAGCACGGCGATGAACGCCAGCAGCAGCGCGACGATGGCGCTGGCCAACGAACCCAGGCCCAGCGGACCAGGTTCGACATTGGGTACGGCGGCGACCAGCCGCAGCGGTGTACCGGTGACCGGCCGTGCCAGTGCCTCGGCGCTTTCCGCCAGGCCGGAATCGCCTTGGGCGACGAGGTCGTGCGCGCCCTGGCGCAATCCGAGGAAACCCGTCGAGGGCGCGCTCACCTGATCCAGCGGTGAGGTCAGCCGCAGCAAGGGCTGGCGCACATACAGCACCGCCGGGCCAAGACTGCCCAGCTGCACCGGTGCTGCCAGGCCCAGGCGATTGCCACCGCCATCACGGACCACGCGCAGGCCGGGCTTGCCTTCGGCCAACGCCGCTTCCAGCAGCGCCAATCGGGCATAGCCGAACGTGGCCGGGTCGGCGTAGGCGTTGGCCAGATCGGCGGTCAGCACGTCAGCCTGCTCCACGCCGGTCCAGCTCTCGCGTACGGCCAGCGCCGCTGCCGCGGCATCACCGGCCTGCAACGCCTGCTGCACGCGTTCGTTCTTCAGCTGCTGCTGCAGCTGCTTCAGCTGGTCGGCGGCCGCCTCCTGCAGGCCCTGCACCGCCTGGTCACGTGCTTCTTCCAGCGCCTGGCCGTTGGCCTCCTGGCGCCATTGCTGCACCGCGCTCCATCCGAACCAGCCAGCCAGCAGAACCAGCAGCACCCCCAATAGTGGCGCGCTGCGTCCCAACGACCGTCCCCGCTGTCCTTCCCCGATGCCGCTCATCGATGTCCCCCGTCAACGCACCCCGGTATGGCCGAATCCACCCGTTCCCCGCACGCTGTCGGTGAAAGTATCCACCACCTGCAGGCTGACGCGGGCAATCGGCACCACCACCAGCTGCGCGATGCGATCGCCCGGCTCGATGGTGAAGGCCTCGCGGCCACGGTTCCAGACGCTGATCAGCAGCGGGCCCTGGTAGTCGGCGTCGATCAGACCCGTGCCGTTGCCGAGCACGATGCCATGGCGATGGCCCAGCCCCGAGCGCGGCAGGATCACCGCGCACAGATTCGGATCGGCGACGTGGATGGCCAGGCCGCTGGGCACCAGCGCAGTGTCGCCCGGCTGCAGGGTCAGCGCGGTATCCAGCGCGGCGCGCAGGTCCATGCCGGCGCTGGCTTCGGTGGCGTAGGCCGGCAGCGGCCAGCTGTCGCCGAAGCGCGGATCGAGCAGCTTGACCTGCAGCGGTTGGGAAAGGGAAGCCTGGGTCATGCCTGGAGTCTCCGCGCGATCAGCGCCAGCAGTTGTTCGGCCAGCTCGCGCTTGGAGGTGGCCGGGAATACCTGTTCACCGTCCTGCCAGAAGGCAGTGGCGGCATTGTTGTCGCTCTCGAAACCGCCGCCGCTGATGCCGACCTGGTTGGCGATCACCAGGTCCAGGCGCTTGTCGACCAGCTTGCCACGCGCATATTTCTCCACGTCGTGGGTTTCGGCGGCGAAGCCGACCACCAGCTTCAGCGACTGCGTCTGCGCGGCAACTTCGGCCAGGATGTCCGGCGTGCGCACCAGCTCGATCACCAGCGACTGGCTCTCGGCGGTCTTCTTCAGCTTCTGCGGAGCCACCTGGCGTGGCGTGTAGTCGGACACCGCTGCGGCACCGATATAGATGTCGGCCGGCAGCGACTTCAGCACGGCATCGCGCATCTGCGCGGCCGAGCGCACGTCCACACGCTGCACGCCGGGTGGCGTCGGCAGCTGTACCGGGCCGCTGACCAGCACCACCTGGGCGCCCATCGTCGCGGCGGCCGCGGCCAGGGCGAAGCCCATCTTGCCGCTGCTGCGGTTGCCGACGTAGCGCACCGGATCGATGTCTTCATAGGTCGGGCCAGCGCTGATCAGCAGTCGCAGGCCCTGCAGCGCGCGGGTTTCCGGCGCGGCAACGGTCGCGGCGCTGCTGCCATTGGCGGCCAGCGCGGCCACGATGTCGCCGGGCTCGGCCAGACGGCCCGGACCGGACTCGCCTTCGGCCAGCGGACCGTCGACCGGGCCGATCACCTGCGCGCCGCGCTGGCGCAGCAGGGCGATGTTGGCCTGGGTGGCCGGATGCAGCCACATGCGGTGATTCATCGCCGGGCAGAGGGTCAACGGCGCCGTGCTGGCCAGGCACAACGTGCTGACCAGGTCATCGGCGTGGCCCTGGGCCAACCGTGCCAACAGATCGGCGGTTCCCGGGGCGACCACGATGCGGTCGGCCCAGCGGGCCAGCTCGATGTGGCCCATGGCCTGTTCGGCGGCGCTGTCCCACAACGTGGTGCGGGTCGGCTGCCCGGACAGGGCCTGGAAGCTGAGCGGAGTGACGAACTGCTGGGCACCGGCGGTCATCGCCACCTGCACCTGGGCACCGGCGTCGCGCAGGCGCCGCACCAGTTCCAGCGCCTTGTACGCCGCGATCCCGCCGCCGACGCACAACAGCAGTTTCTGACCTTCCAGCGCGCGGGCCGGCGCGGGGGAAGCGTTGGGGGAGTCAGCCACCTGGAATTCCTGTGCAAACGAGGGCGCTAGCTTACCCGATGGTCGGTAATGTCCCGGTGCAGGGTGCACATAGCAGACAGCTATCAGCAGATGGAGCGCGCTGCGCTTGACCCGGAGTTTGCCGGGTATCGGTTTCGGACCTTTCCTATACCTCTGCGGCCCTGCTCTTTTGCAGAATCAGGCGTTGGCTGCCGCTCACCGTGGCCTGTTCGATCCTCAAGGAGCCGCGTGCATCCACGCATCATCATCGCCGACGACCATCCCGTGGTCCTGCATGGCATCCGTATCGTGCTGCAGACCTATCTGATGGACATCGTCGGCAGTGCACGTGACGGTGCCCAGCTGTTGGAGCTGGTGGACCACCACGACTGCGATGCAGTGCTGACCGACCTGTCGATGCCGGGTGCCGGCCCGGACGGTCCGGAGCTGATCGAGGCGCTGCGCATGCGCCGCCCTGGCCTGCCGGTAGTGGTGCTGACCGGCGCCCGACATCCCGGCCTGCTGGACGGACTGCTGCGGGAGGGCATCAGCGGCCTGGTCGACAAGTGCGCCGATTTCGCCGAACTGCCGCAGGCGCTGAACGCCGCGCTGGCCGGGCAGGTATTCGTCTCCCAGCAGCTGCGCCACCACCTGCAGGCGCGCGACCTGCTGTTTCCGCGCGAACCGGCGCCGCTGTCGGCACGTGAACAGGAAGTACTGGAGCTGCTGGCGGCCGGTCTCAACGTGAACGAAGTCGCCGAGCGCTGTGGGCGCAGCCCGAAGACCATCAGCCGGCAGAAGGCCGAAGCCAAGCGCAAGCTGGGCCTGCAGAACAATCAGGAACTGTTCGACTACCTGCAGACCCGGCGCGACTGAGGCATCGACTGACCCGGGCCCGCGGCAAGCCCCGATGGGAGACGCCGCCTGAGCTGGCGATGATGCAGGCATGCCCATCCACGACTGGCCCGAACAGGAACGCCCCCGCGAGAAGCTGATCGCGCGCGGGCCCACGTCACTTTCCGACGCCGAACTGCTGGCCCTGTTTCTCGGCTCCGGGTTCGGTGGCCGCGATGCCGTGCAGACCGCGCGCGACCTGCTGCAGGCGCATGGCCCGTTGCGGGTATTGCTCGATCGCCCCGCGCGGGAGCTGGCCCGCCTGCCCGGGCTGGGCCCGGCGCGCAGCTGTACGCTGGCTGCCGGGCTGGAACTGGCCCACCGTTACCTGGCCGCCGAGCTGGAACACGGCGAAGCGGTCGGCAACAACCCGGCCGCGGTCGGCCGCTATCTGCAGCACCGCCTGCGGGGGCAGGCCCGGGAGATCTTCATGGCCCTGTTCCTGGACAACCGCCACCGCCTGATCGCCTGCGAGGAACTGTTCCACGGCACCATCAACGCCGCCCCGGTCTACCCCCGCGAAGTGGTGCGGCGCGCCCTGCTGCACAACGCGGCGGCGGTGATCCTCAGCCACAACCACCCTTCCGGCGACCCGGAACCCTCCAGCGCCGATACCCGCATCACCGACGAACTGCAGCAGGCGCTGGCGATGGTGGACGTGCGCCTGCTGGACCACTTCGTGGTCGGCGAGGGCCGTCCCGTTTCATTTGCTGAACGGGGCCTGCTGTCCCCGCCCCAGCCACGCCTGTTCGGCTGAGCGCGGCCCCTTCAGGCGCGATCGGCCGCCCCCACAGGCATGTTCTGGTCAGCGTGGGCGCGGGTATCTGCGCTAAAATGGGCGATTCCGCCGCTCATTCTCACAGCAGGCCTCGTGAAAAATCTCCTCCGCGCCCTGATCAGCCAAGGCATCGAAGCCTTGCGCGCCAATGGCACCCTGCCCGCCGACTCCCTGCCGCCGGACTTCGTGGTCGAGCGCCCGAAGACCCGCGACCACGGCGACTTCGCCACCAACGCCGCGATGCTGCTGGCCAAGGCCGCGCGCAGCAATCCGCGCGCACTGGCACAGGCATTGGTCGAGGCGCTGCCGCGCAGCGAGGACGTCAGCAAGGTCGAGATCGCCGGCCCCGGCTTCATCAACTTCCACCTGGCCCCGGCCGCGTACCAGCGCGAAGCCGCCTCGGTCATCAAGGAAGCCCACGACTACGGCCGCAACCTGTCCGGCAATGGTCGCACGGTGGGCGTGGAGTACGTGTCGGCCAACCCGACCGGTCCGCTGCATGTCGGCCATGGCCGCGCGGCGGCGATCGGCGACTGCGTGGCACGCGTGCTCGATGCCAACGGCTGGAACGCCAAGCGTGAGTTCTACTACAACGACGCCGGCGTGCAGATCGAGAACCTGGCGCTGTCCACCCAGGCGCGGATCAAGGGCATCGCGCCGGACCAGGAAGGCTGGCCGGAAGGTGGCTACCGCGGTGAATACATCGCCGACGTCGCCCGCGCCTACATGGCCGGCGCCAGCGTCGACCTGGAAGGCAGCACCGTGGTCGGTGCCAAGGACCCGGACGACATGCAGGCAATCCGCCGCTTCGCCGTGGCCTACCTGCGCAACGAGCAGAATCTGGACCTGGCCGCGTTCGGCGTCGACTTCGACATCTATTTCCTGGAAAGCTCGCTGTACGCCGACGGCAAGGTGGCCGAAGCGGTGGCCAAGCTGCAGGCCTCGGGCCATACCTATGAAGAAGGTGGCGCGCTGTGGCTGCGCAGCACCGACTTCGGTGACGACAAGGACCGCGTGATGCGCAAGTCCGACGGCACCTTCACCTACTTCGTGCCGGACGTGGCCTACCACCTGTCCAAGTGGCAGCGCGGCTACGAGCGCGCGATCACCGAACTGGGTGCCGACCACCACGGCTCGCTGGCACGCGTGCGCGCCGGCCTGCAGGCGATGGAAGTGGGCATCCCGCAGGGCTGGCCGGAATACGTGCTGCACCAGATGGTCACCGTCATGCGTGGCGGCGAGGAAGTGAAGCTGTCCAAGCGTGCCGGCAGCTACTTCACCCTGCGCGACCTGATCGAGGAAGCCGGCCGCGATGCCACCCGTTGGTTCCTGATCGCGCGCAAGCCCGATTCGCAGCTGACCTTCGACATCGACCTGGCCCGCCAGCAGAGCAACGACAACCCGGTGTTCTACGTGCAGTACGCGCATGCCCGCGTCTGCAGCCTGCTGCGCCAGGCGCAGGAGAAGGGCCTGGTGTACGAACAGGGCAACGGCCTGGCCAACCTTGGCCGTCTGGCCGACGACGCTTCGCTGCTGCTGATGAACGAGATCTCGCGGTACCCGGAAGTGGTGGAGGCGGCCGGCGTGGCGCTCGAACCGCACCTGGTGGCGCAGTACCTGCGTGAATTGGCGCACGCGTTCCACACGTGGTATCACGGGACGCCGGTGCTGGTGGAAGACGCCGCCGATCGCAACGCCAAGCTGACCCTGGCCTGCGCCGCGCGCCAGGTGCTGGCCAACGGCCTCGAACTCCTGGGCGTCAGCGCCCCGGAAAAAATGTAAGCATCAGGAGACGCAGTACACATGGCAGCACGACGCGGCAAAAACCAGGCACGACGCAACAGCAGCAGCCAGGGCACACCCGGATGGGTGTGGCTGGTCGCTGGCGTGGCGATTGCGGCCGTGGTGTTCCTGGCGGCGCCGAACCTGTTCAAGGGCGAAGGCGATGGCTTCCTTCGCGCCGGTCCGCAGCCGAACCCGAACGCGCAGCCGGCCCCGGTCGCGGATGCCGACAGCGATGTGGGCACCCAGCCGGCCGCGCAGCCGGCCACGCCGAAGCCGGCCGAACCGGAAAAGCCGGCCGCCACCCAGTACGACTTCTACACCCTGCTGCCGGGCAAGGAAGTTGAAATGTCCGACGCCGAACTGGCCGCCAGCGCGCGTGCCGAAGACCAGCGCCGGGCCAAGGCCGAAGCGCAGCGCGCGCAGGCGGCACTGGAAGGCAAGCCGGTTCCGGCCGCCGCCGCTGCGCCGGCACCGACGGCAACCGCCAGCGTGGCCAGCACCGCACCGGTAACCGCCACCAGCCGTCCGCTGCCGGCACCGCTGAGCGAACGCCCGGCTGCGGCAACGCCGCCGGCCAGCGCTTCGACGGCGTCGACCAGTACGGCTGCCGCTACCGCAGCACCGCGCGCGGAAACCGCGCCGGCCGCGGCCAGTACCCCAGCCGCTGCTGCACCGGCGGCCGCCGACAACGCCCGCTACATCCTGCAGGCGGGTGCGTTCGGTGCCTCCGGCGATGCCGAAGCGACCAAGGCCAAGCTGGCGATGATGGGCCTGGCGGCACGCGTTGAGTCGGCGCAGATCAACGGCAAGACCGTGTACCGCGTGCGCATGGGGCCGTATGGCAGTGCCGGCGAGTTGTCCGAAGCCAAGCAGAAGCTGGATGGCACCGGCCTGCAGGCAATGGCGATCAAGGCGCAGTAAGCCTGCCGATGTGGATGAAAAAGCCGGGCATTGCCCGGCTTTTTCGTTTCTGTAGAGTCGAGCCATGCGCGACTGGAGGTAGAACAACAGTCGAGCAAGGCTCGACTCTACAA